>CALPGA020000008.1 GCA_943322985.2 Candidatus Finniella inopinata
CCACAACAAGCCATTCTCGCTCCACCGCTTGAAACGTGTGTATATGGTGTGCCAGGGACCATATTCTCTAGGGCAATCACGCCACGGCACGCTCACCCGCAACATTTTTAGCATTGCGCAAAAACATGTGTAGTGAGAAATCTTAGGTGGCCTACCTCCAGAACCGGTTGTGTGGCGCATAATGATGGGTAAAATATTAGTGTTGAAAAATTCTTCGCAAATTGGATAAAGACGATCTGTCATAGTGGCTATACTCCTTCTGATTGAAGTCTACCCCTTTTTATTTAGTTTGTTAACAGTTCCTAAACCTAGCAGTTGAATAACTGTTAATGCTGCAATTGAAGGGAGATAATCAAGAATCACTATTTTTAGCCATATGCTATGTATTTTTTAAAATAGTAACATGAATCCACTTTTGACGAAAATCCTCATTCGGTGTACATTTCATCTAATTGGCCCTTATGCAGACTGAAAATTATGGGATTAAGCACAAGTCATTTAATTATTGTTTTGTTGATTGTTTTGGTATTGTTCGGCGCGGGAAAAATCCCCAAAATTATGGGTGATCTTGCTAAGGGTGTGAAGGCCTTTAAAGATGGCATGAAGGACGAGGAC
This sequence comes from Candidatus Finniella inopinata, assembly GCA_943322985.2. Lineage (GTDB taxonomy): Bacteria > Pseudomonadota > Alphaproteobacteria > Paracaedibacterales > CAITNM01 > CAITNM01. The sequence continues at coordinate 616 of CALPGA020000008.1, forward strand.
AAACAATAAATGACCGTTCGTCTTCGTTTTGCCCCCTCACCTACTGGATATTTACACATTGGCAGTGCACGTACGGCACTGTTTAATTACCTATTCGCAAAGCACTGCGGTGGCAAATACTTGCTACGCATTGAAGACACAGACCGGGAACGCTCAACCCCCGAAGCTGTCGATGCTATTTTTTCAAGCCTCAATTGGCTTGGCATTAAAGCCGATGAAGAACCCATTTTTCAATTTGAACGCGCTTCACGTCATGCGGAGGTTGCCCACCAGCTATTAAAAGCCGGAAAAGCCTATTATTGCTATTGCTCACAAGAAGAATTACAAACCATGCGTGACGAAGCAGCGGCTAAGAAATTGCCCCCACGCTATAATGGTATGTGGCGTGACCGCGATCCATCAACCGCACCTGCAGGTATTAAACCGGTTATTCGGTTCAAATCCCCTCAACAAGATTCCCTTACCATTCAAGACAAAGTCCAAGGACCAGTTACCGTTCAAAACAATCAGCTAGATGATATGGTTTTGCTTCGTGCCGATGGCACGCCAACCTATATGCTTTCGGTTGTGGTTGACGACCACGACATGGGAATAACCCATATTATCCGCGGCGATGACCACCTAACCAACGCCTTTCGCCAGCACCACATTTACACAGCAATGGGCTGGAATGTCCCTGAATTCGCCCATATTCCCCTTATTCATGGAGCCGATGGAGCAAAACTATCAAAGCGTCACGGCGCCACAAGTGCTGATATGTACAAGGACATGGGTTTTTTGCCAGAGGCTATGAAAAACTATTTGCTTCGCCTAGGTTGGGGCCATGGAGATGATGAAATTATTAGTGAAGCCAAAGCCATTGAATGGTTTACATTAGAAGGAATTGGCCGATCCCCTGCCCGTTTTGACATGGCAAAACTTCACAATTTAAATGGCCATTACATTCGCCTGGCAGATGACACCCGTTTGGTTAATTTAATCAAACCCCTTATTGAAAAACAGATTGCACGCCCTTTATCAAGCATTGAAGAAGGTAATATTTCAAAAGGCATGACTGGCCTTAAAGAACGCGCCAAAACAATTCTTGAACTGTTTGAGAGCGCCATTATTTATATTAAAACGTTGCCACACGATGAAAAAGCAACAGCGCTACTTACCCCGGAAAATATTGCTCATTTGAAAAATCTTTTGCCGAAACTGCAAGCGTGTGACTTTACTCATGACGCGCTTGAATCATTACTGCGCAGCGCCGCTGAGGAATTTTCCATAAAACTAGGTCAGTTAGCAGCACCGTTGCGTGTTGCCATAACCGGCAGGTCAGTTTCCCCAAGCCTGTTTGAAGTCATGTCAATTTTAGGAAAAGAAGAATCACTCAAGCGAATTGAGCAGATAATTCCAAACTAGATGTAAACATTTTTACGGTGCCCCACACGCAAAACAAGCACCGTAACAATTGCATCGTCAATTTTACAAACAATACGAATATCTGCAAAACGATAACGCCATAAGCCAGCTTTATTTCCGCTCAGTTCTTTGCCGAAATTTCTTGGGTTTTCCGTTACGCGTTCGCGCATATACTGAAGAATTTTTTTCTGAATGGGGTAGTCAAGTTGCCGAAGTTCTTTCCTGGCCCTGTCGTCCCAATCAACTCTCCAGGTCAATTTCTGCCTCTAGCTCTTCTTGAGCCCACAATTTCCCAGGATTTTGCAGGCGGTTCAAAGCAAGATAGGCATCTTCCATCTCACCTAAGTGCTCAAGAATTGCCTCGCGCGCATAAAACGTTTTGGTACGGCCAGTTTTTTGCGCCAACAAGGCTAGGCGCTTTTCAATGGCTTCAGGAAGGCGAATAGCTAACATGATTTTAACCATTATCCATTAGATGTTATTGATATACTTGTATAGCAAATTTCACAAAATGTCAAGTTTTTATGCCTTCACTTTTATTTTTAGAGCATATAATTCTATTTCAAGTTTAGACCTTTGGCTTCTTTTGCAAAAACATGCTACAATGACCTCATATGAAAAAGGAGGATAATATGTCCAATAATTTTGATCCAATCACACGTACTTCTGCCCACGCACAGGAAATTGACGCAGGTTTGCGCACTTACATGCAACGGGTTTACAACTTTATGGCTTTGGGGCTAGGTATTACCGGAATAACGGCTTACTTGACTTCTCAATCACCTGAAATGATGCAGCTTATTTTTGGAACACCACTTAAGTATCTAGTACTTTTGGGACCATTACTTATGGTAATATTTTTAAGTGTACGCATCAACAAAATGAGTTTTGCAAACGCTCAAACGCTTTTTTGGGCTTATTCAGGCGTACTTGGGCTTTCATTAGCTAGCATCTTTTTACTGTACACTGGTGAAAGTATAGCGAAAGTTTTCTTCATTACATCAGGTATGTTTGCAGGCACTAGCCTTTACGGGTACACAACCCAGCGTGATTTAAGCAAATATGGTTCATTCTTATTTATGGGCCTACTTGGAGTTATCATCGCCAGTGTTGTGAACATGTTCATGCACAGCGGACCAATGCAGTTTGCTATTTCGATACTTTCAGTACTAATTTTCACAGGTCTTACAGCTTATGACACGCAAATGATCAAAGAAATTTACTACGCGAACGATGACAGCGAAACAGCAGGCAAAAAAGCTTTATTTGGCGCCCTACGTTTGTACATGAACTTCTTAAACATGTTCTTGGCATTGTTGCAATTGTTTGGCAACCGTCGTTAAGCTCAAAGCACATAATGAAAGAGGCCGGGTTTCCCCGGCCTTTTTTATTGAATCTAACAATTGCTACTAAGCATTGGCTTTTTTAAACAGTGGCTTCAGTGTATTTAGTGCTTCACTAATTTCTTCCATATGATAAATATCTTCTCTCTTAAAGAGATCGACACTTATAAGAGAAACTAATCCTCCCACTCTTTCAAAGCTGCGAAGCATATCGGTCAATATTTCATCTTTAATATCGTGCGCTAGTTCTCTGTCGAAAACCTGGGCAACCGCTGTAAATGTTCTCAACATTATATTAACCTTACAATCTTCTACAGCATCCATTGCCCTAGAAGCCACCGATAGAGCACCGCCTGACAAATGTAGCTCTCGTATCATTAACGGCGCAAAGTGCTCTAGGTTTTGATTTTCAGCTATCTCCATTACACAATTTCGAATAAGAAATAGCTTTTGGTGAAGTACATTTATGTCTTTCCTAGAAAGTCTTACTGATATAATGTCTGACTTTTCTCGTAGCTCAGGAGCAAGCACACACGCAGTAAATTTAACATTGGCCAATAGGTTATTGTACCTATAAGATTCTGACAAATTGCTTAAGCTACCTTCGATAGCTTGTAACGGCTTAGACAAACCAATGCTGTGTGCCAGTTCTTTAACGCCTACTAAAAATCTATGACTTGCACTTACCTTTCTTGATAATTCAGGCTCTTCCAGTTTTGGCACCTCCATGCTGTAAATAGTTGAAGTCAGTAAAAATAGACTTAAGAAAATTTTCTCCATAAAAAAACCCTTTAAGAAATTTCCACTTAGTGTAGATAGCTCAAAAAAGGTAAATTACAATAGATTTTGTTAACTAATTCTTTACAATAGTTTACAAATACTTAATTTTCAGATAGGTGAGTTGCGTTTTATGAAAGTGTATGAGAATAGAATTCCCCTCCGACCTTAGCCAGAGGGGGTCAGTAAATGCCTTAAGCTTCGAAGTTTTTAGTCAAAAATTCATTAAGCAAACGAACACCGTAGCCTGTAGCGCCCTTGCCTGTTAATGGCTTGTCGGCTTTATCCCAAGCCATGCCAGCAATGTCTAAATGCGCCCATGGTGTTTTGTTAACGAAGCGTTCAAGGAAATGTGCCGCGGTAATACTGCCCGCACCTCGACCTGAACCTACGTTCTTCACATCTGCAACATCAGAATTAATGTCTTTATCATAGGCTTTACCCATAGGCAGACGCCACAAAGGCTCACCCACTGCAGAACCCGCTGCAGTTAGCATGTCGCAAAGCTTATCATCGTTACTGAACAACCCTGCATATTCGTAACCTAAAGCCACGGTAATCGCACCGGTAAGCGTTGCCAGGTCAATCATGTATTGAGGTTTAAATTTATCTTGGGTATACCAAAGGGCATCAGCCAAAACCAAACGTCCCTCAGCATCGGTATTAAGAATTTCAATAGTTTGCCCAGAAAGAGACGTCACCACGTCAGATGGCCTCTGCGCCGAACCCGACGGCATATTTTCCGCCAACGCCATAACTCCAACAACATTTACTTTAGCTTTACGCATTGCTAATGACTTCATAAGCCCAAGCACAACGCCTGAACCTGCCATGTCATATTTCATGTCTTCCATACCATTTGATGGCTTAATGTTAATACCACCGGTATCAAACGTGACACCTTTTCCAACTACTGCAATAGGTTTTTCACTTTTTTTGCCGCCCATCCATTTCATAACAACCAGCTGAGATTCGCGAATGCTTCCCTGCCCCACACCAAGCAAAGCACCGAAACCTAGTTTGGTCATTTCCTTTTCACCAAGCACATCAACCTTCACGCCAATTTTGCTTAGTTCTTTCGCGTACTTAGCCATTGATTCTGGGTAAATAACGTTTGGTGGCTCAGACACAACCAACCTAGTTAAATGGTTTCCCTTTGCAATAGCAGCAAGCTTATCAAAAACTTCTTGAGATTTTTTAGCACTAGTGGTTATAAATACAAGCTCATCAAGAACGGGAATTTCGTCCTTCTCGCGTTTGGTTTTGTATTTATCAAAAGTCCATGAACGAATAAGCGCACCCGATGCAGCATATGCAACAAGTTTTTCAGCTGTGTGTTCTTTGATCCCTGGAATATCAGACAGGTCAATAACTGCCTTCTTTTCACGAAGACCGTTCAAACAAGCAAAAAGCTTTGCTCCAATTTTTTCTAAAGCCAGAGGCGTATGCTTTTTAGCGTCGCCCATGCCCGCCAACATAAGCTGACCACCACAACCATTACTTGAAGGAATACGCAAGAACCGTTCCGCTTTTCCTTTAAAATCAGCATTACCAACTGCAACTTTGATAGAACCATTCGCAAGCTTATCAAGTGCTTTTGTAACATTTCCAAAGCTTGCGTCTTCATAAATGCCGGCAACAAATAAACTATTTTTAGGCGCTTTTTCAGCAAATGTTATTTTCATGATTGGTCCTTTTGTTGTTTAAGTAATCTTGCTTTGGAAACCGCAATCGCTGCAAGGTTCACCAGTGTTCTAGGCCGAGCCGATGGAGTGCAGATATGGGCTGATTCTTTAATTCCCATAAGAATCGGGCCAATTGTTTGCCCATTTGCCAATACCTTTATGGTGTTTAGAGCCACGTTTGCTACATCAATGCTAGGCATCACTAATAGATTAGCCGAACCTTTTAAGGTATTACCAGGGAATATACGCGCGCGAATTTTTTCATCTAAGGCTGCATCAACATGCATCTCGCCTTCAACTTCAAGCTCTGGCGCAAGGTCACGGATAATTTCCATAGCCAAGCGCATTTTCTTTGCTTGTGGGTGCACACCTGCCCCAAAATTAGAATATGATATCAACGCCACCTTAGGCTTTATGCCGAATAATTTAATTTGCTCTGCTGCCATAATTGTTATTTCGGCCAGCTGTTGAGCAGTCGGGTCAATATTAACGTATGGATCAGTAATAAACAGAATACCCCGCTCAATCCTGGGGTTATCAATAGCTATAGCAGAAAGTGCTGCGCAACGATGCTGGTCTTTAGCAATACCCAAAATTTCCATAATCGGAATAAGGTGATCACGGTAATTACCGTAACATCCGCTAATCATGGTATCTGCATCGCCAAGATGAAGCATCATCGCAGCAATCACTGTTGTATTTGTGCGCATGATTTCTTTAGCGTTATCAGGTGTTATACCTTTTCGTGCCATAATTTCATGGTACGCCTGCCAGTAGGTTTTATACCTTGAATCTTCCTGGGGGTTAATGACTTCAAAATCAATATTTGCTTCCAGTCGCAAACCAAATTGCTTAATTCGCATTTCAATAACTTCGGGACGGCCTATAAGTAGTACACGCGCAATTTTTTCGTCACGAATGGTTTGCACAGCCTGAAGAACACGTTCGTCTTCACCTTCTGAAAAGACTAGGCGAATATCATCACCAAACGCTTTTGCCGCTGCAAAAATGGGTCGCATCACCATGCCAGAACGATATATCGCTTCTTTTAATTGGGTGCGATAGGCCTCCCAATCAGTTATAGGTCGCGTCGCCACACCACAATCAACTGCCGCTCGGGCCACTGCGTATGACAGCTCAACATACAAACGCCTATCGAATGGCTTAGGGATTATATAATCACGACCAAAAGTAAAGGTTTCTCCGCCATATGCCGCCACTACCAAGTCATTACTTTCAGCTTTTGCAATACGCGCAATCGCTTCTACGCAAGCCACTTTCATTTCATGGTTAATACAAGTAGCCCCAACATCTAACGCGCCCCTAAATATGTACGGGAAACAAACAGCATTGTTCACCTGGTTAGGGTAGTCTGTCCTACCGGTTGCCATGATTGCATCGTCGCGAACACTATGCACAACTTCTGGTCGAATTTCAGGCTCAGGATTTGCCAACGCAAAAATAATGGGATTTGGAGCCATGGACTTTGCCATTTCGGCAGTCATCAGACCAGCACTTGAAAGCCCAAGGAATGCATCAGCATTTTTCAAAGCCTCAGCTAGTGTACGTAAAGGTGTATCAGATGCCAGCGCTTCTTTTGATGGATCAAGTTTTTCCCGCCCTTTGAAAATAACGCCATCTCGGTCAACAACAATTAAGTTTTCACGACGCAGGCCCAATTTTATAAGCAATTCAAGGCACGCAACCGCAGATGCACCCGCACCACTTGCCACCATTTTTATGGTATCAATTGATTTACCTGCCAATTCAAGGGCATTTTTCATGGCGGCATTAACAATAATTGCGGTGCCGTGTTGGTCATCATGCAAAACAGGAATTTTCACTCTTTTCGCAAGCTCTCGCTCTACGTAAAAACACTCCGGTGCCTTAATATCCTCAAGATTTATTCCGCCGAAAGTTGGCTCTAGGGCTGCAATAATATCAACAAGTTTCTGAGGGTCCGTTTCATTAATTTCAATATCAAATGCATCAATACCGGCAAATTTTTTAAAAAGAATTGCCTTACCTTCCATAACCGGCTTTGACGCTAACGCCCCAATATTTCCAAGTCCCAAAACCGCAGTACCATTAGTTATAACGGCAACCAAATTACCGCGTATCGTATATTCCGCCGCTTTCAATGGATCACGCGCTATTTCCAAACAAGGCTCTGCAACACCCGGAGAATACGCCAATGCCAAATCATGCGGATTGGTCAGGGGTTTTGTTGCAACAATTTCCAACTTACCTTTTGGATATTGTGAATGATAGCGTAGAGACTGTTCGTAAATACTGCGCGGCATAATTTATTGCTTACTCAAAAGTGCTTTTACTCTTTTTACCACGATATCAGCTGTTATGCCAAAATGTTCATACAAATCACCAGCAGGTGCTGATGCACCAAATGAATTAATCCCAATAAATTCACCTTTTTCGCCTAAATACTTTGGCCAAACGCCTTCACAGGCAGCCTCTATAGCTATGCGAATACCATTACCCAAAACTTGATTTTTATATTCAACCGGTTGTTTTTCAAACAATTCCATGCAGGGCATAGAAACCACCCGCGCTGGTATATTCAGCTCCATTAGGATAGAGGCAGCATCAACAGCAATTGAAACTTCAGACCCAGTAGAAATTAGTGTCACTTGCGCTTTTGGCTTTTCAATAAGAACATAGCCTCCCTTTGCGCAGGCATTTTCCAAATGGTTCGCCCTAGAGGAACTAAGGTACGGTAAATTCTGACGAGTCAAAACCAATACCGACGGCGTGTTTCTATTTTGCACTGCCAACTGCCAGCACTCAGCAACTTCGGTAGCATCCATAGGGCGGAAAGTTAAGACATTTGGAATACAGCGCAAATGTGCCAAGTGTTCAATGGGTTGATGTGTCGGCCCATCCTCCCCCAACCCAATAGAATCATGAGTTAGCACGTGCACAACTCCCTGATTCATTATTGCTGACAACCGTAAGGCTGGCTTTAAATAATCCAAAAAAACTAAAAAAGTCCCCCCATAAGGAATAAACACTTTTGAAAGACTTAAACCATTCATAATGGCTGCCATAGCGTGTTCACGCACCCCGTAATGAATATAATTTCCAGAAAAATCATCAGCGGTTATAGGCTTTTGCGCTTTAGTTTTTGTGTTATTTGAACCAGTCAAATCAGCGGACCCACCAATTAACGTAGAACCAGGAACAATCATTTCTAAAACTTGCTGAGAAAGCACTCGCGTTGCCAAGCATGGTTTTTCATCCCTAACCTTTTGCTTATAGGCATTAATAGCATCTGCAATATCAACATCAACAACTGGTTGCTGTAACTTTTTTTGAACGTCGGATGATGTTTGCTTTTTCCACTGGTCATAGGTTGCTTGATGACGCGCACCAATCGCACGCCAGGCGTTGAGAATGGTATCTGGAATCACAAATGGTTCATGGGGCCAATTCAAAGCAGCACGCGTAGCTTGAATTTCCGCACTCCCCAAAGGCGAACCATGCGCCCCACTTGTATTTGCTTTATTAGGCGAACCAAAACCAATAGTAGTTTTGCATGCAATCAAGCTTGGTTTATTGCTAGCTTTTGCCCGGGAAATTGCGCCATCAATGGCGTTATTATCGTGCCCATCAATTTGCTCCGCATTCCAACCATATGCCTGAAACCGCATAAGTGAATTATCATTAAATGATAAATCAGTTTTTCCATCAATACTGATGCCGTTATCGTCATACAAAACAATTAGTTTGTTTAAGCACAAGTGACCCGCAAGAGATGCCGCTTCATGGCTAATACCTTCCATTAGGTCACCATCACTGGCTATAACGTAGGTGTAATGGTTTATCGCATCACCATGGGTTGCGTTCAGCATGCGTTCCGCAAGCGCCATACCCACAGCAGTTGCAATGCCCTGCCCCAATGGCCCCGTTGTCATTTCCACACCAGACAAATGCCCGTATTCTGGGTGACCCGCAGTTTTTGAACCCAGCTGACGAAAATTCTTAAGCTGCTCTAACGTGGCATCCTGGTAGCCTGTTAAATACAAAAGGCTATACAACAACATTGACCCATGACCAGCAGACAATACAAACCTGTCACGGTTGGCCCAGTCAGCATCTTGTGGGTTAAAAACCAAATGCTTTTCAAACAAAACTGTTGCCACATCAGCCATTCCCATGGGCATACCAGGGTGACCTGAATTGGCTTTTTCAACAGCATCAATACTTAAAAAACGAATGGCATTAGAGAGATCATGAAATGTGGTCATCTGAGAAAATTCTTGAATGTATGCAAGGCATTATGCCGAAATTCTATGGGAGAGCCAAGAGACGGGAAGGTGAAGATATTAATAATCTGAATTCATAAAAAAAACAGCCGTAAGAGTTACCCCCCTACGGCTGAATGTAATAGTGCGTATTTAATTAGTGAATCTCAGTTGCTCTTTTTGCTGCTGCTAATTGGTCCGCGCGAGCATTATCAACCATCTTTAAACGATCAATCGCTTCCCATGACATCATCTGTGGACCATGTGCTGCTTCCGCATCAATCTTGGCTGCTGCTAATTGGCTCGCACGAGCATGATCAACCATCCTCAAACGATCAATCGCTTCCCATGATATCATTTGTGGATTTTGTATTTGTGCTGCTTTTCAGAATTACCTTGATTATTTTTATAACATGTTATAACATAACAAATAACGTATTAGAGAATTCAACCTATGAATTTCAATGTATATATTAACGATGAATTAGGCCACCAATTAGCACACGTAGCAGAAGCTGAAGGAAAATCTCGCAATGCCCTTATTCGTGACGCTTTAAGCTTTTATTTAAAAAATCACACAAATCAATACTGGCCAAATGAAGTATTAAATTTTTCAGGTGTCAGCCAAGACTTTCCATCATTCGAATCATTTCGTTCAGAACTAAAACCAGCCTCAGAAGCGGTCATTTTTTAATGTATCTTTTAGACACCTGCGTCATAAGTGATTTTGTAAAAGGTAACGAAAATACGTTGCGCAAAGTTAAAGCACTTGCACCGTCGCTTTTATTTATTTCCACCATCACGCAAATGGAAATTGAATACGGCCTAAAACGCATAGAAGAAAGACGACACAAGATTGACCCAATAATTGGCTCACTATATTCCTGCATTAATATTTTACCGTTTGATGAAAAAACAGCTCTTTGCGCGGCAGCTATTCGCGTTGACCTTGCAAAAACTGGACAGCTAATTGGCGCTTATGATTTTCTTATCGCCGCCAGTGCTTTGACTAATAATTTAGTTATGGTCACAGCTAACCTAAGTGAGTTTTCCAGAGTCAACAGATTAACCATTGAAAACTGGCGTTAATCAACTACGCCTTAACGCCTATTCTTAACGTACAGCCGAAGTGGCACACCTACCAAAAATACGGTTAGGGAATATAAAGTCATTTCAATGCTAATGGAACTTAAAACCCAAAAGCAAAAAGCCGTAGAGGCAATGCCCAACAACCAATGTTTTGGTTTTGAATGTTCGTAGTTTTTTAAAAATTTAATATAAGCCAATGTACACGCCAAATACACAATTAAAATAAGCGATGAACTAATTGAAACCACAAAATTGAACTGCTCTACCAAGCTTTCGCTTAACGAAAGTATCATAAATGGAATTGTGCACATTGACGAAATAATAATAGCTGCACTGGGGGAACCGCATTTATCTGTTTTTAAAAATATTTTAGGAAATATTCCATCTTTGGCAGCGCCATATGCAATGCGTCCTCCAATAAGCATCCATCCATTCAAGGCACCTAGGGTGATTAAAATACCAGCACCTGCCACAAAATTTTGCCAGTTACCACCAAACACGCATGCGGCCAAATCTGCGTAGGGGGCTTTCGACTGAACAAGTTGATCAAAAGGAATGTGCCCCAAAATACTGACTGTGCCTAGAATATAAATACCAGCCGCGATTAACGTTCCTACTATTGTTGCTTTAGGAATAGTTCGGCGAGGATTTTCCACTTCTTCACTTGGAACTGTTCCTGTTTCAAACCCCATAAAGGAAAAAATCATTAGCATTACCGAACCTGCAAGGGCTGATCCATATGACATGTTAATAGGCGGTGCAGCAAACAGGTATTCAGACTTCACTGAAAACAACGCCACAACCGGCAACACAATTAAAGGCAGTACCTTAACAATGGTAAGAATAAGCTCAACTCGCCCAGCAAAAGCAATTTTACATAAGTTAACGGCTGTAAATAATACAATGATAAGCACCTCTAAAATCATTAGCGTGCCATTGGAAAGTGGGCCACAAATAGTGGTTAGGCAACCCATGGCTGCAGAAACCAACGCTGCATAGCCTACCCAAGCTAAAATCCAATATACCCAGGCAATGTAAAAGCCAGCATCTTTTCCAAAAGCTTCTTCTACATATACGTGTGGCCCACCGGTTCTTGGGTGCTTACTGCAAAGCTGGCAAAAAACTAACGAAAGAAGAATGGCCCCAATGGAAGCCATAACCCAACCCGCAAATGATATAGAGCCATATGGCGCCAAGATTGCCGGCAGCATAAGCACGCCGCTACCAACTAAATTTCCCACTACCAAGGCAACAAGTTGCCAAAAACCAAGCATGATATTATTTATATTCTTTTATAACAGAGGGCAGTGTACAAAAATCTCAACTATTTTGAAATCGAATAATTAATAATTAACGTAAAAAGCTGATACGCGGCACCAAACACCATTGATATAGTAACGCTATTTTGTTCTAATAAAGTCGTAGGTATTTTAAAAGAACTTTAATAAATTGTTTGAGAACTGTCCGATATTACTCCCCAAAGGAACAGCTAAAAAGCTTGTGCTATTTTTGCATGGGTACGGATCAAACGGAGCAGACCTGCTTGAAATAGGACGTATGTGGCAACCTAACCTTAAGGATACTGTGTTTCTTTCACCAAATGCCATTGAACCAAGTGAAATTAATCCCTTTAGTGATAGCTATCAATGGTTTGGTTTATCTGATTTTAATCCATTTAATATTCGCGCCGGGCTAGATATGGCGCGCCCCCATTTGAACAGATTCATTAAACAGTCACTGGCTGAATATAGACTACTTCCTTCTGATCTTATTATCGTTGGTTTTTCCCAAGGTACCATGATGGCCCTAGAAATGCTTTTTAGTATTTCCAAGCTAGGTGGAATTATTGGGTATTCTGGGGCTTTTTATCCACCTGCTAAAGCAAAACCCTTATCACCTCCCCCAGTACTTTTAATTCATGGCACTGCAGATGTTGTTGTGCCGTATTCAGCAATGCAAGTAGCACAAACACAACTGCGTCAGCTAGACGTGAATGTCATGACAAAAACCTGCACAGGCTTAGGTCATAGCATCGATGAATCTGGCCTAATGGCAGGACTTGATTTTATTACATACCAACAGCAAAACCAGCCTATAGCTTTGTAAGGATAAGCAATGAATCGCCCAAAATTAGCCTTAATTGGCAGCGGAAACATTGGCGGAACATTAGCACATTTAGCAGTGCAACAAAAATTAGGCGATGTAGTTTTAATTGATATCGCAGAAGGCATTCCCCAAGGCAAAGCGCTTGATTTAAATCAGGCCTTTAGTGCTGACAACACAGACGGCGTTATATCAGGTGGGCAAGACTACAGCCTTATCAAAAATGCAGATGTTGTTATTGTCACAGCAGGAATTCCCAGAAAACCAGGTATGTCTCGCGATGATTTGCTAAGCATCAATGGTAAAATCATTAGGTCTGTGGGCGAAAATATTAAGCAATACGCCCCCAATGCTTTCGTTATTGTTATTACAAATCCGCTAGATGCTATGGTCTGGCTAATGCAAAAAGTCACAGAGTTTAGCCCACGAAAAGTTGTAGGCATGGCAGGCATTCTAGATACTGGGCGCTTCAAATGCTTTTTAAGCGAAGTATTGAATGTGTCTGTCGAAGATATTCAAAGTTTTGTGCTAGGCGGTCATGGTGACACCATGGTACCAATGCCACGTTACACAACAATTTCCGGCATTCCTCTTTCCTATTTTGTAGAAAAAGGATGGATTTCCAAAGAAAAACTAGATGCAATAATTAACCGAACCAGAAATGGTGGTGCTGAAATTGTTAACTATCTAAAAACAGGCTCAGCATTTTATGCACCTGCCACCAGCGCTTTGCAAATTGCTGAAAGTTACTTATTTAATCAAAGACGCATTTTACCATGTGCTGCGTACCTTCAAGGGGAATACGACATCAATAATATTTATGCAGGTGTTCCTGTAATCATAGGAAAAAATGGTGTTGAAAAAGTGATCGAAGTACCCTTAGACATGTCTGAAAAATCGCAATTGCAATCTTCTGTTGAGTCGGTTAAATCTCTAATACAAGCCTGCCTTGATTTGGGGTTATAAATGAACATTCATGAATATCAAGCCAAGAAACTGCTAAGCGCATTTGATGTGCCCGTAGGCCAAGGAGAGGTCGCTGAAACTGCAGATGAAGCCGTTACCGCTGCCCAAGAACTTGGTGGCGCACTCTGGGTAGTAAAAGCCCAAATTCATGCCGGTGGTCGAGGACTTGCTGGCGGCGTTAAAGTCTGTAAAAGCCTAGATGAAGTAAAAACCTACGCAACATCCCTGCTTGGCTCAACTTTAGTTACTCATCAAACGGGACCTTTGGGTCAAAAAGTTCGAAAAATCTATGTAGAATCAGCAGCCAACATAGATAAAGAATTGTACTTAAGCTTGGTACTTAACCGCAATACTAGCCAAGTTTGCATTATCGCCTCTGCCGAAGGTGGTATGGATATTGAAGAAGTAGCTCAAAACCACCCTGACAAAATTGTAAATCTAAGCATTCCTCCTGCAACGGGTATTCAAGGCTACCACGCAAGACGCGTAGCCAAAGTATTTGGCATGCTTGATAAATCAAAAGATGTATTACATCTGCTACAAGGACTATATGAATTTTATGAAAGCTGTGACTGCAGCCTCATTGAAATCAATCCGTTAGTTTTAACCAAAGAAGGTACCCTTTTAGCGTTAGATGCCAAAGTTAGCTTTGATGATAATGCCCTGTATCGCCATGCATCAATTGTTGAACTGAATGATCCTTTTGAAGAAGATGCGTCTGAAACAGAAGCCAAAGCCCATGATCTTAGCTACGTAAAGCTAGATGGCACAATTGGCTGCCTGGTAAATGGTGCCGGCCTTGCAATGGCCACCATGGATATTATTAAACATTACGGCGGAGAACCTGCAAATTTTCTTGATGTCGGCGGTGGCGCAGACAAAGAACGCGTCAGCAAAGCCTTTCAAATCATTTTAAAAGACCAAGGTGTTAAAGCCATATTAGTGAATATTTTTGGCGGCATTATGCGCTGCGATATTATAGCCCAAGGCATTATTGCAGCAGCTTCTGAAATGAAATTAAACGTGCCACTTATTGTGCGGTTACAAGGCACAAACAAAGACTTGGGCAAACAAATGCTGAACGATTCTGGCTTGAATATAATTGCCGCTGATGGCTTAGATGAAGCTGCACAAAAAGCAGTTGCAGCTGTGAAAGGTTAGGCAATGGCTATTTTAGTTAATAAGCACACAAAGGTTATCTGTCAGGGCTTCACAGGTAAACAAGGAACATTTCATAGCGAACAAGCAATTGCTTATGGAACGCAGTTTGTAGGCGGAGTAACACCGGGTAAAGGTGGAACTATTCACCTTGATAGGCCTGTGTTTGACACAGTAGAACAAGCTGTTTCAAAAACAGGCGCAAACGCTACCATGATATATGTCCCTGCCCCATTTGCTGCCGATGCTATTTTAGAAGCAGCTGATGCAGGTATTGAAGTAATTGTTTGTATTACAGAAGGCATTCCTGTGCACGATATGGTGCAGGTAAAACAAACATTAGCATCTAAAAAATGTCATTTAATTGGTCCAAACTGCCCTGGAATTATTACGCCTGATGCTTGCAAAATCGGCATTATGCCAGGATTTATTCACAAAAATGGAACAGTTGGTATTGTTTCAAGGTCAGGTACATTAACCTATGAAGCCGTTTACCAAACCACACAAAACGGACTGGGACAAAGCACCTGCGTTGGTATTGGCGGAGACCCAGTAAAAGGTCTGAACTTTATTGACGTTTTAGAAATGTTTTATAAAGACGACACTACCCATGGAATTTTGCTGATTGGTGAAATTGGCGGGCAAGACGAACAAGCAGCTGCAGAATACGTAGCCTCTCAAGCTAAAAAAGGAATCAAAAAACCAGTCGCTGCATTTATTGCAGGCGTTACTGCACCTGTTGGTCGCCGTATGGGGCATGCTGGTGCAATTGCATCAGGCAAAGGTGACAGTGCACAAGATAAAATTACTTTCCTGCAGGCCCATGGAATTGAAATAGCCCCTACCCCAGCTCATATGGGCGATGCAATGAAGAAAGCCATGGGAGCAGCCTAATGGAAGACCTGCTTCAAGGTGATAATGCTGCATATTTAAGCGAGCTCTACAAGCAATACAGCAAAAATCCTGAAGCAATTGATGAAAAATGGCAGCGCGTCTTCCGTGATTTAGGCCCAATTTCATCTAACGCTTCACCTGATGAACGCGCCATTATTGATTCTGTACGCGCCCTAATGCTTATTCGGACCTACCGTGTTCGTGGTCATTTAGCAGCAAAATTAGACCCACTTGGCATTGAAAAACGTGGCACTCACTGGGAACTTAATCCTGAAAATTATGGATTTTCAGCCAGCGATTACGATCGACCGATTTACTTAGATAAAGTCCTAGGCTTAGAGCGCGCAACATTAAGAACCATTTTAGACAAACTCCACAAAACGTACTGCAGCACTATTGGTGTTGAATTTATGCACATTCAAGATCCTGTTCAAAAAAACTGGATTCAAGAACGGATTGAAAATTCGATCAAACCAAAAATTGACCCTAAAAAAATCCTAACGCAATTAACCCAAGCAGAATTTTTTGAAAGGTTCTTAAACGTAAAATTCCCAGGCGCAAAGCGCTTTGGACTAGAAGGCGGTGAAAGCCTTATACCAGCGGTCGAGCAAGCATTAGAAGTTTATCAAACTTATAGCGTTGAAGAAGTTTGCTTTGGCATGGCACACCGTGGGCGCTTAAGTGTGCTTGCAAACATTATGCATCAACCAGTTCGCTATATTCTAGCCCAGTTTCAAGGACAAAGCTTAAATCCGGATAATTATAAAGGTTCTGGTGATGTTAAATATCACCTAGGGTATTCTTCAGACCGAACAATTTCTGGAAAACGTCTTCACTTATCATTAAGTCCAAATCCATCTCATCTTGAGGCCGTAAACCCAGTTGTACTGGGTAAAGTACGCTCAAAACAAGATCAAAAGAATGATACAGAACGCAAATCAGTTGCGAGCATTTTATTGCACGGAGACGCCGCATTTGCAGGACAAGGGTTAGTTGCAGAATCACTTGGTCTATGTGGCCTTGAAGGCTATGAAATAGGTGGCACCCTTCATTTTATTATTAATAATCAAATTGGGTTTACAACCTCTCCACCACATTCACGCTCAAGCCCTTACTCGTCAGACATTGCAAAAGCCATTCAAGCACCAATTTTTCATGTAAATGCTGATTCTCCTGAAGATGTCGTCTGGGTTAGTAGCCTAGCTGCAGAATTTGTGCGCACTTTTGGGGTAGATGCAGTAATCGATATGATTTGCTACCGGCGCTACGGTCACAATGAAATGGATGAACCATCATTCACTCAGCCCATTATGTACCAAACAATTGCAGAGCATCCAACAACACGCGCTTTATATGCTAAGCAATTACTAGATCAAAATCTTTTAAGCACCACTGAAACCACAATCATTGAAAGCAAAGTTCAAAGCTTTTTAAATAGCGAATTTGAAGCGGCTTCCTGCATAGACCAAAATGAAAAAAAGCTAGACTGGCTTGAAGGCGCTTGGAGCATTATTAAAGACAAAAGTAAAAAAGCTGAAACTGGTGTTTCACTCAAACACCTTAAAAAATTAGGACTCGCTCTTTGTTATGTTCCAGAAGATTTTTCTATCCATCCAAAGCTCAAACGCCAATTAGATCAACGCGCTCAATCCTTTCAGAATGATGGCCCACTAGATTGGGCTGACGGAGAATCCTTAGCTTTTGCTAGTCTTTTGACTGAGGGAAACCCAGTGCGCCTTTCAGGTCAAGATTCCTGTCGTGGAACATTTTCTCACCGGCATGCAATTATTTTTGATCAAGTTAATGAAAATCAATATATCCCTCTAAACAACTTAGGCGTTAAACAAGCAAATTTTGAAGTGCTTGATAGCCCATTGGCAGAAGCATCAGTACTTGGGTTCGATTACGGATACAGCACAGCAAACCCAGAAGCACTAGTCGTATGGGAAGCCCAATTTGGAGACTTCGCAAACGGTGCACAAGTTATTATTGATCAGTTCATTAGTTCCGCTGAAAAAAAATGGTTACGCCTATCAGGCCTTGTCATGCTGCTTCCTCATGGTATGGAAGGCCAAGGGCCAGAACATTCCTCAGCAAGACTTGAACGCTATTTGCAACTATGCGCCGAAGATAATCTTCAAGTTGTGAACTGCACAACCCCTGCGAATTTTTTTCATGTCATACGCCGTCAACTGCACAGTGATTGGCGAAAACCATTAATTATCATGACGCCAAAATCATTATTACGTCATAAACTAGCTGTATCAGTCCTTAGCGATATGGGCGAAGACACTTATTTCAAACGAGTCATTGCCGATGAAAGCGCAAAGAAACCAACACGCATCATTTTATGCAGTGGTAAAATTTACTACGATCTAGTTGAAGCACGCCAAGCAAGAAAAGCAAACGACATCGCCATTGTAAGGCTTGAACAGTTCTATCCATTCCCTGAATCTTCTTTGGTTGATGAATTACAAAAATATGGCAATGCACCACTTGTCTGGTGCCAAGAAGAACCCCGCAACATGGGGGCCTGGAACTTTCTTGATCGCCGCCTAGAAGAAGTATTGAAAAAAATAAAAAACACACACAGTCGACCACATTATGTTGGGCGAAAAGAAGCAGCATCACCCGCTACAGGTATTGCTGGCATTCATGAAAAAGAGCAAGCTGCAGTTGTAGAAGCCGCACTATTTGGAACGTTACAGGAGTTATAAATCATGAGCACTATCGACATTAAAGTTCCTGCGTTAGGCGAATCAGTGAATGAGGCAACTATAGGTAAATGGCTTGTAAAACCAGGAGAAAGCGTCGCTGCTGATACTGCTCTAGTAGAACTTGAAACGGACAAAGTAACGCTAGAAGTATATGCACCTGCTGATGGTAAACTTGCTGAAGTGTTAGCAAAATCAGCAAGCACAGTTAAAATTGGAGCCATTTTAGCGAAGTTCACCGCGGGTAAAATTGAAAAAATCACCCCAGTAGCACCAGCGCAACAAGAAGAAAAAAAGCCAACCACTACTGAAAAGCCAGCTGCACAACACGGCCAAAGTAACGTGGAAGAATTCATTATGTCTGCAAAAAAAACAAAAGCCACTTCTAGCAGCGCCCGTGAAGAACTCCGCGTACCCATGAGCCGTCTACGTCAACGCATTGCAGAACGCTTGAAAGACGCCCAAAACACCGCCGCCATGTTAACAACTTTCAATGAAGTTGATATGAGCGCCGTTATGCAATTGCGCACCTTATACAAAGATAAATTCGAAAAATCCCACGGCGTAAAACTTGGCTTTATGTCATTTTTTGTCAAATCATGTGTGCAAGCACTGAAAGAACAACCCATTCTAAACAGCTGCATTGACGGTCAAGACATTATTACAAAAACTTATTTTGACATCGGCGTTGCCGTTTCCACCCCTAATGGATTAGTAGTTCCAATCATTCGCGATGCAGATCACTTAAGCCTTGCAGATGTTGAAAAAACCATTGCAGAAATGGGCCAAAAAGCTCGTGATGGCAAACTAACTATTGAAGAAATGACCGGTGGAACTTTCACTATTACAAACGGTGGCGTGTTTGGTTCATTATTAAGCACGCCCATTTTGAACCCACCCCAGTCTGCAATTTTGGGAATGCACAAAATTCAAGACCGCCCTGTAGTTGTAAACGGTCAAATTGTCATTCGCCCTATGATGTACTTAGCACTTTCTTACGACCACCGTTTGGTCGACGGTAAAGACGCGGTAACATTCTTAGTTACAATTAAAGAATGCCTGGAAAACCCAGGCAGGTTTTTATTGGACTTGTAGGCTTTTTTCTCTAATCGTAAAACCAAGAGGCATGCCCTGTGGAGTTTATTTTGTTGCAATAATAATTGCAGGTTCCATACTTAACATACAAGCAAGCATGCCGCCACGCTCTTGTGTTAGCAAATCGAAGGCCGGGTCACCGGTAAGAACATCGTGTGAAAAAATTTCAACATAGGTAAATCCTATTCCTTGCAGATTATGACTCACAACAGTTCGTGCTCATTCTTCTGAAGCAGGTTTTCCGGATTCAAAAAGCGTTACAGGTACAATCAGTTTTCCACCTTCACCCAATAGATTAAAAAAATCTCCCCAAGTTACGGAACGCCTAATATGCTGGTATGTAATCCAATCAATAATTATTGTTTTATATTGTTCAGTAGCTTGTGCTGCAAATTCACTAAATTTTCCTGCTGAAAAAGTCTCTGCATCATTAAGGTCAAGATGATGAAAATTTGGCGCCTCAACAGGAGCTCCGTCTGCTCTAAAATCAACAAAATGTGCTTGGGATAAACCATTGACTGTTTGTATATTTTCATCCCACGGACGACATCCTATAACTAACGTATCTGCTGCCGTAATTGTTGTATAAGAAACCATAAACATAGCTATCGCTTTAAAAATATTTTTCATAAGGTTTCCTTATTGTTTATAATAAACGATATAGTAACCACACGCACAAATTGCAATAGCAAATTTTTTTGCTTCTAATACTTCGTAATTTTATTTACTAGTATTTATAAACTCTGGGGTTTTTATTGAATTTGCATACCAATCTTACTTCGAAGATTTTTTTGATTCAGCTGCCATAACCTGATCTATGTCAAAGCACCAATGAACTGACTTAATCGCCTTAATTTCTTCATACGCCATTTCAATCTCAAATATTTCATCTAAGCTAGCTGTGCATTTTACAAGTTCTTCAACATACATTACAGCAAGGTTCCACTGAATCTGTTCTGCTGTCTTTGGACCAGTTTTAAAAATTTCGCCGAATCCAAAATACCTTTGTAAATTATCTACCCCATATCCAACCATATAAACATTCTCACCATCATACGGCCCATGCCCAATGTTTTTATAATTTGGGTGACCAAATAAATACACAAAATCACCTGTTTCAATCAGTCTACCGACACTCTTTTCAGGACGTTCAAAAAATAGTTCACGCAAAACATCCAAGCGGGCAGTGTCTAATTTATCAGCAGAAACTGCATTGTCTCTGAAACATTGACTACTATTTCTATAGTTTTTTCTATCAGGCGCTAAAAAACAGTCCCCCAGCGCTATTTTGGCAATAACTGAAGCAGTATAACATTCAATTCGAATAGTGCCTTCAGGTGCAGTTCTAATGTCATTTAATGCATCCACAATTGCACAATCAATTTTTGGAACAAGAAATAAATTCACAGCACCTGATCTAACAGCAAAACTAACAACATCCCAATGCCCCCCGGGAATTACAGGTGGTTCATAACCACCACTAAGCAATGGCCTTCTAAATGTTCCCGCCCTATTAAGATGATGGTAAATCCCCAAAAGTGTATTTGTTGCTCTTGCACGTACAAGTCGAATTTCTATAGGTTCAACAGAAGAGATACATAGACCTAATGATTTAATTGTTGGAACAGTCTCTAACACTGCACTTTCTACAGCAGCTCCAGACAAGCTCATTAAGCATAAGCACAAAATGATGGTAAATTTGTTCATTCTTATGTTCTCCAACTTTCTTCTTTATCCTCTTGCCACACTAACGCGGCACAAAGTCATTAACTAAGCAGTCACCAAAATATAACTTTTCAGATGCTGATAAAACGTTGTTGTCGGCAATCAAATTATTTAAAAAAATTTTCATGCTAAGGTCGCTAGAAAATACTGCAGCTCTACACAATATTTTAACAGTTGCACTCGTGGTAGGTACTAATATAAGACTTCTTCCATCTAAGTATGCATTATTAATATCACCAGAGAGTAATCCCAAAAATTTATAAGCTTTCAGCGCGTGTGTGAACTGTTTTTCGTTATCACAAAGAGCTCCGCTTACATTAGCAGCCCCTAAAAGCAGACTCAAACGATAACAACGCAATTGCATAGTTTCATTTTTTCCCCAATATTTTACATCAGTTGATTCAACAATATCAATAAACCGATTATATTCAGCAACAAGCGCCCTTTTTCCAGCAAAAGTCATTCCTTTGAATCTGATCCGGTTAAGTTGATTATGTATATTATGAATACTATGCAAAAATTCATAAGTTGTTATTGAATGTGATTGATATGGAGGTGCCAGTCTGACGTATATAGAGTGATGAGCATCTGTCAAAAGCGAAGATAAAAGTAGAGCACCTTGAGGAGACGAACGTTGGTAAAGAGGTAATCTGCTTGCTGTTTGAGAAGAATCGTAATACCTAACGTCTTGCGGGGTATAAGAAGCATTACAACTATTTGTTATAATTAGTAAGGCTACCCTCATCATAGGTTTTAACAAGAAAAATATTTTTTTAAATAAAGACATGCGCAACAACTATTAAGTAACTAAAACTTTTTTATATTATAAAAAAAATCAAAAAGATGAAAGATAATTATTACGCTGTTTTAATGGCAAGAAAATTACTGAATCTTATCAGGGTCAGCACCAAAATAATGCATTGTAGCTACCATGTGCTCTGCTAAAGGGGCTGTAATTACCATTTTTCCGCCATCGGGCAGCACAAACGCAAGCTGATATGCATGCAAATGCAAGGTTTCGCCCTTTATGGTAGCGCCGTACTTATAGTCGCCCACTATTGGCCAGCCTGATTCACTAAGGTGAACACGTATTTGGTGAGTGCGCCCGCTTTTAGGCCAGCAATCAACCAATGAAAAATCGCCAAGTTTCTTTTTTAACATATATTGAGTTTCAGCAGGTCTAGCATGAGGGCCGTCAACCACCATTTTTTCCTTGTTTCCAACCATTTCTTTTCCGATTGGAAAATCAATCATCCCTTGAGCTGGGCGTACGTTGCCCTCAACAATAGCGCGATAGGTTTTTTGCACGCCTTGGTGTTCAAATAAATGGGTCAAATACTGGGCCATAGGAATAGTTTTAGCCATAACCAAAACACCACTAGTATCTTTATCAATGCGGTGAACAAGTCGAGCCTCTGGGTTATAAACCTTCATAATGGCATCGATATGGCGTTTGGTATTGGTACCACCCTGCACTGCCAACCCCTGCGGTTTGTTCAAGGCAATAAGGTTTTCGTCTTCCCAAATAATAATGGTTTCAATCCATTTTACGTCTTCATCGCTAACGTGCACCTCTTTTTTTATGTGCTCCGTCGAATGGGTTGCATAAAGAGCTAAATCAACCAGAAGGCGTATTTGCTCTTCAGTCTCAACACGTGTACTGCTTTTTGCTGGTTTACCATCGACCAGAATTTTTTTACCGCGCAGTAATTTTTCCAATGCACCCTGGGTAAGGCCTGGGTATAGACGACGCAAAAACCGGTCAAGGCGCGTAAGATTAGAAAGATGAGGAGGAACGAAATCAGAATCAGACATTTACTTTGCTTTCACCTGTACAAGGGTTTTCCAGTTAGTTGTGTATGCGGGAGTTTTGTTGTCACGTTTGTTCATCCATTCAATGCTTTCTCCGCATGATAAAGGACGAACAGTGCCAAGGCCAAAACGTTTATTTAAGGTATCCATAACCTTATCAATATCAGGTTTTTTAGCTGATTTTGGTGCTTCAAATAATGCGTGCGCGCCTGGTTGAGTAGCATCACGCAGGTTAACTGCCATAATACCAATTTTATGATAGGCAACAGTTGGGTCAAAAAAACTTTCAATTGCTTGTTGAGCATGTTGAATAATAACTGCTGTATCATTTGTTGGTTCAGGTAACACAATGGTGCGTTGATGAAAAACAGGGGTTTCACCACGAAATGGGGAATTGCGCCCATATACAAAAAGAGTCGTGGTTTTTTGTGATGACTCACGTAACTTAGCACTTAAGCGAAAGCCATATCGGGCAGCAGCTTGTTTTAATACGTCTTTGTCTTTTACATGTTCAAAAAAGCTGCGGGTTATTTGAATAGATTTTTTGGCTTCTTGAACCAAGGTTAAGGGCATGCATGAATGGCCATTCAGTTCGCGTACAATGCGTTCTACAATGACATTATAATTTCTTCTGGCCCAGCTGGGGTCAGCTATCATCAGGTCATAAGCACTATAAACGCCTTGTTGTTTAAGGCTTTTGCTTAAATTTGCGCCAATGCCCCATATTTTAGAAACGGAAGTAGCTTTTAAACTATCATGATGGACGGGTGTATTATCAATATAACAAGCAACACCCAGGGCTTTTGATTGTAAGTTCGCAAGCTTCGCTAAGGTTTTAGTTGGGGCAAATCCAATTGAAGTGGGAATACCAGTGCATTGCAAAACATGCTTACGTAATCGTTCACCTTCTTGGGCCCAATTTATGGATTTGTCAAAATGCAAAAACGCTTCATCAATTGAATACACCTCAACATTTTCACACTGTTGCTGCAGGACATTCATTACCCTAAGGCTCATGTCCCCATATAGCTCAAAATTACATGAAAGCACTTCTACATTGTAGGCTTTGATTAAATGACGAATTTCAAATAACGGAGCGCCCATAGGAATGCCAAGCATCTTTGCTTCGTTTGAACGCGCAATAGCGCACCCGTCATTACTTGATAAAACAATAACGGGCTTATGCTCTAAGTCGGGTCTGAAAACCCGCTCGCACGAAACAAAAAAATTATTACAATCTATTAAAGCAAACATGTGCTGCACCTATGGTCTTAACAAGAATATAAAACCATATGCTGTGGGCGTCTATAGCAATGCTTAAAGGTATTACTACCTGTTCTTTTTTATCCTTTTCAAATCAGAAACTCTGGATATAAATAACACAAATTATATTGGTGTAAAATTAACTAAATATTTGTATATTTAATGTATAAATTAAACATATGAACAATATATCTATAATTTTTTTTAAAATTAGTAGATAGCAATTTTTAAAATATCATAGCAGGTAGCAAGTGGTTGTATATTTTTTAACAGTATTTTGCACTTTAATGGTGCTAATGCGTGCAGAGGCATCTGAAGCAAAAGCATTTGTTTCAGAAGAAATCATGCAAAATTCCAAGTTGCATCGCAGGTTTAATGAGGTGTTATCACGAGCAAGTTTAGGGTCAATAGTTGTTGAAAATAGAACAAGTTCAGCTGTTACTCTGAAGGTCTATGACTTCTATCATGAACCTTTCGAAGAAGAAGACTTTGCTTCAGGAACTCCGACACTTGCAGTGTTTGACCGTCGTTACAGTGTTGTACGTTCGGGTGGCAGAAATTTGGAAAAAACGCTATCGCAAGTTTTTATTAAGCCCTACCGAGAAAAAACAGAAGCCACAGCAACTCAGTTAGTAAGTTACACAACCATTCTTCCAGGTTCGTGTGAAACAATTCGCGCATTAGAGCTAGCATATATTGGTAAAGTTGAGTGTGAAGATTCTTCCAAACATATTTTCTGTGAAGCGGTGTCTACAGGAATAATGAAATTAATAGCACGAGATAGTGTTATTCATTCGCAAGTGCCGCTGCCAAATAGTCGATTAGCAATAGCCATTTCTAGCACAAGAACAGTGCCATTTTTGCAGTATATGGCTTTAACCTTATTCAAAGAACATAGGTTTACCAAAGAAGAATTGCAGCAAAAATTCAGCCAGGTTCAGCAAGCTGGATTTGAAATACTCATGGATAAAACCGAAGCAACAATAGCTGCATTAGACCTTAAAGTCCCCCAAATAACCCATACCATTTTTGCAAAAAAACGCGTCGGAAGCACCCCTTTAGTTAGTGAAAATCAAAAAAAATGGCTAAAAACCACAACAAACACACTTTCAAGTTTAGCAGGGTGGAAGCACTTTGTTTGGGTGTTCGAAGACCCTTCATCCGTGACAGTGGAAGATTTAGGTGATGCGTATGGCGCTGTAGAGGTTAGGTCTATTGCTGCTGTTAGTTATCCTGGCTTGCATGATGTTATAAATCTTATTCAGTCCGGAGACAATCGTTCAGCAACCGCTTTTTTGCAGTATGCATTACTTGCTGTACACGGAGGAGTGATAAGAAGCGTTAACACTGAAATCATTCAAGATCTAACTCCATTTAACAAAATTTTTAGTTTTTATGCAGAACTAGATGCAAGCACCGCACGAGTGATTGATACCGGAGTGATGGCAGCTGTTCCTGAGCACCCAGTTATTATGCGTGCTCTTGATTTAGCACGTTACCATACTATTAGAACGCCTTCATATATATCCGGCATTCCAAAAAGTAGGCTGTTAAATAACGCCGAAGACCGAGCATTGACTATGTACCATGTGAAATATGGCAGTGGTGCACTTAGTATTGCTTTTCAAAAATACGCAGAAGCTAGTCGCGATATGATTTTTAGTCCATTAACCTTTTCTCCACTAAGAACGTGTTCAGATATTTTGTCTTATGAAGACCCGCGTTTAGCTTTAACGCCGGGAATGTACGCAATTAACTACGCAGAAGGGCTGTAACTATAATGAAAAAATTAGTATGTGCATTTTTAATGGTTAAGTGCGTGTTTCCAGCACTTGATTTAACAACAACCAATGTAGATTTTAACGAAATTTATGTATCTACAAAATTACAAATAATTGAGCTATTCAACCAAGGGTCTGCGCCTATTAGTGTTGATGTCCTAGCGCAACATTCAGAGCTATTAGAAGCTGGTGAAAAAAAAGCAATCAGAGCATCTGATGGCTTTCTATTTTTTAATGCAGCGTCGAACGAAAGCTTTAGCTCAGTTAAGATTCGAAATGTAACAGGCAAGCAAAGCCAAACTCTTGCAACTAAGAAAAAAACAGTGGTCGTACAACAAGGACAACGGCATGAAGTTACTGTTGCTTCACCATGCTCTATATCGGGCGTGCATGGGCAGAACACAAATTTTTCTTGGGGGCCAATAG
Organism: Candidatus Finniella inopinata; assembly: GCA_943322985.2. Lineage (GTDB taxonomy): Bacteria > Pseudomonadota > Alphaproteobacteria > Paracaedibacterales > CAITNM01 > CAITNM01. The sequence continues at coordinate 27,113 of CALPGA020000008.1, forward strand.
CAGCGGGAAAAATTAGTGGCAGGATTGCGCACAATATTCAGTACGAAAGTGTTGAATTATTTAATCGGAATCTGTACACAAGCATATTAAAGCAAAATATCCCAGTATGTTGGTCTTTTATGGACCTGTATCCTTCGGCACTAAAAGTTCAGCAAGATTTTCAACTTAAACACGCACGAAATCTTTTAATTGTTGATATAGATGGTTTTTTAACAAAATATGCACGAAAAGAAGACTTTTTAGTGTTAGGAAGAGAACTGACACGTGAGGATTTGATCACACAAAACACTGACTGGCTTTTTAGAATGATAGATGAATCACAAAACTATGTTGTTTTTTCTTCCGCATTTGAAAATGAATCAGCTTTAAACGGACCACATACAACCTTAAACTTTTTGAAAAGAATTTTTTCTCTCTATGGAAGAGATATTTCAACAAGCATTGATTTTGGAGATGATGGAATAGGGCATACATATTTTGGAAAATTTGCTGATAATGTATTCATGGCTTCTGGAAGATATCCTTTCCAAATATATTGGGACAGAAAATCATCTGCCATTAATATAATGAAGAGAAAAGGATATCAGTTTAGCGCTACCTTTCTGTTTGATGATTCTCAACATCAAAGAAATAATTTCGTTCGAGACCTCGGCGGGACTGATGAACCGTATTCCATATATGATGAAAAATTGAGTAGAGTTTGCAGTGCTCAAGAATTAAAACTAAAGCACATGTATTACGCATTACCTGGTTTAGCTGAATCACACCATAATGCGCATTCAACTTTGCAAGAAATTTTTAGAATTGCACAAGAGAAAGATATTAAAGCTTTTATTTTTCCAGGTAAGTCTGGTTACTTTTTATATTCCGTTTTACAGAAATTAAAGGGAACAGACTTGAGCATGCTGGGAATAACAGCAGAAATACCTGAACTTATATCACTTCCTTTTTCTGGATCTCCAGGAAACCCTAATAGTTCTGCATCATTTACAAAAGAACAGAGAGGTTCACTTTTTTCTTTTTGGGAAAGTTTAGACCTTAGAAGATTAGCAGGTCAAAATATATGTCTCTTTGACTGTGTGGCAACCGGAAATGGACTAAGATCTTTTTTGCATAATTTTCTTTTGTTTTACAAAAGCAATGAGCAATCATTGCCTTCAGTTACGTTTGTTTCGCTAAAGAATTATGGAAATTCTCGCACCACTAGTGATCCCGTAATATTTACAGTTCGTGAAAAAAAATTAAGTTTTAACTCACCTCTTCTTAAAGGCCCCCAACCTAGCGGACTAGAGCCACTTTTGCTTAATGAATTTGATTATGAGCTTCTGCCATTTCCTGTGGTTCATGACGCAAATGACCTAAATGGATATCATCCAGATGAATTTTCTAGTGTTAGGTCTTTGCATTCTAAAGATTGGGGAAAGCTTGGTAGTACAAATTTTTCTGAAGATACTGAGAGATCTCGTTGGTTTAAAGATAATATTGTGCCTGAATACATTTCTTTGCTACAGAGTTACCGACCTGAGAGGCAATACTCAAATCTAAAAAACTTCAGAGGTCCTAGCTTTGCTAAAGAATCAATTCTAGATGCATTTCTGAAAAAATTCCTAAGGAAAGATCTTGACTCTATTCATACACCTCAAGCATTTCATTATAAAAAAGCGTTAACAATTCTAAATACCTTACAACCCTCTTCATCTATAGAACATACAACACATCGAGTTTGGCTTACTAATCCAGCGAATGCTTCAGAGCCACCTGAATGGGCCACTGAATTCTACATTCAGTCAGTAGAACTACACCCAGAATTAGAGCATTTTCTATGGTGTGAAGACAAAGCAATTTTACAAAATACAATGAGATTACTAGATAGGTCATCTGTAAAAATTAACGTAAGAGAAGTGAGAGAAATAAGAGATCGCATGAAAGGGGTCGAATTATATGACCTACTGTCAAGACAAGGATATTTTGTTATGGCATGCGATATACTGCGCTTAGATCTTGTAAGGCTATTTGGAGGTCTTTATACAGACTACGGGTATCATGTAAGGTCCAACATGACAGGCCTTTTAGATAGATTTGATATAATCACAAATCAGTTTGTTGGGCAGCATCCGCTAGATATTCATTGCGATACAAACATACTTGCAGCTAGAAAAGGTAATCCAATCATAGAAAGATTTATGAATTTTATTACAGATTTAGAAACAGTAAGACCTGTAAAAAATGAAATTTGCGAAATCTTTAGGCGAACTCAAGGCTTATGTAATCCATGGACTCATGGCCCCTATTTTACAGCTTTTCTGTATAATAGCATTACTCCGGCAGATAGATTATTGGTTCTTTCTGGTGCTGATATTATCGAGAAAAAGCACATGGGAACTTGGTGGGCTGGAACGAGTGGAAATAAGTCAATAGTAAAAGACGGATATCCAGTAATTTAGTTAAGTGTTTCATAAACGTAAGAGCTAATTTTTAATCAACTTTTAGTGTAAAGCTAGGGATTGTACTATAATTAAGGAATTGGAAATCTCGATTATAAATTTCTACCACCAAGTCTACGCATTTTTGAGTGTAATACTCAGATAATTTTGATTTTGCAGATGTCGCATGAGGAGCCCATTTATAATTTTTCGGCTCTCCTGAAATGCCAAGACGATTCATGACTATTTGGAAATCTTGATCGAAATTTTCAAGCTTAACGATCATATTATAATGAACATAGGGACACATCATTACGTTACACTGAACGTTGAAATGTGAAGCTACACTTAATCCTTTTTCTTTTAATTTCGTTAAAAAATCTAAAAATGAAACAGCTTCATCATTACTAAAACCCAGATCTGCTCTATAAGGCGCTCTTTCTATCTCATCACCCATAATTTTATCAAGATAAGCTGACAGAGCTCGACTAAAGGGATTGCGAGCACAAGTAAATTTAAAAATAGCTGGACTTAACAAATTTTGGTACCTCTCCTTAACTTCTAAAGGAAACATATGAAGCTCTTTATAAGCTGCAAAGTCTATTAATCTTCCTGCTTCAAGGCTCCCTAGTGCTCTTGCTATTGTGGAGCATCCACTTTTTTCAACAGGTACAAAAATGTAATCTTTACCAAAACGTATATTTATATTAAACGCAGCCCTTTCTGCAAAAAAAGCTAATGTTTCTTCATGCACATCTTTAATAGTGGCTGGCACAACAGTCCCGTTCGAAAAATGTGATTGTCCTCGCAAACATGCATGTTGAATGGACGGAATAATTATATGCATAATTGGCAGCTGATCTTTGATCATTGTGGAGGTGTAGGAGATCGCTTTCTCCATTGTTACAAAATCTGCTATATAAGCCGCATTCGATAGCATTGCCACACTAGGACGAGTGCTACTAAATAAACTAATCGTCTTTCTGTAATTAACCTCTGTTCTATAAATCAATTGCTCGTCTGTTTGTGGCCAAAAACTTACAGATGCAGCAGGATCAAACCCATTATAAGTGCACGAAGGAAATATCAATGTTGCAGTCGAGGCCTCAACCAAAATTTCTGAGAGTGGTTTATACAAACACAGAAACTGCCGATCTGTAAGCTGAAGATGCCATTTCAAAGCAGATGGCGCTGCTGAAGCTGCAAGCATGCTATCAGCTGAACCAGATGCTGTGCCTGGTATTTGGATTAAGTTTAGAGTGCAAATATCTTTTACTCGATCAAAAAACATTGCTATTTTTTTTGATTGATTGGCAGTCAAGCCATGGCTAGCAATATCAAAATGTCGCACGCCCATGCGGTAATGCCACAGAAGGTTAGGGTAAATAAGATCATCTTTTGCACCTAAATGAATTTGAAGACGAAGAGATTCAATCCCTTCATCTTGCCCTAAATATAGCGGACTAGTTGCACATAAACCTACTGCAGGAACTTCCCCTTCATGAAATGGTTCAATTAAGACCTCGCCTGCATGTAAGGTTACCGTGCATACAGCTAAAAATGTTAAAAAAAATTGTGAAAAACTCATGTTTTTATAAAACAATATAATATAATATAATATAATATGTTTTACGTTGCGTTAATCATTTGTTTAATTTTATTAAAATGAATATAGAAATTAATAAATAATAAAATTGAATAAATAGATACTATAAATTCTTCGGCGCTCTCGTCATCAACAACAAAGCTGGAATATTTGCTAAAATTGTTAGCATCCAGAAATTGGTCCAGCCTAATGGTTCAATAAGCTGACCACCGAATGATCCAAACATAATGGTTGATAGCACAGCGACCGATGATAAGGCAGCAAGCTGCATCATGGTGTAGTTTTGGGTGCAGCTCATAATTTGTAGTGAAAGAATTGGGGTTATTGATAACCCTTTGGTGAATTCATAAAAAATGGCAGTGGTGTACAGGCCAGCAGCAGAAGTTTCAAACGCGCCTAGGGTTAATAAAAATACTGTTGATAATGCATGGGTAATCAAACCAATCCACAAAGGTAAGTGAAGGCCTTTGCGGCGAATCATTAAGGCTGCCAAAAACCCACCCAGGGTAGCCATACCCATGCCAAACGTTTTATAGGCGAAAGAGATTAATCCGCGGTCGTAGCCTAAATCAAGAAAATAGATGGTGGTATATTGACCTTGAATTGCGTCTTGGGCGCGATAGAAAAACATCATGCCACAAAGCCACCAGATTGATTGGGTTTCCTTTAAGCTAACCCAAGCGCGTTTTAAGTAATGGGTGTAGCCCAGAACAAGGGGGCGTTCTTTTGGTGAAAATGCAACTTTTGTGAAGTACAACGGAATTAAGGGGATAAGCATAACAATTGCAAAAACAATATAAACTTCTTTCCATGAACAAATCATCGAAAGCGATAATGCCCCTGCACCACCTGCTAAAATTCCACAGCGGTATCCAGTAACACCGGCAGCTTCTCCAAAGCCCCAGTTACTCCGGTTAAGGCCCACAACCTGGGAAACATACAATATGCATTCATATGCAGCGCTTACCATGTGAAGTGCTAGCAACAACCCAAACCATGCCCAAGGTAGCTTCGGCGAGAATGCAAATCCTATTAAAATTAGGCATTTTAAAATAAGCCCTGCTTGTAATAACCTGCGCCGGTAATCGGCCTGGTTTATTTTTTCCATAAATGGAACGGCGGCCCATTTGAATACATGGGGCAAGTGGGCAATAAGAAACAAGCCAGTATGTGCAAGGGTCAGTTTTTGATCGTTTAGAAACACCACCAATGTGCTGCCTGACAAAACGAAGCACAGCCCAGAAGCAAAGCTAAGGCACCCCACAATACTTAAATACCGACTACGATCACTGAATCCGAACATTGAAACTTTTTAATAGATTTTATTTTGAGTAGCCGATTGATGAAAATTAATCCAGTAGAATTTCTATGATTGTTTGCATCGCTCAAAACCGGCATACTAAACAAAATTTTTAAAAAGCTAAAAACATGAATTGTATTGCAGATATTAAAGCCCGTGAAATTTTAGATTCTAGGGGAAACCCAACCGTAGAAGTTGATATTATGTTGGAAAGCGGCGCCTTTGGTCGTGCTGCAGTTCCAAGTGGTGCATCTACAGGCAGCTTTGAAGCAGTGGAAATTCGCGATAATGACCCGAAGCGTTACTTAGGCAAAGGGGTATTAAAAGCAGTTGAAACCGTTAATACAACAATTGCTGATGCAGTAATGGGGCTTGATGCAACCGAACAGGAACTAATTGACACTACTCTTGTGGGATTAGATGGCACAGAAAACAAGAGTGTGCTTGGTGCAAATGCAATGCTTGGCGTGAGCTTGGCTTGCGCAAAAGCTTCTGCTGACCACTTTAGTCAACCTTTATATCGTTACCTGGGCGGCCTACAAGCATTTCGTATGCCAATGCCTTTAATGAATATTATTAACGGCGGGGCGCACGCTGATAACCCACTTGATATTCAAGAGTTTATGATTGTGCCTTATGGCGCGCCAACTTTTAGCGAAGGCTTACGGATGGGCGCAGAAATTTTTCATCACCTTAAGGCGATTTTGAAAAAAGAAGGTCATATTACGGCCGTGGGTGATGAAGGCGGTTTTGCACCAAACCTAAAAAACACTAAAGATGCGCTTAATCTTATTATAAGAGCAATTGAAGCAGCGGGTTACAAGCCAGGTGAACAGGTAATGTTAGCGTTAGATGTAGCCGCGAACGAACTTTACCAAAATGGTAAATATGTATTTAAAGGCGAAGGCGAAAGTTTTGATACAGCTGGGCTAATAGAATTCTACAGTGATTTATGCCAAAACTACCCAATTTATTCCATTGAAGATGGCTTTGCTGAAGAAGATTGGGATGCATGGGAAATAGCTACAGCAACCCTTTCTGGCACACAAATAGTTGGAGATGATTTATTTGTCACCAATGCTATGCGTTTAGCGGAAGGCATTCAACGTGGTGCGGCTAACGCTATTTTGATTAAGCCAAACCAAGTGGGAACGTTAACTGAAACACTTAGCACTATTGGATTGGCGCAGCTTTCTGGTTTTGGAGTGGTGTTATCTCATCGTTCTGGAGAAACAGATGACACAACTATTGCAGACATCGCCGTTGCAACAAATGCAGGGCAGATTAAAACTGGGTCCTTGTCTAGAACTGACAGATTGGCTAAATATAATCAATTGTTGCGCATTGAAGAAGAATTGGGTTCAAAAGCGCAATTCTTTTTGTAGATTAAAAGGTTTAATTATGAATGGCAGACTTCGGCATATTGTTTTCCCAGTGGTGATTGTCGCCATGATGGTGTACTTTACGTACCATATTTTTCAAGGCCAACGCGGTGTTCTTGCTTGGATTCGCCTAGACAAAAAGCTTAAAGAAGAAGAAACCACTTTAAATGCTTTAACGCAGGAAAAAGAACAGCTTGAACGTGAAGCGTATTTGCTTCGTCCTGATAGTCTAGATGTAGACTTATTAGAAGAAAAAGCTAGGCAAGCGTTGAACTTTGCCCATCCTAACGAAGTGGTTGTGCAGGGAACCGATAAATAGTTTAAGTTTACCCATCAACTTTCAGGCGCTCAACTGTAGCTCCACAAGCTTGCAGTTTAGCTTCTAGGTTCTCATATCCCCGGTCAAGGTGATACAACCTGCTAATGGTTGTTTCACCCTTAGCAGCAAGGGCCGCCACCACTAGCCCAACACCGCCACGAATATCAGTTGCCATTACAGGAGCCCCACTTAAATGCTTAACACCACGCACCATGGCTGATGCACCATGCACTTGAATATTCATTCCCATGCGGGCAAGTTCTGGAACGTGCATGAACCGGTTTTCAAAAATAGTTTCCGTAATCATACTGGCACCTTCGCAAATACCCATCAAAGCCATGAATGGAGCTTGCAGATCCGTCGCAAAACCTGGGTAAGGTTCTGTCATCACATCAACACCTTGAATTGGGCCGTTTTGGTAAACACGAAATCCATCTGCTTGTTCTTCAAAAACAGCACCGGCTTTTTCCAAAGTTTCACGTACCATTGGTAAATATTCTAATGACGTGTTCGTTAAGGTAATATCACCACCCGTAATTAAGGATGCAATTGCATAAGAACCTGTTTCAAGGCGATCAGGCATAACGTTGTGCGTAGCGCCATGAAGCGATGGCACACCTTCAATGGTGATAGTGTCCGTCCCTGCCCCTTGAACATTTGCGCCCATAGCATTTAAGCAATTAGCCAGATCAATAATTTCAGGTTCCCGGGCTGCATTACGTAAAACCGTTTGGCCCTTTGCAATGGAAGCCGCAAGCATAAGGTTTTCTGTAGCGCCAACTGACACAACACGCATAGTAAAGCTAGCGCCATGTAAACCATTTGGTGCTTTGGCCACAATGTAGCCTTCTTCTAATTCACAAAGCGCACCCATTGCGCGCAAACCTTCTAGATGCACATCAACAGCACGCGCTCCCAAAGCACACCCACCAGGTAATGACACTTTTGCCAAACCATAACGCGCCACCAAAGGCCCCAATACCAACACAGATGCACGCATAGTTTTAACCAAATCATAAGGTGCAGTAGTCGAAGTAATATTCGCGGCGTTAAGGGTTCGTGTGCTGCCGTTAACTTCTGCAGTCACACCAAGCACTTCTAAAACCTGGGTAATGGTTCGAATATCTGCCAAATTTGGCACGTTCGTTAATGTCAAAGGTTTATCGGTTAGTAGGCATGCTACCATTAAAGGCAAAGCAGAGTTTTTTGCTCCGCTAATTTCGATTGTGCCTTTTAGGGGTACTCCCCCTTGAATTTTTAGAATCGTTGGCATGGTTTATATCTTTGGCAACGTAACACCGGTTTGATTCATGTACTTACCTGCGCGGTCTCGGTAAGAAACCTCGCAAGGCTGGTCGCCCTTAAAGAACAAAAACTGACAAACTCCTTCGTTTGCATAAATCTTGGCAGGAAGCGGCGTAGTATTTGAAAACTCTAAAGTTACGTGACCTTCCCATTCAGGTTCAATCGGCGTTACATTCACAATAATGCCACAACGGGCGTAGGTTGATTTTCCAAGACAAATTACTAACACATCACGCGGAATACGAAAATATTCAACAGTTCTTGCTAGCACAAAACTGTTTGGCGGAATAATACACACATCTGTTTCCCTATCCACAAAGCTTGAAGGAGAGAAATTTTTAGGGTCAACAATAGCATTGTTCACGTTAGTGAAAATTTTAAACTCAGGAGAACATCTAGCATCATAACCATAAGACGATAACCCATAAGAAATTATCCCATCACGCTTTTGGCTTTCAACAAAAGGATCAATCATTCCTTTTTTTGCTTGCTCGCGAATCCATTTATCGGAAAGTATCATTACAGCTCCTAGTCTAAATCTTTAACAACGCTAATGTCTGGCGCATCCACTGCTTTCATACCAACTACATGATAGCCAGAATCCACGTGAATAATTTCACCAGTAACACCAGAGCTCAAATCGCTTAGCAAATATAAACCAGTGCCACCAACATCATCTAACGTCGTGTTACGGCGCAATGGTGAATTATATTGATTCCATTTTAAAATATAACGGAAATCACCAATTCCACTAGCTGCCAATGTTTTCACAGGGCCAGCAGACAAACCATTTACACGAATGTTTTTAGGTCCTAAATCCATTGCTAAATACTGAACACTTGATTCTAAAGCGGCTTTAGCAATACCCATAACATTATAGTTTGGCATAACTTTTTCGGCACCATAATAAGTAAGGGTAATCAAGGATCCACCATTTGGCATTAAGCGTTCTGCTTCACGGCAAATTTTTGTGAAAGAAAAACAAGAAATATGCATAGTGTTTAAGAAGTTAGCAAGTGACGTATCGCAGTAGCGCCCTTGTAATTCATTTTTGTCAGAAAACCCAATTGCATGCACGACGAAGTCTAAAGTTCCCCATTGCTGCTCAATTTTTTTGAAGGTATTTTCAATGCTATCGTCTTTACCAACATCACATTCCACTAAAAACGTTGAGCCCAGGCTTTCAGCCAACGGACGCACGCGTTTTTCTAAAGCTTCACCTTGGTAGCTAAATGCAAGTTCAGCACCTTGTTCATGTAGCATTTTAGAAATGCCCCAGGCCAAAGAACTACTATTCGCAAGGCCCATTATCAAGCCTTTTTTGCCCTTCATTAACATTGATTTTCTCGTTTAATTCATTGCCTTGTAGCATAGACAATCCAGGTCCTTAGCGCAATGGATTGATACGGAAATTATTGCTAAGGTTAAACGGTTATCACCCGCCACTAATTATGCTTTGACTGAAAAAACTTCCACCGTCTCTATTGGAAAATGATTGAGAAATTTTTATTCCTTTTCTATCAACAGTCACACTTAATGTGCCATCCGTGGACTTTAAAGCTTTTTCAATTTCACGAAGCTTTTTAATTTTTTTCTTATTTAGTGCAATAACTTTATCGCCTTCTTGAAACAATCCACTATTGCCTGCCTGCTTGACTATCACGCCGTTTGGCGTTTGTTCAAATTGCACATTCCCCAAAAGCTTATTGTCTACTTCTTGAGTGGAAGATTTTGGCTCTTTAATAGGGATAAATCTCGCATCTTGTAAACTATTTTCTCTCCATATTTTTAAAGTAACCTCTTCCTCTAAACTTGAAGTTTTTTCAAAAAAATCTAGCTCTTCCGGAGTACTTAGTTTTTGCCCATTAACTTCTACAATCACATCTCCATGTTTTAAAACACTTTTCGCAGGAGAGCTGCTATCAATTTCATTCACAATCACGCCAAAAAGATTTTTGTCTTCTAGTCCACAACTTTCTAGCATATTGGGTGTCATCATCTGTGTGTTAACACCCCACCAAGCACAAGGTTTTTTCAAAATTTCTTTGTTGAAATAGTATCCAATCATGCTGGCTGGAATAAAGAAAGAAAGCCCTCCCATGCGTGGAATAGCAAAAGCCATACCAATCATTTCTCCCATGGAATTAACCATCGGCCCTCCTGAATTTCCAACACCGATGTGCGCATCACTTTGCAACACAACTTTTCCATCAACTACCCTGTTAATAAATGAAACTAACCCTCGAAAAATACTGGTTTTACCCATGCCAAAAGCATTACCAGCAACAAGAACTGGCTCGCCTAAATCTATTTGTGTCTTTGAATTTGCAAGCTTCAGACATGATAAATTTTTTGTATCAATTTTTAAAAATGCAATATCCGCAGCAGCATTGCTAAAAACCTTTGTAGCTTGCATTTTTCTACCATCATTAAGACCGACAAAGATCCGTGTTGCATCTTGCACAACATGATTACACGTCACGATATACCCATCAGAACTAATAATGCAGCCAGTTCCACTTGAGTTGCCATGACGTTTAGCTCCAAATAGCATCGATTCAATATCGCCTAATTCAAAGGGCTGGAAGATTTCACCATCCCTTTCTCTATATGCATAAACATCCACAACAGCAGCTGTTGTTGCTTTAGCTAAAAGAACCGAATCAAATAAGGGAATTGGATCTTTTTTTTCATGACTTGCAAATAAGCACGTAAATACAGTTAACGCGCCACACAACACCAATCTGATCATCAACACCTCCATATTCTTTTTTATTAGACTAGAAAATTTTGATTAAAAAATTGTTAAGAAGCCTCTTTAGAAAGTGGCCAAGTTAAAAATACTAAAATTGCTGTTAAGATTGCCATACCAATATACACAGGAATTATAGTGCCATCAAAAAATACTCCAACCACTAAAACTAACCCTGCAACCACGCCGTTTCGCATTAATCCAAGGAAAGCAATTGCTAATCCTCGCTGCTCCGGCGCGCACTCAATTGCTTTTGTTCCACAGCTTGAAAGGGTTGCTGAAAGGCTTAAGTTTAAAATGCACATAATCGCAACTATAGAAAATGGCAACTGAAGAATATCAAGTGTTGTCCCTAAAGTGATTAAGCATAAAAAAGCCAGATTTAGGTACAATCCATAGCGAATAGACTTGGCAATTCCCCATTTCACAACATGCTGACGGTACGCTACCGATCCAATTAAGTTCATAACTACTGGAACAAGCTGTATATATGCGTACGAAGTTGGCAAAAACTTGAAATGATCAATAAAAATAAAAGAACTATTTACCCCGTAAACTGCTGCAATACCAACCGGTAAGCCATGACAAATAGAAAGAGCTATAAAATGCCGGTTGTTAGTTAATACCTTTAGATTTTTTAAAATATGATTCCAGCCCATTGTATCAACATGGCTTTTATGAGTTTCTGGCATTTTTTTAACAAATATTAGCCATAAGCAAGCAGCTATTACACCTAACGCCCAAAAATTCGCCTGCCATCCAAACCATTTTAGCAAATGAGCACCAAATACAGGAGCAACAGCAAACATAATAGGAAAGCTCATGCTATAGGTTGCCATATAACGCGCGTATACTGACCCGCTAAACATATCAGACAAAATGGAAATACTAATTACCGATATTCCACCAGCACCAATAGCTTGCAAAAATCGTAACACAATAAATGATTCAATATTCCACGAAAGGCAGCATAGGAAAGAACATACGGAAAATATCCCAAGAGATGACAACATTGCGGGCCTTCGCCCTTTAGTATCACTCCAATGGCCATACAGCATACCAACAACAGCCGCCACAATTGGTGTTTGCATCATACTAAATTGTATCATCCACTCTGATGTTTCAAAGTGACGCCTCAAAAAAGGTGCAGCAGGTAAATAAATATCAATACTGGCAACCATCAACACACCAGCAATCATTAACAAAGCTGGGTATAGGGTTGTGTACTGGAACTTTGTTAGGCCGAAATTTTCTTTAGGCATCTACTAATCTCTTTTGCTGCATAGGTAATAATTTTTGAAGCCCCTGCCCGTTTAAAGCTAAGGCAAGTTTCATAAAACGCATCTTCTTCTACAATTGCGCCATTTTTTGCGGCGTACTTTATCATGGCATATTCACCGCTAACTTGATAAACCCAAATGGGCGCGCCAAAACTTTTAGCTTGTGAAACAACATCTAAGTAAGGTAATCCCGGTTTGACAATTATGGCATCTGCACCTTCGGTAATATCTTGTTTAATATCACGCAACGCTTCAACTGCGTTAGCAGGGTTAAGCTGATAAGTCTTTTTATCTCCCTGCAGATTCGCCCCAACGGCACTGCGAAATGGCCCATAAAAAGTTGAAGCATACTTTACCCCATAGCTTACCAACAATACATTAACGTGCCCTTTTGCTTCTAATGCCTTGCGAATAGCTTGAATTCTGCCATCCATCATATCTGACGGGCAAATTCCATCAGAACCTGCTTCAACTTGGTTCAAAGTTTGCTTAATTAAAACATCAATGGTTACATCGTTTTCAACATCACCATTTTTTAAAATGCCATCATGCCCATGGGTTGTGTATGGGTCTAATGCCACATCCGTCAGCACCACCATTTTGGGAACGCATTCTTTAATTTTTCTAATAGCTTTGCATATTAGGTTTTTCGGGTTTAGCGCCTCAATCGCATTTTCTGTTTTTAACGCACTTGGAGTTTTGGGGAATAAAAGTATTGCCCGAATACCCAGCTGATATGCTTCTTCCACTTGCTCCGGCAACTCATCAACCAAATACCGACGCACACCAGGCATTGTTTCAATTTCTATATCATCCCCAGGCTCACAAACAAAGATCGGCCATATAAAGTCACTTGGGTTTAAATGGTTTTCTTGAAACAACTCACGCACTGAAGCAGACTGACGCAAACGTCGAAGACGCAAATTTGGATACGCTGCTACTGTTAAAGACATTTTATAAAGTAACCTTTTTACACATTAGTTTTGCTGACACGTTGGACAATAATACGTTGAACGACCAGCTTGGGCATCACGCTTAATTGTGCCTGAACACGAATCAGTTAAGCAAGGATTACCTTTTTGGTCGTACACCCTAAACTGATGCTGAAAATACCCAAGAGTTCCATCAACTGTTCTATGATCACGCAGTGATGCTCCACCCGATTCAATCGCCCGCTCTAGCACTTCGCAGATATTCTTCAATAAAAACTGTGTCTGTTTAAGGGTAATGGAATCCGACGCTTTAAAGGGCGATAACCCACTTTGCCAAAGCGCTTCGCACACGTAAATATTTCCAAGCCCAGCGATAATAGCCTGATCAAGTAATGACGTTTTTAACGGACGCGTAGTGCGCTGCAAACTTTTGTAAAAATCATCAGGCTCTATTTCAAAAGGTTCTGGCGCCATTGTATTGACTGACGCACACATTTGCCCCTTTGGCAGCAGGTCCATATCACCAAAACGACGCGCATCATTAAAAGCGAACATCATATCATCAACCTGCCAAACCACATGATCATGCTTTTGATGAATATAATCAGCCACAGAACTTCGCTGAATGCGCCCACTCATTCCCAAATGCATCATCCAAGTGTAATCAGGCAATGCAATAAGAATATATTTTCCACGGCGATTAATTTTGTTAACCACCTGCCCTTGCAAGCGCTCCGCAAACATCGGTGGAAAAGGATTCCTTAAATTTGATCTGTGCAAAGCCACATTTTGTAAAACCTTACCTTCCATATAGGGACGAAGCCCCCGGCATACGGTTTCAACTTCGGGTAGCTCAGGCACTATGCACGTACCCAAGGTCGTCACCCACAACCCAATAGGTATCAAAAGTTGCCGTTTCAACCAGGTTAAGAAGATCTTCAAATTTCAGTGCCAAACACCCTGCAGTAGGTGTCATAGCTTCATTCATCTGGTGAATAAAAATTGCACTTCCGCATTCTGGAATTATCGGATCGGTATTATGACTAGTGGTAATGAAAAGGTCGTACACATTATCTTCTCGCCATAGTTTCTCATGGGAAAAAGGGTGTGGCGTAGTAATGCACGTGTTGTAAGCAATATCATCTGAGTCATCTGACCACCCCATATTGGAGGTGATTTCAATAATAGGCAAAACAGTTTTAGGTTTAGACATTTTATCGGGGCGATAATACACAGTTAGAAGCTTCCAAGACCCTATAGGTGTACACCAATCCCCTTCTTGCTTAGGCCCTAAAAAATCATTAACCCCTACCCGGCATGGCAAAATTTTGTTTTGCCACGAAACCTGTTGGTTACTAATTTGCTGCAATATTTGCTTCACTTTGTCACACTAAAATTATTGTGGGCGCCTTCAAAATTTCATGTATTTACAGAAGGCGCTTACTTCCTTAATCTATTTTTTGTTTTGGCGAAAGTGCTCTGCGCACCCCTGTTAGTAAAAGCTCATCAACCCCAATTTCAAAGGTTCTAGCCAGTTGTAGTAACTGTCCAAAAGTGAGTTTTTCTAAAACAGGGAGAGTCCAAATTCGGTTGTCAGTAGTCATCTCATTAAAAAAACCAAATCGTTTTGCTATAGTAGGCAAGCCCAAATATTCAGCTACCGCAAACACACCCACTTGTTCCGCCAGTGAAGTCACACCCCACTGCTGCGCCATATCAGATAATCCTAATTGCTCTACCCTAGCAGACAAACCCAAACGTTCTGCTATTAGCCCAATATTCGGAGTTAAAAACTGGCAACAAGTAATACTTTGAATTTCTTTGATATCTTTATCTTCAGCAAATTTCTTACCTGAAGGTAATTTTATTTTTACTTGGTGAGTATCAGTCGTCTCTTCCTCATCAGCTCCAACAAGAAGTGGTAATGAAGTTAATACAACAAGCAGTAATTTATTTAAGTAGGTCATGATATCCCTTAAAAATTAGTTTTCACCATAGTATGAGAAAACAAAGAAGTCTGGCAAACAAAAAGAGAAATACCATTTTTGTTAGTTAGTGTTTTTATTTGTCAACCCGTGTTTTTTCCGGGTAGACGAATAATTTAGTGAAGGGTAGATATAAAATACAAATTAACTTAAGAAAAGAATCATTTATGAAAATTTTTAATATATTTGTATTATTTATTTCCATTCTCACACTAAATAATTCTATTGTTTCTATGACTCCTGAATGCAGTTCAGAATATCGCGGTTCAGAACACCTAACACGCCCATTAAATATGACTCAATTGGTCGATCTAGTCAGCGATGCACTTTCAAACGGATCACTTACATTTAATAGCCCTGTTCCACCTGAAATGTATGATGTTTTCATGAATGGCATGGAAAAAGTTCGGAACACAATTCCAGATCATGAATCAGAACTAAGAATTATCACTGAAAAGGCAAGAACCCTACTTGAATCGGGCGAACTGACTTCAAAATGGCTAATGCACTTGAGTTTATGTACTGCTGCAGTATTAAGCCCAGCTGATGATATGCAAAATTTTCACTTAACTTTAGGCGGAAGCACTATTGAAGAAGGGTTTGAAAGGTTTACTTGTCTGCATGACAATGCTGGCTCTCTAAGAGATAATTTTTCTGAATTCAGAAGTAAGGGCCCCATTGGCAAAGAGATAGACTTTGGACGTTTTTCGCTAACATTTGATTCATCAAGCAAAATAAACTGGGTTTTCGATTACTGCTTTTGGATGCCATGGATTGGAAAAAAACCATTCTTTAAAGCAAATACTTTTAACAAAGCATATGCAAACCGTATTGCAATAGTAGGTATTCCTCTGCAAGATTGTGGCTATGACGGCTTTTTAACCGCTCCTCCACTTAGCGTTGCTATTCATGATATGGGTCATGCTGATGATTATTTTTCATATAGACGTAACCCTGAAAGAATATTTTTTGATACACCTAATGATACTAGAGATATACTAGTCGCCTTCGCCAGAACCTTATGGAATGCAGCAGAGATGGGGCAAGAAAAAGGTAGAATAAAAGATTCAATTAATGATTATATTTTGTTCCTTATATTACACGAAAATATATCTGATGGCCTGCCTGAGGATATTTATACGGCAACAACACCTTTAAATGAATTTATTGAAACGGTACTAGAAAATGCCCAAAAATCTCTTGAAGAAAATGCTAAAATAAGTTATTCAACGGCACAACTATACTGGCGAACACAGCTTGAAGCAGATGGCGTTAAAAATATTAAGGTTATTCGTCCTGAAACAATAGAGGAATGTAGGATCTTTTTTAAATATGAAATGAGTTTCGACGATTTTGAATCGTTTAGCGGTACGCGAATAGAAAGAACACGCGCTATTTATTACTCAACTGAAGAGGATCCTGAATTTAAACGTTTTTCTAAAAGCTCGGCTTACGAAAATGAAAAACTAGAGTTGGAACGTTCAGTTAAATTCATAAATCATCTTGGATTTACGGACATTACGGTGGATAATTATTATGCCTTCTTATTAAGTAAATTTGCCGATTTTAAATCACTTTTTAACAGCGCATCCTCAGCAGCGCACCCTTAGAATATCTAATCGCAGCATGAACATTGCTAAATGCAATCTTGTTCATGTTGCTGTTTCTCAAAAGGCTGTGGCTTCAAAGGGGCTCAGCAGTAGCAATAATAAAAATCTAGGACAATGGTTATTGAAAAATTTACCCTCTAATATTCGTTAAGCACCTAGCCACGGTATCAAGCACATTTTCCATAGTCGTAGATGCTGTCATCGCTTCCCCAACGGTTTCAATGCTCATTCCATATTGTCCTAACACTTTTTTTGTTACGGCATCTTGATAAGGAATGTAGGGATTATTTGAAATAAACAAAAAGTCCTTATCTTTTACATCCCCAAAATCTTTTGTCATTTCACGCAATGTATCTTCAGTGCTTGCTCTTGTACCATCTGGTTGCTGACCTGACTGTATTGAAACGGTTGGAATTTCTTTGAAGGAATCTGGCTTAGGTATTTGCTGCCATATTTCATTAACCATTGCCATTTCAGTAGTGGCCGCCCCTTTGGTTTCTAATACTTTAGCCATTTCTTTATCAGCGTCATTTCCAATTTTCAAATTACGGGTTGAACCAAGTAAATACACTTTATTCCAAGTAATACCTTGCTGCTGAAGCTTCATTAAAAATGCAATGCGATCTTGAACTCTTGGTGTAGTCGCACCAAAAATAACAACTGCATCATAGTGCTTTTCGGTTGGAAGCTTTGCTTTTGCTAGACTAGAGTTTTTCACTATTTCGGTCAGTTTAGCACGCTGTGCATCATCAAACAGACTGTACACATCCCAGCGCTCTAAACCTTTTGGGCGAATCCACTTGAAATTACTTTGCTTTACCGCTGTTTCAAGGTTTTCAACACCACTTGTACCAGTGATTGTGAAAATATCTTTTAACAATTGTGTTGGGCCATTATTCCAAATTGTTTCGCAGCTAAATAGTGTGCTTGCAAATGCCAAGGATATAAAAAATTTTTTCATGCTAACTTTTCTTGTATAAGTGCGCGCGTTTCAGCAATGCCAAATAACGCAATGAAAGAACCCATACGCGGACCTTCAGCTTGCCCTAACAACACCTCGTACAACGTTCCAAACCACTGACGTAGGTCTGAAAACGCAAACTGTTTACCCACCTCAAACACAATGCCTTGCAGGTCCTCCGCAGTGCTTTCAAATGATATATCTTCCAGTTCATCATGCAAACGTTGCAAAGCCTCACGCTCCATTTGATTTGGCGCTCGGTATTGTTTTTTGGGTTTTACAAAATCTTGATAGTATTTCACTGCATAAGTAATCATCTTTGCTAAAAAGGGCATAGACGCTTCATCGGCACCCGGCACATAACGCTTCACAAAACCCCACAAAATACTACCTTCATCAGCATTCACAACCGATGCTAAGTTCAACAGTATGTTAAAGCTTAAACCACTTTCAGCAGCTGGGGCTTTCCCACCATGAATATGCCAAACAGGGTTATCATATTGCTCTGGCGTAAATTTGCTTACGTGCTGTAGATATTCGTCTACTGCTTTAGGAATAACATCGAAAAACAAACGCTTAGCTTTTTTAGGTGCTTGGTACATAAAATATGCCAAGCTTTCTTGCGGTGCATAGGTTAGCCATTCGTCCATGCTTAGGCCATTACCCTTAGACTTACTAATCTTCTGTCCAATATCATCTAAGAACAATTCATAGGTTAAATTTTCAGGCGCACGTCCGCCAATAACCCTGCACACTTGCGATGATAACTTCACTGAATCAATTAAATCCTTGCCGGACATTTCATAATCAACCCCAAGAGCCTTCCAACGCATGCCCCAGTCGATCTTCCACTGCAATTTGCAACTTCCACCGGTAATTTTGACCTCAACTAGTTGATCTGTTTCCGGATCTTTATAAACAACTGAATCACTTTCCGGATGCACTTCAACCATAGGAACTTGTAAAACGTGCCCTGTTCTAGGGCAAAGTGGCAAAAATGGGCTGTATGTCGCGCGACGCTCTTCACGCAAGGTTGGCAACATAATGCCCATAATTTCATCGTAATGTTGCAACACTAATTTCAAAGACGGATCAAACCGCCCAGATGTATACCAATCAGTAGAACTTTGAAATTCATATTCAAAACCATAACTATCTAAAAAGCGTTGAAGCATCGCATTATTATGGTGACCGAAGCTTTCAAATTTTTCATAAGGGTCTGGCACCTTGGTTAGCGGCATGTTCAAGTATTTAGCCAACATGTCTTTATTGGGCACATTATCGGGAACTTTGCGAAAGCCATCCATATCATCTGAAAAACAAAATAAACGGGTAGGAATATCACTAAGCGTTTCAAACGCTTTGCGCACCATAGTGGTACGCAATACTTCGGCAAACGTTCCAATGTGTGGCAATCCCGAAGGTCCATAGCCAGTTTCAAAAAGCACATATCCTTTTTCAGGTGTCTTACCCTGTAAACGCGCTAATACCCGTTTTGCCTCTTCAAACGGCCATGATTTAGCATCAAATGTTGTATTAGAAACCGCAGAATTGTTAGACATAACCTAGCTATAAAACCTTTTAAAAACTGATTAAGTCTATATAAAATGTGCTTAAAGCTCAATCAGTAAATTTGGTGATGTTGGTGAATGACCTATATACCAATCGATTGAGCGACCACGATTCCTACTTACATCTGAATCTGTTGGAATTGCAATAGAAAGCCCAGAATGAAGAGTAGAATTTTGCTCTGCTTCTGGCTCTTTCCAATGTTTACTTAAATCTTGCGTTGCTCTCCTTGAACTAAAGCCTGGTTTTTTTTCTTCTGCGAGAGAAGTTACTTTGACTTCCTTAATTCCAGCAGTCAGTGGCAAATCATGAGAATTAGCAATTAAGTGAGATGCATTCCACCATGAATATTGCGTTTCTTTATTTGTTAGCAGAATGATAAACAACTGATTCAATTCTTGACATGGTCCGTACAGCATAAGCATGGAATCAATCAGATTATTACCCGATAATTCACAAGTTTTAACTGGAATAGAGCACGAAAGAGAAGCTGCTGTGCTTTTCTTTTCCACAGGTTCATTTTCTAAAAATTCTGCACAAAATAATCCTGAAAAAATCACAATTTTGGCCGCCAATACTGCAAATGCCAAATTCCTAAGTAACTTCATGTTCTAGCCTCTTTAAAAAATGAAATTTTCATACACAAAACAATCGCATATAGAAGTGTGTATTAAAAATTTTCAGGAAAAAACATGTTTTTTACGCAGTTCTATTATGCAAAAAAGTCAATATTCATTAGAATAATCATCAGGGCTACCACTTGCATGTTCATCGTAAAGACTCAAGCTGTCCTTCGAATCTGTTTTCTTTGAAGGCGATAATGTTGCATTGCTAAGATTTCTAGCAATAGATGAAATTCCTACCCTTAAGCTATTTTCTCTCTTGTTACCAATACCCAAACGAGCAACTTTTTCATCAGCAGCAGCCACTTTATCTAGCTCTGCCACAATTGATTTCGCATTATTTGTAACGAAAGCCTGTTCAATATAATTCCACACTTTTAAATCTAGTTCTGTTTGAATTTTTAATAATTTATTTTTAGCCTCTTGAATTTCTGCACTTATCACTTCAGCTGATAGGTTTGTGTAAGAACTAGAAAAAGCACCTCGACTAGCTGCTACCAAAGCCTTCCTTCCTGTTACAATTGGTGCGCCCTGGGATATTCCCACAACTTCTTCGTCACTACTTACATCTGATATCTCACCACCCACAGCATACCCGTTAGCTGTAAAAAAGGTCGATGTTAACCCTACTAATAACAAGCCTTTCAAACACTTCATTTTTTAGATCTTTCTCTTACAATTAACTTGTTTCTTATAAATTCCCTCTCTGACAAAACCAAAGAGGGAATTTGCATAACAACATAAAATATATCAGGGCTTAATTATTCAGCACCATCAGCAGAAACACCACCATTAGAAGCAGCATCACCATCAGCTGAAGGAACAGAAGGAACAGAAGGAACAGAAGGAACAG
>CALPGA020000009.1 GCA_943322985.2 Candidatus Finniella inopinata
GAAAAAATGATAAGAAATTACATCCAGAATCAAGAGTCAGACGATAAACGAACAGACCAACTAAACCTGTTTGACAGGTAAAAAGGTAACATCAATCCGCTTTGAGCGGTTCATATTCAAACTCCCACTTCTAGTGGGAGTGATTGGCTTAGAGTGTATTTTCATTGCATTGCTGTTAGTCGAGATATTCTAAAAATGCTGTGTTAGTGATTTGTTAATTTTCCTTACTTTAAAATATCAATAGGTATTGTTTTGTGGTTGGGACTATGTATTTTTTTATCGTGACGTTTTTGCTAGTGCTGTCTTCGGGTAAGGTTTTTGGTGCAGAGGAGAAATATGTTGGCTTTACAATAAGTCCAGAGGTTCAGGCTTGGCTTGACGCTAGTGACAGGTCGGCATCGGCTGCACCACTTAGTATTCACGATGAAGCTCTTCGTCAGTTTCAAGAATTAAGTTATAGAACAATTAGCGAAGGTTACCTTCCGAAATTTGAGTCACTACTTGGGCAGCTTATAGAAATTCATGGTTGTAACCCAATTGGAGAGGACCAAAACACTCTATTGCACTGGATATGTATTATTCTTACTCCACAAGCTGGTAGTCATGGTCCCTACTTGCAATATGTAGATGATTATACGGTGAACGAAATAATAAAAATCACTAGAAGAAATTTTCCAAACATTAAAGAATTATTGAGTTTGCGCAATAAACGCAGAGAAACACCTCTGGACTGTATCCGAGTTGCGTCAATAATGGGTGATAATACTCCGGGAGAAAATCTTGCAAAAAAGGTATATGGCTTACTGACAGCAGAGCCAAGTCCCTAATTCCAGCAGAATTCAACCTGAGCGGCTTTGGCTTCGAACCGTTCAAGGTCGCCTTCCACAAGCAGGGTTTGGCCGCGTGCATTTAGGCCCAAAATATGGGTTGCGACATCGTCAATGAAACTGCGGTTGTGGCTTACGAATAAAACCGTTCCTTCAAACACGCTAAGGGATTCCGCCAAAATATCGATGCTTTGCATATCAAGGTGGTTTGTGGGCTCGTCTAAAATCAATGTGTTTGCTTTTTTAGCTAATAGGCAACATAAACCGACGCGGTTTTTTTCACCGCCGGAAAGCACATTCAATGGCTTGAAAACATCATCACCTTTAAACAAAAATGCTCCCAGCATTGATCGGGCTTGGCCTATGCTTAAGTGCTGATTCAGCTGCATGACGTTTTCCAGCATGGTTGCTTTTGGTGCTAGGTAGTCCAGCTGATCCTGGGCGAAATATGCAACATCAACTTCGTGACCAAGTTCCACTTCGCCTTCAAGCTTAGGTACAATGTTTAGTAGGGTTTTGATTAGTGTGGATTTACCAATACCGTTGGCGCCAACAATCGCTAACTTTTGCCCACGTTCAAGCTTGAAGCTAAGCTTTTTCACTAACGGTGTTGCATAACCAATGGAAAGGTCTTTGGCATTTAACACCACGCGTCCGCTTTTTTTAGCGCATTCTAGCTTAACACTCATGGGTGGGTTTTTCTCATCCACCTTTAGGTTTGTATCGGCATCGTAAAGTTTTTGCAGCATTTTTACGCGACTTTGCACTTGGCGGGCTTTGCTTGCTGAGGCGCGGAACCTGTCAACGAAGCTTTGCACTTGCTGTGCTTTTGCACCCAAATTCTGTTTTTGCGCTTGAATTTGTTCTTGTTCTAATTCGTAAGCTTCTAAAAATTTGTCGTAGTTGCCCACGTAAGCATTCATTTCGCCGTGGTGAAGGTGCAAAATGTTGGTAGCCAAGCGGTTAATCAATGACCGGTCATGGGATACAAACACCAAACAGCCCCGGAAGTTTTTCAAAAAGCGTTCAACCCATTCCATGCTTGGAAGGTCTAAGTGGTTTGTAGGCTCGTCTAATACTAGGAAATTTGGTTTTTTTAAAAATAAGCGCACCAATTCAAGGCGCATACGCCAGCCACCCGATAGGGTCTTTGGGTCCTTGCCAAAATCATCAGTTTTAAAGCCTAGTCCACATAGTAATTCTTTTGCTTCTGATTCAATTGAAAAGCCATCTAAATAAGTAAGTTCGTGCATAATGTGGTCATATTCTTTTGCGACTGCATCGGTGCAGGAATGCTCCATTAAGGTCAGCACTTCGGTAAGCCTGCTTTGCAAACCTAAAATGTATTCGGCACCGCCAAGGGCTTCTTCCAAAAGGGTAGGCATTGGATTTTGGTTTGGTTCTTGGGGTAAATACCCAATTACCGTATCACGAGGCTTAGTCACCGTTCCATCATCTGGTTCGTCAAGGCCGCATAAAATATTAAGCAATGTTGATTTTCCAGAACCATTAACGCCTACAAGTCCTACGCACCCTTGTTCCGGGAACCTATGGCTAATGCTGTTTAAAACAACACGCCCGCCAAAACGTCGGGTCAAATTTTGTAGAGCTAGCATGTGAAAAATCTTTTAAAAATATCTGCAAAGAATAGCATATTAACTGCGCTTTCCCTATTAAATATTTCATTAACTTCTTATTAAATTTCTAGCCGGTACAATTTAGAAAAGTGAATGTACTTAAGGGCAAAAGATCAAAAAACTAAATGTATTATTAGCAATTTTTTTAGGATGGAACGCACAAACCTTTGCTGCAGAAGTTGCAACGCTGGGTTCATTATTGGATGACCCAGTAGTAACATTATCTACAAATATGCGAACCATTTTAAGAACAAGTAGTCTAGATAAAGCAACATGTTCTGCAGAACAAAAAGATGCGCTGGCTGATCAAGCAATGCAAGTGTTTACAAGCAATATTCCAAGACTTATGCAATTTGTGCCTTTTGAAAGACAAAACAACTTTACTACCCAAGTAACTGATCTCATGCAAGAATCTGCCAATGCCTATCCTGCACAGATGAGTGTTACATTCATCATGAATGGCATTCAGGCTCTTTCACAACTTGATGAAGGTGCTTTTGGGCAAAGAATCACTGAAACAAAAAGCGCTATTCAAACCGCACTTCTTACCATTCAACCTAAGCGGGATCTTAATTTTGTGGCGCATACATTATGCGCTAAGTGGGGATTCGTTGGATTTTCCTTATAATTTTTGTTGAACAAATCCAGAAGCCAAGAACAAACCATTATTCAAAGCCACTGGTAGATTTTGCAAAAAACGGCTAAGACATAAGGTAGTTTTTATTCAAAAGGTGGTACTTTATGCAATTAGCTTTTCAATACATTAGAAATTCTCGTGTTTTATTAACGGTTATTGGCTTTGGTTTATTATTTTTCTGTGGCCAGGTAAGCATACCGATTCAGCCCGTAGCTATTACATTGCAAACAGTTGCTATGCTTGTGATTGGCCTTACCTTTTCAAAAGCAGATGCACTCAAAAGTGTAACAAGTTACTTGATGTTAGGAGCACTAGGCGCTCCCGTTTTTGCTAACTTCAGTGGTGGTTTTGCAAAATTAATGGGGCCAGCAGGTGGCTTCTATTTTGGTTTTTTGGTGGCAGTTTGGGTGATGTGCACACTTAGAGAGCGTTTTTCAAATGCAAATGCAAATACCAATACCAAAGAAATGTTGTTAATTGCTTTTGCAGGTCAAACAACGCTGTACGTGTGTGGTGTGCTTTGGCTTTGTGCGTATGTAAGCCCTGATAAAGCAATTTCATTCGGACTTGTGCCATTTATTTTGCCAGGAATTGTGAAATCACTGTTGGTGGCAGCTGCGGTTCGATACCTGAAAAAATAAATATGTGATTTAAGGATTTATCAATGAAATTGATATATGTAATTATTATTTTTTTGAGTATTACCGCAATTTTTCTTTGTTGTATGGCTTTTTCTTCAAGAAATTATGTTCCACAAGGCTCAAGAGTCTACAATGAAGCGTATGGCACAGAGACATCTAGTTGTATAGAAATCATTCGAAAAAAAGTTGTTGTGTAATAAAGTTGAAAGTTATGCCCAAACACTTTACTCATCAACAAGTACGCTGAGATTTTTTAAAACTAATGGAAGAGGGTTCTTTCAGGTTATTGTCTTATGCTTCTGCCAGGAATTGTGAAATCAGTTTTGGTGGCTGCTGCCATTCGATACCTGAAGAAATAGATTTAGCCTTAACGTAATTAATGGCAAAGGGCTTGCGCCTTTTGCCATTTTTTTTATGAAACACCCAAGTTACTATCTAGCAAGTACTATACCTAAGTTACGGGCCCTTTCAATGATCCATTCTTTTGCAGTTAGATGATCTTTGAAAGGCCATTTAGATTCCTTTGTGCCATCACTATTGTTCAAATATACTCCAATTTTTCCTCTATCAGGTTGATAGCGTAGGGTAAAAATGGTTGCTACGTGTTGATTTGCATTATCTAGTATAACAATGTTGCTGTTCGGTTTTTTCTGCCATTCAAATGCAGCGATGCTGCTGCCTCTTTGCAATTCTGCAAAAGCATCATTATTGTGAGCTGGATATAGGCAACCACTGCTAAAATAAACAAAAGCAAAAATCACTAAATTTTTGTAAAACTGATTGAAAAATATTGACATAAGACCTCTTTAAAATATATATCGAGGTTGTATAATAGATTTAAAATTGCTGAGCTTGCAAATATTTTTATTTTATTAAATATTTATCTATCACTACGCAGTAATTTACATTCTAAATGTCTATATGACTCTGGAGGATTTTATGAATGTTAAATCATTAAAACTTGGTATTTCAGTGCAAATGTTATTATTAAGAACTAGAAAATCAAGTATGCGTATGTTACATCTTATGTATAAATTTTTTCTTACAAGGTAAGATCTAATGATAAAAATATTCCTTATTTTTTCTTTTCTATGCATATTGCTAACAATCTAAGCGCAACTGATGTGCCTGAGCAATTATTTGTAGAAAGGACAACCTTATATTCAGCATATGATTCAAGAACTGATCGTATTATCTGTGATCCCGCCAAATTGGCAGAATTTAGAGCAAAACTAGGAAATCTGCCATTCATACAAAATAGTGAAGATCCTGAACTTTCTTGTGAAACATTTTCAGATGCTTCAACTGAAAAATATTTATTTGCACCATTAGCTTGCGAAATTGTTTCAGATTTTACTATGGGTCGCATATTACGTACTAATGGAGTATGTAATTGTATTGGAATAGCAGTATGGACTGTTTCGGGAAGTTACATGTTACACTGCTCGCCTGCTGAGATTTATACAAATGCTGAAGGCGAAATAGTTATGGGATCTGCATTTGCAGCGTTACAGAATGTTTTGCAAGATATTCCTACTGAAACTAAAGAAAATGCAAAGGTATACCTTGCTTCATCTATGTTTTCAGATTCATTTGAATTGATAAAAAAACAGCTAATTAGTTTGGGATATACTATTTCAGGAATAGCTGTTCCAGATATTATTCAGGAACGTCGTGCGGATGGTGTAGATTATTACATTAATACTCCTTTTCAACACATGACTTTTCAGAAAGTAATGGATAAATTTGTTGATTTTTCCACAATCATATCTATGCGTGCTAGTGATGGTTCAATATTCGTAAAACATCTTTTACATGCACCCCATAACCATGCTTTTTACTTTTTCAAGTAAATCAAACGGGGCTGATTTGCTGGCATTTAACCAACCGATCAGCTCGTCAATTTTTGCCATGACCTTTGAATTATCTGCGCTGGTGTCATCTTTCCAAACGACAGCAGCATAGATTAGCGCGCACAAAAACAGTAAATTTTGCACATAACGTGCCGTATTCCAATGTAGGTTTAATTGCTGATGCCACCCATCAATAGCAGCACTAATTTGTGATTGTGCTTCACAAATACATTTGGGATTTAACTCAATAGCATTCCAAAGGTTCAAAATGCACGTCCGTTTTTCAGTTAGGCTATCAAAAACCAACATCATTAAGTCAAACAAGGTTTCATCAGTACTGTGAAGGCTAACTGTTGATAGCTGGTCTGTCACTGCCCAAAGGCGGTCATTAATCAAAGCCTGAATTTCTTCAAATGTAAGTTCAGGAGAAGGTTGTGCAGCCTTTTCCCAAATGGCGTTAATATCAAGCATTCATTGCTCCTGCTATAACTGTGGCGTTGTACCACAGGGTGTCTTGCAAGTTTAAATCATCTTTTAGTGTGTCGGCATACAAAACGCCACTTACCTTTTTTCCAGTCTCATTAGCAATAGCGTTAAGAATTTTGGGATTTGATAAATTTTCTAGAAAAATGGCAGAAATTTGCAAGGAGCGAATTTGACCTATCAAGTTTTTCATATCTGCTGCGGATGGGTCATCACTAGTGCTAACGCCTTGAGGGCTTAAAACCACAACATTATAGCATTGGGCGAAATATGAAAAAGCATCGTGAGTGGTGAGCATCACCCGTTTGCTTTGGGGAATTTTTGCAAAAAGCTCAGCAACATTGGTTTGCAATTCATTGAACGTGGCCTTTAGGCTTATTGCATTCTTTTCAAATGTTGATGTGTGATTTGGAAAGGCATCTTTTAACGCATTTGTGATGTTATTAATCATTAAATTAATGAGCTTTGGGCTATGCCAAACGTGTGGATCTGGCAATTTCCCAAGGTAACGGGCTGATATATTTTCGCTAGCCATAACCACTTTGCCTTTGTAACCTGAGCCGTCAATTAGGTTGGTAATCCACCCTTCTAAATTTAGCCCATTGGTAATTACCAAATCGGCTTTTGCCAACGTTTTTGAATCACTTGGTTTTGGTTGGTACATGTGCGGGTCAACCGACTTTGGTACAATTGTGTACACCTGAATACTATCAATTCCTTGGCATAATTGAGCGCATAAATTTTGTAAAATTGAAAAACTGCACACAACCGTTTCGGCGTGTAGAAACGGAAAAAATGCAAAAACAAAAAGAAGTCGAATAACTCTCATAAGGAGGGCAGTATGCAAGTTTTTTATGATTAGTTCAAAATATTTATTATTGGTTTTTAACGATTTATTAATGTTTTGGTGGTACATGGTGCCATCCCCCCACCCCCGCCCAAATAAAGGGTGGGCCACCCGCCTTGGCGCCAACCTTGCATGCAGACATAGCTTCGCCATTTGTATCCTTTTGGGCTTTAAGCGAATACATTGAAGTCATATATCTGAAGAACTGTTCTTAAATTAAATATTACCATAGTGTTCAATAATAAATTATTAATTATACATAAATTTTTATATTGCTAGTTCTTGAGCGCGGTCACGGGCTTTTATTAGGGCGTGTGAAAACAAACGCTGCAAATTGTTGTTTCCCATTAAAACCCCAAGGGCGGCTTCGGTTGTGCCACCTTTGCTTGTAACATTGACGCGCAATTCTTCAGCTGATGCGGGCAATTCTTTCAATGTTGCAGCGGCGCCAATAATGGTTTGTCTGGCAAATCGCATCGCGAAGTCTTGATCTAAGCCCAGCTCAATGGCTGCTTGTTCCAAGCATTCACACAAATGATACACATAAGCAGGGCCTGACCCAGAAAGAGCCGTCACCGCATCGAACATCTCTTCGTTTGCTAATTTTTCAACGATGCCTACTTTTTCAAATAAGGTGATGACAATTGTGTCATCATCACTCGTGCAGTTTTCATTTAGTATATAGGCGCTGGCCCCTTGGGATACAATGACAGGTAAGTTAGGCATGACTCGGCTAAGGCGTACTTTTTCCCCTAACCACTGGGCGTAACGATTACTTGGAATGCCGGCGGCAATGGAAATGAATAGTGCATCTTGAAATTTTGCGTATGCGGGCATGACTTGTGCAAGCATTTGTGGTTTTACGGCAATGACAATGACATTTGGGCAATAGCTTGCGGGTAGTTCATCAATTGATTTTGCGCAACCTTCTTTAAACGGATCAACAATCGTGACCTTGCAAAATGCTTCCCAGCCTTTTAACAGAGCCGCGCCCATGGCGCCATAGCCAACTAACAAAACATGCATACTTTAAATTCTTGAAGGTTTTAACTTATGTTAAAGGGGCAAAGTATTTGAGGCAAGGTTGGCGTATTATAATGTTGGTACGCAAAATACAAAAAAAATTGAACATAAGAAATTAAACACCAGTTAACACTAATTTAATATCTTGTTAATATAATAATTTTGGTAGTAGTGGTTTTGAGGCGTATCTGATGAATATCATCTGCTCACTTCTATTTCTTTTTGTGAATGTTGTTGGAAGCATTCATGCAAGCTTGCCACTTGAATCTGAACAAGATGAGAATAAAAGGGCAGGTCAAACGCAACGTCTTATCGATTTTTACGAAAATCTTATTGCGAAACATAAAATAGATGAAAGCATTCCCAGTGCACCCGAAGTGCTTTTTGGTTTGAAAAAGACCCAAGAGCTTGTTGCTGCCAAAGAATTTGTTGTTAGTGATGTGCCTTCTATTGGGCAAAATGCTTTTGAAAAAATTCCCCCAGATAGTGCAAAACAAGTATTGCCTAGTGTGGTTGAAACCAGTGCGGGTGTTGCAAAAGACAAGTCATTTTCATTCGATAATAGCTATGTGTATATTGACGGCATTAGCGAAGACGAAGACGTCGTGCTTGTTTTTGATTGTTCAGAAAGTGACACGAGCTGTAATGACTATTTTACTGAGTGGTATGTGACGTTTGTAGAATTTTTAAGAAATAACTTGGCTCCTTTGTCTGCGCGTTAGGCCTATTAGTGAAAATTGAACTTGTTCACGAACTGACTTATGTTAAAGAGGCGAAGTATTTGAGGCAAAGTTGGTTATGGTCATTATAGTTGGTGCAGGGTTAGTTGGGGCGGCTTTGGCAATTCGCCTTTCGCAACTAGGAATAAAAGTACAGTTGTTGGAACGCAACGCATTTACTAAGCCATCAATACAAGATGGGCGCACGATTGCGGTAACCCTTGGCTCTAAGCGGTTTTTAGAAAGTTGCGGTCTGTGGCAAGCGCTGGAACCTACTGCCCAACGAATTAATCATATTCGCGTTTTTGAACAGGGGTCTGCTTGGACCCTTGATTATGATTATCAAGACCTAGGGATTGACCCTATGGGGTATATTATTGAATTCGATTGCCTGTTAAATGCCCTATTTGATGGGGTGAGAAATGCTGAATTGGTTGAAGTGCTTGATAATTGCACCCTGCAGCAGTTGTTGCCCGGGGAAGTGCACACCAAGGAACACGGTGTTTTAAAAGCACCATTAGTTATTGGCGCAGATGGGCGTAATTCTTGGGTGCGCGGCCAGGTACACATTAAAAGCAAAACCAAAGAATATGGCCACAAGGCTTTAGTAGCGCATTTTACCCATGAAAAGCCCCACCAAGCAACGGCGTGGGAGGTGTTTCAGCCATCTGGTCCCTTTGCCATGTTGCCGATGGTTGATACCGCTGATGGGCAGCATCAATCAGGAGTAGTTTGGTGCGGCTCTAAGGATTGCCCATGGGAAACTATTCCCACTGCTGAATTAGAACAAAAACTCATGGGTATTTTTCCATTTTATGGAAAAGTGACTTTGAACAGTACACGTTGGACGTTTCCCCTGATTGCCCTAACCGTAGATAAAGCCACAGCGCCGCGTACAGTTTTAGTGGGGGACGCGGCCCATGCGCTGCACCCCATAGCGGGGCAGGGGGTTAATTTGGGGTGGCGTGATGTGGCAGATATTGCGCAATTATTGGCCGATGCTAAAGATTTAGGGGGAGATTTAGGGGCAGAGCATTTGTTAAATCAATATAGTCGTCGCCGTAAACTAGACCACAAAGGGCTCTATTTCTTTACCGATGGGCTGACTCGTCTTTTTGAAAGCGATAGCCAAGTGGTTAGTTTTGTTCGTCAAGCTGGCCTTGCGGTGGTTGGAAAAATTCCGCCTTTGAAAAAATTCTTCATGAAAAAAGCCATGGGTGTTTAAAAATTTGAGCACGCAAAAAGTTTTACAACTTATAATGGCTCAGGTAGAATTACTTAAAAATATTGTCAGGAGATTTTGTGAAATCAAAATTATTAATAGGTTTAATGCTAGCGTCGTCACTGAGCTTTGGCTTAGCGGCATCTGTTTCAACCCTTGCTGAACGCGAAGTTTTGATTAAGGAAGCTTTTGCAAAAAGCCCGGTAGATGCCGTAGAAGCAATCAACAAATCTCAACAGGAAGACAAAATTAAAGTTGATGATCAGCACTATATTGTGGTGATTAAAAAAGATGGTGATAAGTACGTTCGTGTTGCCCACTTTAAAAAAGAAAAAATTAACCAAGCGGTTGAACAAAGCATTATGAATGTAATGCAAGAAGCTGAAGCGAAGTTGTCTGGTGGTTCTGGACCTGTTGCTTTTGATTTTTCAGCGGGTGAAAAAAAGTTGTACGCAGTGCTTTCAAAGCAAGGGGATTTTTTAGTTTTTAATATTTGCCCAGCTGAAGATGAAGTTAAGGGTTTATTAGCAGCGGGTGAAAAGCCAGCTGAGGTAAAACCGGAAGTAAAAAAAGAAGAAGTTAAGCAAGAAGAGGTAAAGCCAGCTGATGCAACTGTTGCACCGGCTGCTCCTGTAGCGGATGTATCTGCTGTTGCACCAGAAAAACCTGCAGATAAGCCAGCAGATATTACTGCGCCTGTTGCAACACCTGCACCTTCGGCAGATGTGTCTGTTCCTGCACCAGAGAAAGCGGCAGATGTTGTGCCAGCAAAAGTAGTGTTGGCCGATGCAAAGCCAGCTGCGCCAGTGACTGCAGATTCTGCAAACAGTTCTACAGCAGCAGCTGCTGCTTAATAAAACTACGCGGGGGAGGGAAATTCGTTCTTTCCCCTTTTTCCTTATTGATAATGGATGGCATTCTCTCGCCAGTCTCCCCAGAACTTAGGCGAACAGCACGAAGTGCGTTGGGCGCCTTAGTATCTTGGGGGCTAGTCCTATAATATCTGATTCGTTATACTCGCGAAAGCGGGCATCCATAATGATTAGTATCAATGGATCTGCGATCGAGTCGGAGATTGTAAGGATTATGTATTACTAACTGGATCATTACGTCGCTGCGCTCCTCATGAAGACGAGGGAGGGGGTGTGCTCCTCTGAAGACTAATTGTCGCAACCTTTAGCCCTTGAAAAGGGCGTGGGGATCTAGTGGGTAATTTCCCTTACCGTTGATCTAGCTTAAATTCAATACGGCGGTTACGATCAACCTCTTCCACATTAATTGGTTGGAATTCTCCAAAGCCTGCGGCTACTAGGTGTTTACCATTAATGCCTTTTTTAATCATGTATTGCACAACGGCAATGGCCCGGGCTGCGGAAAGTTCCCAGTTGGAGGGGAACTGCGCGCTTTTAATGGGATGCTTGTCGGTGTGGCCATCTACGCGAAGAATCCAGTTAATTTCAGGGGGGATTTTGCTGCCAATTTCTTTCAATGCTTTTATGAGTTCGTTCAGTTGCTTTTGACCTTCTTCGCCAAGCTCTGCGGAACCAATGCTGAACAAAACCTCTGATTGGAAAACAAAGCGGTCATCGACAACGCGCACGTCACTGCGGTCACCCAATATGCTTTTCAATTGCGCAAAAAACTGTGAACGAAACTGCCCAACTTTTATGGAGTCTTTATGTTTGTCTTGTTCTTTTTCTAACGCTTGAAGGCCTAGCTGTAGCTTTTTAACTTCAGCATCTTTTTGGGTTGTTTCTGCTTGAGCTTGATTTAACAGGACCTGCAGTTGACGCAATCGTTCTTCTAGCTTCTCGAGATCTGTTTTTAGGCGCTCATTGGCAGTGCGTTGATCGGTATGGGCATTTTTTTCAAGGTCTAAATCTTGTGTGATTTTTGCTAATTGTGCATTCAAACTGGCCATTAATTCTTCAAGGGAAGTTACCTTAGCGGATGCTTTGTCGTGGCTATCTTTTGCTTTTGCAAGACTTTCTTCAAATAGTCTGAGCTGAGCTTGAAGCCTAGCGACTTCGGTGTCTTTTGTGTTAATTGTTTCCACTAAAAAAACTTGGGCAACAAGAAATGTCATAAGCACAAAAACAATGGCCATTAGTACTGTAGATAAGGCGTCAACAAAGGTGGGCCATATTTCAAGACGGGTAGGAGTTCTAGGGCGTGCAAAAAACATGAATGCGTTCAAATTTTAGATATACTTGAATTCTTACGTATTTTTTAGAAATCTCCAAAAGGTTTTTGCATATTGCATGCCAGATGCAATTGTAAATAGGCTGGTAAGCCCAAGTAAAACGCTTTCACTAAACAGCACGTGTGGACTAATAGATGGGGCATGCAAGCGATAAGTCACCACTAAAATGCAAAGTATTTGCAAAAAAGTATTAATTTTACTGGCTTTGGTGGGGGATAAATCTTTTTTGTAGGCTGACCGCATCATTGCAAAGCCACCAAGGGCGATTAATACGTCTCGGCCAAGGCATAAGAAAACAAATGCTAAAGGTAGGGCTTTTAAGTAGCCAAGTGTTGCAAACATTCCAATCATTAGTGTTTTATCGGCAATAGGGTCGAATACTTTACCAAATAGTGATTCTTGTTTGAATTTACGAGCACAAAATCCATCTAACCAATCGGTAATGCCCAAAAACAGCATAACCCAGAAGGCTAAAAAATAATTTTGACAGAGGTATAAGTAGATAAGGCCCGGCGTTCCAAAGAAACGAACGCCGGTTAAAATGTTGGGTAAATTAACCAACGATTTCTAGATCACTAAAGAAATAAGCAATTTCAGTAGCAGCATTTTCTGCAGAGTCAGAACCATGTACTGAATTTGCTTCAATAGATTCTGCAAACTCTTGGCGGATTGTGCCTTCTTTTGCATTAGCTGGGTTTGTAGCGCCCATAATGTCGCGGTATTTAGCTACTGCGTCTTCACCTTGTAGAACTTGCACAACAACTGGTCCGCTGATCATAAATTGGCAAAGCTCACCAAAAAATGCGCGTTCAGCATGTACAGCATAAAATGCTTGTGCTTGGGCTAAGCTAAGGTGAAGGCGTTTTTGAGCGATAATGCGCAAACCAGCAGCTTCGATTTTAGCGTTAATTTTTCCAGTGATGTTACGACGTGTTGCATCAGGCTTTAGAATAGAAAGTGTTTTTTCGGTTTTCATAAAACTTTATAATAAGTGCTTAGGGTGACTATTCTATGGCATCCGGGTATGCTTTACAAGTTCATATAATCTTTTGGTAATGCATGGTCAAAATATTGGGAATTGATCCAGGCCTTCAACGCACCGGTTGGGGCATTGTGCAGGCGCAGGGAAATTCACTAAGTTACGTAGCCCATGGAGTGATCAAGACCGATGCAAAGGCAGAATTGGCAAATCGGCTGAACACTTTGTACCAGGAATTATTAAATGTATTGCAGCAATTTCAACCTCATGAAGCGGCTGTAGAAGAAACTTTTGTGAATCAAAACCCTGCATCTGCTTTGAAACTTGGTATGGCGCGAGGAGTTGTTTTATTTACGCCTGCATCATTCGGATTAAAAGTGGCTGAATATTCGGCAAACAAGGTGAAAAAATCAGTGGTGGGGTCAGGACATGCCGAAAAACACCAGGTTGCTTTAATGGTGGCATTGCTTTTGCCAACTATGCCTAAAGGCGTTGTTGACGATGCGGCTGATGCCTTGGCCGTTGCCATATGCCATGCGCACCATCGTGAATTAAATGTACGCTTTAAGAATGCAAAATAATTAGATTCTTGACTTGGCATGGGTGAATTTCTCGCTTACTGTAAATAAATTTATAAAATAACCCTAGGAGATTTATGTCTTTTGCTGTTCATGATTTGCCAACTCAAACCGATGATGTATCTGAATACAATCCAATGCAAACCGATGGGTTTGAATTTGTAGAATTTGCAAGCCCTAATGACGATGAACGTTTAGCTGAGACGTTTGAATCTTTGGGTTTTTCACTGGTTGCTAAGCACCGCTCTAAAAATGTTTTTTTGTACAGGCAGGGTCAAATTAATTTTATTGTGAACAAAGAACCAAATTCTTTTGCATCTGACTTTGCTACAGCACATGGCCCTTCTGCCTGTGCAATGGCAATACGCGTGAAAGATTCTGAATTTGCTTTAAATAGAGCAATTTCTTTGGGTGCAAGACCATATAAATCTGCGATTAATCATGGAGAAGTAACCATTCCAGCTATTTATGGAGTGGGTGATAGTTTGATTTTTTTCGTTGATCGTTATGATTCAAAAACAATTTATGACTACGACTTTGAATTTTTACCTGGTGTTGATGCTAATCCTAAGGGTAATGGACTTGAAATTATTGACCACTTAACGAACAACGTTTTTCAAGGTCAAATGACTAAATGGGCTAATTTCTATGAGAAAATATTTAACTTCCGTGAAATTCGTTATTTCCACATTACAGGACAAAAAACTGGTTTGCTAAGTCGCGCGATGACTAGTCCTTGCGGAAAAATTCGCATTCCTATTAATGAACCGACTGAAGATTCATCGCAGATTGCTGAGTATTTACGCGAATACAAAGGTGAAGGCATTCAACACATAGCCTTGACTACGAAAAATATTGTTGAAAGCGTTAACACAATCAAACAACACGGCATTAAGTTTTTAGATATTAGTGAAACATACTACGAAGTTGTGCGCGAACGCTTCCCAACTCTGAATTTAGATTATGAAACATTAACAAAACATAGAATTTTGATTGATGGTGAAGTTGATGGAGATCGCAAAGAAATATTGTTCCAAATTTTCACGGAGACGGTTATTGGGCCAATTTTCTTTGAACTTATTCAACGTGAAGGCCACCAAGGCTTTGGTGAGGGAAATTTCTCGGCTTTGTTTGAATCAATGGAACGTGACCAAGAGAGGCGTGGCGTTCTTTAAATACTGAGCCACACTGAGCCCCTGAGTTAAACGATTTGGGGGGCTCTATCTTCTACGTTTTTGAGCGGGCGCTTTTCTAGCGTTACCTCTTTTGGCTCCTCCTGATTTTTTAGCTTTACCACCATCTTCTACGTTTTTGAGCGGGCGCTTTTCTAGCGTTACCTCTTTTGGCTCCTCCTGATTTTTTAGCTTTACCACCTTTAGCTTTTTTCTTACCACCTTTGGCTTTGCCGCCTTTGGCTTTTTTCTTACCGCCTTTGGCTTTGCCACCTTTGGCTTTTTTCTTACCACCTTTGGCTTTACCACCTTTAGCTTTTTTCTTACCACCTTTGGCTTTACCACCTTTAGCTTTTTTCTTACCGCCTTTGGCTTTGCCACCTTTGGCTTTTTTCTTACCACCTTTGGCTTTACCACCTTTAGCTTTTTTCTTACCGCCTTTAGCTTTGCCACCGGCTTTTTTCTTGCCATCGGCTTTCTTTTTGCCTTTGGCTTTTTTATCTTTACCCTTTTTATCTTTGGCTTTTTTATCTTTACCCTTTTTGTCTTTGCCTTTTTTGTCTTTTGACTTGCTGTCTTTGGTTTTAGTGTCTTTGCCTTTTTTGTCTTTTGACTTGCTGTCTTTGGTTTTAGTGTCTTTGCCTTTTTTGTCTTTTGACTTGCTGTCTTTGGCTTTAGTGTCTTTGCCCTTTTTACCTTTGGCTTTTTTGCCTTTACCTTTTTTGTTATCAGAGTCTGCGCTTGCATCTGCACCGCCGGCGCTAGACCCACCGCTATCTGCACTGGAATTGTCAGAATTGTCACTAGTCGCAGGACTGCTACCGTTGCTGCCGGCAGATCCTGATCCATCACTTGCAGATCCACCACCTCCGGAAGAGCCTAGACTGCCTCCGCCACCGCTTGAGGTGCTACCACTACCAGAAGATCCACCACCTCCGGAAGAGCCGCTGCTACCACCGCCACCGCTTGAGGTGCTACCACTACCAGAAGATCCACCACCTCCGGAAGAGCCGCTACTACCACCGCCACCGCTTGAGGTGCTACCAGAGTCGCCCCCACCGGATGAACCTCCACTGCTACCACTGCCCTCAGATGAGTCGCTACTTCCAGAGCTTTCTCCTCCACTAGAGCTTCCGTGATCTGAGCTATCACTTTTACCAGCAGCTGATCCCTTGTTCCTGCCAGTGGAGCTGTCTGTCGATGATCCATTAACAGAGCCCAATGATTTGTTCACACTATTCATATTATCGGCAAACGTTCCCGCATTGGCGCGTACGCAAAGTGCCATTAAAATAAAAAATGCAACAAATCTGATCATAGAAAATATCTATTTATACTGTTTATATATATCTTTACTTATTTTTATTAATATTTTGTGAAGAAAGTAATTTATAGATAATTTTTATTGTGGGATTTTTTGTAAACCCGTGGGAGCAGTAATCTTAATCTTTAACAGGGCCAGACTTCGCTTTGGGTGGGGATAAGTTGAATGGATGCTTTTTTGAATTAGCT
Source organism: Candidatus Finniella inopinata (assembly GCA_943322985.2). Taxonomy (GTDB): domain Bacteria; phylum Pseudomonadota; class Alphaproteobacteria; order Paracaedibacterales; family CAITNM01; genus CAITNM01. The sequence goes on from CALPGA020000009.1 coordinate 16,334, forward strand.
GCTGACTGTTCTTTTTCGTTGTGCTTATCAAGTTCGCTTAACGCCAATTCATTCCACAGGTGCTGTGCTTGGCGCATGGCTTTTGCTAAGAATTTTGCGATTTTGGGGACATCCTCCGGTTTTAATAAAATAACCGCAAGTAATGCCAGAAGAATCCATTCTGAATTAGGTAGCATTACATTATTCCATGGTCGTGTTCAATCAGTGGATAATCACGTGGGGAAAATAGCTGATAATGCCACCATTCGTTATTGTAAAAATCCCATCCGGCGCTCATCATTATGCCCAATAGCAAGTAGCGATTACGAGCCACTTCGGGGGTTAAAACCGCGCTGTGGTGCGAATCATCGGTAAAATCATCAAACGGGGTGCCCATATCAAGGTCAAGGCCAGTTGCCTTATCAACCAAGGTTAAGTCAATGGCAACACCGCGGGTGTGGTGTGAGCCTTTTTGCGGGTCCGCTACATACATGGGGTTTGGGCAAAAATCCCACAAAGCTTGAGCTGCCTGTTTGGGGCGAAAGGTGTCAAATATCTTTACTGTATAGCCTTGATTACTGGCTAATTGCACCACTTTTTCAAACAAGGGCATGGCATTTTCATGCAAAAAACACCGGGCATTTTTGTATATAGCTTTGCCTGTAAAGTTTGCATCAGTTGCGTAAAGCAGTTCCAAAATCACAGGGTCGGAGTTTTGTGTAATTTCAACCAAGGGCATTTTAATGGTTTGTTTAGGATTATTGCTTTAAAGTAACAGAAAGTGGGGGAAGAGTTTAGCTAAAAATGTCTAAGTTTTTATGGCAAACATTCGTAACGTTATTTGTTATTATTGACCCCTTTGTTGTGGTGCCGGTATTCATTGCCTTAACCAGGTCTGACACGCACACTCAGCGTAAACAGATTGCTAAAAAAACCTGTATTATTGCCGCAGTTTTGCTGATTTTCTTTGCCCTGGCCGGGGATAGTTTGCTAAATGCCCTGGGAATTTCTCAACCTGCTTTTCGTATTGCTGGCGGGTTTTTGTTGCTTTTAGCTGGTATTGAAATGGTGATGGCAAAATCAACTGGGTCGCGCACGCCCACAAATGCCGAGGAACGCGAAGCAACTCATAGTGATGATATTTCAGTTTTCCCCTTGGCTATTCCCCTAATTGCCGGGCCTGGTTCCATGACTTCTATTGTGGTGCTTATGCGAGAAGCGGAACATGTGCACACATTTGCCGGCTTAAGCGTGGTTGTGATTGCCGTTTTTGTGTTGTTCCTTACCTATATGACCATGTGCTTGGGCGAAAAATTAATGAAAGTCCTGGGGGTTATTGGCATGAATGTGTTGACCCGAGTGTTTGGCGTAATTGTTGCCGCCCTTGCAACCCAGCATATTGTGCATGGAGTGACTGCAGTCGTTAAGAGCATGCGATAGGGTGTTATAGATAATACTCACTGGATCCCGACGCCTTACGTCGCCTAGCGGCTCCTCAGGATGACGCAACCTTGTCTTCAAGAGGAGGGCAGGCGACGGAATGAACCAGTAAAACAATTCCTGAAATTATACATCTGGACCCTCCGATCAAGTCGGAGGGAAACTTTGATGGTAACTTCTCTAGTTTTTCTATGGTTTGACCATACAATCCAGTTCTATAGCATCGCTGGAGAGAGGGGTCTTTTCCCTCAAATTATTCTCCGGGTAGGTGATTTGGCGCATTAAGGATTTTATCTAAATTATCAAATACTTGGTTAAAAATATTTTCAAGTGATTGCTTTAAGAGTGCTCCATTGTTTTGTGCCCAAAGTTTCGCATTTTCTTCAATTTCCTTTGTTGCTTCTGGTAATGACTGAGTTGCTGCAATGTGAAATTTGAATATAGGCGTTTCTAAAGAATCTGTAGCATTGACCATTTTTTTAATTTTTTCACTGGTTGGATAAAGCGTTAAGTATAAGGTCCCTCTTAGAACGTTTAGTTGTGGATTAAGTTTATATATAAATTTACTTGTGAGAACGCAATCCGTATTAGTTTTTTTGAAAATTTCCTGATGGGCTTCGTCATTAATACCTGTTATATGATTGATTTTTTGTGCGTGCAGCCAATTTGTGTCTTGTAGCTTACGTTCAATTTTTTTACTGAATTTTTCTTGGAAATCAAAAGTTGCAACATCATTTTGAACACATGTTAATGCGTCATCTGCGCAATTGTCGCGGTGAGACATAACAGCACAATCGACCAGAGCTAATAACAAACCTCCACCACCATATGTACCTATGTTCGAGGTTTCTATATCTGCTTTCACTTTCTTCTCGCACTCTTCGATATAAACATCAGTGCTTTTGATTTCTTTTTGAACAGACTCAGGCAAGGAAACAATTTCTCTTTTTGCTGCGCAACCTGAAAAAACTATTGTGCATAGGGAAATTAATACTAAATTTTGTGATATTTTCATTTGTCTACTCCAAATTAATTAGGGAAATTATTTACGCATTTATCTTGAAAATCTTTAAGAAAAGCTATGGATTCGGGGTTGAGCTCCAACACGATTGGATATCCCTGTGAATTAGGAGAATTTTCCGTAGATGGTGCAGAAATTTCAAATTCTACTCTTTTCGCAGTTATCATTTTTGATAGGTAATCTAGAGAAAGAAAAAATAACATTGCCCTGGCTGTTAACTCATTTACCGAACCAAGCATAAGAGTTCCGCCAGGTAAAGAAATAGGATTATGAGTAACTACTTCAAGTGGATTTTGAAAAGAATTTGTGATGTCTATATTGTAGGAAACACCGTCTATAATTAGCTTGAGCGATTCATGGGGGTTGATATTATATTCTCTGCCTTTTTGAAACACACCTAAAGTTGCTCTAAGAGGTGCCTTTTTTAAAGAATCTTCTTTTGTGTATTTTAAACTAAAATCTGCGGATTCACTATTTTTTGAAGCAATAAGCTTATTACTGGCAACGCAGTATTTTTGTCCTGTTAATGGCTCTTCTTTAAAATCTAGTCTGGATTGTGCGCAACCAGCTACAATCAAAGTCATGGCGATGAGTAAATAATTTATTTTCATGATTTTTTCATAGTCTTTAATTGTGTTGTGGATGTTACCATATTTTTATGATTTTGCGATAGCTTCGTAATTTAATTACGGTATTGCTGGTTTTTTAGATTTTTCGCTCACTGCGCTTAAACCCATAGGCAGCTAAGCATTGCACGCCCAGCATATTGTGCATGGAGTGACTGCAGTCGTTAAGTGCATGCGGTAGGAAATAGGAAGACAAATTTTATTCAACTAATCGGCACTACCCCAGAAAAAGATCTTACCATCGAAACATAACTTAAGCTAAAGTTAGGCTTCTGGAGTATTGAGGTGATTGATGAATAAACATTTTCTATATGTCTGCGTTAAATGTAACTTAGAAACAAACCAAGGAGATAAAAACTCTGGGGTGGTTCTATTGGGAAATCTTGAACACTTACTTCAGCAAGAAGCCGATCTAAAAAACGTACTTTCTCTTAAACCTATTTCATGTATGAATGCTTGTAAAAGGTCTTGTTCGGTTGGTTTTGCATCAAAAGGAAAAGTTAGTTATTTGTTTGGGGATTTAAGAACTGACGAACACGAAAAAGAGATTTTAGAATGTGCTTCACTTTATGTTTCAAAGTTGGATGGAATCGTCAAAAAAGCAGAAAGACCTGAAAATTTAAAGGAAAACGTTTTAGCCAGACTTCCTATTCTGGAAGAATAACATAACATAATTTTTGTTTTCTAATCGCTCTCGCGGGGAGATGCAGAACATAACAAAAATCCAGCTAATTCAACGATATAAATTAATTTAAGTAAATCCGATTCCATGTCTTATGTCTCCTAAACGTTTTGCAAATTAAAAATAGCGACTAACCTCTGCCACTTAGGTTGGAATATTTTTAGACTATCTCCTCTCAGTTGCTTCTTCGACTTCTTAGTTAACCTTTTAGGCCCATTTAAAACAATGTTCAATATAAAATTTTAGCTAAATTTTCTATAATTAGTTGCAAGCAATAAAGATATAAAAATCAAAGAGAACTAATAATCACTTGTTCATGTGTAGACATGGGTCAGTAATTTAGCTAAAAGGAGAGCTATAGGCAATGCGATTTAAGTTATCACCTTTGCATTGTAACTAATCGTTATTTAGGTCTGCTCCAAATAGGATAAAATATGAGTTTTAATCTAAATTACATAATTCCTGCACTTCTTGGTTTTTGCTCGGGCATATTACCTCCGCTTATCATAGAAAAGTGGAAGAGTAAAAAGGAAGAAAAACGGAAGCTTACCTCGATAGAAAAAGACATAAGTAACTTACAAAATGCTTTTCAGGATTTTTCGTCACGTTTAGCTCCTCTAGAAGAAAAAGTGAGAGCTTTAGAGATAAACCTTTCTCATAATACTGGCGTTTTGAAGGGACAAAATCCCGATATACCTTTGGAGGACACCACAACAAGCGTGCAGGCATCTTTCGCGCCTATGGGTTCTTCAAAAGCAAGCTAACTTTTATAATTTTAGTGAGATCATTAATGTGCTGGTCCGAGTGTTTGGTGTGTTTGTTACTGCCCTTGAGACCTAGCGGCATGCGGTAACCTAAAAAGTGGCGAATTTCTCCACCACTTGATACTTTTCCAAGTTTGAAAAATTAAGATGGATTTGGGAATGCTGCAACTCGCAGTATTTCTAGTAATTCTTCCAGCTTAGTTTTTTCTTCTTCAATTAAATGGTCTTTAGGATATTTTTTAAACGCTTCATAGCACGAAAGAATGCAAGCATGACTAGGTCTTACGCCGGTTCGATTCAATATATACTTTATCATTATATTAGAGAAGTATGGTTTTTCAAATTCTTCCTGGTTAAAACATATCCCGTAAATATTAAGAGCGTGATCTAAACATTCTTCCATATCTTTATCTATATCTTTCACTTTGCTAAAAATGAACTCAAATAGATCAACGTTCTTACCGCATAGTACCGCATGAACAACAGCATTACGTATAGATTCAGCCCCTACATCTGGATGAACAAATAATTCATGAACAAGAGCGGCATTATTCACCTCTATTGCTTCTTCAATTGCTGTGGTCCAAGCCCATGGATCCCGTGAATCTTGTATCATGCCCAGCACTGCTGTTGGATTATTTTTTACGGCAGAAACTATTTGTTGCCTACTAGATTCTGTAGCTGCTAAAGCAATTGTTCCGTTTAGTAACAAAGATAAGCTAATTATTTTTACAGTATTTTCAATGAAATCTTCTAAAAAAAGATATTTTAGCATTTTATAATTTGTGTGCTGTCGTTTGTATATTTATAACGTACAGCAAATAAAATAATAAATAAATAAAACTTATGCACTTATTAATATAAAGTTTTTCCACTGCGCTTAAATCCATAGGCTGCTAAACATTGCACGCCCAAGCATAAAATAATCGATGGGCCTGACGGCCAGTCAATATGGTATGACAATAATAAACCAGCATAGCAGCCGAAAATGCCAAATAGGGAGCTCACCTTAAAAATTTGGCGGTAATGGCCACATAAAATTCTGCCGGTAATGGCGGGCAGCATCATTAAGCCTAGGGCTAATAATGTTCCTATTGCTTGGTAACTGGCGACCAAGTTGCTAACCACTAGGGCGAAAAAGCTAAACATTAATACTTTGTGATGATAACCAGCGACCTGAAAGAGTAGGGGGTCAAAGCAATACATCAAAAGCAATTTACGAAACTTACCCAGGAAAAGGGTGGTGAGTACGCAAACAGCGGCTATTAATGAAAGGGTTACAGAATCAATGCCTAACACGCTGCCGAATAATAAATGCATAACGTTGGTGTTGGTGCCGTGGTGGAATAAAATGAGTACGCCCAGGGCAAGTGATAGGCTGTAAATAACGGTGAAGCTAGCTTCTTCGGGGATGATTGACCGGGTACTTAATTGGTTTGAAATAAAAGCTACAATTAAACCTGCGGCAATTCCGCCAATGAACAGGGGCACAGGTGCCATTCCAAAGAAAATGGCGGCTAATGCAATGCCTGGTAATATGCCGTGAGCCAAACTATCGCCCACCAGGCTTAGGCCGCGAAGTAGTAAAAACACGCCCAAGGGCACGGCCGATATGCACAGTAATACACAGCTAAGTAATGCCCTTTGCATGAATGCGTATTCGACAAATGGCAAAATGAAAAGATTCCACAAAGTACTAAACATGGTGTTTCTTGCCCAAATTTTCATTGCTCCGCAGGGTTGTGCCGCTATTTTTAACATCAAGGATCATTGGCACAAACGTGTTTACAAAATGCCAGTCGTGAATGGCAAGCAGAATGGTTTTGCCCTTTTGATGTAAGTTGCTTAAAACCCCTGCTAGGTCGTGAATAGTTTCTTCATCAATGCCGTTAAAGGGTTCATCGAGCAGTAGTAAATCAGGGTTTTGTAATAAAAGCCTTGCGAATAATACCCGTTGAAATTGGCCTCCACTTAAATTTTGAATGGGGCAGTCTAACGAAACAGCTAGTTTTACGGTATTAAGGGCGCTTTGCAATGCAGCAGCATCGCAAGTATCGCTTGTATTAACGTAGCGACTCATTTTCAAAACATCAGCAATTGAAATTGGAAAGGTTCTATTGAAAGAACCATTTTGTGGCAGGTAAGCAAGCGCCTTAAAAGAATGTTGTACATTACCGTTAAGGGGCGCTAAAAGCCCTGCTACTAATTTCAAAAGTGTAGATTTTCCCGAGCCATTTGACCCTATTACGGCGCAGTACTCACCCGCAGCAATCGAAAAATTGACATTGCTGAGAACGGGGCTATCTGGGTGGTAACCTGCAACCAGATTTTTAAATATTAAGTGGCTTTGGCTCATGATTCGTATCATAGCATGAGTCCTCTGCGTTCGACACCATAAAATTAAGTCTCAAAATTAAAATAAAAATGCATATTTGCGAAATATTAACTTTTATTTGGCACAATTGAAGGTAGAAGCTGAAGAGTAAATTCACATGAAAACACTTCTTCTTGGCCTTTTCTTAGGTGTTCTTGGCACCGTTTGTGCGGCATCATCTTCTCATCTTTTGCTTGATTTAGAGTCAGCGTCATGTCGAATGGGCGATATTTCCACTACGGCAAGACCTTCCGCACATTTGTGGAGGAAATTTGATCAATTCACTAATGATCCTGATTTTTTTGAACGAAGTGTTGTTGCTACAATAGATGGTAAGTTTCCAGAAATTTCTCAGCTTATGTTGTGGATGGATACACATCAATTACTAAAAACTGCTTGCAACTTAAAGCGTCTACATTTTCTGACTCCTACTTTAAAAGAAGCTTATGAAAGTCTTTTTTTTCTACTAGAATTTCAAATTGATAGCTTAAACTCAGAAGACACAAGTCGCTTATGGTCATGTGTTGCTGAATGTGGGTACAGCGTTCCAAAAACATTTTTCAAAAAACTTGATAGGCATACCTGTAAACATAGTGACGATTTTAGTTCCGCTTTGATTGTTTCAACCCTTAAGCATCTATCGGCTTTACCGGAAGGGCACGCTTATGAACTTTTTGTCTCAATTTTGCCGCACATAAAAACGCTTCCCAGTGATTGCGATTATCACAATCTACTGTTTTTAAAACCCTATTTAACTGAGGTCAGAGGAAAGGCAGTGCCATTAAAGGAATGCATGATCAGTGCGCTTGAAAGCTATCAAAAAACAGCTTCTTATTGCGTTAAAACAAGTAGTGTGCAATCAGAATTGGCGCATTTTTTAAAGCGTTTTGAACCTGGTTTTGCATGTGAGGTGAGATACAATGACTTAGATGTTCACCTTGATATAGCGAATGCATCATCCAAAATTGTGGTTGATATGGATGGCCTGCACCATTTCAAAAGAGATTCACTTACTTCTCAATGTTTTAGAAGGCATTTAGATACTATGCGCGATGCAGTTTTATTAGGCAGAGGCTGGAGTGTGTATCGAATAACACCTGACCAATGGGATTCCTTCAAAGAATCGTTTGCTGGAAAAATGACCCAACCTAGAACTCTTGAAACTTTTTATAAAATATATGCGGTTAATTTTTGACAAAGAACAGTCTCTCAGCGCATAATTACTGGAGCGGAGATGGTCCGCATCAATTCTTACAGTAGGAAAAGTTATGAAAGTCAACCACATCAGCCGTAGCGAAGGTTTGCTATGCCGTGGTATTTTTGCGTTCTTTTTCCGATTTCGCCCCTAAGGGTGGATGTTCATTTTTCTTAAAAATTATTGTTGATCTGTGTCATTCTGAAGTTTTCAGAATCTCACGTGGTATGTGGTGTAAAAAACAATTTAGCGTCACAAAATTTAAGTCGGAGACATTTTAATGAAACTACTTGGCTGTATTTGCCTAATTGCTGGCACCGCTATTGGCGCTGGCATGATTGCCCTTCCTATAACCCTTGCAAAATCAGGGTTGTTTTTGGGATCGCTTCTTATGATAGGAACCTGGGTAATTTGCTATTTTTCAGCGTTACTAAATTTGGAGCTCAATTTACGGGCAGGGAAGGGGTTGCCCCTTGGTGCCTTAAGCTTGCATTACAGCGGGAAAAAAGCATATGTGGCTGGTTCAACAAGCTTGCTGTTACTGTGCTATTCGCTGTTGTGTGCCTATATTTATGGTGGTGCATCTACGCTTATCAGCTTTGACGGATCACCTTTATCATTTAATCAGGCTGCTTGCATTTACGCCGGATGCCTTGGCTTGGTAATGCTGTGTTCTATTCAAAAAGTTGACCTTTTAAACCGCTTCTTTTTTCTTGGAAAAATTTCTGTAACTGGCATTATTTTATTGGTGGTTTTTTGGTATTTAGATTTTGCTAACTTACCAACTATGCCGCAAGCAAACCTTGTGCTAAAAGACATGAGCTTGGCTATTCCCGTAGTGTTCACGTCTTTCGGGTTTCAGGTGATTTTCCACACCCTAACGAATTATACAAATAATGATCCTATCATGTTAAAAAGGGCCTTTTTCTGGGGAAGCCTGGTGCCGCTGCTTGCGTACATTGCGTGGACCACGGTTGTGTGTAGCCTTATTCATTCCCATAATCCTGTTTTGTTTGAGAAAATGGCTTTTTCAAGCGTAGAGGTTGGTGAAATATTGCAGGCCCTTTGTCACATTAGTGGGTCACCAATTATGCATCACTTAACCTGGGCAATTGGGTTTTTTGCCGTTTTAACATCAACCATTGGCGTGTCGTTGGGGTTGATTGATGCCCTAAAAACGAAACATCCCATTTTGAATAATCACTGGGTTGCAGTGGTGGGCGCGTTAGTTCCGGCATTGGGTATTGCTATTCTTGTGCCTAATGCATTTATTAAAGCCCTTAGCTTTGCAGGTATGATTTTAAGCTTTATGGCGTTATTGCTGCCTATGTACCTTTTAAGATGTGCGAACCGCGCCGATGCTCCCCTTAAGTACTGGTACCCCATTTTGAAAAATCCGATCATTCTTACAGCAATCGTAGTGTATGGATTATGGGTGATTGCTAGTGAACTGCAAAACCTTTTTGGTGGCTGAGCAACATTAATTCAACCAAAACAAACATGATAGTATCATTTGATATTATCATGTGATGTTACTACATGACTTACTTGTAATTTTATTGCACAATTACTACATATAAAACGAACAACTAACTTTTAAAAATGTCATGAAATTAGTATTAAGTTTATTAGTAACAATGTTTGCGTTTACTACTATAAATGCAGCAGCTTTTGATCAATCAGCAGGTAGCACACCTGAATTGGTTGCTGAGAACAAATATGTATGTAGTAAGCCCTTAAAATACACCGATTCTGATGGTTCTATAAAAGAAGATAAAGTTTTCTTTATTTTTGAAAAATTAACATATAGAAACTTGAAATTTTGGGTGGATTACACAAGACAACAAAAAGAAGGTGCGGCCTTAAAAGATATTGAAAGCCCAGAACTTAAGCTTTCAGAAAAAATTTCTGAAGGATTGGATCCTCTCATAGGTTCCATGAGGCTATTTACAACACTTGCTTTTGTTGGAATGACAGAAGAAACACCTGAAACGATTAAAAAAGTGGAAGCAATAGAAAGCGTATTTGAAGGAAGTAATGATCCTGAGATTTTACATTCTCTAGATGAAGTACAACAGACGTTTCCGTATGATATTTGGATGTCATATTCCACGCGCAAAGACCCAAGAACAACGAGTATTAATAACGACGATCTTGAAATCGTTATGAGTGGATTTGCTAAGCTTGGCTGCCCTTTTACTACGCATATTGGAATTTCAAGAAATTATCTGTTCTGCCTTCCGGAAGCTATGCCACATAAAGAAATGGCCATGCAGCAGCATGCATCTGCGGTGGTTGCTGTAGCTCAAATTTATGGTAGTGGTGTTCAATCACATATGATTACTAGGCCAACGCCTTTAATGGCAGGTCTAATGACGAAAAAACTCATTTCTGGCGTGTCTGTTTGGAATCCTTGCGATATGGCATATGCGCAGCGAAAGTACTACATACACCCTCCAGCACATAGTCATGATCGCTTTCCGCTTGATAATCGTGATCCGAGTACCTGGAAACTAGCAGTAAGTGAGCACGATGTTAGAGCTTTCCCAAGGCCATTATGGTTTCCGCATGATGGGTATACAGGTCCTATGAGTGGAGAGCACCAAACATTGGGGAATACTTATCTTTCAGTAAGCGGTGTGTCAAGCATTGCTTCTAGCTATTCCACGCACTTTGCGGCTGAGCTTGTTGCTGTTAGTGCCCCTGCGCTTTCTGATATTTGGTATAGGCCAGTGGAGTAGGGCAATACATCTTTAATTCAATTTACTATCTACCAAAGCTTGCAGTTGTTTTTCTACAATTGCAAGTTTTTTAGCATCACGTGACCTTGCTACCAAATTGGTGCCTTTAATATTACCAGCTTCGTCAAATGGGTAGCTACCAATGGTGACTCCTTCTGGGGCTTGAAGTGCGCTTAGTTCGTCTGCTAGATCATTTTCAAGAACGTACGCTTTTACCGTGACTGATAATATAGGGGGGGCAGTGGGCAAGGTTGGCAAAACAACATCAAACATGCCTTGCATGACTGTTGGAATGCCGGCCATTACAAAGACATTTTCTGTTTGAAAAACCATTTTTTCATGGAGGATTGCGCCTTCTGGTGCTAGGGCCATGCGGCGTCTGGCATCGTTAATATTATCGCCGTAATAGTCTTCTAGTATTTTTAATGCTTCGTCATTCACAACTAGTGGTTTGTTAAAAGCTTTGGCGATGCTTGCTTGAGTAATGTCGTCATGGGTGCTACCAATACCACCGGTTGTAAACACGTAATTATAGCGAGTGCTTAAAGCGCGCACGGCTTCAATAATCATGTCTTCAATATCTGGAACAATTCGGCTTTCTTGCAAAACAATGCCTCGTTCAACAAGTTTGCAGGCGATATGGTTTAAATTTGCGTCTTGAGTGCGCCCGGATAATAGTTCATCACCAATCAAAAGTACCGCTGCTGTAATCATTCAAACCACTTGGAAAAATAGCTAATTACCTGTTTATAAACATCTATTTTAAAAGGCACAACCCGGTTTATTGATTCATGCAAAGGAATCCATTCCCATGCGCAAAATTCGGGTGTGGCTTGTTCTAGGTTTATTTCATTATCTTGGCCTGTGAATTTTATGAGAAACCATTTTTGGCGTTGGCCTTTGAAGCGGCCCTTCCAGATGTTGGTGGCTAAATTTTCAGGTAGGTCATAATAAAGCCAGTCTGGCATTTCTGCTAGAACCGTTGCGTTTGTGACACCTGTTTCCTCTCTAAGCTCGCGCAGGGCTGCAATTTTTGCATCTTCCCCTGTGTCAATGCCACCTTGGGGAAATTGCCAGCTGTTAGGCCAGCCTAAGCGTTCTGCGTCAACACGCTTTGCTACAAAAACGTTGAAATCTTTATTGATAAGTACTATCCCAACACAGGGGCGGTAATCGCTAGCTTGACGTGTCATTTTGACCAATTAGCTAATTGAACATTACCAATATTTGATTTAAGCCAATCAATGAAGGGGGAAACATGGTGCTTACCAGGCTGTATTAGTAATAATCCACGATTTTTGAATTTAGCTTGATCGACAACAAAGTCTGCTTGTTGCGTAACACGGGTAGCATCATCCATGGACCTTACAAAACCATCAGGTGTAAAAACGCCTGTGGGAATATCGGGAGAAGGCAAAATGTTGTTGGTGTTAGCATACACCAACCAAAGTCCGCGAAGGGCTAGCCACTCTTTTATTTTATTTAAAAATTCCTTGGTGTTTATGCCAGAGGCTACGGACCAAATCACCAGGCCCTTTGTCCACGTGTGTTTTTGCTCAATAAGTTTTTGTATTTTTGGCCATTGGTTTTCATTTAAACAGTCAACACTTATGCATAAGCTAAATTCTTTCGCTTCTTCAATAAGCTTGTCCGATAGAATGCAGTGTGAAGGTACGCACAAAATAATATTTTTGGAAAGTTTGCTTAGGAATTCGCGGGAAATATCTTCACGCATGCCGAATTGATCAACAATAATGGTGATGTTGGGTTTTTCATGCTGCATTTTAAAAAGCATTTGATCAGTTACGATGCTATTAACAACTTCTGATTGGGTGATATTGATACTGTCAGAACTAGCGGCGCACAAGGCATTTAGGCATAAATAAGCCATAAGAAAAATATGGGGCGAGTGACCGGTCTCGAACCGGCGACCTCCAGGACCACAACCTGGCGCTCTAACCAACTGAGCTACACCCGCCATAGATCTTTTATACCGGTGTAGAAAACCGTTGGTCAATGAAAAAATCACTTTTTTAAGGAGTAATAAATTCATCGAGTGATAATTTCGGGGGTGAAATGTCGATCCACGTTGAGTTTGTGCTGCAAATTGCCACACCGCTTGTTGGTAATTGGCGAATGGAGCGGCCGTTTACATCGGCTACCCACTGCACAGCCTGCGATAACCCAGGGTTGTGAGCAATTACAATAATTCCTTTGTATTTACTATCAACGGCACCAATCATATCCCATATGGTTTTTTGTTCGCCTTTGTATAAACCATCATCGAATACTATTTCAATGTTTGCTGGTAAAAGGGGTTTTATGCCATCTAAAGTTTGGCGGGTTCGTCGTGCGTTTGAACACACCACGTAATCAACCCCAGCAAGTTTTCCTTGTAGTTTTAGACGAAGGATATCTAGCTGATGCATGCCTTCCATTGTAATAGCGCGATCTTTATCTGTTTTACCATATTGAGGCATTTGCGCTTCAGCATGACGCATAAAAATTAATCGTCGAATCATAAGTTATAACTTCATTAAGAAAAAGAAAGTAAACTAACTTATATAATCGTAGGCTAGTTTTTCTTACTTTGGCAATCACGCAACTACAAAAACAGGCAATTGTTTATCAAATCCTTAAAACGCATGGGGTTGGGCCCATGAGCTTTTGGAAGGAATTTAACAAATCAAAGGATTTGCACCTTGTGTTTCAGGCGTTTGAAACACGTTTTCCTCTTGAAAGTATTGATAAAGGTGTTCAGGAAATACAGCAATTTAACCGCCAAGGAGTTGTTTGCATTGGTTTTTGGCAACCAGAATACCCCAAACAGTTAAAGCGCTTGCACGATGTGCCTCCACTAATTTGGGCAAAGGGAAAGATTGAATTATTGCATGACCCTCAGCTGGCTATTGTGGGAGGCCGCAATGCGTCATTTCATGGCATAAAATTCGCTAAAGATATTAGCCACGCATTAAGCAGTGCTGGCTTTACGATTGTTTCGGGACTGGCGCGCGGAATTGATAAGGCGGCACACCAAGGAGCGTTGCACCACCGCACTATTGCTGTGTTGGCAGGTGGTGTTGATAGGTTGTACCCTCAGGAAAATGCACAACTTTACGAAGAATTATTACAGAATCACCTGGTGATATCTGAAATGCCACCTGGGACAGAGCCTACTGCCGAGTTATTTCCGCGCAGGAATCGCATTATTGCGGGTTTGAGTTCTGGTATTTGTATTATTGAGGCCGCGTTTAAGTCGGGTTCTTTGCTTACAGCAAAATATGGACTTGATATTAGCCTGCCAATTTTTGCTTGTCCTGGTCACCCATATGACCCGCGTACGAAGGGTTCAAACATGCTGATTAAAGATGGTGCATTTTTACTGGAAAATGCCCAAGACGTTCTTGATCAAATTTCGCTGCCTCAACCTCCTGCTATGCCTATTGAACAGGCACCAATGGCTAAAATTCAATGTACTGATAAGCTCTCTCAGGAAATTTTGAACTACGTAAACCACACGCCAGTTAAGGTTGACGAATTGTTGAAAAACCTAAGTCATTATTCCACTGAACAGGTGCTTATTACATTGAGCAAACTTGAATTGAATAATGCCATTTTTAGGCCAAGTGCTAACTTGATTGTGCTGGCCTAGCTACCGGTTATTGCCGCGTAATATTCTAGACTTATCACGGTTCCAATCACGTTCCTTAATGGTTTCACGCTTGTCGACTGTGTTTTTACCTTTGGCCATGGCAATTTGCAATTTGGCTTTACCAAATTCATTAAAATACAAACGCAACGGCACAATGGTGTAGCCTTTTTTACGAATGTTGCCGACTAGCTTTTTAACTTCACGTGATTTTAACAGCAGTTTCCGTGGGCGTTTGGCTTCATGACCAAAACGATTAGCAAAACTATATTCAGCAATGTCTGCATTGAACAGGTAAATTGCTGATGGGTCATCTGCCATTTCACCGGCGTAGGCTTCGTTGATGCTGGCTTTTCCTAAACGCATAGATTTCACTTCACTGCCAAGCAACATGATGCCTGCTTCGAGTGTTTCTAAAATCTCGTAGTCATATCTCGCTCGTTTGTGCTGAGCGATTAGTTTTTCTTCACGTTTAGCCATACATTCTTCCCAACAAGGTTGTGCCTTGTATTGTGCACATAGTAAAGATTATGGGGATTAATTGCAATAAATGCTAAAGAATTGGAAACGAAAAGTTACAGACTATAGTTTTTTGGTGATCCATGTATTTTTCCACAAATGCAAAGTTGCTGTTGCAAGGTTCATGGGGTCTTCTAGAGTCGGTAGTACAGATTCAGGTCTTCGAGAAGTTTTTCCTGGAAATAAAACTTCGGGGGGCATTGCTATGTCTATATTATCACCGCGCCCGGCAGCATTATAAAAAGCAACTGTTGTAACGCATGGGCCAGTTCTTAGAATAGTATTTTGTTCGTTGTAAGAAGATATTTCGCTATAGAACTTTCGGTCTCCTGATTTTTTAATGGCAAAATTTCTTTTAATCAGGCGGGTTATTTCGTGCATAATAGGGTGATTGGCTGATGCTGCCATAAAAGCATTGCCTAAAAATTCAGTCATAGGTTCTAAGCCAAACAAAGAATTATAGGCGTAAAAATAGAATTTTAATGACTGAAAGACCTGTAGATCAATGTCTAAAAATGCCCCCCCCATTTTTGTAATTGCTTCAACACGAAGAATATCACTTGCTTTGCCAAAATTGCATTCAGCAAGTGATTCATCAAACTCGATTTGCGCTTCTAGGGAGCCTAATAAATCGGTGAAATTTACAACGTGAATATCTGTGCCTAATAGGGCCTCCACTGTTCGTGGAAGCAATGCTGGGTCTTGTACGAGGAAGTAATAATTCCAACCGTCAGCGCGGCGGTTATTCTTTGAACTAATTTTCGCCATTTCAATTAGCTCTGGGTCAGGTTCTCTGGGAGCTGCTGGATTCGTCAGCCAAATACTAAAAAGATTTAATTGAATACGAGGTGTGGCGGGTAAAGGTCTTTCTATAATTGATTCTAATTTATTTGCTTCATATAAACCCTGCCGCTGAGCGTACAAAGCAGCTGGTACAATTTCTTCAGCTTTACATATATATTTTTCAAAAAAGTAGATGTGGCCATAGTATTTTTCAATTTCACGAGTTTGTCCACCAAGCGAAAGAATGTTTTTTTTAAATGGGGCAAATGAAAATGGGGCTAAGGGTCTTGGAAATAAGAGCACGGGTGTTGGCTCAATAGACAATTCAAACCCACCGGGTGTTGAGTTCAGATTTAGAAATCCGTGTGATTCTGTGCTTAGTGTAATTGCTTTGTAGCGCAACAAGTTGAGGGTGGTTAATGTTTGCCCTGCTTCAATTGTTACATCAATCTCCACGGCTTCTGTCTGCATTCCTGAAATGTGAGCCGAAACAGGAAGTGTTGTGTTATTCGTGATGGGTAAGTTCCCAGTGAGTTTCGATTTTTCTAATAAAGCTTGCAAGTCTTGCGTGGCATTAATGACGTCGCTACGAGTAACCCAAACTGAGGGTAGTCTAATGCTTCTTGATTCAGTTAGAGGTAAGTGCGTATAGGGCGCTTCTTGTGCAGCGAAGAATGCCTGAAAAAGACTAGAAAGTATTGTAATGATAATGTATTTCACAATAATTTAATATAAATATATACTGTAACTAATATTATATATTATTTGTGAATATAGTATTAATAAACTGATGACAATGTATTGTTCATTGGTTCAATACGCCGCGTGCGCTCCTCTTGAAGGCGTGTTGTGTCGTTATCCTCAGCTCTTCGGACTTTGCAACCTTTGCGGTGATCCATACTTGCAGAGCTTATTCATTCCAAGGATTAGCAATTGATTCACCATTTTCACTTGTTTTAGGAAAGATAAAATTATTTCTGTACCCTATATCAAGCGTGTATTTTGCCAAATTTTCTGCTTTTTCTTGGGTGAGGGTAAAGATTTCTTTGTAATATTTTGCAAGTGCCTTTTCAGCAATAGGGTATTGTGCTTGTATTTTTTTATAAAGGGCTAAATATTTTTTTCCTGTGCGCGACCATACTAATAATCCAGAATTAATTTCTTCTCTTGAATTGTAAGCATTATTAACAGCCCATGGTCTGAGAGCAACGTTTCCCCATGTAATATTGGTTCCCGCTCGTAAATGTCCTGTTTGTTGCATTGAACCATCTTCTCTACCATCTCCTAAAGTATCGTCAAGTAAATTGGCTAACACCTGCACTTGTTGTGGTAATGCATTCTTTGCTGGTTCAGAATTTGAAGAAAAGCTGACTAAACAACATGGTTTGTTTTCTTGAGATCTCGCCGCATAAATTTCCCAGTTGTTTAAAAGCTTGTAAGGTTTTCCTATATTAATGGCCCAAATTTCCTTTGAAGATATTTGCTGGAAAATTATAGGAGCGCAAATATGCGTCTCAATAATTGGTTTTATTGATTGTGCATTTATGGCGCTATCAAATTCTTCTTTAGACATGGTCTCATCAATAGAATATACCCTATATACTGATCGGCTACTAAGAGTGGCATCCATGATAACGAGGCGTTTATTGATAACTGAATCGCGCTGCCAGTAATACGTAGGAGAATATTTTTTTTTGATTTTTTCAAAAAAAGTTTCGTCAATGGTTAAATTGGATTCTGTTCCTTGAAACAGAATTAATATCTCTTCATCTTTTGAAAGTAAATTCTTAGGAAAGCTTTGCACATTTTCCATTGGAGAATTAAATGCTGCGTTTGCCATAGAAAGAATTTTCTCAGCAATTTCCTTTGTGCATTGTTCTTTGTTGGTTATATCAATCTTTGGCCAAGTTGCTGCTGATAAAGATGCAAACAGCGTGATCAATACTAGAAATATTTTATGCACAATATTTTCTTTCTAGTAAGTTACTCCTAGCTCAATGCTCCATGACAATGTTTGAATTTTTTGCCTGAATTGCAAGGGCAGGGGGAATTCCTAGAAATTCTCTCTTGCGCTGGTGCTGCAGGAGCACTAGGCGCCATGAAGCTAGGAGCTATAGGTTCTGGTGCTGCTTCAACTTCAGAGCCGTCTTCAGAATAATTCACATGAAGTTTTGAAAAGTCTACTTGTCCAAGCATTTCTTCCAATGCTACTTCAACAGGAGCCGACGTTTTAAAGTGATGCAGGGTGCTTAAAAAATCAACCTTTAGGCGGCTCATCATCATGGTGAATTGGTTGAATGCCTCTCGCTTATATTCGTTCAAAGGGTTCCCCTGGGCATAGGCACGCAGGTTAATGCCATGACGAATGTGGTCAAGACAAAGCAAGTGGTCTTTCCAGTGTTGGTCAAGAATACGTAGCAATATGCTTTTTTCAGCGTGGCGCACTGCCATGTCACCAAGGGTTGCTTCTAGCTTTTGCGCGCGTTCATTTGCTAAATCAATAACTTTTTGAGTTAGGAATGCGGCCGAAACATTGGACATGGCTTTGAGTTCGTGAATATCTAAACGCATATCAAATACGGTTTTGCATTCTTGTTCTAAGGCATCAAAATCCCAATTATTGGCAACTGTATCGGAAGGCAAATGTCCTAGCACTAGTTCTTCGGCTACACAGGTGCGAATTTCTTCGACCATTTCTTTAATGCTTTCGTTGTCCATTAATTCGCGACGTTGGCCATACACAATTTTACGTTGGTCGTTCATGACGTCGTCGTAACGAAGCAGGTGCTTTCTAATGTCGAAGTTTCTAGCTTCAACGCGTTGCTGCGCTTTTTCTAGTGACTTGCTAATATAACGGTGTGAAATTGCTTCATCTTCCTGAGCGCCCATTTTGCGTAAGTAGTCGCGTAATTTATCGGTTGCTGCGAATATGCGCATTAGATCATCATCAAGAGAAATGAAAAACTTGGAAGCGCCTGGGTCACCCTGGCGTCCGGCACGGCCACGTAGCTGGTTGTCAATACGTCGGCTTTCGTGGCGTTCTGTTCCAATAATGTAGAGGCCACCAGCTGCAATAACTTTTGCTTCGTCGGCTGTTACTTCGTCCCTAATGCGTTGAATAGCAGCATCTCGGGCTGGGCCTTCTGGTAATTCGGCCAGTTCAAGCTTAACGCGCATTTCCCAGTTTCCGCCAAGTTTAATGTCGGTACCGCGTCCTGCCATGTTTGTGGCAACGGTAACGGCGCCGCTTTGACCGGCTTCTGCAATAATGCTGGCTTCACGTTCATGGTGACGAGCGTTTAATACTTGGTGCTTAACACCTTCAACCGTTAAAATGGTCGCAAGTAATTCTGACTTTTCGATGCTAGTTGTTCCAATAAGTACAGGTTGTCCACGTTCTTGGCATTCACGCACTAATTTAGCTACCGCTTTATATTTTTCAGGCGCTGTTAGGTAAATTTCATCGTCTGCATCAACGCGTGTAACCTTGCGGTTGGTTGGAATTTCAACAACTTGTAGTTTATAAATTTCATCAAATTCAGGCGCTTCTGTCATGGCAGTTCCCGCCATACCGCCTAATTTAGGGTAAAGGCGGAAGAAATTCTGATAGGTTATGGATGCTAAAGTTTGATTTTCTTCGGCAATTTGAACCTTTTCTTTGGCTTCAATTGCTTGGTGTAAGCCATCTGAATAGCGACGACCTTCCATCATACGGCCGGTGAATTCATCGATAATAATAACTTCACCATTGCGAACGATGTATTCAATATCACGGGTATATAATTTATGCGCCTTTAGGGCTGCTTGCACGTGGTGAATAACTGAAATGCTTTGCACATCATATAAACCGTAGTCTTTAATGATGCCTTTTTCCCGCAGGGCTTTTTCAATTTTTTCGATGCCTGATTCGGTCATCATGACGCTGTGTTGTTTTTCGTCTTTTTCGTAATCAGCTTCATCTAGAACATGAATTACATCGTTAATTTTTGCGTATAGTTCAGAAGAATCTTCAGCTGATCCTGAAATAATAAGAGGTGTTCTTGCTTCATCAATAAGAATGCTGTCAACTTCGTCGACAATGACGTAATTAAAATCACGCATCACAAGGTCTGATTTGCGGAATTTCATATTGTCGCGCAAATAATCAAAGCCAAATTCGTGGTTTGTACCATAGGTAATATCGCATGCGTAGGCTGCGCGGCGTTGATCATCACTAAGTTCATGGTAGATGCCAGCTGCGGTTAGGCCTAAGAAACGGTAAATTCCCCCCATCCATTCAACGTCACGTTTAACTAGATAATCGTTGATGGTAACAAGGTGAGCGCCTTTACCTGATAGGGCATTTAAATACATTGGTAGAGTTGCAACCAGGGTTTTACCTTCACCTGTCTTCATTTCAGCAAGCATGCCCTTATGCAAAACCATACCGCCAATAAGCTGCACATCAAATGGGCGCATTCCTAAAACGCGTTTTGATGCTTCACGTACATTGGCAAAGGCTTCTGGTAAAAGGTCATCAAGCGTTTCACCGTTTGCAATACGTTCTTTAAAACGCAGGGTGTTTTCACGAAGCTGATCATCAGTCAAGGTTTGATAATGACTTTCTAGTGCATTAATTTTTACAACGACTTTTGTAAGTTGCTTAACTAAACGATCATTTGCAGAGCCAAAAAAACTACGCATCAAACTAGAAAACATAAAACCCTTAATGTGTTAGATTTATAACAATTTCACCCAGTATACTTAGATTGTGCAAAAATGGCTACTCATTGCATACTGATATGCTATAGTATGTTCACAATTTAGTTACTTAAACGTAAAAAAGGGTACTCTACATGAAAAAAGTAATAGGTCAATTAAGTCTGGCTTTGTTGTTGGCATTATCTACTGCTTGCGAGAAAAAAGATGAAAAAGTAAACGAGCCTGCGAAAGAAGAACTTCAAAAAGGCGAAGCAGCTACTGCTGATGCTATAAAAGTTGAAGATGTTCCTCAAGGCGAGCAAGCAAAAGTTGTTGCGGAATTTCCAGACGGAACAAAAATGACAATGGGGCAGGTTTACGAACAATTAAATCTTTTGCCATCAGAAGTTAAAGATCGTCCGTTTTCAAAGCTTTATGCGGCCTTATTACGTCGTTTGATTGATACTCATATACTGAACAAAGCTGCTGCAGGTCTTGGTCTAGATAAAGACGCAGGTGTTCTTGAGCAAATGAACAAAAATGCAGAAACAATGCTGCAAAAATTGTTTATCGAAGGTGAAGTTACAAAGTTACTAACTGATGATGAGCTAAAAAAGAATTTCGAAGAGCTAAAAGCTAAACTTCCAAAAGATGAAATGGAAGTGCAACTAAAGCATATTTTAGTGAAAAGCAAAGAAGATGCTGAAGCTATTGTTAAAGAATTAGAAAAAGATCCTTCAAAATTTGAAGATACAGCAAAACAAAAATCAATTGACCCACAGACAAAAGCTAACGGTGGCAGTTTAGGTTATGTTCGCAAAGCTGATTTGCCAGAAGCATTTGCTAAAGTTGTTTTTGAAGCAAAAGCAGGAGCAGTATTGCCACAAGCAATTGACATGGGGCCAAATGGTTTCAGCGTTGTTCTTGTTGGTGAGAAGCGCCCAGTAGAAGCGCCAAAATTTGAACAAGTTAAAGCAGAGCTTTCAAAGGCATTAATGGCTAAGTATGCAGTTGAAGTCATCAGCAAAATTAAAAAGCAAGCTGGTGTTGAAGTTACTGGTCTTGATGGCAAGCCAATCGTTGAAAAAACGCCAGAACAAATGAAGGAAGACGCTGAAAAAGGCGTGAAGAAACCAGAAGTTGATTTGTCAAAACTTGATGAAACAATGGTTATTGCTAAATTTAAAGATGGTCACACAGTTACTTTAAAAGACGTTAAGGAAGCAGTAAAAACATTGCCACCTCAACTTAAAGCAGCTCCATTTGGTGAGATTTTTGAACCATTAGCACTTCGTCTTGTTGACATGAAGCTTATTTTAGATGCGGCGAAAGCTTCTGGTCTTGAAAAAGAGAAAACGACAGTTAAAAAGCTAGAAGATGTTCGTTCAGCAACATTGCACAAAGCTTTCTTGGATAAAAAGGTTGTTGAGCTTGTAAATGACGCCATGCTTAAAACGAAATACCAAGAGCTGATGAAACTTCTTCCTAAGAACCAAATGGAGGTGCGTTTGCGCCACGTTATGGTTAAAACGAAAGAAGAAGCAGAGGAAGTTATTAAGGATATTAAGTCTGGAAAGTCTTTTGATGATTTAGTAAAAGCTAAGTCAATTGATGACAAAACCAAAGAGAAAAAAGGCGAGATTGGTTATGTGAAGAGAGATGAGCTTCCAGCAGACTTTGCAAATGTTGTGTTCTCTGCGGCAAAAGCAACTTTGGTTCCAAACCCAATAAGCCTTGGTAAACTTGGTTGGAGCGTTGTGCGCGTAGAAGATAAGCGTCCAATTGAACCACCAAAGTTTGACGAAGTAAAAGCAGAGCTTCAAAAAATAGTTGAACAAGAGAAAATTGTTGAAGTATTAGAAAAGCTACGCACAGACTCAGGCGTTAAAGCGTTTGATATGAGCGGAGGCGCTCTTAGCCTTAAGGAAGAAGTTCCTCAAGCGCAAGGTGCTGCACCAGCTGCTTAATTAAATAGCTTTGAATACTAAAAAGGCGCCGGGACGATTCTCGAGCGCCTTTTTTTCATACCTTGTTACGGGAATATCATCTTCGCTTGGTCGGGGGCATTCAAGAGTGTTGATGGCTTGAAAATGGTTCTTGAAAGTAGCTTGGGCTGTAATATCTACTATCCATTCCAAATAGGTTGGGTGATCAGTGGCGATTACTAATTCAGCGTTCTTTGCCATTTTTTTATGTAGCTGTAGTAAGTTTTCCAGGCAAACCACGCGCCGTTTATGGTGGCGCTTTTTTGGCCAGGGGTCAGGAAATAAAATAAACCCTTTTGTAATAACTTGGTCGGGCAGGGCTTTTAACAATATATTGGCATCATCAGCAAAAATGCGAATGTTCTGAATGCTTTCTTCCTCAATTTTATTTAATAAAGACGCAATGCCATTCACAAACGGTTCGCAGCCTATGCATAAGGCATTCGGGTGTTTTTGCGCCTGGTGAGCAATATTTTCTCCGCCACCAAAGCCAATTTCAAAAATAACTTCATTAGGGAATTTTGTTGGTAAATTTAATGGATCAATCTCTATTGCTTTGAAAAGAGTTTCATACAAGTGTTTCTGATTTTCCTTTAAGGGGCGCGCTTGGCGACGTCCGTAAATGGTGCGAGTTTTTTGTTGATCCATTATATTCATAGCTTTTTTCAATGCCAGATTATTTCACAAAAGAGGTTATGCTGGCAAATGCTGCGTTTTTACATCCCCTCTTGAATATTAACAGTGATTAGTGAGTCTTGTGAGCTTAGATAATATTTTGAGTGTAAATATTAATATAATGTGCTATATGTGTGCATTATTAATTTAAAAAGGATTGCTATGTTTAGATATTTATTTTTAACAATGTTCTCATTTGTTTCTTTGGTTGAGGGGTCGTTTAGATCACAGCGTGAGCATGAGGCAAGTGAAGATGTTGCAAGAGCTCACCCTGGTTTTGGGGCAGCAGTTCTAGTGGTTCAATATGGTCGCGATTTTAATGACGTGAGCATATCTAACGGTATATATATAGCGCCTGGGAAAGTTTTAACGCATTCTCACGAGCTATTTGAAATTGGTAAAACCTATGTTGTTTCTCCTTTTGCTGGGTTTGAAAAATTTTCTTGTGATGTAGATATGACTATTGAAGGAGATAGTTATGTTTGTTCCACTAGATATAATCTTCACAAGTTAGGTAAAGAACACTGTAGAAAAGTTAAAAGTGTAGTATTTCCAGCAGGTAGAACTGAAATTGCAGATAGTCCTGTAAGACGAGTTTTAGATCCAAATAATCCGCAAAGTCTTGAGTTTGTAGCTAACTATGAAGGATACGTTAGAAGTGTTGTGAGTGCTCCTGCACCAATCAAAAGGAATGAAGGTCGTGCTGTAATGGGGGCGGATTTTTGTATATTAGACATTAAACCATTTAAAGAAAGTCATCCGACGGCAGAACTTTATTCAGATGTTACTGCAAAAACAGCAGCGACATTTCCAGTAACAGTATTAGGATATAGCTTTCTGACGCATGTTTTCGATGGTAGTGATTACTTGCTGGGTAATACAATGAATGAAGTATTTTTCCAATGCAAAGCCCAAGGATTAAGAGTTGCTAAGCTTGAAATAGGGATGTGTCC
This sequence comes from Candidatus Finniella inopinata, assembly GCA_943322985.2. Classification (GTDB taxonomy): domain Bacteria; phylum Pseudomonadota; class Alphaproteobacteria; order Paracaedibacterales; family CAITNM01; genus CAITNM01. The sequence continues at coordinate 40,400 of CALPGA020000009.1, forward strand.
TCGTGTAACAAGCTTTTCACAATTAGTTAGGCCGATTGGTGATAATTTAGTCGCAGAAGCTGTGTGTGGAGTGACAAGCGCAAAGACGGCCAGCATTTCAGGAGATGAAATTTTTGACAAAGAAAGAACAAATCCTGCAGTCCAAGCGGTTATTGTGAAGGGATTAAGTGGAAGTGGAGTGTATGTTGGTTCTAAATTAATTGGCATAGTATCGACCTCCCATAAATGTAACTTGACTGAGTTTATCGAGAGCGAGCTTGGAAAGGCTAAATTAGCAAGAGATATAGCAAAAGTAACAGCTTTTACAGCTATGCACCCAAGTACAATACCACATCCTCTGCTTAATATTCATCAGTATGTTACTGCTGGTGATGTTGATGCGCTGCTAAGGCCTTCTGTGGCAAGTGTTGTCCCTGTTGAAGCTTAGACAACGCCTGCAATAGCAAGCGTTGAAGGTGTTGCAGCTGTGGATTTTTAATGAAGTGATGCAGCAAATTAATTATTCTTCCACCTTGGGGGCTGTCTTGTTTTTATAAGGCGGTCCCATAGGTTTTTAGTTTTAGATATTTCCCCCTCTTGAATATTAACAGTGATTAGTGAGCGGGGTAGTTAAGAAAACCTAGTTAATTGTATCGTCAATTATTGCACTTTCTTCTGAGGATATACCCAGTACTGCTTTAAAATGATTTATGCCGATAATTTTGGCTGCTTGAGAAATGTCATGTCCTCCCTCACTTTCAATGGCTTCTTTTACAGTTGAGCTAAAGTACATCTCACCAACTTTTTGTTTAAATAGCTCTCGAGAGCATTGGTAAACTTTCCCAAAAAGAGGATCATCATTATTAATTGCCATGATAATTGAACGCGGCTTTTGAATATTTTCGTCAGGTATCCAAGGGCAACCAGCAAAAAATAGACTGCCACATGGAGATGGAAGGGAATAAGCAAGCATTTGCGCAAAAATCCCACCCTGCGAATAACCAACAAAATGCAAATTTCTTACTTCAATCTCTTCTCTTTCTCTAAATGCATTAATTTCACGTGATAAATCATGAAATTGTGGAGCAGCATCTTTTATTTTACTTAAAAGAATAGCCATATTTTCAGGGGTTTGGTTTGCAGGTTCTGAGATATGAATTAGATCCGGTAGCAAAGGATTTATATCGAACCAAGAGCGATCTTTTGCTTCTGGAATGTAAACAGCAAATTGAGAGCAAGGTGGATGAATATCATTTTCAAGAGCAAAAGCAACCCACTCTCTGCACATTTCTGCGCTTGCTCCAAGGCCATGCAAAAGCACAAATCCAATTTTTTCATGCGTTGCTGAGGCTATTGCAGCTGAGTGCTGTATCAAAAGTGTATAAATTAAAAAAAATAATTTTAGTTTGCACTTTTTGTACATTTTTTGACTCTTAGAACCCTCTGCAAAACCCCTGAAGCAAGTTTAATAAATGGGTGAAGGAGATTTAGGGATATGGTAAGTTTGACATAAGAAATTCAAGTATATCGTTTGATAATGACTTCA
>CALPGA020000010.1 GCA_943322985.2 Candidatus Finniella inopinata
TTGCATCAGCTTTCTTTTTTGCATCAGCTTTCTTTTTTGCATCAGCTTTCTTTTTTGCATCAGCTTTCTTTTTTGCATCAGCTTTCTTTTTTGCATCAGCTTTCTTTTTTGCGTCAGCTTTCTTTTTTGCGTCAGCTTTCTTTTTTGCGTCAGCTTTCTTTTGTGATGCATCGTCTCCACCGGCAGCTGCATCATCATTATTCTCCGGCTCACCTTCTGCTTCTGGTTCTTCGGGTGGGGTATCTTCTTCTGATGCGTCCGCAGCATCATCTACTGGCGCGTCCGAATTATCATCCGACTCGGGAACATCCCCTGATGTATCCGCTTCATCATTTGACTCTACGTCCGCTGAATCATCAGGGTCAGCATCATCTGATGCATAAATATTCCCGCCACATAATAAAATGCCAAGCAACGTATAATAAATGACTTTCATACCGACCAACCTTTTTTGCTTTTAATAATCATATTTAACCAAACATTTTTGTAATATTGGCAACTTCATTTGTTATTTTTTCTTCTGGTTCTGATGTTTTGCTATTTTCTGATTCAGTTAGATTTTTATCTTCTTGTTTACTGCCATCATCTGCTGCATTATCTTCGCTGGTATCAGCTCCATCAACCTCTGGTTCTTCTGAACCATCGTCAGGCGTATCTGTTTCAATTTTTTCAGTATCTGAAACGTCAGCATTAGCCTCATCACCATCCTCCGCAACAGTTTCTTCTGGCGGATACAAATCCGTTGCGTGCAATACTGTCGCGCAGCACAAAAAACAAATTACATAAAAATAAACCACTAATAAATAACTTGATTAATACACACAAATTAATTATACAGTGGCAAATATTAAAAAAGTGTTTATTTCGAGAAAACTATGCTTCTTCGTCTTCTTCTTCCTCTTCTTCTTCTTCTTCTTCTTCTTCCTCTTCGTCACTTTCGGTGCTTGCGCTTTCTGCTTCTTTTGCATCTCCTCCTGTAACTGGTGGCACTGTAGCAGCGCTCATAGGCGCAAACATTGCCGCAAAAAGTATTATTGCTAAAATAGATAGGCGAATTAGTGTCATGTATTGTATTCCCAATAAAATGTTTCTTTATAAAAAGCTTAAATAGTAAAAAAAAAAAAACAAGAACTTGAAGAAAATATCACGTACAGTTGCCCCTATCCCCTCAAAGAAACATCAAAATTGTATTTTTATTACCAAAAAAACACATGGATATATTGCGTTTGAATAATATTTTTCAAAAAAACTTACGAATCTGTGAAAAACCCACTTGTAGAATTGGCAAGACGCGGTACAATAAAAGAAGGTAAAAATAAAGTTGATTAGTTATGCCAAAAACAAACTTAATCCATGATGAATTAGAATTACGCCCACGCATTAGCGTTATTGGTGTCGGCGGAGCTGGTGGAAACGCCGTTAACAATATGATACGCGCAAAGCTTGAAGGCGTTGAATTTTTAATTGCAAATACTGATGCTCAGGCTCTCACTCAGTCGCTTGTTCCCAAAGAACGACGCATTCAACTTGGATTAACTGTTACTCAAGGTCTTGGAGCAGGTTCAAAGCCAGACGTTGGCCGCGCATCAGCAGAAGAATCAATTGAAGAAATTCTAGATCTTATTAAAGGTAGTAATATGTTATTTATTACTGCTGGTATGGGTGGTGGAACTGGTAGTGGTGCCGCTCCTGTTATTGCGCGTGCTGCTCGTGAAATGGGCGTGCTTACAGTTGGTGTTGTAACAAGACCGTTTAATTTTGAAGGGTCTCACCGTTCACGCACAGCTGAAGGCGCTATTGATGAACTTCAGCAATACGTAGATACACTAATCATTATTCCAAACCAAAACCTATTTCGTCTTGCTAATGAACGCACAACCTTTGCTGATGCATTCAAAATGGCTGACGATGTTCTTTATTCAGGCGTGCGTGGCGTAACAGACCTAATGATTATGCCTGGCCTTATCAACCTAGACTTCGCAGATATTCGCGCTGTAATGGCTGAAATGGGCAAAGCAATGATGGGAACTGGCGAAGCCGAAGGCGAACGTCGCGCATTAGATGCTGCTGAAGCGGCAATTTCCAACCCACTTCTAGATGATGTTTCTATGAAAGGCGCGCGAGGCGTTCTTATTAACATTACTGGTGGCTACGACATGACATTGTATGAAGTAGACGAAGCCGCAAACCGCATTCGTGAAGATGTTGACTCAGAAGCGAATATTATCTTTGGTTCAACTTTCGATGAGCGTTTGAATGGCAGAATGCGCGTATCTGTTGTGGCAACTGGTATTGGCGAATTGGTACCATCTTCTATGCACTCAAATCAACAAGCGCGCCCAACTGTGACTGCACCAACAAATGATGCTTTTTCTGTGACAAGACCAGTAACCAATGGCAATGTGTTTTCAGCTTTTTCTGGATTCAACCAAAATGCTACTCAAAGCCCAACACCAACGTATGCCGAATCTGTTCATGATTTAGCGTCCGGTCAAGATCACTACCAGCAAACTGAAACCAGCCTTGAAAATTTTGAGGAAGCTTCCGAAATGCCTAGTGCAACTTCAGAAGAGTATGTTCCAGAAGAAATTACTTCAAAGGGTTTTGCAGACCACATGCAACCAATTGAGCATCAGTCTACAGAGAAAAAAAGAAGCCCTAGTCTTTTTGAGCGTTTTACAGGCGTTAGCCGTAAAACTTCACAACAGGGGCCTATGATTGAAACAAATTTTGCTCAACAAACCTCTCAGAAAAAGGATGATCTTATCGACATTCCTGCTTTCTTGCGACGTGGTGGCTAAGTTGCTAATATATTAAATCTCTGCTGACCTGCCTTCGGGCAGGTTTTTTTATGTCTACTAAAATAATTAACTAATCCAATCTGTTACGTGTTTACAATATTTAGAAAACCCTCGTAGACTTTATATAGATCAGATTTGATCCCTTCTACTAAACCCCTATTGTCTGGAGAGTAATATGAGTAAATTTTTTACTAAAACAAGTGCTTTTGTGTTTGTGTGTTCATCACTATTGTTTGGTGCTACTGATAATGCAGCTGTGAGTGTAGCCATTACGTCTGAAGAAGATGGCAAGCCGCCTGTTGCTGGAGCTGTACTAAATCTAGGTGAAGTTATAACTGATATAAGACATGCTGAACCTGCTGTGCTTCCTTTTCAAAAGTGCGTTTTGAATTTTTCTGACCCTAAGCAAACGGCTCGTGGCATTGCCTCTTTTCTGCTTACTGAAAAAATTACTGGAACACTAGATCTTATAGATATAGCATACCTCACTTTTGAAGGAATCGCGGCTGCATCTAGAAAAACTCCAGCAGCATTTGGAAAATTAGCCCAGTATTTTGCTGATGAAGACGCTGTCTACCAGAACATTGGGCACGTTATGGGAAGTCTTAACGTTGCTGGTCAGACACTAGTTATATTAGAAAATCTAACAACATGTAAAAACTTTGTGAACGAAACAATTACAACAGATCTTCCTAAGCTTCTTACTAGACTGGGGGCTTCTGTTGAAGACCAAGCTGACATTGTGTTGTTGGCAAGGGTATTTGCATCGGACTTTTCAATAGTTCTTAACGGTGCAATTTTAAGTACAAAGGCATTACAAAAGACTGTTGCAGATTTTGGAAAAACCGTTGAAGGCCGTGTGTCAGCTTGTTCTTGTTTTCCTTGGCTTTGTGATTAAACGCAGCTAAAAAATAAGAAAAATAAATGACAACATATCGCGTCATTGGTTGTATGACTGGCACATCATGTGATGGGCTAGACCTGGCATATATAGAAACCAATGGCGCAGATACACTAACTTTTGGCCCATCAGAAACTATTCCGTTTCCTACTGAATACAGCAATTTTTTGCGTGAGCGAATAAACCTTAGAGCACCTGTTCATTTTATGGATAGTGAGCTATCTAAAACCATTGCTAATTTTCACGTACAATACATAGAAGAATTCATGATTAATAATCAACTAACTGTTGATGCTATTGGTTTCCATGGGCAAGCAGTTTGGCATGATCCCGCTAACCAGTTAACGGTGCAATTAGGTGATTGTCAGCACCTTGCAAACTCAACTGGCATAAAGGTTATCGGGCAAGTTCGTCAAAACGATATTAAAAATGGAGGTCAAGGCGCACCGCTTGTGCCGATATATCATTTGGCATTAGCGTCTAAGCTAGAAAAGCCAACGGCATTTTTAAACATTGGTGGTGTTTCAAACATAACATTTATTAATGCTGATGAAACTCTTATCGCTGGAGATACTGGCCCTGGAAATGCGTTGATTGATGATTGGGTTATAAAGCACGCAGGAACGCCTCAAGATACGGATGGTCAATATGCAGCGCAAGGCATTGTTAATAATGACCTTCTAAACAAATGGTTGCAGCATCCATTTTTCGACCTGCCCTACCCTAAATCCTTAGACCGTATGGAATTTCATCAGGTACTAAACGACTGCGGTGAATTATCGCTTGAAGACGGTGCAGCAACCCTAACCCAATTTACTGTCGAATCTATCATAAAAGGCATAAGCTTACTCCCAGAACAACCAAATCAATTAATTGTGTGTGGAGGTGGTTGCCATAACCCAGTGTTGATAAGCTGGTTACAGAAAAAATTTGCAAATGTGAAAAAAGCATCTGAAATCGGCTTGAATCCAGATGCTATTGAAGCTCAATTAATGGGATATCTTGCAGCACGATTTTTTGAAAATCTGCCCTCAAGCTTTGAAACTACTACAGGCGTAAAACAACCCACAATTGCCGGAGAGTTATTTCTTCCTGAATGTGTCTAAAGTTACAACATTTGAGCCATCTTTAGGAATCTCAGCGATTTTATCTTTAGGCGCTTTGTCACCCTTAATTGTTTTGCCAACAACTTCTTCAGGGGCATCTTCAAAAATTGGACTAAATTGCAGGCCAAATTTAACCGAAGGATCCACAAAGCTTAAAAGCGCAGCGTAAGGCACATAAAGCTTTTCATGGTTATCATCAAAGCATAACGTAACAGAAAAGCCATTTTCATCAGCTGCTAAGTCCCAAAATTCATATTGCAAGACAATGGTAACTTCATCACCGTATTGATCACGTAAATAGTCAGGAACCTCAACACCAGGGTGCTCAGTAGCAAAAGTTATATAGTAATGGTGATCGCCTGGCAAACCATTTTTTACCGTATAAGACATGGTTTTATAAACAACTTCACGCAAAGCTATTTGTACCATTGCTTCGTAATCTAATGGGTCTTGTGCCACGGTCGTATTCTCCTTAAGTCCACTACTAAATAGTGGGGGATATTCTGTTGCAAGGCTACCCCCCAAGCCCCTAAGTAGTTACTGCTTCAACAAACAGGGTTTGTTTAGGCAGCGATAGCCACAGCAGCTTGACGACGATTGCGGTTAGCAACGTTCAAGTTACGGTTAGCTACTACTCTACGAGTGCGATTCAATCTGCCACTTGTAATGTTTAGTCCGATAACGACGGTACCATGCCGAGCGAAAGACCTATCTTTACCACGCGTGTCGATCCTATGTCGCCCCCATAAAAATGGTGGAGGCGCCGGGTACCGCCCCCGGGTCCACTACGCCTATTCCATAAACCGTTTATCGCTATAGATGCAAGCATCACTTTAAATATAGTAGCTTCTGTAAATATTTCAAGGATTTGATTGAATTACTTCGTAAGGTGTTGATGTGCAATGACAGAACTTAACAATATGTTTCCGTAATAATGGGGGTATTTCTCACCACCTGCGCGGTTTGCTTCTATTTTTAATGCTTCTGGATTCAAGCTATAACCATCAATTTCTAACAGATAACATTCATCAGCGTTAAAGAATTTTTGCCAAATGCGATTCCATTGACTTTGAAGACTTAAATGAATAAAGCCATCTTGTTGATCAAGCTCAGAACCTAAGAAAACTCTTTCACTTTGAAAATTTTGCCATTGAGCAGGCGTTAGAATTTTGAAAAATCTATTTTCCATATATGCATCGTTTTTATGGTTAACCTGGCATGCCGCCAATAAAGGGAAGACTATAAGCCAAAAAAATCTTTTCATGCGGTAAGTATAAGATTCTAAGCGTTGCGAATCAATGATAATTGCATAATATGCAGCCTTACATTTTCAACCATTTCTCTTTTATAAAAAGCGTTGATTCTTTTTTTTATGCGATTTTCTAAAATGCTGGCTGCAGGTGCTTCTGGCCCTAACCATAACCGAGACATTGCAGAATATAAATCGCAGAATATTTCATCTCTTAGTTTAATGGTTTCCACTTGAAGCTCGCGATAATTATCTATTCCTGTGCTTTTTAGCTCAACCATAATTGTAAGGTGTCCGGCTAAATCACCCTTTTTGATAACCGGCACCACCATAACTGGGATCATTAAATAAGGTAAGCGCGAAACGTATCTACGTTGGATTTTTTCTAAATAACTACTACCAGATGACTTTTTCTTGCTATCGCTTATTTTTGCTTCGGCATTTAACATGCCAAAACTGGCACTTAAAGAAACTAATACGCCGATAAGGTAACGATTTAAAGTATTCATACAAAATTGGTTTTTTACAGTTCTTTGTGTTACCTTCTATTTTATATGGTAAATGATTAACAAATTATGTCTGTAGCTGATTTAAGCCTAAGATCTTTAGAAATTTTTCGCGAACTTGTTGATACATATGTAGAAACGGGTGAGCCTGTTGGTTCTAGAACTTTATCACGTCGCATAAAGACCTCATTATCTCCTGCTACCATTCGCAATGTAATGGCAGATTTAGAAGAAGCCGGTCTATTATACGCTCCGCACACATCAGCAGGTCGTCTTCCTACTGCCGAAGGGCTAAAGCTTTTTGTGCACGGTGTTCTAGAAGTGGGTGCAATATCAGAACCAGACCGTTTAAAAATTGAAGACCACTGCAAATCAGCCGGTAAAAGTGTTGAAGACATTTTACAACAAGCAACGGGCATGTTGTCTGGCCTGTCAAAATGCGCAGGGCTTGTTATGGCACCAAAATCTCAAGCTGCGCTTCGACACATTGAATTTGTGCATTTAGGTAATCAACGTTCTTTAGTCGTTTTGATAAGCCAAGATGGAATGGTTGAAAACCGCCTTATTGAACTGCCTGACGGCATTACCCCATCTATGTTAAATCAGGCATCTAATTACATTAATACTCATTTTTATGGAGCTACTCTACAAGAAGTTTTTCAGCGCATTCATTCTCAAATGAATCAGAATAAGAATGAACTAGACCAGTTGACGCAGCGAGTAATTGAAGCAGGAATTGGTGTATGGAGCGGCGATAAAGATAATGGCTCTCTTATCATCAAAGGCCAAAACAACTTATTGCAAAATGTTCAGGAAATGAACGATCTAGAAAAAATCCGTGGACTTTTTGATGTAATGGATACCCAAGAAAGTTTGCATAAGCTACTGAATGCATCAATTGATGCAGAAGGCGTGCAAATTTTTATAGGTGCTGAGAATAATTTGTTTTCTCTGTCAGGCTGCTCCATGGTAGTATCACCCTATACAAATGCTCAACGCCAAGTCGTTGGAGCCATTGGTGTAGTTGGTCCAGCCAGAATGAATTACGGAAAAATCATTCCCCTGGTAGACTACACAGCAAAATTAGTTAGTCGATTATTAAGTTAAGGTGAAATATGGATACACAGGACGTGCAAACCCAAGAAGAAATAACTGAACCAGTAACTACAGAAACTGAAGTGCTTACAGAAAGCGAACGTGCAATTCTGGAATTAAAAGACCAGCTGCTTCGTGCATTAGCTGAAAATGAAAACACCCGTAAACGTGGCCAAAAAGACAAGGAAGATGCTTTGAAATTTGGTGTTTCCAATATGGCGCGTGACATGATTGGCGTAGCTGATAATCTTCGTCGTGCTTTAGAAAACAAATCTGAAAATCCAGCGGACTTTGCTGAGGCTTTATTTTCAGGGGTTGATCTTATTTTAAAAGATCTTGAAGGCATTTTAGGGCGACATGGCGTTCAACGTATTGATGCTACTGGTCAACAATTTGACCCTCATTTTCATCAAGCGGTATTTGAACTTGAAACTGATGAACACACTCCAGGTACTGTTGTGCAAGTCATGCAAGATGGTTACAAAATTCAAGACCGCCTTCTAAGACCAGCTATGGTATCGGTTGCAAAGGCTAAACAACAAGGCGTAGCTTAATCTTTCATGGCTGAAGGCAGTTTACAAGCACCAATCCGTCACATTATTGATTGGGAAAGTGATGCCTTCTACGATGAATCAGCGCTAGATAAAGAGCTGCGTCGAGTTTTTGATATTTGCCACGGATGCCGCCGGTGCTTTAACTTATGCGATAGCTTCCCCACCCTTTTTGATCTAATAGATGCAACACCCTTGGGAGAGTGCGATGAGGTCAAAAGCGAAGATTTTGCTCACGTGGCAGATGCATGCACCCTTTGTGATTTGTGCTTTGTCAATAAATGCCCCTATGTGCCTCCGCACCAGTTTGATGTTGATTTCCCCCACCTAATGTTACGTTACCGGGCAACTCAAGCTAAAACTCAAGGCATTAGTTTTGTTGATAAGCAAATTAGTAAAACTGACCAAGTAGGTCCAATTTCCGTAAAAATGGCGCCAGTCGTTAACTGGGCAACTGCAACTTCAAACAAGCCCGTACGCAAAGCTTTAGAGGTGGTCACTGGTATTGGTGCAAAAGCAAATTTACCGACTTATGCCAATAAAACTTTATGCCAACAGGTTGAGCAAACCCCCTGCCCTGTTAATGTTTACGGCCCTGCTTACGGCCAAAAAGCTGTTTTGTTTGCCACGTGTTTCGGTAACTATAATAATCCAGCCATTGGCCTTGCAGCCCGAAAAGTATTGGCACACCAAGGTGTTGATGTTGAAGTTATTTACCCAGGCTGCTGCGGCATGCCTTTACTAGAAAAGGGTGATCTACAAGCGGTCGCTGAGCAAGCGTTGAAAATAAGCAATACCCTTGCCCCTTATATTGAGCAAAATATTCCAATCATTTCAATTATTCCATCGTGCAGTTTAATGCTGAAATCAGAATGGCCCTTGCTACTGCCTAAAAATGAGCAGGTGCAACGTTTAAGTAAGCAAGTTATGGATATTAGCGAATTCGTTATTCATTTGCACAAAAAGCATACTTTAACTCAAGGCTTGGAATCTCTAGAAAATAAAGCTGTAACGCTGCACCTTGCTTGCCATAGTCGTGCTCAGAACATTGGTGCAAAAGCCGCTGAAATGCTGCGTCTTATTCCAAACCTAACCGTCCAAATTATTGAACGTTGTTCTGGCCATGGTGGTACCTGGGGCATGATGAAAGCCCATTTTGAAACAGCGCTGAAGGTTGGAAAACCAGCAGCTAAGCAGGCATTAACTTACGACAACCCACTAGTACTTTCCGAATGTCCTTTGGCAGCCAAACATATTTTGCAGGGCATGAATTTGCAAACAAATGCAAGTCAAAGTGCCTATTCTACTATGCACCCAATTGAATTACTGGCTAAAAGTTACGATTTTTAGATTTGAAATATATATTGTAATATTATTTATTAGCTGCTATATGAGTAATATTACTTCAAATTAGATTTATTATGAATTTTAAAAACTACCTTTTTCTAGTTTTTTGCTTTTTTAAATTAGAATGTGCCGCAACTTCTTCTGATGAAGCTCCAATGACTCTTCAAGAATTAGAGTATACCAGGGACTTTTTATTTAAAAAACTCCCTCCCGCTGCACAACAAGAAGTCGGTAATATTTGCTCTGAATGTGTGCGTGTTTTCGAAGGAATCAAAAATAGTGTTGCACTGCAAGATTTACCTGATTCACTAGGGTCGCTTGGGATAAGGTTCTCTAACATAATGAAGAATGACCCCACTTTCAATGGTCTAATTGCTAGTTTTAAAAAACCAGTTAACAAAGGAAACGATTTGTTTGACTTATTAAATGCTACTTTAATTAAATCAAATCCTAATGCATCTGGAATTAGAATTGGAGTCTCGGGTAGCACTGGGGATGTTGATTTAACGCTTAGCTACGCAAGAGATACTATTAGCGAAATGATTCCTGATTATGTGCATAGATTTTTAAAAAGCAATTCAGGAGCTTGGGATTTAGAGACAGATCTAAATACACAGATAAGAGCCCAAAAATCCAAGAAAAAAGCAGGAATGGGTAAAGTAGAAATGGCAGTGAAAGGCCCGGTTGCAAGTGACGTAGTGTGCGAAAGCTTAGCTTTCTCAGCTAGTGTTTCCGCTTCAAGCGAAAGCTTGGTGTGCAAACGACCAGTGTGTTCAAGTGCTTCTATTGTGGGTGGGGGAGAAGAAAAGACAGTCGCAGGAGAAACTGACAAGGCCTATTCTTTATCTGCCCTAAAATCTGTAGAAGTTGCAGAAACCCCAGAAACTATGATCTCTGATTCTGAAGAAGTGACTGTTACCATCACCTTATCGCCTTATCACGAACAGCTTAGTGCTCTGCAAAAAACACCATTTTTCTCGACCTGGCTTAATAGAAAAGATGTCGCATCAATTAGTGGAATATTTAATACAGTTGGTGAATTAGTAGCATCTAGTGATATTGCAGGCCTTCTTGAAAGGCTAGTTAGAAAGCAAAACGCACAAAAAATTCCAGCAGAATACAGAGAAGGTAGCAGCAGCCACAAACTTGCTGTTTTAATATCAGCTACTGGTAAAAAGGTTTTATTTCCTTTTGCACAGCATAATGGTAGAGAATTAGATCGTCACTCACGTGATCTTGTTATTGATGGATTTAGAGAGTTGTTTGGATTTTTAGCGTGATTCTCTTGAATATTTTGTCAATTTTAAGTACCTTAACACAGTGCGTCCTTAGCTCAGCTGGATAGAGCGGCGGCCTTCTAAGCCGTAGGTCAGAGGTTCGAATCCTCTAGGACGCGCCAATTCTATGGTATCACCTTTGACAAGAGGCCTCATGAAGACTCTGGTTGTAATCCCAGCTCGCTTAGAATCCACCCGCTTACCACAAAAGGCTTTGGCAGATATTTGCGGCAAACCAATGATTGAATGGGTTTTTAACCAAGCAAAACAAAGCGCTGTTGGTGATGTTGTTGTGGCAACCTGTGGGTCTGAAATAGCTAGCGTTGTTGAAAGAGCTGGTGGTCGTGCGATTATAACCGACCCTGCCCTGCCTTCTGGCACTGATAGAGTATGGGCAGCATACGTTGCCATGGGAAAACCCGCTGTTGATGTTATTATTGGACTGCAAGGTGATTTACCATTGTTAAACCCAAATTTGCTTCAAGAAATTTTAAAACCCTTCCAAAACCTAGATGTTGACGTAGTAACCCTTGGTGTTGCAATTACCGACCCTGAAGAAATCACAAACCCAAATGTAGTTAAAATTGTGATGGATCAACCAAAAAATAACATCGCAAGGGCAATCTATTTTTCACGAGCTGCAGTTCCTGTTAATGCTTTGGTTTACTACCACCACATTGGTATTTATGCATATAGGCCTAAGGTACTAGAGGCTTACGTTAATTACCCCCCATGTTATTTAGAACAAACAGAACGCTTAGAACAGCTACGCTTTTTACAACACGGCTTTCGCGTTGATGTTGCCGTGGTTGATTCAACTCCCGTATCAGTCGATACATTATCAGATTTAAACCGGGTGCGTGCAGCTGCGCCCAACCATCAATAAGGATATATCACATGAAAAATACAATTATTTTAGCGCTTGCCTTAGCCTTAATTGGATTTGGTATATTTCTAGGCGTTGGCATTCGCACCAAGTCAAACATTATAGAAAAGCCAATCACCCTTTCTATGACGGAAAAACAATCATAGAAATGATTGCCTTAAATCCTGCTCAATTAAAGCGCTTGTTCAGCACCATTAAACCAATATCATTGTGGTGCTTTTTCATTTCAGCGCCCATTGCGTTATTTTACGCCCTATACATTTCCCCGCCAGATTATCTGCATGGTGATTTAGTTCGTATTTTGTACGTACATGTTCCCGCAGCTTGGCTTGCGGTTGGAATATATACAGTTATGGGGCTCTGTAGTTTTGCAAGCTTAGTACTTCGATCATCCTTTTACAGCCTATGCGCCCAAAGCCTTGCTTTGCCAGGATGCGTTTTGACTGTTATCTGCATGCTAACTGGTGCCATATGGGGTAAGCCTGCTTGGGGCACGTGGTGGGTCTGGGATGCTAGGCTAACATCGGTTGTTGTGCTGTTTTTTCTTTATGTAGGCTATATCAACTTTTGTGATGGTGGGTTGAACAAAGCAGCTAGTGTTTTGAATGTTGTGGGGCTTATTAATGTCCCCATTATCAAATGGTCCGTTGATTGGTGGTTTACGTTACACCAACCATCCTCCTTCTTTTTAACGAAGAAACCAGCCATTGCTACTGAAATGCTTGTGCCATTGTTGCTAATGACCGTTGTGTTTGCTAGCTGGGTCTTGGCGGTATTTACAAGAAGGTTTTTTGTAAACATGGAAGAATTCCAACGGAGGCATAGTGGAATTTTGTAATCCTTTTGTCGCACTTGCTTATGCGGCAACCTTTGCCTTATTAACAGGCACTCTCTATGGCCTTTGTAGAACCAAAAAAAAATGAGCCCTAAAGCCAAGCAACGTACTATTCGCCTTGTCTTAATTTTAAGTTTTATAGCGGGTATTTGCCTCTTTCTGGTTGGCGCATTGCGTGAAAATATTGTCTATTTCAAAACACCATCTGAGCTTTTAGTTTTGGCTGATCAACCCAAAAAATTACGCCTTGGGGGTTTGGTCGTCAAGGGCACGCTACATTCAAAAAATAGCCAACACAGTTTTATCGTAACAGACAAAAAAACCGCTATACACGTTATGTACAGTGGTCGTTTGCCTGATCTATTTCGGGAAAATCAAGGAATAGTGGCTATTGGAAATTACGATGGCTCTAAAAAAATATTTACTGCTACCCAGCTTTTGGCAAAGCATGATCAGTATTACAGGCCACCTTTAAAAAAAATGAACTAACTCTAAGGTTTTTTCCATTTCAATCCATTCACGTGCAGTTGGCCGCTGTTTTCTTTAGTGACCACTTCTCCGCTTAAACGCCTGGGCAATACTGCAAGCATTTTTGCAGAAAACATTATGTTTAGCTTCTAGCCGCAAGCTCTTCTAGCGGATTTCGACGCTTTCGGTTTCCTTGCTGATGCAATGGTTTTACTGAAGAAAAACTATACTGAGTGTTTTCATTTTGGTGCGAAAAACTATATTTTCTTTTTTCAGACTGCTCTCGATGACTACCGAAATCAATTCCAAAACCGATCTTCAAAAAAATCTTGGCAACTGCACTAAACAAAATATAAACAGACATTCTTTTAAGGAATCTTATGGCCATATTGGGCTCATCTTTCCCAAAATCATTTAGACGACCAAACCATCCCTGGTTATTTTCTACAGAGTGAGCGCTTGCATTATTATCTAAAGCACTTTTGTAAATAATCCAGTTAACATTATTCAAAAGTTCTGCAGTTTTTTCGCTGTACTCTTCTAACTTATCCAAGGATACTTGATCAGTAAGCGCTTCATAAGTTCCAGTAAATATTATTTTTTTGCCACTTTCCATAATTTTAGACAAATAATGAAAGTTTTTATTTGCTACAACAGTTTTTCTATGAGAAATATTATTTTCTGTATTTGTATCAATTTCAATTGTCTGCTGAATTACATTGGGAAAAGTTAAAGGAAGAGGGTGTGTTCTTGGTAGCTTTGGAATTTCTTGAATGTTAGCTCTCAGATCAGAAAACATAAAGTTGAAATCATCTCCTATTTTAGAAAAAGATGAATATTCTTCAATTATGTAAGATTCATTAATTGTAAAAACATTATTCTCTTGGTCATCTTCTAGAGTTAAGGGAGCTTCCACAGAAGCTTGACCATAACGTTCACAAAAAATATCTAAGAACCTTTCAGAGATTGCTTTTTTCGAAACTGAAAGATAATTGTCTCTTGCAATGTCAGCCGCAATTCCTTTGAAAATTGATTCCATTCGGTATCTTATCGGTCCGGAAGGGTAATTTGAAAAATCAAAATATTCTTTAAATATTTTTTCTCTCACTTGTTTTAAAGGTATTTCAGTTAACTCATTCTGCGATGGTTTTAGAACTAAAGCATATCCTCTATTGATAAAAGATCTTTTTTCAAGAGTTCCGCCTTGATATTCGAATGTGGGATCAATCCAGTATTCTTTCCCTGAGTGTTTCAATAAAACAATGATGTGATCAAATATACTTGAGCAAGGAAGAGCACGCTGAGGCTCATAAGGATCTGCTGAATATACCAAAGCTGGGTAAGCCTCCACTCCCAATACGTCTAAAAGCGCAAGCAATAATAGAGTTTTATCTTTGCAGTCTCCAAATTTGTTTAAAAGAATATCCTTAATGTTTGATGGTGCTATCGTCAAATCAACCTCAGAAAGACTCAAATACCTAATGTTTTTTTGAACGTAATTTACAAGGGCAATAATTTTTTCCTCAAGATTTTTGCTATCCTTACAAATTTCATCAACAAAAGGCCTTACTATATCTAGTTCAGCTGCTCTTTCGTAATAAGAAATGTAGGTTTTAACAACATCGCTCCATGACTTAAAAGTTGAAATTTGAATATATTGACTTGTTTTGCACCACAGTGGAATATTTTCATCTTGAATCACTGGTGCATCTGGTTCAAATTCTGCAATAAGCTCATTACATCCTGGAACATGAGAATTGATAAATTTTTCTTCTACACCTTCTTTGTCGCTTTTAAAAAAGATTTTTTTTGCTTTGGGGTAGACTACACGAATTCGCTGCAATGCAACTGGGCATCTATAACGTGTTCCCAAAAAAGTAGAAAAGTTTTTACCTATTTTCGGATCACATCCATTGACTGTGTAACAAATATCTAAGGTATCATCAATTTGAAGATCGTTAAGAATAATGGTTAAGGTTTTCCAGCCCTGAAATTCTTTTCCATCCTGCTTTCTATCACAGGCAGCGATCTGAAAATGAGCATTATTAAGCTGATCAATTAACTTGCCATTTCTATACTGTTTAAGATGATGAATTACTACATGTTGATATATAGCCATGAATTCGATTGGAATTTTTGAAAGAAAATTGACACCACTTTGGCTTGTAATCTGATCTATAAAGTGGACACATTTTTTATTACTTCCGTTTCTTAAGTCATACTGATACTCAAGCAGATGTGTAACAACCCCCTCTTCCTTATCAAGATCATTAGTCGAAAAACTAGTGGCCTCCAGGCTCTCATCAATCCTTACCCAGTCTTCTGGCTTGGCTATGCTATAATGAGGGACTGCCCCCTGAATAGATATCAAAAATACACCACAACAGTTTAGTCAACATTTTAATATAGTTTTCAATCTTTACATTTTCAATGCAAAATTTGACAAGTTTATTGTTTTTATAAAACTATAAGTATTTGATTTGAGCTTGCTTCTAACCCTCTAAGGTTTTTTCCATTTCAATCCATTCACGGGCAGTTAGGCCACTGTTTTCTTTAGTGACCACTTCTCCGCTTAAACGTCTGCGTAATACTGCAAGCATTTTTGCTGAAAATACCGCAGCACCCATGCGATAATCCATGAACGCATCGTAAGCAAAAGGTACCCACTTTTTTAAAACATCAATCATCACATCTGCGTATGCTTGAATTTCATACTGAGCATGCGAATCTGCCCTAAGCCTTAAGAAATGCATAAGGTTATGCAGGTCAATTTTCCAATACCACTGGGTATAGTAATTTACTGGCAAATTCATACGCGCTAATTCACGCGCAAGACCAGGACGATCCTCTTCGCCTTTTTCATTTAAAAGGTATTCGTACGTATCGTAAGCCTGCATTGCATCGCGTTTTAAAAGATCCAGAACTTTCTGTGCATATTGAGGTTCTAGTACATTACCACGACCTTGGTGATTAATACTGGACTGCGCTGCCATATTTTCAATGTTTGGCATGTAAAATTCTCTATCGAGAATCGAATACCGTGCTGAATACTCGTTTACATTGGCTGTGCGATGGCGAATCCACTGACGCGCAATAAAAATTGGAACCTTTACATGAAATTTGATTTCGCACATTTCAAAAGGCGTAGTGTGCCAATGACGCATAAGGTAATTAATCAACCCGCGGTCTTCACTTACTTTTTTGGTGCCTTTGCCGTAGGAAACCCTAGCTGCTTGAACGATTGCTGAATCGTCTCCCATGTAATCAACTACGCGGATAAACCCATGATCAAGCACTGGAATGGGCTTATACAGCATCTCTTCCAAAGCTGAAACAGTTGCTCGCCTTGTTTGAAATGACTCAGATGCTTGCTCAGCAAGTTCTTGGGCGTTTTGAGTGTTTAGGTGAACAACTTTTTCCATAAATTTTGTATTTTCAGTGAGTTACAAGCTATACTAAAAAAGATTCTGTAAAAATCCAAGGGAAAAGCACCAATGATACCGGCTAATAAGATGATAAAAATGCGTGCCCTAGACACCACTGACCTTAACCACATGGCAGAACAACTGCGTGACGGGCTTTGTCCTATGGTTACTATGGTGCATGAAAAAAATAGTTTTACACTTTTGGTGAATCGTTTTTGCTGGAATCATGAAGATAAACATGAAGGAATGCCTTTGCATTACCGTTCCCATGTCGGGCTACTTTTCCGTCATGTCCAAAGCGTACAGCGTAAGGGGTTCGAGCAACATTCAGCGGAAGATAGAATTTTAAACTTACTGCATATTCATGCTAAGGAAACCCCAAAGGGCACCTGGGTGCATTTGGTGTTTTCAAAAGGCCATGAAATTCGACTGAAAATTGAAAAGCTGGAGGTCTACCTTAGTGACCTCCATGACCCATGGCCAACTCGTTCAAAGCCAACGCATTTACATGAACATATAACTGAAATGGTTGCCTAGCCTACATCAAATAGTTTTTAACTAATCCTTAACAATATAGGTACTACTATCATAGGTGAAATGTGTAACATGCATAGAACATGCGCTTATTTACCACTGGTGGCTGCGGCTTTATAGGGTCAAATTTCATACTGAAATGGATAAATGAAAGACAAAACCCCTTAGTCAATATTGATAGTCTTAACTATGCGGGTCAGCTTGCCAACTTAAACGAAATTGAAAACAATCCTTTATACACATTCATGCATGGCAGCATCAATAATCGCTCTTTAGTTGCAAATACTTTTGCATTTCACACACCTGATTGTGTAGTTCATTTTGCTGCCGAGTCACGCACGGATGATGCTGCACAAAAAGCAGAACAATTTCTAATCAATAACGTGATAGGTACTTTTAATTTGCTGGAAGAAACCTTAGCTTACTGGAAAAATTTATCACCAAGTGCTCAAGAAAAATTCAAATTCATTCATATTTCAACTGATGAAGTGTATGGAAATGAAACTTCCTCATACCAACCTAATAGTCCTTATGCTGCAAGCAAGGCAAGTGCAGATCATTTTGTAAGGGCCTATCATCACACCTATGGTCTGCCAACCATTACTATTCATTCAGGAAATGTTTACGGACCCCGCCAATACACTGAAAAATTAATCCCCAGTATTCTTCAACAAGCTTTGTCAGGTGAGCCACTAGCAGTACATGGAAACGGGGAAAATATGCGTGACTGGCTATATGTTGACGATGCAGTTGCAGCTATTGGTCTGATTGTGGAAAATGGGATGCCTGGTGAAGCCTATCACATTAGTGCTGAACAAGAACGCTCAAACCTAAACCTCATTAAAACCATGTGCCAAATTTTAGAAAAGAAAATAGAACACCCTGGAATTCCTTCATTTGAATCACTTATTCAGTTAATTCAAGATGGAGCAAGCAATGATGCGCATCACACACATGACAACGAAAAAATCTGCAATCAATTAGGCTGGAATCCCAACACCTCATTAAATGAAGGACTTGATGCCACTATAAACTGGTATCTGCAGCATTGGTCTGCTGAATTACGAGGCAAGCCTTATAATTAAGGTATGGCGGCAGGGCTGTCTGATTGATTGCGTAAATACGCAATAAGGTCTGCCCGTTCCTGAACGTTTGAAAGTCCTACAAATGACATTTTAGTGCCCTTAATGTATTCTCGGGGCTTGTGTAAATACGCATTAAGCGCTTCGTAATCCCACTTGCCGCCATGAGACTTCATAGCTTGAGAATAGGCGTAGTCTGCTGCATGAGCAACCATACTCATAACAACGCCCCATAGATTAGGCCCCGTTCTGTGGGAAGCACCTTTTTCAAAGGTGTGACACTGTAAACATTTTTTTGCAACTTTTTCACCATTTGCCACATTAGCTGTAGCAAGCAAAGGGCTTATTGGTTCAAGTGTTTTTTCTGCTTCCTTGGAATTTAAAGAAACTTGTGCACCACCATCAATGCCCAAAATGTTTTTTTCTAAGTACGTTGGATGCACCAATCCTTCACCAATTAAATGAAAAACTTGCATGCAAAGTAATGCCACCAAAATGCTTGCAAATATTTTATTGAATTCCAGATTATTCATGCATAAAACTGCTCCATAGCAGTCACTATCTTATTTTCAAAAACCTTTGGCCTAGCGTGCCCCATGCCTTCTATAATGGTAAGCGTAGCATCGTAATGACTAGCAGTTTTTCTAGCATGAACTACAGGCAACATAGGGTCAGCACTGCCATGGATAACATGAACCGGGCAAGTGGCCTGTACATTGTAATAAGTCATTGGTCCCTGCGCACATGCCATAACATGATTATGCATAATATTGGGCGGCATATCCTTATTGCGTCTTAAATACGCTTTTTCAAGAACGGGAACCCATTCAGCTTCGTCAAACTGGCTTTCCTTACCATTAAATAACTTAAGCACCTTAAGGCTTTTGAATAACCAGGAATCAAAATCAGATGGATCAATCGCCCCAATAGTTTTTAAACCATCTAGAACTTCTTTTTCAGGAGGCGGTAAATCATTAGCAGCTAAATTACCGAGCATCGCTTTACTCATCGATGAAAAATCAATCGTACTCATAATAAGCGTTACACTTAATAAACGTTCTGGTTTTTGTTGCATGCAAAGCTGGGCCAAATACCCACCCATTGAGGTGCCAACCAAATGCGCTTTTTGTATGTTGTAACCATCTAAAATACGTATAACATCATTACTTAAGTCGCGCAGGCCATAGGGTTTCGCCATATAATTAATATGTGATGATTGCCCCACATCACGGTGATCATAACGAATAACGAAGAAATGTTTAGAAAGCAGGGTGCAAAAGCTATCACTCCACATGATGCCCTGCCCTGCAACGCCCATAATCAATATAAGCGCTGGGTTCTTTGCATCACCAAAGTTTTCCGTCCAAAACTCAAGCGAATCTGATTGAACTATTTGCTCCACAGGCAGCCTTAATCATTTGCCATGATAGATGTCATTAAAGGCGACCAAGAGCCATCCGTAGCACCCTTTTGTGTGGGAATACGTCTGCGGTTTCTACCAGTCAAATCAATCATGTCAATTTGGCTTTTATCAAGAAGACTGCCTTGACGTGAATACATAATGTATCTTCCATTGGGCGACCAAGTCGGGCTTTCAACCATGTACCCTTGAGCAATCAAACGCTCACCGGTGCCATCGGGAAACATAACTCCAATGTAGAAAGTGCCTTCTACCTGCTTAGTAAAGGCAATCAAATCACCCCGTGGAGACCATGCTGGCTGGAAGTACCTTGACCCACCTTTTCCAAAACTAATACGCCTTACGTTTCCGCCGCTTGTATCCATGACAAATAGCTGAGGTTTTGGTCCGTCTCTATCAGACACGAACACAATCTGGTTTCCATCTGGAGAATAACAAGGAGATGTATCAATGCAACGATGTTCTGTTAGCTGGTCCTTTTTTCCTGAGGCGACGTCCATTATATAAACCGCACTGGCACCATCTTTTTCATAGCTCATAACTACTTTGCTGCTATCAGGGGAAAACCTTGGAGCAAGAGTCATGCCTGGAAAATGCCCGAGTTCTTTTGAAGACTTATTTTTCAAATCCATAATGTAAACGCGTGGTTGTTGATTGATGTAAGAAAGATACGCGACCTTTTGTGCATCAGGAGAAACACGCGGTGTTAGCACTAAATTTTTACCGTCAGTTAAAGCTTGGGGGTTAAATCCGTCCCAATCCATAATCATCATGCGTTTTTTAGGATTTTTACGGTCATTGTTTATATCTTCAATAAAGACAATTTTAGAATCAAACACACCCGTTTCACCAGTTGTACGACCATAAATGCTATCAGCCATAATATGAGTCATGCGGCGCCAATTCTTTTGTTCACCGTTATAGGAAAGCCCTTGCATTTGTTGACCTGTTAACACATCAAATAAGCGAAAGCTTATTGTAATTTTATCAGAGCTTAGCTTTTTCACTTCTCCGTACACTAAGAAACGTGCTTTTAAGGGGCGCCAGTTGCTCATATTAGGACCACTTGCCACCAAGGAATCTGCGGTTTGTAAAAATGCCGTTTTTCCTATGGCTACAAACAAGCCAGATGCCTCTAAGTCATTAATAAGGACCTTCGCAATATCTTCTCCAAGATTATCAATACTATCGGGGTTATGAAAATCAACCACTGCTATAGGGTCTGGCTGAATATCACCCTTGGTGATTTCAATTTTTAAAGCGTGCAGGTTGAAAGTGAAAAGTAAAACGGCAAGACAATAACGGATCATACAATCAAAATTTATAAGGTTATGATTAAATCATAGCAAAATTATGTCTCATACTTAAAGGGGGTAATCGTCCTCAATAAAATCAGTAATGGCTTCGAAAAACCGCTCGGCTCCCTGTTCTAAAATTCCATAATGAGTAGCATCAGCAATATCCAGACGTTGTTTCTGGCAAGTAAGAGTCGCCATTAATCCATCAGCATCAGCGCATAGACTGGCCGTGTCGTATTCCCCGCGTAATACTAAAGTTGGACACTGTATTTTTGACGCATCATAAATAGGGTTTTGATTATAGGTTCGCAAAGCGTCGGCCAACACACCTGTTGGAATACGGATACAACCTTTGTTTTTAGTCTTTTCGGCCCAGTCCACATCTGTGCTTTCAATATGGTCAAGCAGTGCTTTAAATGTACTTGGGTCACGCCATGAAGCATCCCTGCCCCGTAGCTCTCGATCCCATAAACCACACCAACGTTCACGCGAAGCAATGCGATAGCTTTTAATGCCAGGGTTAATTTTGGTCGAATCACTAGAATCTGCCAATTCCTGCCAAGCGGGGTTTTTATAACTATAAACCGGCCCCAAAAGCACTAATTTCGAAACCCAATTTGAATGAGTGGCAATGTAGCCGCCAATGCTGCTACCCCAAGAAAATCCAACTAAAACAATGGGCACACCCGGGTGGCGTTCTTGTATCATCTGAACTACATCGTCTACATCAGCTGCAGCATCTGTATGGGTAATAAGCGGAGACCCAGCCACGGAAGGATCATCCATTTCAGTTGGTTTTGACGATAGTCCATACCCCCTGAAATCTAGCGAGTATGTCGCATAACCTTTTGCTGCCATGTATGACAGCATTGTTGGTTTATCTTGTGCACATGGCAAATCAAAAATAATGCTAGGTAGGGTCGCCCCATGCAGAATCAACACAATTGTTTTGGCTTGTTTTTCTGGTAATTTTACACGGACTGCAATTTTGCCCGATGCGCAAGCAGTGCTAGGTATGTACATAATGGACAAAGGAAAATTCAACTTTCTTCGTTAAGTTTCGCCTTAAGTAGCTTCTTCTCGGCATTATATGCGTTTTTGTAATATTTATAAGCAGAAACTGACTCTAGTTGTGTATTCATACTTTGCAGTGTTAGCGAAAACGTATCTCCTAATGTAAGGTGCATTTCTTCAAATTTTTCTCGCAACAATTTATTTTGATTGGAGACTTCTGCAGCAACTTCAGCAGCGTCTTCAATATTATATGCATCATACGTAGCACGGGCAGTTTCCCAAAAAATTTTAAAATACTGAAGCTTTGTAGCGGGTGTTGCTGCAGATATTTGTGATGTCGTTAAGCCTTGCCTTGCATCATCTTCCTCTAAAGAGGAGTCACTGACTTCTGTAGCAGCACAAAAAACATTTCCAGTAATAATCAGTCCCATTAATGTAAACATCTTAAACATAATTTCCCTATATGGGTGGTAAAACTTATAAACCTGCCCTATTCACAGATTATCAAGCTACTCGTTAATAACAAGTGAATTATGTGGATGTTCAATGATTTTAGGAATATCACCGGCTTCTGCTGGTGGCAAAATATGTGCCTCTGCAGCTGTGAATAAAAAAATGCTCGGTGAAGCTATATCAAGCTTTTCGGCTAATTTTGTTTTGAAAAAAACATCTTCATACACATGTTTAGTGCCTTTATCAAAGGAAAGCTTTTTGGTGTCTAGCTTTAATTTTTTAGCTTCTACCATAGTGTTATTTTTAGAACCTTCAACCGTGTTATACGTAAGTGCTAGCTGAAAAGCCTTTTTAGGGCTTTGAAGAGATGCCGCCCATATCAATTCAGCTTGTTCACCTGACTTTTTGCCAAACATTGATATTGGCACAATAAACACAGAGCAATTCATTTTTGGCAATGCTTTTTGAACATTCTGCAAATACATAAGGCTGCCAGCATCGGTCATATCAGCAAACACAACAAGTTCATTTCCAGAATGATGCTTAATGCAAAAACCTGCCTTTATAATTTTTTCTTTATTTTGAAAGATGTTTTTTTCTAAAGTTTTCTCAGTGCTTTTAAGGTTATCGTTAGCTGACTTGTTGATAAGCGATACAAAAAAACGTGGGTCCTTCTCAGCCAATGCTTCAAGAGAACCCTCTAGGGTACTTAAATCACGACTATCTTTTGTACAAACATACAAGCCAATACCAGCTGTTGCTATAAGATTTAAAACAGTCAAAATAGAAAGAAGCTTGGGATTTATAAACATATAATGGCGGGTAAAATTTCACAGATTTAGTCTAATTCATAGGTTAATATTCAAGCAATGGCTAATCTTCACTTTTAATGGCATCAATTTTCTTTTGCGTTAACCCCAAAGCATGAGAAATCTGATCTCCGCTGCAATCCCCTTTGTCTAAAAGGCTTAAATAAGTGACTCGTAGATCTTCTGTGATTACGCATAATGAATTTATCATCATGATAATTTTAAATGATAGCTGATGGTGCATACCTTCAAGAATTTTTCCGTATCCATCAATTTCTTTATAAGCTAGAGAAAGGTACGATAGCAGTTGAAACTTTTCCTGCAGCTCTAATGCGCCACGTTGAATAAGATCAACCGTATGAATTAAATCTATAACATCTAATTTAAGACCCATATTTAGCATGCCGTGCAAAATGCTAACGTACCCTGCAATGTGTGATTCAAGATGAGCCAATGTATATAAAAAATTCTCAAACCCTGTATTCTTGTCTTTCAACATTACAGCAATTGTGTTTTTATCTTCACCGCTAAATTTTGCTGAAATATTCTTTTTTTTAAGCAATTCATCAATATCTAGCGCACTTAAGTGCTCTGCCAATTGTTTGCAATTTTTTGAAAATGATCCGGTTATTATCTCATATAGAGCTTTGGTAATTTTACCTGCCTTTGGTAAATTTGTAATAGCCTCATGAATAGGTTCCTGCATGGTTGCTGGCACACAACGCGCAATTTCTTCAATGCTTGGGTTGATGCGCTCAGGACCTGTTAGGGGCTTGCCGAACCCAAAGCTGATATTTAGTAGAAATAATAAAAAAAGTACTCGCATTTAACTTGAGTGTATAATTACGTCCATTGTAACTATTCACCTGTTTGCCTTAAAATCAGGTTAATTTTAGAACCCTATTCTTTTAGTGCCGTAAAATTTTATCCAGCTTAAAGGATTAAACAGATTAAAGGTCGGCCTTGGTTTAGTAGTAATTTCGTTTTGCGGTATTTCTTCCTCATTCACTTTTTGCTGATCTTCCATGATCCTTTTATTCGCTTCTTGTTGTGCTTTCAGTACTCGCTTATGTTCCTCATGTTTCTCATTCCACATCTTTTTTAAAATTTCTTTTTCCTTTCTTTTTTTGTCTTCTGCCTTTTGCATTTCAATTTCTGCTGTTTTAAGAGCGCTATATTTTTCATGCCATACAGGTTTTCCGAAGTCACCATAATAATAGTAAGTAAAACGCCCATTTGGCATTCCTTGTATTGTATACGGAGGATACGATTGAAACATAACATGTCCACAATCAAACAGTGTTTTAGTAAATTCAATACATGATAATTCTACGCTCAAGCAAACAGATCTGCCATTTTTTTTGTGCACTAAAAATAATTCTTTCGTGCTGTATGTGTGGCTGGAATATTGTATATGACCGTATTGGTTAGTATAAGACCTTGAAAGATTTATGGAATAACCACCTTGTGATTTAAAACGTATTCCATCTGGTTTGTGCCAGACAGTGCGACATTCAACACCATTTATGGTTAGGTTCACCACTGAAATTTCAGCTTCCCAATTGCTATTATCTGCCAAAATTTTTCCGTCTAGTTTTGTTTTTTGATAAAGCTCTGATTCACACAATCTGCACAAAAAATCTGCTCGACTTAGTGGCATTCTCAAATCTATAGCGTGATACTCATTACCATTTCTTTTTTCTATAAGGAATTCCTGTGTTAGTGATTGAACAACGATCCCATCTCTTTCAAGGTTTGTTCCGTCTTCAGTGCGCCTAATAACGGAGCCGTCCTCTAATACAAAATCACCTGCCCATTTGTCGATGTTTTCCCAATGTTCTCTGGCAAAAGCTCTGGCCTCATTTTCAGGGAGCAATCTATCGCATACTGCAGAATCAACAGGCAGCATCAGCAAAAAACTACCAACAACAAATTTTATAAAAAAAGCAAAATAACGTTTCATTATATCTTATTTGTAAATATTCAAAGTAGTCTTTGTACTTTAATTTCTTACAAAAATCAATTGGGTTTTAAGACAGGTATAAAAATTACAATCTCGACAAACCATAGAAAAATGCCCTAAAACGTAAGGGTACAAGGAGAATTTTTATGCGTTTAAGTCAATATTTCTTACCTACCCTGAAAGAGAATCCAGCAGAGGCTCAGATAACATCACATCGCCTAATGCTGCGTGCCGGTTTCATCAATCAAACAACTTCAGGCATTTACACATGGTTGCCCATGGGGGAACGTGTACTTAAACGTATTGATCAAATTGTTGCTGAAGAACAAGACCGTATTGGCTGTCACCGCATTACCATGCCAACTGTTCAGCCAGCACACCTATGGCAAGAAAGCGGTCGTTATGAAGATTACGGCAAAGAAATGCTGCGTATTAAAGACAGACATGACCGTGAAATGCTTTACGGCCCAACCCATGAAGAAGTCGTCACAGACTTAGTACGTCAGTATGTAAATAGCTATCGCCAGCTTCCCTTATGCTTATATCAAATTCATTGGAAATTCCGCGATGAAATTCGCCCACGTTTCGGTGTAATGCGCGGACGTGAATTCTACATGAAAGACGCATATTCATTTGACATTGATATGGATAGCGCACGCACAGCTTATGAAAAAATGTACAATGCATACCTTCGTACATTTGCTCGAATGGGACTTAAAGCAGTGCCAATGCGTGCTGACAGCGGTGCCATTGGTGGCGACCTCAGTCATGAATTTCATGTAGTAGCCGATACTGGTGAAAGCGCTATCTATTACGACAAAGCTTTTGAAAACCTTACAGAGGCAGACTATTCCATGGAAAAACTTGGAAAGCTTTATGCAGTAAGTGACGAAAAACATGACCCTGCCACCTGCCCTATAAGCGATGATCAATTAGTTTCTCGCCGAGGCATTGAAGTCGGTCATATTTTTTACTTTGGTACTAAGTATTCAAAGTCAATGAATCTGAAAGTAGCAGGCCCTGATGGTAAACCAATTTACCCTGAAATGGGGTCATACGGTATTGGCGTATCAAGGCTTGTAGCGGCCATTATAGAATCAAGCCATGATGAACACGGCATCATCTGGCCAGAAGAAGTCGCACCGTTCCGTATTGGTCTTATTGATGCTAAAAACGATGCGCAAACACAAGCCATTAGCGAACAACTTCACGAACGCTTAACGAATGCTTGCATTAGCGTTTTGTACGATGACAGAAGTGAACGCGCAGGCGTTAAATTTTCTGATATGGATTTGATAGGTTTGCCTTGGCACGTTATTGTTGGTGGAAAAACACTTACAGCGGGAACTGTTGAAGTAAAAAATCGCCGCACAGGTGCACGAGAAGATTTAACTATTGATGCACTAATAAATAAGTTTTTGGGGGACTAGCCTCAAGAACTTAAGCTCTTTTTTCTTGTTCTATCCGTAGCGCTAGTTGATTCTTTGTGCTAGATTATGCACATGTGCGTGTAGACAGTCTGAGGAAATTTTGCAGAATAATTTTAAGAATTTTGGTGTTTTTGCAATCATATTTGCGTCCATTTTTATATTCGCGCAAATGTTTAATGGCAGCCAATCGTCACATCATTCTACGCAAATCCCCTTTTCTGATTTTTTGAATTCAGTTAAGGCAGATAAAATCAGTGATGTAACCATCAATGGTAACGATATCAAATTAAAAGCGAAAGATGGCAACGTCTACACTACCTATGCGCCCGATGGCACATCTCTTGTACCAATTCTTAGCGATAAAAACATAACCTTTAAAGCTGCGCCACCTGAGTCTCCACATTGGTTGATGCAGGCCCTGTTTTCTTGGTTCCCATTTCTATTGTTCATTGTTTACATGTTGTACGCCGTAAAAAATATGCAAGGCGGCGGAAAAGCCATGGGGTTTGGGCGCTCTAAAGCAAAATTAATGAACGAACAACAAAGCAAAATAACTTTTGCCGACGTTGCAGGCATTGATGAAGCAAAGGCAGAGCTGGAAGAAATTGTTGACTATTTAAAGGAACCTCAAAAATTTCAAAAGCTTGGGGGCAAGCTGCCCAAAGGTGTTTTGTTAGTGGGCCCTCCTGGAACGGGTAAAACTCTATTAGCAAAAGCAATTGCTGGCGAAGCTGGTGTTCCATTCTTTTCCATATCTGGTTCAGACTTTGTGGAAATGTTCGTGGGCGTGGGCGCAAGCCGCGTTCGCGATATGTTCGAACAAGCTAAGAAAAACTCACCATGCATTGTGTTTATTGATGAAATAGATGCAGTGGGGCGTCATCGCGGCGCTGGCCTTGGTGGTGGAAACGACGAACGCGAACAAACCCTAAACCAATTACTTGTTGAAATGGATGGTTTTGAAGAAAACCAAAGCGTAATTATTGTAGCTGCTACAAATCGCCCAGACATATTAGACCCTGCTCTTTTGCGTCCAGGTCGTTTTGATCGTCGTGTAGATGTATCAAACCCTGACCTTAAGGGTAGAGAGCAAATTTTATTGGTACACATTAAAAAAGTACCTCTAGCTAGCGATGTTGACATAAAAGTTATTGCCCGTGGCACGCCTGGGTTTTCGGGTGCTGACTTAGCTAATTTAGTCAATGAATCAGCGTTAATGGCTGCACGCCATAATAAACTTGCTGTCGGCATGAATGAATTTGAACAAGCCAAAGACAAAATTCTAATGGGCACTGAACGTAAATCATTAGCAATGAGCAAAGATGAAGTAAAAACAACAGCCTATCACGAAGCTGGTCACGCTCTTATCTCTCATTTTTCAGATGTAGCTGACCCTATTCACAAGGCAACTATTATCCCCCGTGGACGTTCCCTAGGTCTAGTAATGAGTTTGCCTGAACGTGACACTGTGTCTCAATCAAGAGAAAAGCTGATAAGTCATCTTAAAATGAGCATGGGTGGACGCATAGCAGAAGAACTTATTTTTGGCGAAGATAAAGTAACAACAGGTGCGTCATCCGACATTCAAGCAGCTACAAGCATTGCAAGGCGCATGATTGTAGAATGGGGATTCAGTGATAAGCTTGGGTTTCAAAATTTCTCTTCCTCAAATGACAGGGAATTCACCAAACCGTATTCAGAAAAAACTGAAGAACTTATTGATTCTGAGGTCAAAATACTGCTTGAGACTTGTTATAAGGAAAGCCAGGCATTGCTTAAGAAGCACATTAAGAAGTTACACTTATTGGCAGAAGCATTGCTTGAACATGAAACCCTAACTGGTGATGAAATTAAAGCATTGCTTGATGGTGGTGTAATAGATATACAAGCACGCACCAAAAAGGCACGCATTCGTTCAACGGTACCATCGGTATAAATGGCTAACCATGAACTTACTCCCTTTCTTGATGAGATCCGAAACCGCATAAAGCTATCGGATCTTATTGGTCGTACTACGAAAATTTTCAAAAAAGGCAGAACTGTTAAGGCCTTGTGCCCTTTTCACAATGAAAAAACCCCGTCTTTTAGCATTGATGATGATCGCGGTCTTTACCATTGCTTTGGCTGTGGTGTTAGCGGAGATCATTTTAATTTCATTCAAGAAAATCAAAACTTAAATTTCATTGAAAGCATTCAACTTTTAGCGGATGAACTTGGCATTAAGCTTCCGGAAAAAGCGCACATTCAAGCAGCCCCTAAAAACGATGACCTGTTTGGTGTTCTAGAAGCTGCTTGCGCCTGGTACCAAGAGCAACTGCAGCGCAACTTAGGCGAAAGTGCACGAACTTACTTAAGTAACAGGCAAGTCACTCAAGCAAGCATTGAATTGTTTCGTCTAGGCTATGCCCCAAACCAAGGGTTGTTAGCCTATTTAAAAAGCAAAGGCTTTAGTCCTGTAAGCATTAATTCTGCTGGGCTCTCCTTAAAAGCAGATGATGGTCGTTTTTACGATCGTTTTCGCAATCGATTGATTTTTCCAATTATCAACACTAGGAATCAGGTTATTGCTTTCGGTGGACGTATTCTAGACAAAGGCGAACCAAAGTACCTTAACTCCCCTGAAACGCCAGTTTTTCAAAAACGCTATGTATTATATGGTTTGCCCCAAGCAAGGAAACACCTGCGCGGTAAAGCTATAGTGGTTGAAGGCTACATGGACGTTATCCGCCTGCACCAAGAAGGGTTACCTTTTGCTGTTGCGCCACTAGGAACTGCTTTGGGAGTAGAGCATTTGCAGCAATTATGGCGCCACACCCCCTGCCCGATTATTGCTTTCGATGGTGACACCGCTGGTGAAAAAGCTGCGTTTAGCACAATTGATAAAATTCTACCGTTTTTAAATGCAACCCAAAGCCTTAAGTTTTTGTTTTTGCCAAAAGGCGAAGATCCTGATTCATATGTTAAAAATTCAGGACGTGCTGCTTTTGAAAGGCTATTCAATTCTACTCAGCCAATCTACGCACTTCTGTGGCACAACATTACAAAGAATTTTTCTTTGACAAACTTAACGCCAGAGGAATTCTTACAGATTAAGAGTCTTTTGAAAGACTATTTAAAGCGCCTTGAAAACACAGAACTACGCAAAGCCTACCTTAGACAGTTTGATATACTGCTTCATGGCATTGAAAGTCAAAAAGCCACATCATATAAAAGGAAGCAAATTACCCTGCCGCAACAAACAAATATCACATTTGAAAAAATTTTACTGGTAACTCTGGTTAATCATCCCTATCTATGGGAAGAAGTAGGCGAATTATTAATGGGTATAAACTTTAAAGACCCTGAATTAGAAACGCATAGACAACACTTGATTGAATATTTTGCACGAGACTTCCATAATAAAGATATTCAAGAAAAGTTACCGGTTGAATTAGTGCATTTGCAGAATTTTGACGATGAACGTTTCTATAGTCGTGTACCCTTTGCAAAAATCGGCTATGATCAAAAAATGACAAAAAGCGGATGGGTTGAGGCATACAATAAATTGCACAACCAACAGTTTTTAAAAAATGACCAAATACAAAGTGCAGAACACTTAAAGAATGATTTTAATATAGAAAATTGGCAGCGCTTAAAAGCGACAAAAGAACAATAAGTAGACAAGGAATTAGGGAAAAAATGGCAAAAGCATTAAAAAAAGAAATCTCTGCGGATATCGATCAAGACGGAGAAATTCCACTTATTGAATTAGGAAAAACAAACCCCTCCCTTAGAAAATTAATTCACCGAGGCAAGGAACGTGGTTACATTACTTATGATGAGCTGAACGAAGCTCTTCCTCAGGCTCAGTTAAGCTCTGAGCAAATTGATGAAGCCATGACAACCTTAGCGGACATGGGCATAAGCGTTGTTGATTCTGATGAAGTTGAAGAGGCTCCTCTTTCAGGCGAATTACAACATGACCTTTCTGCTTTTAAATTTGATGAACAGGCCGAAGAAGAAGAAGAAGATATTTCAGGCCGAACAGACGATCCAGTACGTATGTACCTTCGTGAAATGGGTAACGTTGAATTATTATCACGTGAAGGCGAAATTGCCATTGCTCAGCGGATTGAAAGCGGAAAAATTACTCTAATTGGTAGTTTATGCGAAAGCCCAATTACCTATAACACAATCGCTAGCTGGCAAGAAAAACTTGCAAACGCGCAAATGTTAGTACGCGATATTATTACATTTGATAGTAACGCAGCATATGAAGACACTCTTGAAGACTTTGAAGAAGAAGTTGAAGGTGAAGAACCAGAGGTTAAGGTTCCTGAAGGTGAAGAACCAGAGGTTAAGGTTCCTGAAGTTGACGACGCAACAAGAACGCGACTTTTAGAGCAATTGAAAAACTTTTTGATTTCTCAAGACCTCTACATTAAAGCTTTGGCTAAAAAAGAAAAAGCAAAAGACTTAGCAGATATTCGTGAAAAGCTTATTTTAGCTTTTGAAGATATTCGCATGAACCCAGCACGAGTAGAAGACCTTCTTATTCTACATGCTAATACCATTCGTCCAATAAATGTACTAGAACGCGATATTATCGGTTTTGCTGAAGCATCTGGCGTTAAACGCGAAGAATATCTAAAGGAATACAATGGTGCAGTCATTAATGCTGACTGGATTGCCAAAATTTCTAAGAATACCAAAAAGGGTTGGAAAGAATTCTGCGAAAATCATATTGGCAAAATTGAATCTCTTATTAAATTAATGACCGATACTGAAAAAACCGCTAGTCTTCCTTACGCTTGCTTTAAGGAAATTGTAAGCTGCATTCAAAAAGGTGAACGTGAAACAACCCGTGCAAAAAAAGAAATGATCGAAGCAAACTTACGTTTGGTTATCTCTATTGCTAAAAAATACACCAACCGTGGATTACAGTTCTTAGACCTGATTCAAGAAGGTAACATTGGCCTAATGAAAGCGGTTGATAAGTTCGAATACCGCCGTGGCTACAAATTTTCAACTTATGCTACATGGTGGATTCGTCAGGCAATCACTCGTTCTATTGCAGATCAGGCAAGAACAATTCGTATTCCTGTGCACATGATTGAAACCATCAATAAATTGGTTAGAACTTCTCGTCAGATGATGCACGAAATTGGTCGTGAGCCCACCCCTGAAGAGCTTGCAGCCAAACTAATGATGCCTCTTGATAAAGTTCGCAAAGTCATGAAAATTGCCAAAGAGCCAATTTCCCTAGAAACACCAATCGGTGACGAGGAAGATTCACACTTAGGTGACTTCATTGAAGACAAAAATGCAATGCAGCCAATTGATTCTGCTATTAACGCAAATTTGAAGGAAACAACCACGCGAATTTTGGCATCTCTAACACCACGTGAAGAACGCGTTCTACGTATGCGTTTTGGTATAGGAATGAACAGCGACCACACCTTAGAAGAAGTTGGCCAGCAGTTTGCCGTAACCCGTGAGCGTATTCGCCAAATTGAAGCAAAAGCATTGCGTAAGCTAAAACATCCAAGCCGTTCACGTAAATTGCGTAGCTTCTTAGATACGTAAAAATAACGACATGGTTTTTATTATCAATGCCCCGCTAATAAGTAGCGGGGCATTTTTTAATAAGTTATGGTTCTTATCCCGTATTGAGAAAATCTTTTTGTGATCTAAAATAAAAAAGAGAGGCCTAAGCCTCTCTTTAAATTTTTTAGTAACGCAAGTGCTTAATAGCCATCACGGTCCATACGCTTTCGCATTAATTTGCGGTAGCGTCGCATAGCTTCGGACTGCTCGCGTACACGACGTTCTGAAGGTTTTTCAAAATGCCTACGCATCTTCATTTCACGATACACGCCTTCGCGTTGCATCTTCTTCTTTAACGCCCGCAGCGCTTGTTCAATATTGTTATCGCGGACTTGGACTTCCATGATTTAATCACCTGCCTCTCGAACTATAATTAATATCATGGTTTTAAAGGGATTTCAATACCCATAAAAAAAGCTGCCCTTAATTAAAAGGACAGCCAAAGTCTTTAACTAAACTATTGTGAAATAGCTTATAGAGGCTTTATGTTAACTGCAGATGTTTTGCCCTTGTTTGTAGCAAGTTCATAGCTAACTCTTTGACCTTCATTTAAAGTCGCAAGTCCTGCGCGTTCTAGTGCACTAATGTGAACAAACACATCGCTGCCACCATTTTCAGGTTGAATGAATCCAAAGCCTTTAGTTGCGTTAAACCATTTCACTGTACCTGTTGCCATTTTAGTCTCCTTAATTAGTTTCGTGTTTGGTCATTTTAACTATTAAAACAACCGTTAAGAGTTTATGTCCCTAACTTTCCAGTTAAGTCACCCTTTGTCAACACTGTCTGGATGTATCTGGAGAATATTGTTTTATGTGTACACAAAATTATGTTCAATAGCATTATGGCAGACTTGAGTATCTTAAGAGTAGTAGTAAACATCTTCTTTATTGTACATTAATTTAGGTGGTTGTCAACATTCTTGTAATTTAGTTTTTATTGGATCACCCAAAGTTCAGAAAAGATTTCTATTTAGCTGTCACGCCAATTTTTTCTGTTTTTAAAAATTCGGCCTTTCCGTTGGTTTTTTTCCAGGGCATGTATTCATAATTCGTATGCAATTCGGTGCCATGCACAAATTGCAGAGTGGGATCTTCATTAGGGTTAGCAATCTCTGCCCCGAAAAGCATGCCTATTTGCTTACCTAAATCATAATGACTGCATATCTTTTGACTTTTTAAGTAGTGATTTAGGCTTTGGTCAGTGTTGATTGCATAAGCCCAAACCGGCACATCCACAACCTCTGAACGCATAAGATTATGGCCAAATAGGCCATCTTCACCAACTAACTGACCATGATCACTTGTAAAAACAACGACGGTATCGCTGGGTAGAATTTTTTTAATACAGGTAATGCACTCTTTTACCCAATGATCATGATAGGCAATAGCATGAGAATATTCATTTTTAGTTTGTTGTTTCCGCGAATTTATGGATTTTTTTGTTTGCATGTGGGGGAAATATTTTTCCCAATTGCTATAAGGCTCGTGTATGTGTCGCAGGTGAATCACAATAAAGTTTTTATCACCAAACTCTTGCCCCGTTAAAACATCAAATAAGGCTTCGTCGCCTTTCTCTTTTAAAGATTTTAGGGTGTCTTTTTTAAAGCTATAAATGTCAATAAATTGTGTGCCAATTTCATGGAACAACCCCTCCCCTTGAGCAGAAATTAAAAATGTTTTGTACCCCTGATGACGTGCCAAACGAAATAAATTCGCAGCTTTACTATTGATTAAATCAGTGAAGCCTGGGTTATGACCAATATTAAAAAATAATTGCAAGCCAGTCAGCGTATCTACACTGCTTGAAATCCCTTTTACGTATGCAAAATTTGCGTCACCTTTTAACTTTTCCAAAAATGGCGTATTTGCATTTTTGTAGCCATAAAGCTGCATGTAGCGGCTACTCACGCTCTCTCCCATTATGAAAACAACGTTTTTAACTTTGGGCTTACCATAGGTAATAACATAAGGCTTGTAATGAAAATCATGCAATTTCACTTGCTTGTTAACTAACCAATCTGAAAAAGCCCTTAGGGTGTTATGGAAGGTACTTGAAATAGGTTTAGTGTGAAACAGCTGGTGCCCCTTTAGATATGACAACATGGGGTTAACCGCTAACGCTAATAAAACCACACCCCACATAAACGGTGTATGCCTGCATTTCTTCGTATACACCACCGCCGCAACAAAAAAGGCTAATGATAAAGCTTGTGCCAACCACACAGGCCATAAGCTACCAAGCATTGACGCACCAGCTTCAAAAATCTCATCAAATTCAACAAATGCTTTAGTAATGTCTTGGCTATTAATAGGTGCACCAAAATAAGCCCAATGATTAAGTTGCACAGCTTGAGCAATGGTAATAATCCCTACAATAGTAAAAAGAAATCTGCGACTTTTAACCATACTTAATACCAAAGATAAGGCCAGCACGCTTATGACTGTAGTAAGGGGAATCGTGCAACTAAGCATTTTTGTGACATGCCCCAAATACAAATCAGGCAACAAAAACCCAAAGGAAAATAAGGCCGCACAAACAATATTTTGTCTTGAAATCATATACAGTATATTTCCCAAAATTAAAGTTTTCATGATGAATATTTCTTCTGACAGAGATGTTGGGCAATGTCAATATTTCAGGAAAAGCACATATTGAACCGCATTAAAAAGTCTTCTACTGTCAACATAAGTCAGAGAGATTTATATCATGCGGTTTTTATTCCTTTTTGTTTTTCTATTTTTTGCTGGGTGAGGCAAAACACCCGAAGAAAAAGGAAAATTGGCCCAAGCAATTTATGTGCAACCACAAAAATATGTGGAAAAATCTATTTTTTACGGGACTGTTCAAGCGCGACAAAGCAGCCCCCTAGTTGTGCAGACTGATGGTGTTATAGATTGGCTGACCAAACCAGGAGATGAGGTTCTAGCACCAAAAGCAATTGCTAAAATTGATAATCCAGAAATTGAAAAAACACATGAACTTGCAACTAGTGCTGAAGCCATTGCAAAACAGCAGTACAATAGAAGTGCAGCACTTGCAAAAAGTAACACAACATCTCATCAACAATTGCAAGAACGCGAACAAGCCTGGATAACTGCTCAGCAAAACCTTGCAAAAGCAGAAACAGACCGTAAAAAAGCGCTATTCATTGCTCCTTTTGATGGCATTGTTGGCCCTCAGCTTATTCACGAAGGCACTCATGTTAAAACGGGTGATGTTATCGGTCACTTTTTTAATCCTTCTGATTTGGTAGTTGAAGTGCAAATTCCAGTTTCATTCAAGGAATCATTAAAAGAAAATCAAACCGCTATGGTTGAAGGTAAGCCATACTCCCTACCCCATGTGCCTAAAATGCTAAATCCCACCACAGATATGATGGTTATCCACATTCCAATTAAGCATTCAACACTGTTAGTTGGTGAAATTGTTGATGTGGAAATTTACTTGAATGAGTCAAACCAAGTGATTGCACTCCCGTTGGGAAGCATCAAGTTTGAAGATGGTGAAACGTCAGTTTTAGTCTCAAATAAAGGAAAACTTGAAAAACGCGAGATAACTTTGGGGACAAAAGACGCAAAGCAAACCGTTGTATTAAATGGCATTCAAGCAGGTGATACTGTTTGCTTAGATCCTCATCATCACTTCGAAGGGGAAAGTATTACACCTCAATACCCTGAGCTGTAAGATAATGGTTAGCTTCTTTTTAAAACACCCCATAATTGCCATTGTTTTGAACGCCATGCTGCTGGTCATAGGCTGGCTCAGCCTTCAACACTTGCCCTTGTGCGAATACCCTCAAGTAAAAATTCCTGAATTTACCGTTCACACCCATTACCATAATGGAGATGCTTCCTACATGGAAGAAATCGTAACCAATGCTATTGAAGACAAGGTCATGAGCCTTCCTGCAATAGAAAAAATTCAATCCGAAACAAGCCAAGGAAGCAGTTCTGTTTACGTAACATTTAAAGTAGGAACAAACATTGATACGGCACAAATGGGGTTACGTGAAGCTGTTTCTCAAGCGAACCTGCCAAAGGAAGTTCCGCAACCAAACATTGTAAGGCGTGGGTCGAAAGACAATAACCTTCCTTTTTTCTTAATTCTAGTGGAATCAAAGAGCAGCACTCCAGAAGACTTAACCCATTACACCAACTGTATACTACGCCATTCATTTAGAGGCATAGACGGAGTTGCCGAGGTTGAAGTGCTCGGCTCACCCTACCAAATGGATATTGCCCTCTCGGGAAAAAAAATGCGTCAATTTGGCATTAACGCTAATACCGTTTTTACAGAAATTGAAACATCTTTGAAAAACCAGCCCTTAGGTAAACTTTACGATATTTACCCCTTACGCCTTGATCAACCGTTGAACAAACCAGAAGATTTTAAAAAAATCATGATCCCCATGCAAAAAAAACCAGCAGTTATGTTGGGGGACTTTAGCGCAGTAACGTTAAAGAAAAATAATGGTGATTTTCGCTTCCACGTAAATGGCAAACCTGGCGTTGCCATTCAAATAAAAGAAACCAGCACTGCCAATCCATTAGAAGTGTCTGATGAATTGCATGAAAAAATTAATGGTTTAAAAAAGGCGCTGCCCAAAGGAACAGCTTTAAAAGTAATTGTCGATCAGGCTGAATTTATTAGAAGCAGCCTTAACCAAGTCCGCAATAGCCTGATCGAAGCTATTATTTGCGTAATGATAGTAGTTGGCTTGTTCCTGGGCTCTGCGCGCCTTAGTTTGGTACCACTGATCACTATACCCTTATCATTGGTAGGATCATTAGCTGTGCTAGATAGTGTAGTCACGAGATATTAGCCCAAAGAGCGATGCACCGAATATGAATTGCAGCAAGAAAGGATTTTGTGTTTTTCGCATATCTTGTTGCAATGCCGCGCCAGCGTTTAAGGTCAAGAAAAGCATTTTCAACAA
>CALPGA020000011.1 GCA_943322985.2 Candidatus Finniella inopinata
AGCACAAAGGCTAGAAGATAACGCCAACCCCATAGCCAGAGATACGCAATATTTAAATATAGTATTTTTTTTCATGAGTATTTCCTTGTTCTAAAAAATGTGAATAACAATTGTTAGAGTACAGGGGGGGTATTAAAATTTAGTTAAATGTTTATTAAATAATGGTTAATTATAATAATATTATTTATAGTTAATTTTAATTATTTTTTATTTAAAAAATAGATATTATTCACAGGATCCCGACCATTCGCTTTCTTGAGAATAAACCCTCTCCTCTCTCCGTCATTATGAGGAGCGAAGCGACGTGATAATCCAGTGTAATAAATCGATTTGTCGTCATCCTGAACCCTTTAGGGCGTCGGGATCCAGATGAGTAATTTTAAGTTATTTCAGAGGTTTTGGTAGATGGTATGGGGTATATAATCCGCGTGAAGCGACTACTGAATATGTGATGACAAAGTTGTGCGTCAGCCTTTTTCTTGAATTGGTTAGTTTACTCTTTCTCTTTTTACTTTTTTAAGCAACTTTGTAACGGTGGGTAAGAGCGGTTGATAGGGTTCCATCATCTAAGTAATCTAGCTCTCCGCCCACCGGCACACCGTGGGCAAGACTGGAAATATTTTCCACATAGGGGGAAATGCGCTCATGCACATAATGCATAGTGGTTTGCCCATCTAATGTTGCACTTAGGGCA
Source organism: Candidatus Finniella inopinata (assembly GCA_943322985.2). Taxonomy (GTDB): domain Bacteria; phylum Pseudomonadota; class Alphaproteobacteria; order Paracaedibacterales; family CAITNM01; genus CAITNM01. The sequence goes on from CALPGA020000011.1 coordinate 695, forward strand.
AAAATTGCCTCGTTAAACTGGGTAGTTTGCACCCTTTCAATTAAGGGCTGTAGGTTCAATTGATCAGGACCTACACCCAACATGGCAGATAAATTTCCGCCCAACACAAAATACTGCCCACGATAGGTATTTGAACGTTCCATGGCCCACAAATCACTGACTGATTCAACAATGCATAACGTGTTCGGGTCACGTTTAGGGTCACGGCACAAACTGCATGTGGTATGGCTATCAAGGTTGAAACATTTTTGGCAGGTTTGAATGGTTCTGTACGCATGAGAAATTGCTTCAATAAGCGGTGCCATGTGCGATTCCTTTTTTTGCAAAAGGTGTAAGGCAGCACGACGACCTGACCTGGGGCCAAGACCGGGAAGTCGGCTTAAAAGCTGGATCAGCCGTTGAATTTCGTCGCTGTTCATTGTAGAGTTCTGTGATGCATATCATAATTAAGTAGCATGGTTTTATAATGCCGCCTAGAGCAATTCGTATAGGAACGCGCAAGTCTGCTTTGGCAATGGCTCAGGCAAAGCAAGTGGCAGATGCCATGAATATAAATGGCAATTATGAACTGGTGCCGATTGTTAGTTCTGGTGATAAAATAGATGGGCCATTGCGTGACCACGGGGGTAAATCGCTGTTCACGAAAGAGCTTGATTTAGCGCTGATTCAGGGTGATATTGATCTGGCAATTCATTCGATGAAAGACGTGGAAACCCCATTGGCAGATGGGCTTGAAATTGCTGCGGTGCCTTTGCGTGCCGATCCAAGAGATGTACTTATTATTAACCCAAATGTGCAGTTAGATAATTTGCAAAATACCATTACTATTGGCACGTCATCCCTACGCCGGGAACGTCAGCTAACTTTGCATTACCCCAATTTTTCTATTCTACCTTGCCGCGGTAACATTCAAACGCGTTTGCAAAAATATGCGAATGGAGAATTCGATGGCATTATCTTGGCGTTGGCCGGCTTAATGCGCATGGGGCTATATTCTAATGGAAGCATTAATGGCGTGACCGCTAACGTGCAGGTGTTAGATGCTGGTTTGTATATTCCAGCGCCGGGGCAGGGTGCACTTGCTATTATGAAACGTAGCAATGATCACCGTTTTGATGAAGTGTTGCAGGCAATTAACCACCCAGATAGTTTGTTGGCTATTCAAGTTGAGCGCCAAATAATTGATGCCCTAAACCTTACCTGTAATGCCCCGGTTGGGGTGTATGTGCTGATTGAAGGAAAATTTTTCTCAGTAAACTTTATGTTGTTTGATAATGAGCAAACGATAAAGAAAAAAATATCTGGATTATTGAATCAGCGATCGAAGCTAATCCGAGAATTCATTGAGGAAGTGAAATCGCTTATGAGTCCACGCCCTGTTTGAATTGCTGGTAGGTGTTTCATTTGATTCTAAATTTTTTAATTTAATTATTTTGTGCTTTTGTTTAGCTGCTCAGCAATGCTTAGCCAGTATTATGCACAATTAAAACTTGAAATGCACAATTAAAAAACTTATATTATTGTATTCAAGCTAAAAAATGGAATTTATATATATATGAAAACAGTATTGTTAATAATTTTTTGCTTCACGATGAATCAAGTAAATTTAAAAGCAGCAGGGGGCTTTTCAGCTGATGCTCAACAAATATTTGACGCACATGAAAAGCAAATGCTACCAATGCTCGTTAAATCTTTGCGTACGAAGGATAAAACTTTTTCAGAATTGTGTCAGTTTTTTGCTGGTGCAAGACGAGCGATAGCAACAAAGGCAGGTTCAGAAGAAGCTGATTTGTTTGGCAAGCCAAGAAAATCAGAACCTAAATTAGAAGTAACTGATCTGCGTCCAACTACTGATAAAGCATTATATGAGATCTATCAAAAGGATTTTGTAGGTTATTTATCTACGGGAGCGACAGAGCATTCTTGCGATTATGGAAAAAGCGTCTTTTCAAAACAACATGTAAGTTACTATTCCAATTCAGGTGAAACAACATTTAAAGCTGGGTTAAGTGCTCGAGACATACGGGACGTAACATGTCTTTGTGGACACGTAACGAAACTGTACGAGCGCAGTAGTCCACTATGTTACAAATACGGAAATTTGTGCAATGACAAAAAACTTGGTCAGATTACGATTAGAAATTATGTGACGTGCGATGGAGCAGATATTGAAGCAACTTCAGTTCGTGGATTAGTTGAAATGCGCTCTTTAGAAGACACTTCAGCAGAAATCATCGGCAAACTAAATGATAGTGTATATATGCTAGCTCATACACCGAGTGAAAATATCGATAAGCTATTAAGGGAGGCTGAAAAGCATTGGGAGAAGGCAAAAGAGTGTGTTGTTGAAAGGGATCGTTCTTTATTCAAATCACATATTGCTTCAATGTACTGGTATTTTTCACAAGCAATGCCTTACATTCGAGGAAGCGAAGCAATTGCAAAATGGTTGGTTGAACTTTCAGTGCAGTGTCAAGGACATACTATTGTATATCCACCAGACTACGTGTACCGCATGCCATTTGGTATTAAGCTAGATGAATTTAGAAACTATTTTGAGCATAATGTAGATCTACTTCTCTCAGTAGACTAAAAAATTGGGGATGACATTCTAGCCTTTGTCATGCCCTTCTAATTTTTTCTTACTGGTAGAAATAACATAGAAAGAAATCCTTGATCAAGGGCCGATAGAGCAAACAGTACATGGGTCGTTGAATAATCGTGATGAGTTGGTAAATGGGGTGGTTAAAGAGCTTTTAAACCCAATAAGTTAGAGCTCATTTTTCTACGCTTTTATCTATCGCTTGAATTACTAAGTTTTTCAGGGTCAAAACCCTGCAGGCAAGCAAGATATGTAGTCACTAAGTCTTTTTGCTTATCATCTTTAACAAACTCACACTTAAAGTAGTGAGGAGGCTTTGTATCTGTTGTGGTTATAATAACCCTTTGTGCTGCACGTGTTTTATCCTCTGGTTTTATCTCTAACTCATTTGTGCTTGCTGTAGCATGCTCTAATGTAATAAACACAACTGTACCTGAAAATAAAATATTTTTTATATTCATATAATTTTCCTAAATTACATTGTATTATATGGTTAAATATAATATATGAATAATTATTTAAAAATCAATAGATGGCATAAATTAAGCGGTTCAGAAAGCTTGGGCCTGCACAAAAACCATGTGCAAGCCCAGGATAGTAAGTCGTGTTTACTAGTGAAATTAACTAGATGTACCAACAGTTATGTCGCGTGCCCAAGTTGAGCCCGCACCTAGTGCTAGTTTGGAACCTGATTGAAACAAGAGCCCCCCAGAAAACTGATCAGAACCGGATGTAACGCTGTAAGGAACAAAACTGCTAATGGACTTATAATAAGTATTTTCTCCACCCGACCAGTCATGATACGCCATTACTATTCCTGCATAAACAGGTGATAAAGTTGACGCGTCGTTTGTTCGCCAATTTGGGTGTCCTGCACCTCCAAGTCCTGCATATGATATAAAATTAGTGGGCCAGGCTAATGCTGTGCTTCCACTCATGTAATAGCCTGTTGTTGCATTGAAGGTGTATGTAAGTGATGAATTTTGATGTGGCACAGTTGCACTTGCATCAACTAGCATCTCAGCCCCAGAAGCAACTGTTACTGCTCCACCAACTGAACCAGCAGCGAGACCTGCACCTAATTCCATTACAGCACTGCTAGCAACAGCAATTGGTGCAACAGGTGCTTTGCCACTTTGTACATACAATGTACCAGCATCTACATGTATTCCCGCCAAAGCTGCAGAAGCACTTAAATCAGATGCCACTTTCATAACACCAGGCCCAGTTTTGTGCACTAGACCTGTTCCTGTAGGTGCAGCACTTAGTGTTGCTACATTTGACCCGTCAACCTGAACTGTACCTGCTGTTGAAAAAGCAAACGCGCCCGTATTCATAGAACCTGCTATTTCTAAGGTTGCAGTATTAGCAGCAGCTGTTACAGGGTCGGTACCAGATGCAGCAAAGGTTACCGCGGATGATGCTCCATTTAAGTTGCTAGCAGCACTCACTGATACAAGACCGCCATGAATACCTAAAGCACCAATAGCATTAGTACCACTAAGGGCAAGCGAACCTGCATTAGTTTTGTTTAAAGTTCCAACTGAAATAGCACCGCTATGGCTTGCACTATCGGTGCCTTCAACGTCTATAGTCATGGAAGTGGAAAAAGCAGGGGTACACAGAGCCACTACCGTCAGTAGTGCTGCAGTTAATTTATGTATTCCTTTCATGAATTATTCCTCTGTACTAAAAAATGTTTTTAACAATTTTTAGAGTACAGTGTGGGTATTAAAATATAATTAAATATTTACTAAATAAATATTAATTATTTAATTGTTTTTATTTAAATATCGATATTATCCTGTGGACCCCTATGTCTTCTGAAGAGGGCTCTGGACGACGCTCTCACCCACAAATTTTTCTATGGATTGATCGGAGATCCATTGACAGTAAACATTATTGATACCCGCGTTCGCGAAGATGACTTGGATGACTCTCTCACCCACAGTTTTCCTACGACTCGATTGGAGGATCCAGTTCTATAAATTCTTTGTCATCCTCTGGCTTGATTGGGGACATGCAGTTATGGAAGATAAATAACCAACAAAGGTAGTGCGCATAGGTGCTCAGCTAATTTATCTGCAACTGCTTGAGTGATTAGCACCTGTCTTCCTAATGGAAGATGAGTATAAAGGTGTTCTGGTGTTAGTTTCAGTAAATAATTTGGAACAACCATCATCGCTCCTGGGGTGCCTCTTTGCTTAAGTTGAAAATACATATCTGCAAATATTAACTTTTCGCTAATAGGTACATCCCTACTTAATACGTTAGCTGCTTGAAAAGCTGCTGGAACAGGTATTTCATTAAGCATAAATTGAGCGAACTTTGGATCTCGCAGTTGCTCATTTTTAAGGGCATGTGTGATCTCGCTAAGTGGATCACCAATTCTCTCTTCTTCCCTTGCTGCATTTACCAGTGCAGTAAACAAAACCGCACTTAGAAACAATATTTTTGATAGCTTCATTTAATTTTCTTTAAAGAATCACAATAACCTCAATATACCTATTATTGTTTTAAATACAAGAAAAAATTGCTTTATGCAGCCCAGCTTGCGGTGGGTGGTAGAGACATTAAAATTGCTTCAGTATTGCCGCCGGTTTGCAGGCCAAATTTAGTGCCTCGGTCATGAATCAGGTTAAATTCAACATAGCGTCCGCGCTTGTGCTGTAATGTTTGCAGTTCAGCATCACCCCACGCTTGTGCCATGCGACGTCGCACAATTAGCGGATAGGTTTCAAGAAAAGTCTGTCCCACACTGTTGTTGAATGCACGATCAGCTTCAAAATTATTGGTATTGTGGTAATCGTAGAAAATGCCGCCAATGCCGCGCGCTTCTTTGCGATGGGACAGGTAAAAATAGTCATCACACCAAGTTTTGAATTTATCATAATAGCTTGAATCATGCCCATCGCAGCATTCTTTAAATGCCTGGTGAAAAGTTTGTGTGTCTTCTTCAAAAGGAATACAGGGCGTTAAATCAGCCCCGCCGCCAAACCATGACTTTGTGGTGATAATATGGCGTGTGTTCATGTGCACAATTGGTACATAAGGATTACGCGGATGAATTACTAAGGAAATGCCACAGGCCCAAAACCGTGGGTCTTCACTAGCACCTGGAATTTGAGCCGCAAATTCTTTTGCAAACTCTCCCCACACACATGAAACATTTACTCCAGCTTTTTCAAACACGCGGCCTTTTTGCAAAATGTCCATGCGTCCACCGCCTGATTGTGCAAAATCCCACGGTCTTTTTTCAAACTGTTGTGGTTCCCATGCATTGTAAATATCAAGCGCTAGCGATTCTTGTTCAATAGCTTCTAACGATTGGCAAATTCTGTTTTGTAAATCTAAATACCAGGTGTGTAAGTTTTCAGCGTAAGGGGGAGGAATGGTCATGGTTCAACTGACGTAAACTTTCTGCCAGCACCATAGCACCTGCAATGGCCATGTTCAAGGAGCGGCGATCGGGCAGCATAGGAATGCGCACCCGATTGGGAATTGATTGATAAACATCTTCAGGAACGCCAGAACTTTCACGGCCAACCATTAATATATCATCTGGTTGAAAAGTGAAATCCCAATAGCTTTGTTCAGCTTTGGTATCAAGCAATACAATGCGCTGGGTGGTGCGCAGGTTTTTATATACGTCCCAGCTTTCAAAACGTTCAACATTGGCCAAATCTGCATAGTCCATGCCTGCGCGTTTTAAGTGCTTATCGCTCCATACAAAACCGGTGGGTTCAATAATATCAATAGGCACGCCGACGCAGGCACCTAAGCGAATTAGGGTGCCCACATTTTGTGGAATTTCTGGTTGGTATAAACTTAAGCGCATAAAGTATTATCGTCTTGAGCTTAGTCTGGCAATTGAGCGTTCAATCCATTCGCTTTGTCTGGTCAAATCTAAAAATACTGCTTCGTATTTTATTCTTACCAAATTCTCTTTATTAATTACTGCGATTTCTCTACCACCGGCTAATGCTTCTGGCATAAAGCCACCCTTTGATAGCATGCCAAGAAGTTTAAAGGTTCCGCCTTGTTTTACTATAAGTGGTGAACCTGAAGCGCCATCTGCTAAAATTGACATTAAACGTACAGATTTATCCTCTTCACTAGGGATTGGAAATTCAAAAATAGCTGTTCGAGAAATTTGTTTTATGCTCATAAGTGCTTCTCCCATTGAACGAGGATTACTTGTACTTTGTGCGAGCGCAAGTGTCGCAGCTGCTTCCACCATGGCCGCTTGCTTTTCTTCAGGAAGTTGCCCGTTTAGCGATGACTTGAGTGTATTTTCCTTTTTTTGAAATTTATGGATAGAAATTGTTCTTCCAATGCCTTCAAAGCTACCACTAGCAACAGCCATTTCGCCGCAGGAAACTACAAATCCATTGCCCTGTTCACCTTCACTTATAGAAGTGGCTAATGGTAAAAAGCTAGAAGTTGGAACTGTTCCAGTAGCAAACTCTAGCTTGATAAGGGCGAGGTCAACCTCTGTATGAGGTAAAATTTCGAGATTTTTAAGTTCACAAAGAATGTCTGTGCCAGAACGTAAATGAACCTCAAAACCTCTATATCGCTTTGGTTCGAAATAAGTATTAGCAGCTGTTAGTACTTCAGCTGTGTGTTTACAACACAAATAAATATTAGGGGCAATTTGAGTGATTGTTGCAGAAGTTATGGTTTCTTCTGTTTTTGAATGAATGAGCTGACAAACATTTGGCACAAAAGGATTTTTGCTCCAATCAACTTGCCCTCTAGCCAGCGCCTCGTCCGCATCAGCTTTCGTGGCAAAAGTAGTTCCTGCAGAGGGTGCTGTTCCTCGACGCTCCTCTATTTGTGAGCTTTGCATAACGCTGCATTCTGGGTTTTTAACCAAGAAAAAATTCAAAAAAAGTGCGAGTAATATTTTAAATGCCATAATTATATTTTATATTTAAGTTGAGCAGGTAATGAATACAACAAAACATGCCACACTGCAACAAAATACTTTGTTAACCTTTGTTTTACAAGCTCTCAAACCTAAGCAGGTAACTTAATTTTGAGAGGATTTATTTGCTTCTTCCTTGTTTTTGCCTTACTCTGACTGACTTAATTCATGGATAAGCTCATCTACACCGACAGGAGAAATCCTTTTTGATGGAGCCACTTCAATGGGTGAAAAGTGGGTGCGGCTTTTATCTGCGGAGCTTTGAGTTTCACGCAGGCATTGGTCTGCACACTCATGTTCCAAGCTTGCTAAGGAAACAATGTCGCCACTATAACTAAACCGAATTTGCGTTCTGCCTTCTATTTCATTATTTGAAGGGCGTTGATCAAATCTTCTAATGGCTCGATCTTGCTCATCATACTTTGTTTCTACATAGGTAAAACCAACATTTTCTCTCGATTTTCGCGAAGCAATATTCTGTGGATGAGACTTTCCACTCCAAGCTATGTCCGGAAAATCATCAAATAGAACGTTAAGTACTGCAGATTCTAATCCTTTTCCTTGTACAGAAGGTGCTAAAATTCTAGCTATTTCTGAGACTTGTTGGGTTGGTGAACTGAGTTTTGATGGGTAAGTAAAAATCACACCGCATACGCCTTCACGAGTCATGATTACCCACCCTCGAGAAGTTGGATTTTGTTCTGAATGTAGCTGTCGTTCTAGCCTTTTAATTCTACCTTCTGCTTCTTTTAAGCCTATAGGTCGCCCTGTCCCATAAAATTTCATTACCTTTCTGTTTTTTAAAATGGCAGCCACTTCAGGAATAAAATTTTGTTGTACTGGAGACAGCATAAATCTCTCATCGACAATTTCACTGCAATTAGGTGGAGATACACTGGGAGAGGTTTTCGGAGTTTCGTAACGCTTAGGGGGCAAAGAGGGATATATACACTCTTGGTATTTTAGTAATTCGTTTTCAATTTAAGGTTCAAAAAATTGGGAAGGTGTAGAAGCATGCAAACCATGCATGATGAAAAATAAAGCGAGTAAACGATACATGTTTCTCTTTGCTCAGAAAGGCTCACTGATGGCAATGTACTGCTGAGAATTTTAAATAGCAAATGGTTTTTAAAACGCTTTAACAAGTTGAAGTCATTCCCGTGAAAAACACACTAGTGTGCCTGCACGGGAATGATAATAGAAAGCGACATTACTGCCTAAAACAATGACTTCACAAAAGACTTAATTCTGCAGAAAATACCGTCTGTTGTGCAAGATGTAGTTGGTGCTGCAGCAACCTCTGGTTTCCATCCATAAGCCATTATATTTGTGCCTATTTTTGCATTGATTTCTGGGAATGTTATGTTATTTACCCAATAGGCAAACCGGCTGGTGTTGTCATAGAACATGGGAATGAAATAATACATATTCATTAAATACCGGTCCAACGTATGGGCACGTTCTGTTAATTCTTCAGGTGTTTTTGCATCAGCAAGGCCTATTGCTAATTGTTCAGCAATTGGATCTTTCAAACTGCCATAATTGTTGCTGCCTTTTGTGTCTGCCATTTTTTGAGAATAGTAAAACACTTGTTCAACTCCTGGGGACAAGCTATTCGCACAAGCATGAATAATTATGTCAAAGTCACGGTCATCAACGCGGGTTTCGTACTGAGCATTATCCATAACGCGAATAACCAGTTCAACGCCCAATTTACGCAGACTTTCTTTTAGTGCCAATGTGATTTTTTCAAGCTTTGTGTCTTTGTACATAAGCTCAACTTTTAAAGGCTCGCCCTTATTGTTTGTGCGCATTCCTTTTACAACTTTCCAACCGGCATCATCTAGCAATTTGCCAGCGATTTCCAAATTGGTTCGTTGGTCGCCATCACCTTTTGTGCGTGCTGGTACAAACCCGGTTTTGGTCATTGTTTCATAAAGTTCGCCTGGAATTTTTTCTTTTAAGTCTTCCAATGTTTTTAGCTCAATTTCACTTGCTGCACCTTTGTGAGCAAGGTGCGTGTTAGCAAACAAGCTATCCATTGGTTGCATTGAACCAGAGAAAATCATTTTATTTAAGGTGTCAAAATCAAAGGCCATAGCCAATGCTTTTCGCACGCGCCAGTCAGCAAATATTGGGCGTTTCATGTTGTATAAAAATGAACGCACCATTACAGATTTTTGGTGGGTTCCATCAACCTTTGTTACCTTACCATTTTTGAGTGCTGGGAAGTCGTACCCGGTTTCCCAATTACTTGGGTTTGTTTCAAAATAGGCATCAAATTCACCCGCTGTGAAGCCTTGGAATTGTGCCTGTGATGTTTTGTAGTAATCAATACGAATGCGTTCAAAGTTATTCATACCTTTGGTTACATTCAAATTTTCAGCCCAATAGTTTTGTACTTTTACGTAAACGATGCTTCGACCTTGGTCAATTTTTTCAATTTTGTATGCACCTGAACCAACGTAAATATCAAAGTTGAAAGATGCCAATTCTTTCCCTTCTAAAATATGCTTCGGCAATGGACGCATCGTTGAAATGCTAAATGGCAGTTCTGCATTATAAGTGCCGTCTTCTTCTTTTTTAAGAGTCACACGCACTGAAAGAGGTCCTAGAATTTCAATTTTCTCAATTTTCCCATAATAGTTACGGTAAACAGGTGCACCTTGTTCGCGTAAATATTCATAAGTGAATTTCACATCTTCCGCGGTAATAGCATGGCCATCGTGGAACTTAGCATTGGGGTTAAGTTCAAAAGTCACTTGTGAATTATCTGCTGAAACGTCAATAGATTCCGCAATTAATCCGTATAATGTAAAAGGCTCTTCTGGGTTTTTATACGTCAATGCGTCAAAACATAACATAAAAACACCCTCAGCTTTGGTGCCTTTAATTGCATGGGGGTTTGCCGTATCAAACGTACCAATCGTGCTTAAACGTAACGTACCACCCTTTGGGGCGTTCACATTTACATAAGAAAAATTGCTAAACCCTTGGGGGTAAAGTGGCTTACCAAATCGGGCAATGCCATGGGCTTTTTCAGCGCTTAGGGTTAGGAAAAATACAGTAATAAGGGTAAAAAGGAAACGAAACATCTTGTTCAAAATATAGTTAAATACAATGATCTACATATAGCGATTTCATTAAATAATGTCATCAGCTAAATTTGTGAGTGATGGTTCCTCATGAAGGTGAGGGCGTCACAAAGCAACAGCGCTAGCTTTTTTGCACACGAACAGGTCAATCTCAGTATCTGGATGAGTCCAACGACTGGGGATGGGGAACCCACGATTCTTTCGCAGTTCTACACTAGAAAAGACCTTGCTGAGCAACGCTTGATTATAAGGTAGCATACCTTCTTGGTAATATTGATCAAATGTTCCTGTAAATAGTTTTAAGCCAATGCTTTGAAGATAATCTCCTGCTGTTGCTTCTTCTGTTTTTAGTCTAGTTGCTGATCCTTTAATCTCATCAAGGTAGGGTTGGTATTGGTGGGAGTTGCCTGCAAATAGAACTGTGCCCTGATCAGCGCCTAGACAAAATACAAAAGTCCCGTCAGGCTTTAACATTCTTGAAAAACAGCTTAAGCACTGGGTGTTCCATTCAGCAAATTTGAAGGTTGAATCATCAACAAGAATCACATCAAAACACGATTCTAAATTATCAGCCAATATTTCCAATAATGTAATGTCATTAAAATCCCCTTTTATATAGGGTCTGCCATCAGGATTGTGATGGGTTCTATCACTTTCGTCATCAAGAAATACCCAATTGCCATTTACTCTTTCTCTAATATTAACGGCTCCTAAAAGCAAAGAAACATTTTCACCACTTTTTGTGGCTGCGAAAAGTTTAACAATCTCAATTTGCGCATCAATTGGGCCAATATCCATTCCAACTAAGTTTGTTGACATAAATGACGCTGCGATTAACAAGCCGCGAAAGTTTGTTTTGAATGACATTTTATTTCCAGTATCAAGTATTTTGTTCATGTACCGTATATAGTTATTTTGTTTTAGAATTACAAGCTAAAGTTGAAGTTGAAGTTGAAGTTGAAGTTGAAGTTGAAGTTGATGGTGATGGTGATGGTGAGGGTTGAACGAGGAAATGGAAATTACTCATCTGGCCCATAAAATCAAGCCATATGGTTTTTAATATTTGCAATACTGGTCATATTGCACTATATAAGTGTTGATGACTAATTCAATAGAGTTTTTTTAATTATGAATTTTATTTGCACAGTGTTTTTATCTTTCGTGCTTACACTTCATGCTGCAGCAGATGATGCTTCTGCGCTTGAGCAAAATGCTAGTGAAGTTGGAAAAACTATAGCTTTGCACGCAGTAGCAAATCAGTTTGCACAAACGGCTACTTATACAATATTGCCGCAATTTTTAGACTTATCTTTGGTGCCTCTGCAGCTGGATAGAATGTTTATTACTCAAGATAATGGCATGGCCGGTACATCTAGAGCCTTTAAAAATGATATATTTCAAGCAGGTCTCAATGGAGGTAGAAAATGTGCCCATGAACTAGGATATATTTGGCCTATGCATTACATGAATGCTTTTTTTAAACATGGACTTTTGAATTATTTCATATTTGAGAAAGGCCATTTGTTAATTCAAAAGCAAAGGGCATTACGTAGGGGGGAACATCCTCGTCCGTATTATAAGGAACTAAAAATAGAAGATAGAGCAAATGAGACTCGTCTAAAACTGCAAGATGCTGTTCTACAAGGCATACAAAACAATGAATTTTTAGTGCATGTTGGTGGATGCGCCCAAAAATTAAAATTTCGACTCGAAAAAGAAAAACCTGCTGATAGTGAAGAAGGCACCAGGTCTTTTTTACTACAAGAATATGCATACACCGTTGTTTCAAAAATATTTGATTTATACAGAGAAATTAAAAAAAGAGAAACTGTATTAAATAGCCTAACTTTGGTTCAGGTTGAAACCTTATGCACTGAAATGATTGCTTTCTTTTCTCATTACGCACCTACTCTTATGGACATTCCTTTGGAAGAGTTGTCTCTTCTTAAAAATTATCCATTTCCAGAAGACGCTGACACTGCAGTTAATGAAGGTTTTAAGGCTATGATTGACCATTTAGATTCTGCGGCAGACCCCTTTAGAGAGTCTTTGCAGTATTACAAACGTGATACTTTAAAAGAAATACGTGTGAATGGTCAGATTCAATACGACTGGATTGAAGAGAAGAAATAGATTTCCTGGATCTTCGATCGAGCCGGAGATGACTAGGATAATGATACTATTCACTGGATCATTAAGTCCTCCAGCCTTCGCTGGAGTCCTCATGAAGACGAGCGTGAACGCGTCATTCATATCCCCCGACAGAAGGTGTGGGGGCCAGTGGGTGAAATCCGAAAACTAACCCTTCAGTTCATCAACCATCATTTCAAGCTCCAACCAACGCGTTTCTGCCACATCAACCGCTTCCTGGTTTTGCTGCAATTCTTCGCTCAAGGCTTTGAATTGCTGAGGGTTTTTTTCATAAAGGGTAGAATCGTCCAGCAATGCTTCAAGTTCAGCAATGCGTTTATCAAACACCTTAATTTTCTTTGGGAGTTCGTCCCATTCGCGTTGCAGGTTATAGGTTAGCCGCTTAGCTGGTGCTGACTTTGCTGAATCATCCTTTGGTTTTGCTTTTACTACTACCTTTGGGGCAGCTTTTAAGTATTGCTGAATGTCGCTGTAACCGCCTACGTATTCGCTAACTTCACCCGCGCCAGATACCACATAAGTAGATGTCACTGTGCGGTCTAAAAAGTCACGATCATGGCTGACCACAATCAGCGTGCCCAGGTAGGCTTGCAAGCATTCCACCAGCAAATCTAGGGTGTCCATATCTAAATCATTGGTAGGCTCGTCCAGCACAAGTAAATTTCCCGGACTTGCCATGGCTTTGGCCAGCAATAACCGGTTCTTTTCTCCGCCTGACAAAATGCTTACCTGGCCGCGAATTTGCGCTTCGTTGAACAAAAACTCTTTCAAATACCCAACCACATGCTTGGTTTCATTGCCAACCCACACTTGGTCTCCGCCTTCGGGGCACAGGGTTTCCCACAAGGTATCGGTTGGGTTAAGTTCTGATCGCATTTGGTCAATATAGGTTACCTTCAGCGTAGTGCCTTGCTTGACATTGCCCGCGTCTGGCAGTAATTCACCCACAAGCATTTTTACCAGCGTACTTTTGCCTGCGCCATTGGGGCCAATAATACCAATTTTATCTTGGTGCAAAATGCGACATGAAAACGGTTGAACCACCATTCTGTCACCGTATGATTTTTGAATTTCTTTGGCTTCAATAATAATTTTACTGCCCCGGGGTAAATTGACCGGGTTCACATCTATTGAGCGGGTTTTGTTTTGCATAACATCGCGGCGTTCAGCACGAAGTTCATGCAGGCGTTGCAAGCGCCCTTGGTTACGCTTGCGTCGAGCCGTGACCCCGTAATGTAACCAGTCAGTTTCTAAGCGAAGCCGCGTGTTTAGCTTTTCGAGGCGACGCTCTTCTTCTTCCATTAGTATTGACGACCACGCGTCAAATTCCTTGAAGCCCTTTTTGTTAACGTGTAATGCGCCACGGTCAATCCACCAGGTGGTGTTTGAGGTGTTTTCCAAAAAACGACGGTCATGGCTAATCATTACCACAGCACCGCGAAAACGTGCCAGGTATTCTTCTAGCCATTGAATGCTAGGCAAATCAAGGTGGTTGGTAGGTTCATCAAGCAAAAGAATAGTTGGGTTCCGCACTAAGCTTTCAGCCAAAGCAAACCTGCGCTTTTGCCCACCCGATGCATTGTTTAAAGTGCTTTCAGGATCAATCCCCAATTTATCAAGAATGGAGCGCCCTTCATGAGGCTTTGCCCCATATGATTCTAATAAATCAGCTGTTGATATATCGAGCGGGTAATTTTTGTCTTGCTCTAGGTACACCAAATTCTGGCCTGGCATTAGGAAATGCTCACCATCATCCAGTTCATAAATTTTGGCAATGGCCTTAAGCAAGGTGGATTTCCCGCACCCATTACGCCCTACCAGGCAAATGCGATCACCTTCTAAAATTTGCGCAGTCAGCCCTTCAAAAACGGGCGTGCCGCTAAAGCGAACGCATGCATCCTTTAGGCGCAGTAATGTTATGGCCATTATTTTTCTGTTTCAATGTGCTTATTTAATATCGCATTCTAATCAAAACCCCGCAGTTTGACTACGGGGCTTGGAAAATTTGGTAGGAGTCTATTTCTTATCGTTATTGCTGAAAACGTACTTGCTGAGTAATCCCTCAAGGCTGACTGATGACTGAGTCAACGATATAGTATCGCCAGATTTCAAAATCTCGTCATCTCCACCCGGTGCCAAATTCACATATTTGCCACCCATTAGGCTTTCGCTAACAATTTCGGCGGAACTATCTTTTGGAATTTTTAAACTTTCATCAATGTCCATAGACACTATTGCTTTGAAAGTTTTTTTGTTAATGGCAATGTGGGCCACGTGGCCAATGGTTACACCGCCCATGCGCACGTCATTACCTATTGAAACGCCGTCGATGCGGTCAAAATTCGCAAGTACTCTAACGGTGGGCATTCGTGATGAGCTTGAAAATTGATACCCAAACGCAAAGAAAACCCCTGCCACAAGCAGGACAATCGCGCCGGTAATTGTTTCTAAAAAATTATGCCGCATTTAAAAAATCATTTTCATTCATGTGCGTAACTATACCCTACCAAAAGTGTTTTAAGGAAGTGTTAAGGACATAGTTTTTCAACAGTGCTTGAGTTTCAGCTGCAACCCTTACGCCACCACAGTAATTGCCTGAGCAAATGTTGAATTCGCGCCTAATTGTATGATCGCTCCATTATGAATGGTCGGAGTTGTTAAAACATTACTAGGGGCGCTAACACCGGGTGCAATATAGAGAATTCCACCTGATGCAATATTCGCATTTGTCACCGCGCCTGATGCTACAGTCCCTGACGATGTGCCCAATTGCAAAATAGAACCCGATGTAATTGATGGTGCAATGCCCGATGATAACACCCCGCTACCGCTAACCCGCAAGGTTGTGCCACTGCCTGAAACTGCAATAGGTGTTGTGGATGCTGCAAGGGCAGAGGTTACTGCTACAGCACCTGTGCCCGTGACTGACAAAGTATTTGAACCAGATGGTGCAGTATTAAGCGTAGCCGTAACGCCCGATTGTACCTGCACAGTTCCTGCTGTGGTCATGGTAAGCGCGCCTGTGTTCATATCCGCAGTTATTTTAAGGATCACGCTAGTGCCATTAAATATGGTGGCAGTGGGGTTGCCCAAATTACTTGCTGAGCCAACTGAGACTGTGCCTGCGTCAATTTCAACCTGACCAAAGGTATTTGCTCCACTAAAAACGGCCGTACCGGCACCTGTTTTATATGCCTTGCCCGTTGCGGTGTTGTCACCACTATAGGTGCCGGTACCGGTTGGAACACTAAAATACATGTCCGCTACTGCATGTAATTGTGGTTTTGCGAACAAGGCAATTAAAAAGCTTAAAATTATTTTTTGAATATGTTTCATTTTTAGTCTCCCTTTAAGCTACAGAAGTAAATGATTGGCCAAGTGTTGCGCCATCAGCCACTTGCAAAATCCCCCCCGAACGGAACGTAGCACTTGTGAACATTCCACTAGGTGCCGTAACACCAGCTGCTACTGACAGAACTCCCCCCGAAGCTATAGTCGCAGTTGTTACCGCACCTGTTGCCCCGGCCAATATCGACATAATTCCACCCGAAGCAACAGAAGCGTTTGCCACTGCTCCAGATGCTACAGTTCCACCGGATGTTCCTAATTGAAGGATCGCACCACTAGCTACTGATGTGGCAGCATTTGGTAATCTTCCTGATCCGCTGACCTCTAAAATGCCTTCTGAAACAGCAATAGGTGTTGTTGAAGAGCTTAAATCAACTTGAGCTTGTAAAATACCCCCACCCGTTAGTGTCATGGTCCCACTACCTACTGGGGGACTAGCGATTGTTGCCGTAATAGATGATCCTATTTGCACATTTCCTGCTGATGTAAACGTGAGGGGGCCTAGGGCTACAGCACTTGTTATTGAAAGAGTTGCTGCTCCCCCTGATGCATTAAACGTAACAGGTACAGCACTACTGCTAATTTGCAAAATACCGTTGCTAACTTCTACAGCACTAATTGAATTTGATGGTGGCAACACAGCTGTTCCCCCGCCTGTTATATAGGCTGTGCCAGTTGCTGTGCCAGAAATTGTTAATTTTGATGAAAGCTTACGAATCGTATTATTTCCAGTATCTGTTACAAAAATATTTCCAGATGCGTCAACAGCAAGGCCAGTTGGTGCATTAAACCGTGCTGCAGCACCTATTCCATCGGCAGAGCCAGATGATCCCGCAGTACCTGCAATGGTTGATGCGGTATAGGTTCCACTATTATTGGTAAGTTTACGAATCAAGTTGTTACCGCGGTCGGCTACGTAAAGGGTACCTGCTGCATCAATATCAATATCTATAGGGCTATTGAACCGTGCTGCAGAACCTACAGCATCAGTAGAACCAGATGATCCTGCAGTACCTGCAATGGTAGTGATCACTCCGGCAGGGGTAATTTTACAAATTGTGTTATTGCTAGTAGCTGAAACATATAAATTATTGGAGCTATCGATAGTAATACCAGTAAGTCCATTAAGGGCACTATTTTGTACAAAGACAGAGTATGAGCCATTTGGTAAAATCTTTATAATTTCATTTACAGAAGTATCGGATACAAAAATGTTACCAGTACTGTCCATAACAAGTCCCTTTAGAGGAGCAAAACTCACTCCAGGTGTCCAAATAAAAGTAGCATTTGTATTGACATAAATCCCACCTGAGTTAATCCACGTGGTAAGCCTGTAGAGCTCGTCCATTGCTAAAATTCCATTTCCCCCCGTTGGAATAGCTGCTGTTAGCCATTGATAAGATAATAATGTAGAAGCCGTATAGGTCCCACCAGCAGTAGTCACTTTTCTAACACTATCATCAGTATCTGCGATAAATAAGTCACCTGTTGAAAGGGCAATAGACATCATGCCTGGGCTTTTGAACCGTGCTGCAGATCCAACTCCATCGGTATGAGCAAAGCTGCCCGCAACACCGGCAATGGTTGTTACATCGTAGCTAGCTGTCGCATTAAGGCCTGCAGACAGTACCACACCAATGGCAATTGAAAAGCGCCAGTTTAAAAAAGTGTTTTTGTGTTTAATATTTGCTGAAGTCATATTTCTTATTCCTTTTTTGCACCGAAAGAACACAATAATAGTATTGAAAATAGAAATTAAAATATTATTAATTAAACTTATAATTTAAATATAAGTTTAATTAATATTTATTATGTAAGTAAAAATATAATGGGGTGTGTGGGGGGGTATTACCCACTGGATCCTGACGCCCTAAAGGGCTCGGGATGACGCGCTCACTCTCGTCTTCATGAGGAGAGAAGCGACGTGATGATCCAGTGAATAATGTCCGGAATTTATAGAATAAGTGTGGATTGCCGCGCTACGCTCGCAAAGACGGCAAAACCGTCATCGCGAAGCCTGAAAGGCTGTGGCGATCCATACTTAAGGGTAGTATCAATGGGGCTCTGATTACGGCGAAAGAAGACGGCAGATCCCCGCATTCAGACCTTACGGTGTTTCGCAGGGACGACAAGTAAGGTTAAACATAAAATTTTGTCACCCCTGACAAGGCGCAGATGCGCCGAAGTTCGGGGGTCTGCTGGATAGTATCCGGATGTTATAAAACTGGACCCTCACGTCTGCGATGCAGGCTCAGGGAGACGGAGGTGGAATCGTCATCCTGAGCCCTTGAAAAGGGCGTGGGGATCCAGTGAGTAATTTCAGGAGATTATAGAATAAGTGTGGACTGCCGCGCTGCGCTCGCAAAGACGCCAAAACCGTCATCGCGAAGCCTGAAAGGCTGTGGCTATCTATTTCTATAAATTTCAGAAATTACTTAATTTTGACCAACCCAGCGATTTGTCAAAAACGCCACACCTTGAGCTGACTTTTCCCAAGGCATGTATTCATAGGCGCTGTAAATTTCACTGCCGTGAACGTATTGCAGGGTAGGGTGTTCGTTGGGGTTGGAAATTGTGGCGCCCAATAAACTGGCCACATGTTTGCCCAAATCATAATGACTATAAATGGGGTGGTTTTTAATTTCGGTAATAAGGGCGTTATTGGCGCCTATGGCCAGCATCCAAACGGGGACATCGGCCACTTCTGGTTGCATTTGGTTATGGCCAAAAAGCCCGCGCTCTCCCAGCAATTGTCCGTGGTCACTGGTGAACAGCACTACTGTGTCAGCTGGTAGAATTTTTTGAACCCGTTCAATGCACTGCTTGACCCAATAATCATGGTAGGCAATGGCGTTGGAATATTCCTGTTGGGTTTCTGATGCACGGTTTTTATGGTCAACAGCCACGGCAAGTTCAGGGTGGTATTTCGCATAAGCGCCAAATGGGCAGTGGATATGGCGCAGGTGGATGACGATGAAATTTTTGTCGCCTAGTTCAAGCGTTGCCATGGCATCTAGCAGGGCCTCATCGCCTTTTTCTGCCAAAGCTTGGTGCATTTCTTTTTCAGATGCGAACACATCAACAAATTCGGTGCCTGTATCGTGGAAAAGTTTTTCATTTTGGGCCGATAATACAAAGGTTTTATACCCTTGGTGACGAGCTAATCGAAACAGGTTGGCGTCTTTTTTTCGAATGCTTTCAACAAAACCAGGGTTGTGGAAGGTGTTGAAAAACAACTGCAAGCAAGTGCGCGTTGAAACACTGCTTGAAACGCCTTTGGCATAGGCAAAGTTTGGATTGTTTTTTAAGGAATCTAAATACGGGGTGTTGGGTTGATTGTACCCATATAAATGCATGTAACGACTGCTTAAACTTTCCCCCATAATCAGCACCACGTTTTTAACTTTGGGGGCGCTATAGGTTACTGTGTGTGGCTTGTAGTCATGGCTTTTTACGGTGCTTTTGGAATGAACTATCCAATCAGAAAAGGCCCTAACAGAATTGTAAATGGTGGTGTAAGTAGGCTTTGTATAAAAGGACGATGGTCCCTTTATATGTGCCAATACCGGGGTAATGCCCAGGGCTAATACAATTAGGACCCATGCAAAGGGCAGCTGTTTGCGCTTTTTAGTATAAAGCATGCCGCTAATTATTAAACCGTATGATGCGAGTAAAGTCAGCCAGACTGACCAAAGCTGATGCACTAGCGAAGCACCCGTTTGGGTTATTTCATCTAGTTCAACAAAGGCTTTGGAAATATCTTGCGAATGAATGGGCGCGCCAAAATACGCCCAGTGGTTAACTTGTATGGTTTGGGTCAATATAATCAGCCCCACCACAACGGCCAGTGCCCACCTATTGCGCACAAAGCTTAAGGTGGCTGAAAACGCAACCACTCCTAGTAAGTTGGTTAGGGGAATGGTGCAAGTTAGTAGTTTGCTAATATGCCCAAGAAACAAGTCTGGCAGTAAAATCCCTAAGCTAACAATAAGGGTGAATATAAGGTTTTGTATTAAAACCACAAACAACCAATCCAAATTACGACCACTACCACAAAGGCCATCATTACCGATGCCGATGCCGCGTCTTTCACAAAACCAATTGCCGCATCCTGTTCTGTTGTGATTCTGTCTGCCAATTTTTCAATGGCACTGTTTAATAATTCCAAACAAAGCACCAATAAATATGCGCACAACATAAACATTTTTCTAAAAGGCGAGACTTGAAATAACATCAATGCTATTAACACAAACGGCAGGGCGTAGATTTCCAGGCGGAATGACGCATCACCTTTCATTGTGGCTTTTAGGCCATTACAGGAATATTTAAAACCATCACGTATTTTTTTTATCATGTCGCTTACCATTTGTTTACGCTTACTTTGCTAAAGTTTAGTATAAGTAGCAAGAATTTAGGTGTTTTTTGAGTCGTCTTTTTGATTCGCTTCATAAATTACTACTGGTGAAGCAGCACAATATTGAGCAATTACGCCAGCAAATGGCGTTGTTGACCAATCAAATAGAGCTTCGCCTCCATGCTATTGAAAAAAATATATCATACATTAATACGGAACGGTTAATTGCTTCGGTCAATATTAATGGTGCCGACACCTTAGAAGCATTTGTGGGGCAAAAACTTGCTGAGAATAAAAGGTACGCCCAAGAAAACGAAGAACTAAAAGAAACAGTAAACAAAATTCAGGAACAGTTGTTCGAAGCATACACCGAACAAAAGCAACTTGAAAAAGTAAAATCTAACGAAGAAATACGTATCAATACTGAGCTGCAACACAAAGAAAACCAGGCAATGGATGAAATTGCTACCCAAATGTATTTGTCAAATTTGACTAAAATTTAAATAAAATATACACTTAATGGTAGTATAAACCTGCATTAGTTAAATTTACAAAAGTAAGGGTAAGGAAACTATGAATAAATATCTTGCAGAGAGTTTAGGAACGTGCCTGTTAGTGCTTTTTGGTTGTGGAAGTGCTGTTTTGGCGGGGACACATATAGGTTTTGCGGGCATCGCACTCACCTTTGGGTTTACGCTAATGCTACTTTTTTATTGGTTGGGGCCTATTTCCGGCTGTCACCTTAATCCGGCAGTGACCTTATCACTTGCTTTTTCGAAAAAACTGCCAGCGTGTGAAGTTACACCTTATATTATTGCGCAAATCGTAGGCGGTATTGTGGGTGCGTATGCGCTTTTGCATATTGCCCAAGGTCATGCGCATTTTAATGTGCACGCAGTGGATTTTGCTTGTAATGGTTTTGGGGAACATTCACCTGATAAGTATTCTGAAATCAGTTGTTTAATTACCGAAGCGATTATGACAACCGTATTGCTATTGGCTGTGCTTGCCACTACCCGTAAGAAATTCCCAACTGATGTAACCGGAATTTTCCTAGGCGTAACTTTGGCAGCTATTCACTTAGTGACCATTCCTGTTACGAATACGTCAGTGAATATGGCGCGTAGTATTGGCGTGGCTGTTATGCATGGCGGATGGGCGTTGCATCAACTATGGCTATTTGCTGTGGCGCAGCTTATTGCTGTTGTGGTGGCGGTTGTTCTGTTTAAGGTTTTAGAAGAAAAATAAACGCGCTATAAAACCAGGGGTCCTTAGGCTAAGCTTTAAGGACCCTTTTTTATTACGTATTCGGTCATGGCTAAATTTTTTACCTTTTTATTGATTCAGTTTACTTGTGCGCTGGTAAGCGCAGATACACTTCCAGAAATAAGTATACGCAAAATGACAGCGGCTGATATTCTTCTTATTGCTCCTGAGCAGTGCTCTACTGAAAACGCAGAAAAAATGAGTACCGAACTAAATGCAACTCATGATTGCGATATTTACGGTGCATACCTTATTTGTTTGGCTGAATCTAAAATTGGTCTTTTCATGCTTTCAGATGGATCAGAAAGTACAGTTCTAGCGGGCGCGCATATTGATGGATTTAAAACTGGAAAATATGTTAATTGTAGCATTGTCTTGGATGTTGGGCACCAACTGCAAGGTCATTTTAAAAACATTCATGACAAAATAAAAGAGCTTGTCACGCCGCACATAGGCCAAAAGCATAAGTTCCCCGGTCAGGTCGAAAGTGCGCAAAATTTTGAGGGCATTCTTGGGGTTATTGATTTGCACAATATTCCGGGGGTTTTTGCCTGCCTGAAAGTTGGCGCTACTTTTGTGCATGTTGAAAATGCGCGTTGTTGGGTACTGCAATTTCCTGGAAAAGCAAATCAAGATTTAAATGAACAGGAGCGGGTACTGGGGCAAATGGCAGAACAAATTATTGCTGAATCGCTGGAAAGTTTCAAAAGCAATTCGTATTTACTAAATGATCGTATTCCAGAAGAAGCTAGTGCTGCGGTTACTAAATATTATCAGCCAGCCTCTTTGTGATGGAATGGCGTATTGCTAGTGATTTTACGTACCAATAAAAAAAACCACGGGGAGCTCCCCGTGGTCTTCCAATCATCTTTACAGAGTGATTGAGCTTTCTATCTTATTCTACTCCATAGTTTTTGATTAAGTGCCTCAATACTTGCAGAGGAATCGTTTTCCTGTACCTCAGAAACTTGCTCACAATATGGTAAGTAAATAATATCCATTAAATTCTCAACAGTTGCTGATGTTTCTTTGTTTGTACCTTCTTTTATAAATATAACTTCTCCTTTTATTGAGTGCACGTTTCGATGTTTAAAAATTTTTCTTTGATTTTCAGTGCACATCAGCATGTTGAGGAAAGTTAAACATGTTTTCCACGTGCAATTATGGGAATAATTCACCTAACATTTCCCACTAATATTGGCTATAAGCACAATGGGTCTAGGGCATCTTGGAGGAATCGTTATGAAGAAGCAATACAGAAGGTGCGTGATTTTTATTAGGATAGTTGGGCAGATGCTTAGTATGAACAAATGGTATAAAAGGTTCATGATTATTGCCGGAATATTTGCACATTTTGTATTCGTGCAACCAATCTTATGCCAGATTATTAAATAAAAGTACTTAAGAGCTTTTATTAGGGTTTATAGCCCGTGACTGACAGATGACTAACTGAGTTAGAATCAATCTTTCTCTTTTATAACAAGGAGATTTGATATGAATAAATGGTACAGAAGATACATGATTTTTATTGGCATATTTGGTCAGTTTTTATTTTATTCGCAGTTTTACACAATACTTCAGCACAAAAGTGCCCATGATGTTTCATTGGTTGGGTTTATCGGCGGGTTTATTTCAGTGTTTAGTTGGTTTATTTACGGTCTAATGCTGAACGATAAGCCGCTGATTATTTCGAACATTATCGCAAGCATTGGTGCGCTTTTGGTGGTGATGGCAATTTTGGTTTACCAATAGATGTCACTCAGTATGCACCACTGTTAATGTGCCTTCATCGTCAGGATCATCACTTGATGTCTCAAAATAAGTGAAGGCATATAGGGTAAAATCTTTGTCTTCAATAAGAAATGTATTTTGCAACATCAGCGCATCTTTATTTCAAAGTGCTGGTGTCACAATAGGCTATACGCAATTTTTTACTACGTGGAAATTGATGAGCAATTTACATTGATATTTTTCTAGGGAGGGTGGAGTTGGGTTTTAAATCAGAAAATGATCTTCGTCACACTCAAGCTTATTGGGCAGAACGGTGCAGCTGGTTAAATGAATGGTGCCAACTTTCCCGGTTGGGGTGCTTATTTCGCAAAATGTACCTGCGCCAAAGTCGAACACGCCAACGACTGTGCCTAGGGTTTTATCACCAGCCATTAATGGCAGATCCATTAGCTGTTCATAGTAGACTTCTTCATCTGACAAAGGGGGCAGTTGGCTTTCGTCAATAAATAATTGAGTGCCCTTTAGTAAATCTGCTTGGTTACGGGTAGTTACACCAGCAATTGATGCAACAGCCAAAGTTGGTGATTTTACTGATAGGCTAGTAATTGAAACGGGTTCTTGTTTTTCATTAACAATTACCCCGTATTCAGTAAGGCTTTCAGGAGATTCGGCAAAAATTTTAATTTTTACTTGGCCCTTAATACCATGGCCAGCAACAATTTGCCCAAGACATATTAAGGATTTCATAGGACGGTTGTCATCCCCGCGTAGGCGGGGATCCAGATGTATATTAAAAAATGGATTCCCGCTTTTGCAGGAATGACAGGAATAGTCACTTAAGCAGCAGGCTCAGCAGGAGTTTCTGCTGCAGCTTCTTCAGCAACAGCTTCAACTGGTGTCTCAACAACAGGTGCAGCAACAGTTTCTTCAACAACCGCTACAACTTCTTCAACAACAGGAGCTGGTGCAGCAGCAGCGGCTGCTGCAGCTTCAGCAGCTTTCGCGCTGTCTTGTGCTGCTCTTTCAGCTGCAGATTCAGCAGCTTTCACACGTTCTTGTGCTTTTTTCTTAGGAGCTGATTTCAATGGCGTTACGCTACGTTCTGGTTTTGCAACTAAGCCCATATTAGCCAAGAAACCAACCACACGGTCAGTTGGTTGTGCACCAACAGAAAGCCAATATTTAGCGCGTTCAGCATCAACAAGAATACGATCCTTATTGCTGTGTTCCAAAAATGGGTTGTATGAACCAATACGTTCAACAAAACGCCCATCACGTGGTGAAGTTGCTTCAGCAACTACAATACGATAGAAAGGACGCTTTTTCGCGCCACCGCGAGCTAAGCGAATTTTTAATGCCATGTTACTACTCCTTAAATACTCTTTTACATTCCACGCATCATTGCGCCTAAACCTTGGCGCATGAAACCTTTTTGCCCCATCTTGCCCATGCTTTTGAACATTTTTTGCATTTGTTCAAATTGCTTAAGCAAGCGATTAACTTCCATCACTTGTACCCCTGAACCCAATGCTATGCGCTTGCGGCGCGAACCATTAAGAATAGTAGGGTTTCGTCGTTCCTTCTTGGTCATTGATCTAATAACAGCAAGCTGGCGACGAACTAGGCTGTCATCAAGTCCAGCCCCTTCTAGTTTATCTTTTATTTTGCCAATTCCAGGCAAAAAACCAAGCATGCTAGAAAGGCCACCCATCTTTTGCATGCCTTCCAATTGCTTGGCCATATCATTCAGATCAAAATGCCCTTTTTCCAATTTTTTTGCAAGCTTTTCTTGTTCTTCACTATTAGAAAGCTCCGCAGCACGTTCAACCAAGGCTACAATGTCGCCCATATCAAGAATTCGGCTGGCTACTCGGTGGGAATCAAACACCTCTAATTGGTCAACCCGCTCGCCCATTCCAAGGAACTTAATTGGGCACCCAGTTACATGGCGCATTGAAAGGGCGGCACCGCCACGACCATCACCATCGGCGCGGGTCAGTATAATAGATGTTACGCCAATTGCTTCGTGAAAATTCTTGGCAATGTTTACAGCATCTTGGCCGGTTAAGCTGTCTGCAACTAAAAATGTTTCTATTGGGTTTGCTAGGGCTTTTATGTCTTTAAGTTCAGTCATTAATTCGTCATCAATGTGCAGACGACCGGCGGTGTCTAGAATAATCACATCAATATTTTGAACTTTTGCAGCGTTCATAGCGCGCTTGGTAATTTCCAGAGGTTTTTCACCTTCTACAATAGGCAAGCTTGGAATTTCCATTTGCTTGGCTAATGTTTCCAACTGAAGCTGCGCTGCTGGGCGATAAATGTCTAATGATGCTAGCAATACATTTTTGCGAAACTTGGTGGTTAGCAATTTTGCCAACTTGGCAGATGATGTGGTTTTTCCAGACCCCTGCAAACCTACCATTAACATGACCATAGGGGAGGGCGCTGCTAAATTAATAGGTTCAGGTTCACCACCCAAGGCATGAATCAATTGGTCGTTAACAATTTTAATAACCATTTGTGCTGGGTTAATGCTTTTAACCAATTCCTGCCCAACAGCTTGCGCTTTGGCTTGTTCTATAAATTCTTTAACAACAGGTAGGGCAACGTCTGCTTCTAGCAAAGCAATACGAATTTCGCGCATGGCTGCGTTTACATCGTCCTCTGAAAGGGAGCCACGCCCCTTTAGGCGATCAAAAATTCCTGATAAACGATCTGATAATGACTTATACATAACACCTCACGAGCATAACCATAAAATAGGGATTATTTTGTGAAATTACAAGGACAAGCAGTGTATATTGTATTGCGTCAATTTAGTCTGATAAACTAAATACGAAGGAACGTCATGACTAAAAATAAAATTCAATTTGCTGTTATTCGAGAAGATCCTAATCAAGAAGCGTCTTGTTTAATAGGCACAGAAAAAATTTTACTGATTGCGTCAGGAGGGTGCACAGCTTTTCATCTGCAATGCATGTACAACGATTTAGATATTACAATTATAGATGCAAATAAAAATCAACTTGAGCTTACTGAAAAAAAACGACAGCTTTTAAATGCAGAAACCATTAATCCAACCGAATGGACTATTGGATGTGATGTGAATACGAGTTTAAATGCTTGCGGAAATTTTGAATCATTATTTAGGCAATTTAGACTATTTTTAGAAGAATTTATAATTTCCCACAAACAAATGAGAGAAATTTTATTTAATAAAGCTGATACCAACCAGCTGCTTCAAAACCCATACTGGAAAGTTGCTTTTGATTTGTTTTTTTCTGATTCGATCCTAAATACTATGTTTGGACCAGAAGCGACTCAACACTCTAATGGGTATCCGTCCTATTTTAAAAATGTTATTGAAGAAGGATTGAATAATTCCAAAAGGGCGTCAAATTACTGGTTACACCATATTTTGTTAGGATACTACGATCATTCGTGCATACCACTCTATCTGCAGAAACCTATATTTCATAAACCATTCGAACTTATTAACGTTAAAATTCAGGATATTAAAGATTTTTCAGAATACAATTTTATTGGCCTTTCCAATGTCTTTGATTGGTTAGATACTGAATCAACCCAATATATTATTGAAACATTAAAGGCAACGACTAAAAAGCATTGTAAAATCTTGTTAAGGCAACTAAATAACAGTCTTCATTATGACTTTGGTGAAGATTTCAATGAATCTATTTTAGATCAAGACAACAGTATGTTTTACAATAGGATAACGCTCTATGAAAAAAAATAACGGGAATATTACAGAAAAAATAGACACTATATTAAGTGAACTAAATTATAAGAATAACCCTTATTTTCAAAACTTGGCAGATGGAATTTTTGATAAAGATGATTTTATTGAAACGCAAATCCAATTTTATTTTGCTGTGAGATTTTTTTCTCGGCCAATGGCAGCTTTAGCTGCGAAAATACCCTTACCACATATGCGCCTTGAAGTAGTTCGAAATGTTTGGGAAGAACACGGGGAAGGGAATTTAAAAAAGGCACATGCACACACATTTGAAGAACTATTGAAACGTCTTGGGAATATTAACTTGTCAGATATAGATAAGCGATCTCTTTGGCCTGAAATTAGGATATTCAATACAACTTTAAGTGGAGTGTGTGTTCTAGATGATTACATGACAGGTGTCGGTACGCTTGGAATTATTGAACAAATGTTTTCTGATATTTCAAGCATTATAGGGAAAGAAATTGTAAAAAATAAATGGTTATCAGAAGATCAACTCATTCATTACAATTTGCATGAAAAATTAGATGAAAAACATGCCTGGGATTTTTTTTCCATTGTTGAAAAAGCTTACGAAAATCAAGAGCATCAGTACTACATAGATCAAGGTATGTGGATGGGCGCGACACTTTTTAATGCACTTTATACTGGTCTTTTTGAGCACCGTAAAAGAAGAGTTTTTCGAGATGTTAAAACGCTCCATTCCAGGGCAGAAGGCATACCTTGCTGAAAATTGAATGCGTAAAAATTTGGCCAAATGAAAGCTTGATAAATTTTGAAAAAGAATTTGTCTACACATTTAATGGCGGATTTTTCTCTATTTCGCATGAGCCGTGCTATAAGGAGTTTTTTGAATCTTTAAGATTTAATATTGAAGAACCCCGACTGTTCATAGCAACAAAAAATGATCAAATTGTTGCAGTGGCAATTGCTGTACTGCAGGAGATACCCCCCAAAAAATCAAAAACTTGGTATATTTGCGACCTTAAAATAAAAAAAGGAAATGCCGAAATTCTGGTGCCTTTTTTAAGCTTTTTAAAGGATCATTGTTTTTCTATAGCATCTAAGGTTTATGCCGTGTCAATGAATCCTAAAGAAGGTACAAATAGGTTTGCTTATTTTTGCATGCGGAATAAAATCTTGAAATTTAAAAAAGAGACTGATTTATTTCTTTATGATGTATCTGATTTTCAGATGGCATTATCTAAAAAAAAGCTTGTTATTAATAAAGATAAGCAAGTTGATATATATCACTGTATCAAAAGGGAGGAAGATACTGGACGTTCTTCAATCACCTTATTTTCAAGTCTTAATGAATTGCCTTTATCACTTTGGGGGACTGCAAGTATTATGCATAACGGTTTGGATAACTTAAGTTGGGATTGGATTTCATCATGCGATATTTAGGGAAAACAAATGTTGCTTGATAGACAGGTTTACGCACTTTTAGAAAGTGTTGCTCCTTATTTGATCATTTGGGTTTTTTTATTTTATGTTATCTCTTTAATTCGCATATCTCTAAATTTAATAAACTCAGAAAAAACCAAAGGATATGGATCAGTTATATCTGAACTTCCTGGTCTTCCCCTCATTTTTATGCATAGCGTTGCATTTTTTAAATCAATAAACTGCCATGACTATGTATCAGCGTTTTTGTTTTTATGGTGGGGTCCTGGTTTTTTTGTGTTCGCAGCAGTGTATTTATACGGAAAAATTTCAAAAGTAAAAATTAATTGGGCGCCATGGGGATTAATTACCTCTTACGCTTGTAAAGCTGATTACGTGATTTTTATGGCTATTTATTATTACTTTGATATGCCAACAATTATGTTCACGTTTAGTGCCTGGATAATTTGTGATCAGATAAATCTTGCGTGGTTTCTAGGTACAAGCGATCGCGCCAAACGAACGTTTGAAGACTTCTGGATTCTGCGCGTTCTGTATCCTGGATTATTGTTTATCATGTTATTTTATCAAGACATCACTTACCGAAAGCATTATTTAACCTGATTACCCAGTATGATCCGCTAGGATTTTGTGGTAAGAGATAGGGTATCAACAATAGGCAAAGAAAGGGTTTTTGGTTATGAGTAAGAACAAAATTCAGTTTCAAAAAGGTTTAAGTTTGCCAGAGTTTTCGAAAAATTACGGCACCGAAGAACAGTGTTTGGAAGCTTTACTTAAGCTGCGTTGGCCAGAAGGATTTGAGTGTCCAAAATGCCAATGTAAAGCCTATTGCCGTTTAAAACGCCGCGCTCTCTTTCAATGTAATGCATGCAGAAACCAGGTTTCAATAACCGCAGGCACTATTTACCATTCAACAAAACTGCCTCTGACAAAGTGGTTTTTAGCCACCTATTTGATGACCCAAAGCAAAAGTGGCATTTCGCAACTGGAACTTGCCAGACAGCTTGGTGTGTCCTCAAATACAGGTGCAATGGTATATCACAAATTAGCCCAAGTCATGATGGAGAGAGACTCCTACAAACCTCTTTCAGGAAACGTAGAAATTGATGACGCTTATTGGGGTGGAAAGAAGAAGGGTAAACGTGGCAGGGGCTCAGAAAACAAAACCCCTTTTATTGCAGCTGTTGAAAAAAGTGCAGACAACCATCCGATCCACATCAAGTTAAGTGTGGTGTCTGGTTTTAAGAAGGAAGAGTTGAAGCAGTGGTCAAGCAAGCATTTGGCTTCTGGCACAATAGCTGTTTCTGACGGTTTACGTTGTTTTACAGCCATTGAGGAAGCGGGATTTGAGCATAAGGTGGTGATTGTTGGTAATAGCAAAGATCCAAAAAAGTTGGCCCCTTTTAACTGGGTCAATACTATTCTTGGAAATTTAAAATCAGCATTATCAGGAATTTACCATAAACTTTCGAGCGCCCATCTTCCAAGGCATCTTGCTACTTTCCAGTATCGCTTTAATCGCAGGTTTGTTTTAGGTGATATGATTAACCGGTTGATATTTGTATCTTTACGAACGCTACCTATGCCAGCACGCCTTCTAAAGCTAGAGGACTATCATTGGTAATCAGGATAAAATATGAAGAGGTTTACTTAAAAACCTACGATTCAGTGAAAGAGGCTAAGCTTTGTTTAGCTGCTTATATTTATTGGTATAATTATGAGCGTCGGCACAGCGGTATCAATCATCACAAGCCTTATGAGGTGATGACGGGTAAAAAAGAAGCAACAACATGGTCATTTAAGAGGGCTGATGAATATATGGATAACTGCAAGCAGTTACCACACAAATTCACAGCCACAACTACAGAAACAATTAAGCAGCAAAAGGTAAAATTAACGATGAATCACTCCTCAAAAAAAGCTGCTTAGTGTTCTTGACTATGGGGGGCACTTTATTCTTTATGCTTTTGTATCTCTTCGCAAAAAACAGAGCGTTTTTCTGGGGTTGCAGAGGGATGCTGCAAAGTTTTTTTTATAGGTGACATTTAAGAGTTTAAGGGCATACCATACGCAATGTTCACCTACGCCAAGACGATTGGCACGTTCATATTGGTAGGCGTCTGGATACTGCTCCACATCACGTTTTAGTTCTTCCATATCAACTTTAGTAGATCTATTACGTTTTTTTATACATTCAATGTTATTGGACCACCTCATTACGCTGGCAACACCAACTCCAAAGCGTTCAGCCACTTTCGCCATACTGAGACCTTCTTCAAGTCTTATTTTGAGTATTTTTTGACGCATATCTAGGGAGTAGGTCATGGATGGCAATCTGTTTGAATTTGTCTTAAGCCAATCACTCCCACTAGAAGTCTGAGTTTGAATATGAACCGCTCAAAGCGGATAAGTGTTACCTTTTACCTGTTAAACAGGGATAGCTGTTCTACTCTTTTGTCATCTGATTCTTGATTTTGAATGTACTTCTTAATCACTTTTTCATCAGCTCCTACTGTACTGACAAAGTATCCCCTAGTCCAAATTTGACATTTTCTATTCCTTTCTTTCTTGGCGCTTTGAGCAGCTCTTCGAAATTCAGGAAATCTTTAGATTATGTCAAACCATTTGATTCCTCCGCTAAAAGCGGAGGTTTAGTATTTGGGATAATTATAACCAAATTAATCATTGTTGGCTATATTTGCTAGTTAGTTAAGAATATAGCAGCAACCTCATTATTTATGAAGCGGCTGCTATAGTATAAGGTTATTTAACCAAAAAGTTTCTCTTTTGCTCTAGTAAACCATCCTTTTTTTGGTGCTGCCTTGTGAGCTCTACCATTAGCAAGCATTGCATCCATATCTGTGCCTACAATTTTTGGATCAAAGCTACCACCTGCATTATTGACAGTACTTCCATAATGAAGTGGAGCAGCAATGGTTATTACTAGGTCTGCAACTGAATGAACGACTAACGCATCTACAGAAGCAGGTTGTCCATCAAAACGTGTGCGAGTCTTAAATAAACCAACAGTGTTTGTTGCAACACGTCCAGCCCAAGCCTTAAATGAAGACCAAATTGCACGTTTTTCTACTTGAGCTGTTGGATCTAAAGCTAGTGTGCCAACTCCAGCATACCCAGTAACTGAATCGACTGCTGCGCCAGCTTCTTGTGTGAATGCATCCCTAACTCCCGCAAGTCGTGGATCTTGAGCAGCTGTTGACACTGTATTTGCCACATTAAATGCGCTACGAGTATATTGGTAAAGCGTCCAAGCAGTTGGTGCACCTGGTATAAATGAAAGTACAGCTCTCACAGGTGCGCAATTAGCCACTTTAGCTACAGCCATTACACTACGATCAGCAAATGCAACAGTTTTACCTGTAGCGGTAAATATTCCTGCATAATTGTCAACAAAGCTTCCTACTGCAACTACCGGTCTTACAACCATGTTGACACCGCCTACTATCGTCCCAGAAACCTGAGCGACTGTCTTAAAGGCACCAGCTTCACGCAATGAAACATTTGGAACTGGGTCAAGGTAAACGTTTTGACGAACTACGTTATTCGCTCCAACAATTGCATGATATGCATCTAAAGAAACAGTTGCAACCGCTCTAGGTGCAGATAACAATAATCCTTTAAAGAGGTTACTTTGTGTGTTATTGAAGTCATCACCATAAAGATCTTTGCCTAGTCTTATAGCGAGATCGGCCATTCCAAGCGCTGCAACGCCTGCACCCTGGCTATGTCCAGTAAAATAAAAATTTAGACCATCAGCATTTACACAACCATTCATTATTTCAGTGACTGCATTGCAGATTGAAGCTGTACAACTTGCTGCAGCAAAAGCAAACCCGCGGTGTACTTCTATATCTCCAAGTGATAGGCCTGCTTCAGATGCTTTAATTTTTTTACCATCACAGTTAGTCTTCCAGTCGTTATCGTTTCTTGATCCATGGTAGCATACTACAAATGTGCGTGTGTTTGGGTCATAAGCAACAACGCCTCGGTCATCATCAACGTAAGACCCTCCATCACCACCAAATTGAGGTTTGTAACCGGTTTTACCTTTGAAGACTTTCAAAATCCAGCCATTTCCTTCAAATTCCTGTTGAAGAGCATCTTTACGAGTATCGTTTTCTTTTAAGTCTTTTTTTAATTTTATAATTTTAACTTCAATTCTGTCACGTTTACTGTAGCAATCTTCCAGATCAAGATCATATTGATCTTCTTCTATTTTGCTAATTTTAGTTTTTACTTCGTCTAGCTTACTTCTTAGCACTTCCAATTCATCTTTTTTGCTTTGGCTTTTTGCAACAAGGTAGCTGAGGTCATTAATATTAAGCATACTACCTTGAAGGTCAGCAAAATTGGGGTTAATTGTGCCTGTAGGGCTCACCATTGGATTATGTGCATTCCTTGCAAAAGCAACCTCTGGACGTTCTACAACTTCCCAAATTCCGGGAGCATCTTCATCTGGCACAAGTTCTTCTTGTGGAGCTAATACACGTAATGATTTTGGTAAATCGAGCCCTTGTAATTCAAGAACTTCTGGACGGGGCAGTGCTACTGGTGCAAAAGCAATCGGTGCAATCGCAAAATGCGCAGCTGTTAGCATTAGTAGTTTTTTACTTAAAACTAGAGATTTTCTACCTGAAATCATGTGTGTCTCTTTAATTATTGTTACATTATTGCATACATATAGAGATTTTAAGTATGAAAGTCAAGAAAAAATGCAGAAAAAATGCAATGTTTAACCGAGTTTTTTGATGTTTAATTAGTAGACGGTTCTCGCGTTACTTGCACACTGCAATTTGCAGATTCGTTTTTACAGTTAGTGGCGGTTATTTCATAGAACCCTCTGCAAAACCCCTGAAGCAAGTTTAATAAATGGGTGAAGGAGATTTAGGGATATGGTAAGTTTGACATCAGAAATTCAAGTATATCGTTTGATAATGACTTCATTTTTAGACCTGATCCGCCGCTCCCCAAAAGCGAACATATTAGATGAGATAGAGCAGCTGGTAGATTGGGGAACGGTGCATCGTAAACTAAAGCGTATTTTGCTGACCAGTGCA
>CALPGA020000012.1 GCA_943322985.2 Candidatus Finniella inopinata
CGTTGACACACTTGAATTGTTCCCAGAAAGTACAGAAGTACCCGCACCAGTTTTGTGAACTGTTGTTGCTGCTAATGGGGCTGATACTGTTGCACTATCAGTGCCATCTACTTCTATGGTGATGGTGGTGGTAGGAGGAACGTAAGCAAGTCTACGGATGGTATTGTTTCCGGTATCTGTTACAAAAATATTTCCAGATGCATCAACAGCAAGACCAGTAGGGGCGTTAAACCGTGCTGCTGAACCTGTACCATCGGTAGAGCCAGATGATCCCGCAGTACCTGCAATGGTTGATACAGTATAGGTGCCACTATTGTTGGTAAGTTTACGAATCAAGTTGTTACCACGGTCTGCTACGTAAAGATTTCCTGCTGCATCAATATCAATATCCCAAGGACTATTGAACCGTGCTGCGGAGCTTACGCCGTTAGTTGAACCAGATGATCCTGCAGTACCTGCAATGGCAGTGATCACTCCGGCAGGCGTAATTTTACAAATTGTGTTATTGCTAGTAGCTGAAACATATAAATTATTGGAGCTATCGATAGTAATACCAGTAAGTCCATTGAGAGCAGTGTTCTCCACAAAAGACGAATATGAACCATTAGGTAAAATTTTATAAATTTTACTCTCTGCAGAAGAAGTCATAAAAATATTATTACTGCTATCAACAACGAGTCCCCATGCATCATGGCCCCAGGGGTACCCACTTCCTCCTCTATTTAATGAGTTATTAGAAACATAAATTCCTCCTATTTGTGTCCATTGCATAAGATCAATATATTGATGAGTTGTTAGATAAGTCGTTGTGCCAGCCACAATATACTGGCAGATTGCATCCAATGGCTCTCCCCCCCAGACTTGATCTGCATAAAATAAAGTGGAAACAGTATAGATCCCACCAGCAGTCGTAACTTTTCTGACAGCCTTATCGCCGGTATCTGCAATAAGAAGGTTGCTTGAGTTGTCAATTGACATCATGCCTGGGCTTTTGAACCGTGCTGCAGATCCAACTCCATCGGTATGAGCAAAGCTGCCAGCAATACCGGCAACGGTTGTTACATCGTAACTAGCACAAAGGTTAGAAGATAATGCCAACCCTAAAGCCAAGGATGCGCAGTACTTAAATATAGTATTTTTTTTCATGAGTATTTCCTTGTACTAAAAAATGTGAATAACAATTGTTAGAGTACAGGGGGGGTATTAAAATTTAGTTAAATGTTTATTAAATATACATTAATTATGCAATCATTTTTTATTTTAAAAAATAGATATTATTCACTGGATCGCCACAGCCTTTCAGGCTTCGCGATAACGGTTTTGCGGGGTCGGCGTCAACCCTCTCTCCAGTTTCCCTACGACTTGATCGTAGGGTCCAGATGAGTAATTTCCGGATGGTATAGGACTGGATCCTATGGTCCAAGCCATAGGAAAACTAAAGATAAAGCACCAATCACCAATTTTTTTAATCAGTAACAACAGGAGAGAAACACCATGTTTCGTTCAAAAATATTAGGGCAAGATTCGTTCAACCAAGCGATGGTTACAGCGCCTTCCAACGTTAATTTTGACATGGGGCATTTTTCAATTGGCGCCTTTGATTTGATAGCGCCTGTATTTGAAGATGTGCCCGCGCCCCCAAAGCACTTGTGGATTCGGGCAAAGGTTCATTTTGAACTATGCGCAGATACGCCTGTATTTCAGGGTACGAATAGTTTTGTTTGGTCAGGACAAGGTCGGTGCAAAGCGGTGAAACTTGAAAGCACACAAATTTTATATGCTCAAAAAGACTATGAAATTGATAAGTGCTGGACCCTATCAAAAGAACAGAAAACCTATGAACACCGCTTTGCAGTGGCCCCTACTTTATATGGAAAAAATGAAGGCATTCATTTATGGCCGTGTGGTGCATCTGTGGGGAATGTTCTGGAAATTGAACAATTGTTTGCACAAGTGGCTGGTGATGAAAATGACGTTTTTGTAAACAGTTTGAGCACGTGGAAAAAACATTTGGTAGATGGTGATGAGGTTGTTTTTGAACCTCCATTGGTGAATGCACCGTCTTTAATTAACGCACTTAACAATGAAGGCATTCATTTATGGCCGTGTGGTGCATCTGTGGGGAATGTCCTGGAAATTGAACAATTGTTTGCACAAGTGGCTGGTGATGAAAATGACGTTTTTGTAAACAGTTTGAGCACGTGGAAAAAGCATTTGGTGGATGGTGATGAGGTTGTTTTTGAGCCTCCATTGGTGAATGCACCGTCTTTAATTAGCGCTGTTCATACCGGAAAAATTTCATGGGTTATAGAACAGCAAGGCATGCAGTTTTGCTTTTCTAGCTGCCGGGTTGAAGCGACTGATAGTTTAAATTTCATCGACATTTTATGTGAAAGGAATGACCTATGATTACCTACCGACTTGAAAAGGGAGCGCCCCTTAGCATTTTGGAAATTGATACAAATTTTCGTGAACTTGAACAGCGTTTGAACGCGATGGAAGATCAGCCAATTACATCCGCACTTGCAATTGAACAACAAGAAGATGTGCTGATTTTCAAAGTAGATGGCGAGGTGATTTCGCACGTTGTGCTACCGAAATTTCAACCGCTTTTAAAAGGAGAATGGAAGAAAGATACGCCGTACCAAAAAGGGGCTTGGGTGCATTTTAACCAAGCACTTTATGGATGTCAGATTTTGCACACTAGTGGTGAAACTTTTGAACCAAAATTTTGGACCTTAATTTTTGATGGAGGAAGATCTGATGCTTAAAATTCATGAACGGGATTTAGACATTTTGGCACGCACAATTTATGGGGAAGCACGAGGTGAGTTGAATCATCCCGCAGGTGGAATGCAAAGTTTACAAGCAGTTGCTTGGGTGGTTAAAAACCGTGCAAAGATGGTGCAATTCAGCCCGTATATTCACAAGGTTTGCATGCAGCCATGGCAGTTTTCCTGTTGGAATATGAATGATCCCAATAGAAAATCTCTATTGGAAACAAGTTTTGAAGACAAGGTGTATAGGGCGTGTTTTCTGGCGGCAACCCAGGTGCTGTTTGATAACACGATTGATTGCACAAAAGGCGCGAACCACTACCACAGCACCCGGATTACGGCGCCTTATTGGGCCAAGGGACAAACGCCCACCACTACAATTGGCCACCATATATTTTATAAACTGTAAGAGGCAACATGGCATTTCCATTAATTGCAGCGGCTTTGGGACTGGCCGAATTTGCCCCAGTTATTGCCCGGTGGATGGGCGGTGATAATGCAGAATCTGTGGCGCATCAGGTTGTAGATATTGCAAAACACGTAACAGGTCATGCTGACCCGGTGGAGGCATCAAAAGCGTTAGCTGAAAATTCGTTGCTTATTGCGGAATTTCAAAAAGAAGTCATTAAAATTGAAGCAGAGCTTGAGCTGAAATTAATGGCAGATCGGCAAAGTGCCCGTGAACGCGACATTGCCATTGCCCAGGCGGGACGGCGTAATGTGCGGGCCGATGTGATGGTGCTAAGTGCCGCGGTTGGATTGGTTGCTTGTTTGTGGACTTTAACCAGTTACGCAGGGAAATTACCTGGTGAAGCAGTAGGCATTATTTCAACAATTGCCGGTATTTTTGGTTCGTGTTTGAAAGATGCGTACACCTTTGAATTTGGTTCGTCCCGCGGCAGCCGGGAAAAGGATTCTTTGGCAGTAATAATGCGGCGGGAATAAAAATTATTGTAATATTATTCTGAATAGTCTATGTAAAGTGAAGATACAGACACACTAAGTAATAATGTAAGGAAAATGTTATGAAATTAAGATTTAAATTAGCGTGCGTAGCTTTGCTAATTGCAAGTGCAACCGATGGCTGGGCAACAAAAAATGACGATGTTTCTAATGAAACTGTAATGCCGACAGTAACAAGTTTTTCTAAGAGTATACCTACTTACAAAGTACATGCATTTGATTCTCACGAATTATATATACCTAAACAAATAGAACAAGAAAAAAAGCATACTTCTATATTTATGCGGGTGAAACATCAAAATCTTAGCCAATTTGGTAAGTTTGACACAAAGAGCGCTCAAAAATTAATAAGAGATCAGGTCTGTAGGACGCTAAAATTTAAGATACCAGGTCTATAGGACGCTAAAATTGAAGAAATAGATCACCCCCTCAGTCAAACCTGGTCCTGGCTGAGGGTGGAATTACAGCCTTAGCCCCCTTTTATAGGTTTTGTAAGCTTGCACTACAAAAATTAATCCAACTGCAGACGCAAAGCATGTTAAGCCCCAGTCGCCAAAATGAACCGCTGAATACGCGCCAAATCCAATAAAAGTAATACCCAATGCAAAATGAAGCATGGCTGTGCGCATACCCACTTTTTGAGGCCCTCCGGATTTATTAATTCCATATACACTCATGGCGTAATTGTTAAGCCTGGTGATTTTTTGTAAGAGCTGCGCACAAGTGAGTGAGCATACAAATTTATCATCCGCTGGTTGCATACATTCTTTGCACAATCCCTTAAGGCAAACACCGCAAGCGCAAACAGCTGAGGTTTTTTGGTGGTTAAAGCAATGCATAATACAACCTAAATAGAAACAATACTTAATATTAATTAAAAATAGTTAATATAAATTAAATATAATTCATATTAATACATAATATTAACTATTTGTTAATAAATAAAACTATATACACAGAAAGATAATTTCTTTTTGTTGAGGTTTTGTATGTTTAATAAAAAAATATTATTAGTTTTATCGATGATCACGGCTTTAAGGTTGGAAAGTGCTTCGAGTGCGCATCATGCACTCTCTTTAGATGAACCAATCGTAAAGAAAACAGGTCTTAATGCAGCGCATCCACGCGTTGTTGACGCTACAGCACGTCTCATTGGCTCAAAACCTGTTGCAATGGCTGCTACAA
Organism: Candidatus Finniella inopinata; assembly: GCA_943322985.2. Taxonomy (GTDB): domain Bacteria; phylum Pseudomonadota; class Alphaproteobacteria; order Paracaedibacterales; family CAITNM01; genus CAITNM01. Next base: position 4,926 of record CALPGA020000012.1, read on the forward strand.
GACTTAATGCTATGACTGAAATTGCCAGTATTCGAAATTTTCCTTCTTCATTGGTTTACAATCAGTTAGATCTTGGCTCATGCACAGCGAACGCCATGGCGTTTATTATTAGATATTTATCGGTGCGCAACAGTGATAGACCTGCCGATTTTTCAAGCGCTAATAAGCAAATGCTATCCCCGTCGCGTCTTTATCACTATTACAATACACGATACGAGGAAGGCAATATAACTGGAAACGCTTCTAATGTGCTTAGTGATAATGGCGCTTCAATGCAGGGAGCAATGGTTGCGCTTGATAAATACGGAACATGCCCGGAAACTTTTTCAAGCAGCATAGACCTAGAACGTGGTTTTCGCTATAGCGGATGGGTTTATGATACATCTCGTTTTACTGCCCAACCAACACCTGAAAGCTATCGCTTTGCTTTCGACCCGAGCTTTAATGGCATAAACACCAGCACCACATTAAATCCGTATAGAATAGTATCTCAGAATATTAGATATACTGACATGTGCTCAAAATACTATAAAAGCGCTAGAAATACATTGAACACAACGGCAGAAAAAAGCGAACTTGTTTTAGCCCTTAGATCAGCTTTAAGTAAAAATACGCCAATTTATTTAGGCATATTGCTTGAAGCAGCCTTTTATTCACCTGCAGGTGGCTTTGTTCCTATGCCAGCTTTAGATGGACGATTCAAGCCAATTGGTGGTCATGCATTGGCGATTGTTGGCCATGGTCAATATAATTCAAAGGCACCGACTCAAAATTACTTTAAATTCCTGAATTCATGGGGAACATCATGGGGTGACAGTGGCTATGGATATTTTCCTGAAGATTACGTAGCAAACGTTAACTTTTTTGGGATTTCAGCGTACGCAGTTGACCTATTGAAGTAATACAGAAGGTTGCATCAGAAAGTTACTGGTGCAACCTTTTACCTAAACAAATCACTGTGAGAACCTAAGCGAACCAGTTCTAGTTTATCAGTTGTGAGCTTATACACAAGTAACCAGTCATTTTCGACGTGGCATTCAAAAAAGTCATGAGCGCCACCATTTAATCGGTGAGGGTGATATTTGTGTGCTAAATAAGAACGGCGGGCGAGCGTATCAATCACCACTTTCAGTTTTAAAAGACACTTACCCCGCTTCTTTGACACCTTGAGGTCTTTTAAAAAAGCATGAGTTGTAATGACATTACGCATAATGATTTTTCAAAGATCGCTTTTCTAATCAGAATGCAGGAAAAAGTTTAAGATATGGTTAAATTTAGAGTTAAAAATTGAAATTAATGAAATTATAGAAATGGATCCTATGGTCAAGCCATAGAAAAACTAGGGCCGAGATGCGTACTGCGTAAAAAGATCTATCATAGCTTGGCTGCCTCGCTCTTTCGCTATAATGGAAGCTCCTGCTATTGCTTCTTCGCTGGCTTGCAATTGACCTTCGAGAATATCAAATAGTACGAATCTGACTTTATCTACCAAACCTCTTGAAGTTGCCATTCTTAAAATATCGTTCATGCCTAACTGATTAGCTTTAAGGCTTTCATTGTTGTTTAGCAAATGCCTCGCCATTTCTAGCGATGTTTCACCCAAAATGGCTCTTTCTAAGAATTCATTCCTTTCATTTTGTGTAAACTTAGGCCGTGATTTTTGCTGAATAAACAAGAGCGCTTCAGCCTGCTGTCCTTCCCGAATAGCAACTTTTATTTGAGTTTTAAGTGTTTCTTTATCTATTTCAGCAATTGCGGCTACACACGCAGCGCTTTGCAGAAAAACACTTAAACACAATAATGGTAATTTTATTTTTTTAAACACTATAGCTTCAGTAATTTAATCACTTATGTATAAGCCTACCCTAAGAATTTTTATTCAATCAAATGAAAAAAGCTAGTTCTTTATTATAATTTCGAACCTTGTGTGTTTACGAAATCTTAATCAGGCAAAGATTATCATAAAAATTATCTAAATTTTTATGGGAAACGCAATGCGTACATATTCACAACGCCTTAATGCTGTTTTTTTATTTTTTCTATTGTTTAACTTTGGTGATTGTTCGCTTATTGCAAGCACTGCATTTGTGGAAGAAGATCTTTTTGCAAGGCAGACCTTTGAAGAATCTCAACAAAAAGCAATTAGAATAACATTTGCCGATATAAGAGAAACTCAACCAGAACTATTAGAAGCTATTCCTTTTCAATATGCAGCAAGAAAACTAATTACAAATGAACTGAATGTAGACCAAATTTGCGCAACAGTTGCTGGGTTGATCATGTCTAAGAACGAATTAGAATCACCAGCTTTTATCAACTGCCTAGAAAAATTATATGTAGAACGAATAGCAAATTCAACAATGCAATTAAAGCAAATAGGTGCAATTTTTATATGCTTAAGTACTACAGATTTTCTTGTTTTGGAACATGCCGATTTTGCCAATAAATTAACCAAATTGATAACACCAAAGACACAACCAGCAGACATAGAAAACAGAATTCTTAATTTGGTTACTATTACCCAGCGATTACTTTCATAAAAAAGAGGTTTTATGCCCTATCCAGATTTTCGCAGTAATTCAGCATTGTCATATTCATGCAAAATTAAAAGCTCTCGCAGGGCTAAGCCTTGGGGAGATGATAGATCAGGGTCATTTTTCAATGCTTCGTTCGCCATATTATGTGCTTTGGCGAATAAGTCTTCTAGAAAAGCGGCATCTTCTGGGTCTTCTTGGATTAAGTCACAGAGACGGAATTTTGGTACACCGCTTTGTTTGGTGCCAATGATTTCGCCGCCACCGCGTAAGCGCAGGTCTTCTTCGGCAATTTTAAAACCGTCGTGGCAATCACGCATGGTTTCTAATCTTCTGCGTGCTTGGAAACTTAATGGTTGTCCGTATAACAGCAAGCAGAATGATTGAATATCGTTACGCCCTACCCGACCCCGCAATTGATGCAACTGAGCCAGGCCAAAACGTTGAGCGTGTTCAATAACCATAACGGTAGCTTGGGGAACGTCTACCCCAACCTCTATCACGGTGGTTGACACCAACAACGTTGCTTCTCCGCTTAGGAAACGTTGCATGGCGGCGTCTTTTTCTGGGCCCTTCATGCGACCGTGCATGAGCTCAACTTTGTCACCGAATATTTCACGCAATACATCACAACGAGCAACGGCTGCAGCTAAGTCACTTTTTTCAGATTCTTCAATTAAAGGACAAACCCAATAAACTTGCCGGCCTTTGCTCATGATTGCTTTGATTTGTTCAATGACTTCATCGAGCCTATCAACGCTGATGACTTTGGTTTGGATGATTTTTCGACCTAAGGGTTTTTCATTTAAGATAGAAACGTCCATATCGCCATGGTTGGCTAAAACTAAGGTGCGTGGAATGGGCGTTGCGGTCATTGATAGTATATGAGCTGTTTTAGATTTGCTGGCCAAAGCGAGGCGCTGCTCAACCCCGAAGCGGTGTTGTTCATCAATAACCACTAGACCAAGATTTTGAAAAATAACTGAGTCTTCTAGCAGTGCATGGGTTCCCACCACAATTGTAGCTTCGCCTGATTTTATAGTTTCAATAACTTTATCGCGAGCCTTGCCCTTTTCACGGCCGGTAAGCATGGCGACAGTTAGTCCTAATGGCTGCAGTAATTCACCAATTTTAGCGGCATGCTGGCGTGATAAAATTTCAGTTGGCACTAAAATGGCCGTTTGCAGACCTTGGTCAGCTACGTCTAATGCTGCCATGACAGCTACTAGGGTTTTTCCGCTGCCAACATCGCCCTGTAATAGGCGCACCATTTGCTGACCGTTTTGCATATCTCCGCGCAGTTCTGCAATGGCTGAAATTTGCGCATTGGTTAATTTAAATGGCAATAGTTCTTCAAGCTGAGCTGCAAGCTTTGGTACGTATGTATTTTTAGAAATAACCTTTGGCTTGGTGCGACGATTACTTAAGGCCATGCCCAAATGATAGGCTAGGAATTCATCAAAAATAAGACGCTGACGGGATGGGTCGGTAAAATTTAGATTTTCATAAACTTGGGGCTGGTGCACATTTTTTAGGGCACTCAAGAATGAAGGGTAAGTGCTGTCGGTAATCCATTCAGGCATTTCTTTGGATGGCTTGATTACCTGATCAATAACGCTTGCGACCATAGAACGGGTAAGGCCTGCGGTTAGGCCATAAATGCGTTCTGCGCCAATCCATTTTCCCATTTCATCGAGCGGCCCCATGAAGTCTGGATGGGACATATGGTAACGCACCGTATCGTGAGCACGGTCACATTTTAGCTGACCACTGATACCAATTTTTCTACCCTCTGGTGCTACGCGCTGTAAAAAGCGATCGTAAGCATTGAAAAAGAGTAATTCGAAGCGATTGTTTTTGTTATCACGCATCCATATACGGTAAGGGGAACGCCGGCGCAAACCAGGTTGGTGTAGTTCTACAGTGGCTTCAAAAGTGACTAATGTATTTTCAGGAGCTTCTTGAATATTGTCTATTTTAGTTCGAAAACTTAGCTGAGTTGGCAAATGCCACAAAAGATCAATGAACCGTTCGCCCACTAATTTTTTGTAAAATTTTTCCCGGCGCTTTCCAATAGAAGCAAGCGTGTGTAGTTCTGTTAGATAATAGTCTAACGGTGCGGACATGATTTTAGAGCTTCAACTAGTTCCTGCATTTCTTCTTGTTTTCCAATGGTAATGCGTAAATAGCTAGGTAAATTGTAAGCACCCATAGGGCGGACAATCAATCCTTTTTGCCCTAAATATTTATAGACTTCTTGGGTGTTTTCAAAATAGGCCATTACGAAATTTGATGTGTAGGGAATCATAGGAATATTCAAGTCATTCATGTCGCTTACAAATTTAGCTAAATTTTTCTTATTTAGCTGCATGCAATGAGCAATCCAAGCTTGATAACCAAGCGCTGCAATTCCTGCTGCTTGCGATAAACCAGTTGTGTTAAATGGTGGGCGAATACGGCTGATTGGATCAACAATTTCAGGGTGTGCATATAGCCAACCTAGTCGTAAATTTGCCATTCCATACGCTTTTGAAAAGCTACGTGCCATGACCACATTTGGGTAACGTTGCACCCATTTTGTGCCACAGTGATAGTCGTCACCATCCATATATTCTGCATATGCTGAGTCAAACACAACAAGTACGTGGCTTGGCATGCGTTCAAGCAAATCATCAATTTCAGTGTTGGTTAAATAGTGGGCAATTGGGTTGCCGGGATGATCAAGATAAAATATTTTTGTGCGAGACGTTACCCGTTCAAGAATTGCGTCAACACTTAGTTTAAAATCAACCCGAGGAATTTCTACGGGAATTCCCCCCATAGCCAAAGTAGCAATTTTATACACACCAAAACCATGTTGAGGGATAAGAACTTCATCGCCCTTACCAACATAAGCACGAGCTAAAAGGTGAAGAATATCTTCCGAACCATTACCAGTTACAATCCACGCTGGATCAATACCGTGAGTTTGACCGATTGCCGCGCGTAGTTCGTTTGCTGCACCGCTTGGGTAACAGTGAATTCTATCTGTGTACTGACGTACAACTTGTTTAACTGATTCTGACGGACCATAGGGATTTTCATTAGAAGCTAACACTACCCTGCGAACAAAACCTGGCGGGGTTACGTCACCGCCAATATATGGAGAAATTGCATAGATAGATTCATTAGACTTTGGAAAACCCATTTTGACCTGTGACATGGAACACTAGTTCTAAATAGCATATTCGTAATGACGTTTCAATGTGGGGCGATGATTAATGCACACCTTGCATAAGAATTTCAACAGTTCGCTTAATACTTCCTTAACGAAAAAACACTACAATGTTCGTATGTGTTGTGAGAAGTTTTACTTAGTGATTTTTTACTTTATTTTTATTGCATTTTTTGCTGCTGATCCTGCTTTTGGGGCTGGCGCTACCCCTGTTGCGAGCCACGCGGAAATTAGTCTTTTCAGGGCAAAAGAAGCAGATAAAATTACTCAATTAAAAGGTCAATTTGTTACAAATTTAGATGTGCTTGGGGCATTAACTTGTCTAAAAGATAAGCTTGATAAAGCACAAATTAGCTTCATTCAATTTTCCAGGTTTGTTTTTGGCATGTTGGTTGGAAATGGTTACCCAAATGGCGTAACAACAACGGTAAGGGCAACTCCAGCCGAAACAGTTGAAATTGAAAAAATTGTAAAAGAAGCCTCAGTTTATGTTAAAAAATACGATTTTAAAGAGCCTGCTATTTGGAGTACAGATGAAAATTCTGCCATGAAAAAAGAACAACATGCAGGCGCATTAAACGCCTTGTGGGACAGCGCTAACAGAAATGAAAAACTTTCAATTAAACCTGAAAACGCAGAAGTAAATACTCGCACATTAGAAGCTGATAAACAAATTTTCGAAGGGCTTTATGCTGAGGTTCCGAAAACAGCGATGGATGCGTTGTATAAGGCTGATATAAGAACAGCTTCTTTGATATTACGTTTCATTGAATACTTTTCAAAACTACCCGGGGAAAACAAAAGATTCATATTTGGCTACATACAAAGAAATCCCACAAAATACCGTGCTGATGAGCTTATACCTTATATAGCGAGAGAGTTAAACAAAGCGATTCCACCTGTTGCTGTGGCCCCTGAAGCTATACCTCCTGCACCTCCGCCTGTTGCTATTGCTGTTGCAAACCCCCGTGCTGATTATGAAGCATTGATTCAAGGAATTCTTACCCCAGATCAACGAGAAATGCTAAACGAATTTATAGCCGTTGCTTTAACACCTGGGTTAGATGAATGGCAAACTGACATCATAAAAGAATTTATTAGAAATTATGTTCGCTTACAACCTGCAGATATGGGAAGAACCGATGTAGAGTTTGGAAATTTTATAGAGCCAGGATTCAGGCATAATCATCCCGGACAAAGAGAAATAGATGCATTCAGAGTGCTTCCAATTGATGACAAAATTAACATAATAATGAACTTAAATTTTTGGTTAGATGAGCAAATAGCTAATGGTGTATTTGCATTAAATGCTCCTGTTGTTGCACCTGTGCCTATTGTCGCGCATGCGGCCATTGCAGCCCCTGCTGCAGATCCATTTATTGCAAAATTAATAAAAGATCTTATTATAGCTGACTTCACACAAACGGCAGATTCAGCCATAGAAAAACAAAACATTGCAAAAGCAGCAATACTGCTTACGAATTTCAAAACAATTGGCCTAGAAGCTTTTAATGCAGGCTTGATAACCCAGCAAAACGTTGAAAATATTAGTAGATTTGCGGCAGATTTTTCTAGATTATCTGATGCTAACAAAAATGCCATATGTGCGTACCTTCAGAATTTAATAAGGAATGGAACATATTCTGGAACTTTCCGATATGAAATAGAAGAAATGGTGCCAATACAAGGCTGGATAGATGGTCACTGGGGAGTCGTAAGACATGAACCACAAATAGTTCAAGCGACGAAATCAGAAAATCTTGGAAACTTGCTATTACCTGTAGCGCATCCTCCCAGATCGGCAGAAGATTTATTAAGGTGCAAAGCAGAATTGACAAAAGACACGTGCAATTATTTACACAATCAAATAGTAAACCGTTATATGCAGTTATTAAACGACGCACAAATAGCGCAAGAAGCAGTAAATGCAGCTGCAGGATTTAGATGGCATTTCTGGAAAGGCCCCACGGGACGAGCGCCGGCCAGAAAACATTTTAATATGCCAGCAGGGCAAGCGTTAACACCAAGAGGCATGCACTTTATAGAATTTTTTATGGATAGTGTTATGCCCAAACTCGAAGAGCTCTATTATGCAAATAAAATTACAGCGAATGATATTGCGTATGTGCTCCGTGCCGCGGGTATGGGACTATTAGGACTAGAAGAGCAAGAACTGTATTTGATAAAATTTAGAGAAATGATTGACAACATGCTTCTAGGACTGGATGGGAAAATGGCACCTCCTTGGAACACTTTAGCTTCGCTACCTTCTCAGGGTAATCCTTATCAAAAATTCCCCGATATTGCTGCTAATTCGCACCCATTTAAGCAACTTGAGGTGGAAAAGCAAGCCCCTGATGTAACCCCCTTTCATACCATACATGCAGAAAATCAATTAATTCCTTACAGAAACAGGTACAATATAGCTGTTGACCAAGGAGATTTTACGGTAGCAAAAAAAAATGCGCTTAAACATGACGTTACTGAAGGCTTCAAAGCAGCTTTAGATAATTTATCCGGCCTAATAGGAACAGGCTTTAACATAGCAATTGCATTGGGTGACGAACAAAAATTAATACAATTCATTAAAAGCTTTAGCACTACAGTTTGCTATGATGGAACTACCGAAGTAATAGCAGCAAAAGCTATTGAACTAGGGTTAATAGGAGAGGCAGTCGCTGCCCAAGGCCCAGTTACAAAAGAAGAAGCAGAGCAGCAGTTTGCAGCTGCGCTAATGAATCCGGCATCTAAACCACAATTAGCAGCAATTTTTAAAGAAATAAGAGTGGATGGAGACAATAAATTAGATGGATTTATCAAAGCAGCAAGAGCGGCAGCAGGAGCACAAGGACCTGATGATTATCCCCCACTTCATCATACTTATCTGCCAGCCGCCACTGCTGTACTACAGAATTTCTTTGGGAATGCAGAAATAATTCGCGAAGTCGTAGGCAAAAATGCAGCAGGAGCATGCGCATTAGCAGACGCACAAATTCTTGCACTTATCTATTGGTCAGCAGCTGCTATTGATGGTAAGCGACCTCCAGACCCAAACATCGCGAGATTATTTGGATATTAGAATTAGGCACTGTGGATCTCTGATCAAGCAAGAATTACCAAGCAGCAACCCCATCTTATTAAAAATTTCATAAAATTCTTCTAAATTGCTATAGAAATTCAAAAATCAAGCTGATACGCTTTTTGTATTGTGTTAATTTTTAGAGGAATTTATTTGCATGAAACAAAGATTTATACTTTTGGTATTGGGCATGTTTGCGTTATCAACGCCAACAAGTTACGCAGCGGCTGGTTTTGCCACAGAAACTAGCGACGAAGCTCCTGCCACCGAAATAAAACTATTCTCTTATTCATCGCTACAAGAATCAGCGTCTGAAATTGTTGCTGAATTTCACGAGAAGGGCTACATAGCAGTTGAAGGCGTTCCTGGGTTTGGTGATGCGTATCAACAATTTTTAGCAACGGCTCGAATATTCGCAGATCTTTCAAAAGAAGAGCAAGCAGTGTGCACTGGCGCAACTTACGCTGCACGCGGCTGGTCACGGGGAGTAGAAGTTTTCAATGGCAAAACAGATACGTACAAAGGCTCTTACTATGCTGTCGTTCCAGATGATTCAAGCAATGTCTGGCCAGATGAAAGTCTTCCTCAACTTAGAAATGCCTACCAAAATGTTGCGACAATAGTATTGGAAGCTGGCAAGCAAATATTACCTCTTGTTGGTTTTACCCACGAAAATGTCAAAGGCTTAGGGCGGATGCTGCATTATAAATCAGTTTCTGGTAGTGCAGATGATGACAACCCAAATTGGTGCGGAGATCACCGTGACCATGGAGTGTTCACATGTCTATGCCCTGAAGCATTCTACAAAGATGGAGAAGTTGTAAGTAGGCCTGCAAATAGCGGACTTTACATTGAAGGTCGCCCTGTTGGGATACCACTTGAAGATGCCATAAGCAAAAATGTTGTGTTTTTCCAAATGGGTGAAGTTATAGAACTGATGACAAAAGGAGAAGTACGTGCAACAAATCATTTGGTAAAGAAAGCCACTGATGGTTCTGAACGCTTTGCTTTGGCAGTGTTTGTTTACCCAATTGATGAAGTAATTATTAACTTTGGTGGTTCTTCAGCTGAGATTATTGATAAATACAAAGACCGCCTAACAGAAGAGAAAATTGTTAGTGGTATCGTGACTTTCGATGCATGGAACGCAAGATCACTTGCAAAATATAATCCTAAGGAATTAGCGCCACCTACTGTTTAATAGGTTATAGACGCTGGAAAACAACCCCCAAGGTTAATAACCCTGGGGGTTTTTTACTACTTCAGCGTTAGCGCTTTTGAAAACTTCTCAAAGCCATCTAACGTTGCCACAAAACGTTTCTGATCATCTGGATTTACAAAACCGTTGTCATCAAATGCTTGAAATGACCCACCTAGACTGAACATTTCAGGAAACACATAATTTCCTAACCCTTCTAATGGAACACGCGTATGCCAAAGCCCACGAATACCAGCAATTGGACCAGGGGATGCTGCCATAAGTAAAATGGGCTTTTGCTTCAATGGCATGGGGCGAACCCGTGAAACCCAGTCAATAACGTTTTTCAGCACGCCTGAAATGGAGTAATTGTATTCTGGGGATGCAATAATCAATGCTTGAGCTTGATCAATGCATTTTGCAAGCTTTTGAACACCTTCTGGAATTGCAACCGTTTCAATGTCTCCGTTATATAAGGGAATAGAAAGTTCGTTCAAATTCGCAATATCTGAGGCAGAGCTGCTAAAATGCTTTGCTACCATATGAAGCAGCCTGGTGTTAAGCGAATCTTTTCTTAAAGAGCCAGATAGAAAAAAATATTTCATAATGTTCAAGTAAAATTAAGACTATGTTTCAGTTTATCTTAAATTTTAAATTTTACAAAACACCTAATTACCAGTTAGAATAATGGTATTCCTTTATAAAAGCATTATATGGATATATCTAAAATCTCAACTCACAGTGTTAAAAACACAAAAAAACTTGGAAAAATTTCAAGTGGTGAGGGGAATTTTTCGCTTGAAGAAACAGCTGAAATTATTAAATCAGCAGCACCTTCCGAGATTAAATTTAGTGGAATTGATGCTTTATTCTTAAATTTAGACCTACGTCGCAAAGGGCAAAGACAAGCCGTTGAAAAAAGTGAAAAACTTTTAGAACAGCTTGATGATTTACGCCTTAGCATTATTACAGGCAGCATTCCAAGAGATACGTTGCAAAATTTATCATCTATATTACAAGATAAAATTGAAACTGTTGCCGATGAACGTTTGCGCAACATTCTTTTGGAAATTGAAACACGCGCTAAGGTTGAATTAGCAAAATTGGAAAAAATGGATCAGTAATACAGTCAAAATTTCTTGAGATTTTTACATTTTCTGTTACTTAATAAATCACAAAACCCCCCTCAAAAATATGAGGGAGATTTTTATGAAAACGTTTAGACATGTCTAAACCATAAACACAAACAATTAGCTAGCATTCATGTTTACTGTAATACATGGTACCTGAAATTTTCATTTGCACAAGAAATTTGAAAGTTATATAAGAAGTTTTTCTTGCATTCTTCTTTTGGTTTACACCAAAATAAAAAATCATTTAAATTAATATATTATTAATTAATTTTATTAATAATATGTATTGTTTATTTATTTTTAAATATTGAACGTTAATTATTCATCCCCCTAAACATTGCAATGAAATGATAAAATTAAAAAGTTTAATAATAGCAGGTTTTTTAATAATCCTAGCTGCAGCAAAAGGATTTGCCGCAGCTGATTTTCCTACAGAAGAAGCGCCTGCCCCTAGTTATTTTAACATTATTGTAGCTAAGCTAAGTGTTGTGGACCCTATACAGGATGCTGTTCTGCCTATACTAAGGTCTTGTAGATCCTTAGCAAAACCACTAAAAGCTATTTTGTTAGAATCAGAAGAAACAGCGATTATACATGGAGTAGAGGTAACCTATCGGGTTGCCGGATTTCTTCCGTTTTATACACATTTCTATTGTACGGGAGCTCGTTTAACAATCGAAATTTTGGCAGACATACTATACAGCCATAGGGATTGTAAAAAGCATCGCTGCAATGCTCTTGATGAACATCACCTGATACGTATGGCAAAATTCAGAGAAAACACGGGACGTTTTTTAACAAGGTCACAAGAATTATTTGAAAATGAAGTGATGCTCAGACAAAGGTCAATGATACAGTGGACTGAAATGGCACTAGATGGCTCAATAATCTTTTTAGAATCACTATACTAAGAATAGTAAACGAATTCGTCTTGTCTAACTCGTGCTGAAAATGTAGGCTCATTGAGATTTGGTCAATACAAAGTAAGATGCATGCCCCTAAAAGTTCCTTCCGTATTATGCTGCGCTGCCATTTTGCAAAAAGCAGATGGTAGGGTATTGCTTGTACAGCGCCCGCTGCATAAATCGATGGGTGGCATGTGGGAATTTCCTGGTGGCAAGGTTGAGCCTTTTGAAACGCCGCAAGAAACCATTGTACGTGAACTGTTTGAAGAAATTGACATTCAAGTGTCGATTGATGATATCGAACCCTTCACATTTGTTTCTCATACCTATGAGCATTTTCACTTAAATATGTTTGCCTATTTATGCAAAAAATGGACAGGCGAAGTTACCCTTAAGGAAGGGCAGCCAGATTGCGTTTGGGTATTGCCCCATGATTTGGAAAATTATCTGGTCCCATCGGCCGATGAACCCATTATTAAGCGGTTGAGGAGTGAGTTATCAACACAGTAAAACTAAATCCAATCGCTGTTATATTTCGTAAAATATAATAATACAGAAATATAAAAATACGATGATATTCTTTAATATAGTATAGTTTGTGTATTCACTATATTGATTTTTGTTTGTTTACTGTAGTGCAACACAAAAACTTCCGACTTAATTCAAGACCAATCTTGAATTAAGAACAACGTGGAGGAAATTGCATGATAACCAATAAGCATTCAAAACTTATTCTGATGGTTGCCATTGCGCTGACCATAAATTCAAAAATAGATTCAGCAGAACGGCAAGAGGTGCGACCGCCTGATACAGAAATAGCAGCACCTGCAGATTCAACAAATCACACTCACTCCGCAACCAACGCAGCAACCTATAGTTTAATTCCCGAATACGGTAAAAACATCAATTCTATGGCGGTAGCAGAATTAAACCGTCACTTGCAGGTACATGGATACTATGAATTTGCTCCTGCAACTTATGCAGATATTACACGCCAAACACAAAAACATGGCATGCCGGCAGATGTATCTTTTAGTCGAGAAACGCAAAGAGCCACTGTTACATGGAACAAAGATGGATTATTTTGCTGTTTTCGCGGCAGAGAGAAAACAAAGGTATTTGAAACAATACCAATTGCAGCAGTAAACGAACTCAACATTGCTAAGCCATCAATTCCTAGCAAGCGACCGAACACTACACTGCTTGTTCAGCCAGTAAGTGCTCATCAAGCTGCTTACCTGCCGGTTGAGAGAAGTGTTTTTGAACCGTCAGCAGTACCCGTTGTCACACCTAAACCAAGCACTACGACACTTGCAATCACTCAACAACAAACACATTTCCCTCCGGCTAGCCAAATTGTATACCCCAGACAACAGACTTCTTCATTATTTCTTCCAAGCAATGCTCTGCAGCAACAAGGAAGATGTATAACAGAGCAGGAAGCCTATCTAGCGCTATATAGTGAGTTTAATAAGCTCACAGAAATTAGAACAAATCATTATCTTGCACCAGATCAGTCAAACCAAATAATTAGCGATTTAATGAGGTTTGGAAAAGCGATAAAGTTTGAGCCCAGAACTAATGATTATGGCGCTTTATTTTTTGTAATCGCTTGGAATGATCGTTTTGAAAAATTCTATAAAATCACCAAACGAACTTAGTGTGATTTATGCAGCGAACACTTCTTTGATGATTTCTAAGGCGTAATCCACTTCGCTTCTGGTAATCATTAACGGTGGGGCGAACCGCACAACGGTATGGTGAGTTTCTTTTGAAAGGATGCCTTTTTCCATTAAAGATTCGCAGACTTCGCGCCCTGTTTTTTGAGACGGATCAAGGTCAACACCAATCCATAAACCGCGACCACGCACCGATTTTATAGAAGGTGTCGACAGGGTTTTTAATTGTTCCAAAAAGTACGCCCCTAAGCTTGCGCTGTTTTGCAGGTACTTATCGCGTTCCATAATATCAAGGGCTTTGTGGGCAATGGCACATGCTAGTGGGTTTCCACCAAATGTTGAACCATGACTTCCGGGGTTAAAAACATCAAGAACATCTGCACGGCCCACCAGTGCTGATATAGGATATAATCCGCCACCTAGTGCTTTACCCAAGGTAACCGCATCGGGCTTTACGTCTTCATGTTCTGACGCTAACCATGTTCCTGTACGCCCTAACCCTGATTGGATTTCATCAGAGATTAATAATACATTTTCACTCTTGCAAAGCTGTTCAAGTTTTTTAAGCCAACCCTTAGGGGGAATCACAATGCCAGCTTCGCCTTGAATAGGTTCCACTAACACAGCGCAGGTATTTTTATTAATACGCTTTTGCACCGATTCAATATCACCATAGTTGGCAATATGAAAACCAGGTAAATAGGGGCCAAATTGATGGCGGTAGTCATCATCCGATGAAAAACTAATAATACCGGTTGTGCGTCCGTGGAAATTATTATCAAAAACAATGATCTCTGCCTGATTATCAGGAATACCTTTTTTTGAATAGCCCCAACGGCGCGCTGCTTTAATGGCTGTTTCTACGGCTTCGGCACCAGTATTCATAAGCAACGCTTTATCGTAGTCTAAAAGCAAACATAGTCTTTCTAATAGCAAAGGCATTTTGTCACTAAAAAATGCCCTGGAACACATGGCAAGGGTTTGCGCTTGTTCATGCATGGCTTCAACCAGTTCAGGGTGGCAATGACCATGGGAAACGGCTGAATAAGCCGACATCATATCAAGGTATTTACGGCCATTAACATCCCACAACCAAACACCGCTGCCTTTGTTCAGCACAACAGGTAATGGATGATAGTTTTGTGCGCCAAAACGTGCATCAAGATTTTTTATGTGATGTTCCATGAAGCCCCCTTATTTTACTTAAGGCTAACATGAAACATCATGTCTGTTTAGATTAGATAAGTCCAACAGGAAGAACAGGTCTTAGATTTTCAGAAAAAAATCCAAAAACTGCTTTTAACAAGCTAGTTGTATCGGTGATGTCGAGCATATTCACGATTTGCACTCTTGTTTGAAGGCATAAAGGTCTTCCAATAGCATCAACAGACATACGACCCTGAGCACGCCTTGTATCTTCAACAAGTTGATATAACCTGTTTAAATTTGCATCTGCAAAAATTACTGACAGACTAGGATTAACTGCTCCCACACATGTAGCAACAGGAGGCGTATTATACGAAGACGCCACCAGTGCTACAAGATTTGAAAGGTTTGGCAACACGTCACCATCTTTAGCAGCAGGAACTAGCACATCATTTACAATGCGGTACAATTGCTCACCAGTACGTGGTTCAACACTCATAACAGAACGCCCAACTCTAAATGCTAATAGTGATTCATAGTTAGAAACTTCTGCAGCTGTAAAAACAGGAGCTACAGCTGCTGCTGCAGGCATTCCTGCTTCACGAATTGCAGGTTCAATTGCCGCGATTAAAGTTGAAATATCAACAATATCGCGAATATCTGCCGCTGGTTTTCTTTCTGTTGCAGCAACAACTCCAACTCCAGCACTGACTTCAAATAGCTCTCGACCAAAGCAATCTCTGGCAATTCTTCCCAGAGATACTCGATAATTTTTTGCCAAGGTCAAAAGAGTATTCCATTTTTGATCAGCAACAAGCGTACTAAGCGCTGCGCTTCTGATTGTAGCCTGTGGAAGATGCGAAACATCAGGACTTACTAAATAGCCCCCCATAATTGTGCCTGCATTAAAAGAAGTGGTTGCGGTTGTAAATGTAATATCTGCATCGCAAGCAGCTTGAACAAGTTCATTTCTATGATTCAAACGGTGAAGCGGTTGAGCTGTTTGAATATCTTGCCGAACATTTCCTCTAGAAAGCCTGTAATTCATTAAAGTTTCAACCGTCTCAATTTCACCCGCTGTTGGGTCTGAAGGTGTTCCTGCTCCATGCAATGAAGCTAAAATTGGTAATAGTATAAATAAGGTGCGCATAAAACTCTCGGTAAAGGTTGATAATATACAAACGATACATTTATATGGTTAAATATGAGTAAAATATTTATTTATTATTTATTAAAACTAAAAATAAATTTTTTTTTATTTAAATTAACGGTGTTTGACAAAAACCTTGCTGTGACTGCTGTTTTTTTCTAGAGTCAGCCAATATAAAGAGAAAAAATAAGGACTAAAAATGTTTTCACTTCAAGGATTTAATGCATTAGTAACAGGTGCAAGCGGTGGTATTGGTAGCGCAATTGCGATTAGCCTTGCAAAACAAGGTGCAACAATTGTGCTTAGCGGTACACGCGCGGAAGCGTTGCAAGAAACAGCCAATGAAATAAAAAAAATTGGCGGCATATCACACACGGTACTTTGCAATTTGTCTGACGCACAATCAGTAGAAGAGCTGTTTCCCAAAGCAGAAGCGTTGTGTGAAAAAATTGATATTGTTGTAAACAACGCTGGCATTACCCGTGATGGCTTGGCCATGCGCATGAAAGACGAAGACTGGCAAGCTGTGATTGATGTGAATTTGACATCAAGTTTTCGCATATGCCGCGCGGCATTGAAGGCAATGATGCGCAGACGTTATGGCCGCATTATTAACATTTCTTCTATTGTTGGCACAATGGGCAATGCCGGACAGGCTAATTATTGCGCATCTAAAGCTGGGTTAATTGGCATGTCAAAAGCGTTCGCGCAAGAAGCGGCTTCTAGGGGCATAACTGTAAACTGTATTGCCCCTGGTTTTATTGAGTCACCAATGACCAATGATTTGCCAGAAGCAGTGCGCACCAAAATGCTGGGGAACATTCCAGCTGGTGCCTATGGTAAACCGAGCGATGTTGCAGCTACGGTGGCATTTTTAGCAAGTGCTGAGGCTAGTTATATTACCGGGCAGACGCTGCATGTTAATGGCGGCATGATAATGGTTTAAAGGTGATGGTATAGAATAAGTGTGGATTGCCGCGCTGCGCTCGCAACGACGAAAAAAACCGTCATCACGAAGGAGTGCAAGGACTGTGGTGATCCATACTTAAGATATTATACACTGGATCATCACGTCCTCCAGCCTTCGCTGGAGCCCTCAAGAAGACGAGAGTGGCCGTCATCCTGAGCCCTCTCCAGAAGGCGTAGGGATCCAGTGAATGATATCCGCTTTATTAAGTTAGCGCGCTAATCCATCTCATACTTTCAGCATGCTTTAAAACACCGTTAAAATTGTGAAGAGGAGAATACCCTTTTCCTACAAAATTCTTAACGAACATCAAGTACTCTTCGCTTAAGCCTTCGAACACTTCGCGGAGAGGCCCATCATAAATCGCCTGGTAAATCGTTTTTCTTTCCAAAGTTATAAGATAGTCTGGGCCTTCAAATGAATCAGGATTGGTAATTTTTATAACTCGCTCAGCCACACTAAGAAGCGTTGTAATGTCTGCTTCCTTTTCCTTCGTATAATCAAGGTCGCTTAAAATAGTGCGCATGTGTTCCACAGTAGCGTCCATTATGCTTGGAGAAGACGTTGAGCTAGGATTCATCATAATTTTCGAAAACTCTGTTATTGCAGCCACTCTGCTGGGGCTCCATGAATCTGCATTACTTGGATACCGCATATCAAGAGTTCCATAGAAATCAATAGATTCTATGCCATAGCCTGCGTTTAAGGCAGATTTAAGGGCAGGATGATTTTCCCCAAAAAACCATTCATTGGTAGAAGCTAAGAAAGACAAGGGTAAATGACTTAGTTCTTCACCATCAATTTTCACAGGAGAACCTAAAAAATCATCAAAATATTTTGCCGTTTGAGCACGTAACAAACTGCCATACTTACGGCCTTGGTGTGCCTCTAGAACATTTGTATGGGGATATGCGCAAAGGTGATCACTTTTTTCACCATGACCAAATGACTGAATAGCAACAGGAGTCATACTTTCCTGTTCATAAGCTATGTAAACTCCAAAAGGGCTTTGAAGGCAGTAATGCAAATTTTCTAAATGGTCATCAGCCATTGCAGCATCAAAAACTGTTTGTATCAATAATTCCATTTCAGGAGTGTTAGTCACCTTTTTTATAGTGACAGTAGCATCTGTATAAATGATAAGTTCAGTTTGATCATGATCTATGATCCCCGCCCCGTATGATTTAGAAAATAAAAAAACCAAAAATAATAAAAATATACGCACAACAAACCTTATTTAATACCTAGCACTTATATAGATAGCTTTATTTTAAAAATCAATAATATTTAACGGCGGCATGATAATGGTTTTAATAGGTTTCGGTTTGTTCAATCAGAATAAAACTACTTAAAAAGAATTGTTATAGTTACATAATAACCGCTGAATAGCATTCTGATATCTGCTTAAATCCTTTTTGATCAACCTATTTTTAAAAGATTTTAAGATGATGAAAACTATAAAAATGTTTCTACGCTTTTCGAATTTTGCAGCATTTTTCGCTTTGATGGGCGTACTCAACTGTGCGAGCGTTGACTACAATCTGCTAGATGAAATGAGAATGTCTCCACTGCATCATGTATGCGCAAGCAGAGGGATTGACCTTGCTTGCACCCCCATAGACCTTGCATCCCTTTCTATAGACACTAGCACTACAAAAATAGTAAAAATGGATGACCGTTTAAAGGTAATAAATTTTCTATTAGATAATGGCGCTGAGATAAATATTAAAGCGAGCAACGATAAGACAGCCCTGCATTTTGCTTGTTTCAATGGTTACTTAGAAATTATAGATCTGTTACTTGAGCGAGGAGCAGACACGACGATAACATGTCCTGAACCATTTTATGATGATTGGGGATTCCTTCATGCGACCTTTTACTTACCTGCTCAAGGCCTGGGAGCGCATCATGGTCACCCTGAGATTTTGGCTGTTTTTGAAAAACATGGAAAGTTAAATACAGGGGTTGTTGTGGGCAGATACTCCTAAGTTATTTAGTGAGCATTGCCTGGCGTGTTTCTTTATGTAAGCCGCAGTATTCGTACTGCGGTTTTTTTATGTTTTAAGCATCCTTTTGTGTATAATTTTGGAAATATTCAAAAAATTAAGACGTGCTAATATCTTTTAATCCAGCTGATGCCTACACCAGAGTTTTGGGCAGCTCCAACGTCGCCCTGTAGGGCTAGATTTTTCCCAAGGGGAGTAGAGACAACCACCTTGCTTGTTTCGCTTCCTGCTCCTTGTTCAATGGCCACTTGAACCTTGCCAAATTCTTTGCCAATACGAACTGCTTGGTTGGTTTTTGCTTCGGAGCGTTCTTGGGGGGTGGCGTCTTCATCAGTTTCAGAGGCGCCTCCGCGAGTGCTTGTTTTAAATTCAAACTGATCAAAGCCAAAGTTGCTGCGCATTTTTTCAAAAAATCCATGGCCACTTTCATCTGATTTAGCAATTTCCGCAAGCTGCACACTTTGCAAAACAGAAACTTCTCCTAATTTTTTACCAAATAGTAATAAGGATAAAATTTCTTCTTCAGGCATGGATGGTGTTGATGAGAAATCAATAATTGTACTATTGCCTGTGCCTTTTATTTCAATAACAACAATAATTCCGCCCTCAATTTTTTTGATTGCGCGAATATTTAACCTGGGGTTGTTTCGGTCATCGTCAACAAAGGTAATTTCACCGCGGGTGATTTTCAGAACCTTGCCCAAAATATCTAAAGTGCCTTTGTGTAATCGTACTGTGCCAACCAAGAAAGGGTTCACAATTGATTTGCGTACATAAAAATCACCCTTCCAGGTTGTGTCAGCGCCAGAGCCTACAACTTTGAATGAACCATCGGGGTTATGTACTAAAATTTCCAAAGGAAAAGCGGTGGCGTATTGCTTAGCTTGTTTTTCTTTGGATTTTTTTAAATGACGATCAATGATTTTTGGAACTTTGGTATCAGCAGATGATTCTATGAAGTAGCTTGCTTTTTCAAGGGTAACTTCACCTTTGCAACCAACATCAGCACCCTTCCCTGTTATTGTTAGAGTGCCACTGGCATCGCTTACGAAGCCGTCATTTTGGGCAATGCGCAGGTGGAAAAGGTGCATAGGCACGTTGAACACTGGTGAAAGCGGATCGGTAAAATCAATCCAGCCTTCACCGCGTAGCTGACCTTGATTAGGGTCGATGCTTTTGGTGACATCTTGCGCTGTAAAGCGGTTAACAATTAGGCGTTTGCCTTGCGCTTTGGTGCGAATGATAATGTTTTGGTAAAAGGTACCAACTTCGCTATTTTCATATAGGCCATTATCAGCATCAACACTGCCTTCTAGCATTGGGCTATTCATTGCACCTTTGGCACGAAGATTTATTGAAATATCACCAAAAATTCGATCATCGGTCGCTAGCCAATCGGTTAATAGTTTAAGTCGGGTTGTACCTTTGATGTGCGCATCAATAGTTGAATCATTAATGTTCGCTGAGCCCTTGGTTTCAAGGTTAATTTTGTCTTGGTCTTTAACGTTGAATTTCCATTTCCAAACGGCATTTTCAAACTGCGCATCTAGGGCCGCATTTAAATTATTCAAAATTTTATAGGTTTGCTTGTCTTGGTGTTGTTGCCAATACCCTTTTGAGACATCAAGCTTAATGGTGGCCTGTTGGCCTTCGAGCTTTTGCAATTGGCCGTTTAACACTCCTGTTACGTCTGAATCCTTAAACAAAATTTTCAAACCACTAAGCTGAATATTGCGAAAACTAATGGTTCCAATAGTGGTGGCAGCGTCACCCAGTTTTAGTTTCGTAATTTCAACAATTCCTGCACAAAATTGCAACTGGGTTGGGCTTAATCCATTTTCAAAATGATAGGAAGTTGGCTTTAAAAGTGCCAGTTGCAAGTCTTGCAGTTGCAACTTACATTTTTGAAAGTGAATTTCTGTTGAGGTACTATTAAAGGCGATGTGTGCATCTAATGGGCGCTTCTGATAATGTCCTTTTGTTAAATGTAATTCGCCTTCGCCCAACCCATTATTAATAGAAACATTCACATCAATTGGAAGATGAAAATCAGTGTCGTGAACGGTACCTTGTCCGCTAACTGTAATGTGTCCTTTTTCAAGGCTGCTAACATTTTCAAAAGATGCTTTAAAATTCAAACTTCCCTTAGCGCTTGGCCAGAAAATATGCAGAAGTTTTTGTAAATCTTGCGAAGCAATAACGCTGTGACCATTTATTAGGAATGGATTGAGCGATAAATCCATGTCTACAGATGCTGTATTTTTTTCATCGTGTCGCAGCTGTGCAGAAACTTTAATATGATTAGCATCAACAAACGTGCATTCTCCGAAAGCTTTTTCTAAAGGTTTTATGCCTTCTTGAAATTCCCATCTAATAGTGGGGCGCGATGAATAACCTTCTACAGAAATGTGACATTTAGCAAATTCATTTGAATCGGGCTTGGGTAAAGTCCACACAAACTTACCATTAAGAACGTTACTTTTTTGAGTGCATTCACCTTGTAACGTGTGCCCCTTGGATGTTTCAATTTTTAAAGGCAGCAACTGCCAGCCAGTTGTTTTTTCGAAGCGTGCCGTTAGCGATACTTCAGGCCCAAAAAAGTTGATAACGTGTTCATTTGCAAAAGGCTGAATGCTGGTTTTGGCAGACAAATCAATGGCATTGTTATAAATTTGAGCGTTTGCAAGGTAGCGTTTACCTTCCCAAGAACCTCCTAAATCCAACGTTGCGTGATCTTTTAATTGAGACAACGTTAATGTTAGCTTCTCTGCATTATGTGTAATAATGCCAAGCCATTCGGGATCTTGGCGCTTTAGATGAACGGATAAATTCTTATTATTTACCTGTAAAAATTCAATAGAAACTTCATTAAAGCGCTTTAAGCTGCTTGATATATTTTGCAAAAAGTAGCCCATAACCGACGGAGAAACACTTGAAAAATCAAAATCCAGCGGAGCTGTTTCTGTGGTTAAGGCACATTCACCAATGTTTAAAGTGATGCCTTTGAATAAGGCATTTGGAATATTCCATATAACATTTTTAAACGTTGCGACTGGCGCTTTGTTTTTAACAAGAGTGATACTTTGAATGTTGGCTGACAGAGGAAAATTTCTAGAGGCTTTAATTTCAATGACCGACGCTTTGTACGGCGTGAATGTTCTGATTAGAATTTTAATGCAGGCTTTTTGGGTGCATTCAAATTGCAAGCCTTGCCAAACCACTGCAAGGACAGCAGCGCTTATAAAAATTTTTTTAAGCAAGCTTTTCATTAGAACGCCTGCCCAACGCTTACGTAAAACTGGTAAGGGTTATCATAGGGTTTCTTAGTACCTGGTAGTTTACGACGCTGCAATGGAAAGGCGATGTCTATACGCACCGGCGCATAAGTTGTGTAATAGCGAACACCAAATCCAGTTCCCCAAAGTAGTTTTTTTCCAAAATTCGTAATACTTCGTTGAGACACAGTTCCTGCTTCAATAAACGCGACAGCACCTATAGTTTCCGTGAAACGGTAACGAAGTTCACCGCCAAATTCTAGTAAAGATTCACCACCCAATGGAACTTTGTTTTTATCAATTGGGCTAATGAGCTGGTATCCATAACCACGCACAGATCCGTTACCACCACCATAAAAACGCTTGTTCGGCGGCAAATCATTAAAATTATTAATTTTAATGGACCCTATACGCACAAATGATGCCAAAGTTCCCATGTCTTCATCTAAGCTATTGGTTTGGAAAGGAATGTATATGCTTGCATTTGCTTGGCCTATAAGCATGCCCTTACTTGACCCTAAGTGCCCTGTGTAGGGCGTAATATTTCCCCCAACCTTGAAACCACGTGTTGGATTTAATAAATCATTTGATGCATCAATTTCCAATTCAACGGGCACACCAACAAGGCGGATAGGACTTTTCGCATTAGTTGTGCGCGGGCGAATGTTACCATTTTCTGTGCTGAGCCCAACTGATCCTGACAGCATGTCTGTAAATTGGCGATCAATTTTACTTGATAAAGCAAATGTTTGGCTTCGATAAGCACGCGTATCTTCTTTAAGCA
Source organism: Candidatus Finniella inopinata (assembly GCA_943322985.2). Classification (GTDB taxonomy): domain Bacteria; phylum Pseudomonadota; class Alphaproteobacteria; order Paracaedibacterales; family CAITNM01; genus CAITNM01. Next base: position 27,996 of record CALPGA020000012.1, read on the forward strand.
CATAGGTTTCATTCTTTAGGGTTTGCTTGGGCGCGCCAAAATCAGGGACGTTATAGAAAAAGCGAGCCTTGTTTCGAATTTTTGAAACACGCAAGGTTGCACCTAGGTTTTCTCCACCGCCCCTAAGGTTATAATGATTCCACGCAAAACGCGCTTCTCCTCCTTGGGTTGTGGCGTAATGCACACCGGCAGCAACAGACCGCGGAGGTGCTTCGGTCGTTTTCACATGCATTGTAATTGGCTGTTCTTTTGCGCTTTCTGACGAGGCATCTTCAACCGGTTTAGGCGTAACAACCACGTTGTCAAACAAGCCCGTCTGGCTTAGGTAACGACGCGTACGCTCTAGAACACGAGTATCGTAGACATCACCATTTTTCCAATACAAACGATTTCTAATGTAGTCAGGGTTTAGGTTTTGAGTTGGTTCAATTTCTGAATTATGAATAATCGCGCAGCTGCCTAAATCAACAGGAAAAATCAACACAACCGTACGGTTTTTATGGTCGATTATGCCTTCGGGTTCATCAATTTCGGCAAAAGGATAGCCCGTTTGAGCAAAATATTTTTTAATAACAATTTGGCTTTTTTTAGCATGTTCAGCTATTAGCACGTCACCTTTGCTTAAGCCTACTAAATCATCAAGGTTCACAGTCAATTCTGGCATAGGTGACTTACCACGATTTTCAAGCTGCATATGTTCAATTGTGTAAACCGGCCCGAGGTCGCAAGTAAATTGAATAACCACAGGTGCTTTTTCAAGGTCAATTTTAACATCAACCTTGCAGCCATAGTAGCCAAAGGAATACAGGGTTTTTTCTAATAATACCTTATCTTTTTCAATGCGCTTCATTAAACCGCCAATGGAACCTGGCAGTCGTGATTTATTTTCCAATAACATTGAAACGCTTTCCATACGTTTTATCATTTCTGGAGTCAAGGTTTCTGGCCATTGAATTTTGTAGTCTATGCCATCTTGAGAAGGGGCAATAAGCTCAATATCAGTAGCTTCCTGACCATTTAAATGATAGGTACAAAATGTCAAAAAAATAACAGCTAGAAAAAAACGCATAACAACTAAGCAATACCTATTACTTGGATTCTAGCAAAGATGTGGAATTGGGGCTACCTGCCCAAATTTAAAAAGCGCACCTTAAAAAGTGCGCTTTCTTATTTAGACCAAAGTCTTAATTATTTATCTTTTTTATGGTCAGCTGCAAAATTAGTTGGACGCTTTTCAACAACGTGATCAATCAAGCCAAAAGTAACTGCTTCATCGGCTGACATGAATTTGTCGCGTTCCATTACGTCATTAATAGTTTCAAGTTTTTGACCTGTGCAGTCAGCATAGATTTTGTTCAAACGCGCACGTAAGTTTAAAATTTCGCGAGCTTGAATTTCAATGTCAGTTGCTTGACCTTGTGCACCACCATGAGGTTGATGAATCATGATGCGTGAATTGGTTAGCGCATAACGCTTACCCTTAGCACCAGCTGTAAGTAGTAATGAACCTGCTGAACAAGCTTGGCCCAAACACACGGTTGCTACGTCACAACGAATATAATTCATGGTATCAAGCATTGATAAACCAGACGTTACAACGCCGCCAGGAGAGTTGATATACATGTAAATGTCTTTATCTGGATCTTCTGATTCTAAAAACAAAAGCTGAGCGCAAATAAGCGATGCCATTTCGTCGTAGATTTGCCCTGTTAGGAAAATAATACGATCTTTTAAAAGCCTTGAAAAAATGTCGTAAGCGCGTTCGCCACGGCCAGTTTGTTCAACAACCATTGGCACCAGTGAAGAAACTAATGCATCCGCTTGTTTAGGAGATTTAAAATTCATGGCTATTCGCCTTTCTTAGTGCTGGCCTTCTTGGCGGGTGCTTTTTCGCTGTCAGATTTACCTTCTTTTGGCGCTTTGCTTGATGCTACTTTTTTAGTAGCTGGTTCGTCGTCGCCTTCATATCCAGGTACAACACCTTTCAATTTAGCAGGCAAGTCTTTCACCGTAATTTTGGTTTGCTTCTTTTTTGATTTTCCAAACACAAAATCAACAACCTTATCTTCTAAGGCCGGAGCAAGTAGCTTTTCCATAAGACGTGGGTTTTGCACGTAATAATCAATCACTTCTTTAAATTGGCTTTGGTACTTCATTGCTTCCATAACAACTTCGCGTTGGATTTCTTCATTGGTTAAAGCAATTTTATGCTCTTTCGCAATTTCAGAAACCAACATGCCAAGCTTTACTCTGCGTTCTGCAATCAGGTGATATTCAGCTTCTACTTCAGCCATATCAATGTCTTCTGTTTCACCACGAGCACGCGCTGCAGTAACTTCGTCTTGTAATTTCTTCCAAATTTGTTGGAATTCAAATTCAACTGATGACTTTGGCAAAGCAAGCTTGTACTGATCATTTAAGGCATCAAGAATTTGGCGCTTATGGTACAAGGTTATTAAGTGCTTCTGATCATTCTTAAGTGTTTCTTCCATTTTTTTGTGCAAACCATCTAGGTCTTCACAATCAAATTCTTTTGCAAAGGTTGCATCTAATTTAAATGTAACGCCAGCAAAAACAGACTGAATTTCAACTTCATAGGTGAAAGTTTTTGAAGCAATGCTTGCTTCTTGGAAATCTTTGGGATACGTAATCACAATTTCAGCAGTTTCACCCTCTGCTTTACCTTGAATACCCTTATGCAAAGGCAACCAAGTTGCGTCTGAATCTTCTGCGAGCGTTAGCTCTTGTTCTTGGGGAGTGCTGTGCTTACTTTTTTCTTTGATTAAGACTTTAACTTTGTCGCCCCATGCGGCTTTGCCTTTTTTAGGCTCTTTTTCATGGCCTTTGTATCTTTTAAATAGTGCATCAACTGCTTCATCAACTTCTTTTTTAGAAATGTCGACGACCAATTCTTCACAAGAAATTGATGAAAAATCTTTTAATTCAATAGTTGGCAAGCATTCAACACTAACACTACATTCGAAACCGTCTGTAGTATCGGCTTTTTCAATAGTAACCTTTGGCTGTCCTGCTACACGTGGTTTATGTTCTTTATCAATAGTGCTAAGAACGCGATCAACAATGTTATTAACCACTGATCTAGTAGCTTCATCAGCGTAACGTGTTTGAATAACCGCAAGTGGTGCTTTGCCTGGGCGAAAACCATCAATACGTACATTTTGTGATTTTTTGCTAAACCATGATGCTAGTTCTTGCGCATAATCAGATGATACAAGAGTAGCTTTGAAATCAATTACTGCGTCTTGCTCACGCACCTTTTGAACTGAAAGAGCCATAGAATTCCATGTGTTATATGTGGTGCGGGCGGAGGGACTTGAACCCCCATGACTTGCGTCGCCAGATCCTAAGTCTGGTGTGTCTGCCAATTCCACCACGCCCGCGCGTGTTGACTCTCTAAAAGCTACCAGAAATTCGAGGGTTTTGGCAACTGAGTATGTGCTATTTTTTTACTTTTATGACAATAAAAACGTCAGCTCCAAATATCTGCAGAAAAACTGAATGTATCTAAAATTTCTTTCCATCTGACGGAATCACCGCCATTCCACCCTGGTTTTAAGTTTTTAGCTTCACGAACAATAATGTTTTCGATGCCATCAAATTTTTGTTCATGGGGCAGAAACAAAAGCGTGAAATGAGTATCACCACCACGAATTGCTGTTAATGCATCCCTAACTTCTTTCAGGGCATTCAAATCTGGTGGCGTCTCTCCATCTACCTCGTAATGGGAAATAACATATAAAGTTTTTTGGTCTTTAGCTGTTATGAATTTTTCTTTTAAATGATTTAGCTTTGTTTTTATTTTTGGAAAAATTTCTTCAAGTTTGTCGGGAGTTAATTCCCCGTCTCGAGGTGCTGACCATAATGCTTTCCCCGCTGCTGAGTCAAACAAATGTCGCCAAATCATATTGTTCTTATGATTCCAAAGCATGGATTTATGATCAACCACATCAGCAGATCCGTAAGTTTCATAGTGAGTAGTAAAATCTTCTAATTCGAAATAATCAGTTAATCCATTGCGTAGCACTTCTGCAAAGCAGTAATAATCACAAATTCGCATCCAATCAAACAGGTCGGCATGGCCAGATTTTGTTTCTCTGGGGGGAAATTCTGGGGCAAAATATCCATTAATTTGACTTTTTGTTAGGCAATTAGAACCAATACCAATCACACGTTCAAATACAGTGTCGCATTCACAAATATGGCTGCCCTCCTCGCTTGCAAAAAGGGAAAAACACGCGTCAAGAAACAATAATATAAATGTTGAACGCAGAACCATACAACCCCGCAAAAGTGGTACATACAATTACAATACGTCCAAAAAGTTAATAATTACTTTTCAATGTTCTAGATGTTGCTGATTGGAATCTATGGTTAGGCCGGCATGACAAAAATTATGAATTGTTTCACTGGATCATGACGTCGCTGCGCCCCTCTTGATGACGAGGGCGGAAGCGTCTTCCAGAGCCTTCGTCAGAAGGCGTGGGGATCCAGCGGGTATTATCCGGAAATTATAGAACTGGACTCTATGGTCAAGCCATAGAGAAACTAGGGGGTTGGGCAGACTCTCTTGCCAGTTTCCCTACGACTTGATCGTAGGGTCCAGTGGATATCATCAATTCTTTTTTTAAATAAAAAATAATTAAAATTAACTATAAATAATATTATTATAATTAACCATTATTTAAATAATAATTAACTATATTTTAATACCCCCCCCTTGTAATCTAACAATTGTTATTCACATTTTTTAGAACAAGGAAATACTCATGAAAAAAAATACTATATTTAAATATTGCGTATCTCTGGCTATGGGGTTGGCATTGTCTTCTAGCCTTTGTGCTAGTTACGATGTAACAACCGTTGCCGGTGTTGCGGGCAGCTTTGCTCATACCGATGGAGTTGGTTCTGCAGCACGGTTCAAAAGCCCAGGCATGATGTCAATTGATCTCTCTTCGGGCAATTTATTAGAGCCTGACGGTGACAATAACATAAGACAAATCACAACGGCTGGTGGAATATATTCTGTATCTACCTTGTTTGAATACACTGCTGGATTTCCGCCTGTAGAAGCAGTCTGTAGATATATAACCACCGATGGTACATCTACCATCTTGACAACTGATCAATACAGTTTTCTTTTCCAATGGATTCAATCTGGTGGAACGTATGTAATCTCCAACCAATTAACAGGCGCTCCATTTGCGGGTTGGGGTCTCGTAGCTGATAGCAGTAATAATATTTTTATGACAGACTCAGTAGCTCAATTAATTTGGAAAATTTTACCAAATGGTTCATATTCTATTTTTGCAGGAACTGTTTTTTCTGCAGGTTCTGCAGATGGAACAGGAGCTGCGGCTAGATTCAATGGTATTACCGGTATTACTATTGATAGCTCTAACAATCTTTATGCATCAGATACTGGTAACAAGACAATCCGCAAAATCACCCCTGCAGGTGTTGTAACCACCATTGCAGGAACTGCAGGATCATCTGGCTCTACTGATGCTGCAGGTTCTTCAGCACGGTTTAATAGCCCATGGGATATTGATATTGATGCTGCAGGCAACCTTTACATAGCCGACCGCGGTAACAACTTGATTCGTAAACTTACCAATAATAGTGGAACCTATACTGTATCAACGATTGCGGGCACTGCAGGATCATCTGGCTCTGCCGATGGAATAGGTGCTGCAGCAAGGTTTAACGCTCCTACTGGTCTTGCTGTCGATGCATCTGGAAATATTTTTGTAACAGATACCGGAAACAATACCATCCGTAGACTTGCTTACGTTCCTCCTACCACCACCATCACCACCATCACCATAGAAGTAGATGGCACTGATAGTGCAACAGTATCAGCCCCATTAGCAGCAACAACAGTTCACAAAACTGGTGCGGGTACTTCTGTACTTTCTGGGAACAATTCAAGTGTGTCAACGCTTTCTATAGATGCAGGACTTGTGAAAGTTGCTGCCACTAATAACATGGGCGCTTCTCTTGCATTTGCTGGTGGAAATATGGAAGTCACATCAGGCACTGTTGCCGTTCCAACAGCTGCTGTTAATGCTGCTGCTACCATCACTACCGATAGTGGTGCCGCTGTTTCTTCTA
>CALPGA020000013.1 GCA_943322985.2 Candidatus Finniella inopinata
AGCATCGCGCACATGTGGAAGAGCACGCTCACGAAGTTATAGCAGCTGAGCATAACCATGATGCTGCAAATAGGTCTCATGAGCATTCTCAAGGTCACGTGGTTTCTGCTTTGGCATCTCCATCGCTGTCTGATCATTTGGGAAATTTATTTAGTGCAAATCGTGTGCATTCTGAGGAGCATGTTCATGCTGAAAGAGCGCACAGTAATGAGCACTTACATCAAGAGCGCACTCATCATTAGGCATATTCAATATGAAAGCCGCCTTAAAAAAGCGGCTTTTCTTTGATTTGATCCTTGAGTTGTCTTGGAATATATATCCATTTTTCAATACCTTGATCTAAAGCTTGTATCATTAGCGATTTGCCATATGCAGTATCTTTTTCATGAATATGCTCAATTCCCTTAAGCCATAGCGCAAAAGGGTCTTTTGCATTTCTTGCAAGCATTGTCTTGATAAAGTCTTTTGCTGTATCTGCTTGTTGATTTTCAATAAGCTCTTTTATGTAAGGCACTAATAAATCACTGCGTCTCGGTGCTTTTTGCAGAATAGCATGCGCAATATTTTCCCGCAGGTTTCTTTTTTCATTATCCGATCCCTGAAAAAATTGCATTCCATGAAGCATTGCTACATCAAGGACTAAGGGGCTATTTTTTGCATCATAGACACGAAAGGCCATATTAAGCTCAGTGGCAATTGCGTTGGACGGTGTTCGGTTTACTTTTTTTAATGTGTTTATAACAAAGTGCCCAAGGTGAAATCCTTGATAATTGTAGGTGCTTTTTACTGCTTCATCAGTCGGTAATTTTTTATTGTGCGCAAATCTGTAAAATAAAGACTTTGGATTTGCAGGATATAACACTGCTGTTTGCCAATAAGTAACTGCTCCATGTGCACAAAGCACAGTTGAAATGCATAACCATAAAATAAGCAGGGGTGTTTTGGTAACGCAGATTTTGTCTTGATTTAAGGTTGATAATCCCAATACAAAAAATGGCCATACACATATTAAGGTAAACCATGTAGAGGTTAAGCAGCCAAAAAGAACAGAAAATAAGAGCACACTAAATGAAGGTTTTGCAGAAGTTTGCTGGGAGAATGGCGATAAAACTAACATTACATAAAAAATTAATCCGATTAATCCAATGCTAAACAAAGCTTCAGCACCCAAGTGCATGCAATGAAAATCGAGTCGTTCTATGCCATCCCAGCTAGGATTCCAAGAATGATTCCTAAAAAATTCTACAGGCAGCGAGGTTATTGTTTTTTGAAGATTTTCGAAATAATGCCCCCAACCATGACCAAACAGTAAACTTAAGGGTTCATCTTGCCAAGTGATAACATAGCTTTGAATGGCGAGCTTTCTAGACCCCAGAGTTGAAAATTGTTGCCAATTACCTAAGGTGTAGATGGCTATTAAACTTGCTAATGGTACACTAGCGCACAAGTATTTTTGCAGGTTGTGTTCACGTTTAGTTTTTCTGGTTATCAACCAGAAACATGCTACTACAAAAACTGCTACCGATGCTGTTTTATTATGTGACATAAACAAGAGAAAGCTACTTAATAACACAAGAATTACGTATTTTATTTTATTGGTAGTAAGTGTGCTGATTGTGTATATTCCCAAAGCAATTGGGGCTAAAAATGCGCCAAAAACATAAGGTAGCCAATTAGGGCTAATGTTTAAGCCATGTTTGGGGTGATGCAAAAAAACCAAAAACCCTGCGGTAGCTCCAGCAAATATTGCAGACCAATGAATTATTTTTTTGGAAGTGTTATCTAAGCCAAAAGAAAGAATAGATAGTCCACAAAATAAAATGGTTCCTTCTCCTAACAGAGGGGTTCCGAAGTGGTGTACAGTTGGATTTTTTACCCATAGAGTGCTAATCAATGAAAGCAACGCTAAACCAGTAAAAATGAGTGTATGTTTCGAAAAAAACAATTCTTTTTTTGCTGCAAGCAAAACAATTAAACACGAACCAATTAGAAAAAATACTATGTGAGCCGCAACCAGTGGGCATTCTGAATCAACCCAAATACCAATTCTAAATGGCGGCAGCGCTGCTACAAACAGCCAGAAACTGATAGCTATTGCAATAGATAAAAAATTTTCAAATATATTTTTAAATTTTATATTTTTTATGACCGCGCCTTTTTAAAATTTTTATATCTATAAGTTTTACCTATTTTTAGTTTTTAGGTAAGTTTTGAGTGGTGAAAAATTAAAAATCAATTTTTACAAGGCAGAACCGTGCTTAAAAGACAACGGTTGGTTAAAATCATAGCGTATTCATAAAATGTGTTGCAGGAAAATTCTGAATTGTTTGTTACATTGATTCTGTTAAGTCATAGTTTCGTATCCCGTGGGCAAGTTTTGCGCGCTTTTTTTGTTTTCTGTTACCACTCTTTTGGGTGAGCCAAATTATTCCTCTTCAGAACCAGTACAGGTCGTTAAATCAGTCGATCAAGCAAGCAACAGAGAGCCTGCTGCTTCTGATGTGGAGGCTGCAGAACAGCAAAAATCTGTGGAAGAAATTTCTCCAAAAGCAGCGCCTGTCAAGCCAGATGAGCCCCAATCTTTTAAGCTCATGCCACATAAAGCCATTTATGATATTCAACTTCATCCACGTAAAAAACCAAATGATCCAACGGTTAGTAAGGTCACTGGCCAAAGTTCTATTGAGATTATTAAAACAAAAGAAGGTTGGGTTTATAGACAGAATTTAGAAGTGCAAATTCATTACCATGATGGGACAACAACAACCATTGAACGAAATATTGCTTCGTGGGAATCTCTTACTGAAGTATCTTTTCACATCGAAAATTTTCGTGATGGTGCATCAGAATCTCTTTTGCAAGGTGGAGCTGAGGTGACGGAAGAAGGAGGCTGGCGAGTTTATTTTCAAAAACCAGAAATGGATGGTTTCATGACAAATCAGCAGCTTGTATTTCCGATTGGTCATCTAGAAAAAATACTGGAAACTATTGAAAAAGGGAAAAATATTTTATCTGATCAAATTGTTTTTGATGCTGCTTATGAAGTACACGACCCTGTGCGAATTAATACTGTGATTACGCCATTAAAAGATAAAAGGGTATCTTTGAAAGATAATTCTCTTTTGCCTTCAAGTAAAATATGGCGCCTGCAAGAAGCATTGTATGATCTTGAGTCAGCTGATCCAGTTCCTGATTATGAAGAAAGCAATGTTGATCTATTTTCCACAGGTGTAATAAGCACCAAAGAAATAACTTGGGGTGAGGGCATCACCGTTGTGATGAAGCTCAAAGAACTAACAGTTTATCAGTGATAATATCATAGTAAGCTTAACCTAACTGAAAATCCTGATGGTGATGTTGATCTGATTATTTCTAATCGTCATTAATTTTTTTTTGGTAAATATTACTTGACCTTAGCTGATTGTTTTTATAGTGTTCTTTCTATGAACGCTAATCTAAAAAATTCATTGAGCACTTTTCAAAAAACAAAAGATCAGGCTGATCGCAGAGTTCTTTTAAGTCTTCTTAGTGCGCTTGGAAATAATCCTGAAGTTTCTCAGCGAAGACTTGCTGGTGATTTAGGTGTGGCTTTGGGATTAGTTAACACATATTTGAGGCGTTGTGTGGTTAAAGGGTGGATTCGTGCACGTGAGATCTCTCCTCAAAGAATTTCATATTTTTTAACACCAGAAGGATTTTCAGAAAAAAGCCGTATGGTCTCTGACTATCTAAGTAGGTCGCTACATTTTTTTAGAGATGCTAAATATCAATGTGAAGCTGCATTTTCTGTATGTGTAAAAAATGAGTGGAAAAATATAGCACTTGTTGGGGCTGGCGACTTAAGAGACATAGCGGTTTTGGTTGCTACCAGTGCTGGTGTTTGTGTTACATTACTAGATAATGAAAGCAATGCTGATCTAAGTAGCTTTGATGCCGTTTTAATCACAGATGTGCTTAATCCCCAAATTATTTACGATAATATAAAGAGTCAGATCTCTGAAGAAAAATTATTGCTTCTGGAGTTACTTCACATATCCGATCATGATTTTTTAATGGAGCGAAGCGCATGAGCTGGTTTGTTGTGTATACTCAACCACTTAAAGAAATGGTTGCAAAGCAGCATCTTGAAGAGCAGGGATATGACGTTTACTTGCCAATGTTAAAAAAAAGTCGTCGCCACGCAAGGCGTGTGGATGAGGTGTTGCAGCCTTTATTTCCAAGATACTTATTTGTAGGACTAGACTTAAAAGTTGATGCGTGGAGGGCTGTTAATGGCACTAGAGGCGTTGCGTATTTGTTGTTGAATGATGGGCACCCTTTGGGTATACCTACATCTATCATTGAAGAATTAAAAACTCTAGAAAATGATGGGGTTGTGCCAATTATCTCTGTAAATGCTTTCACAAAAGGTGAAAGTCTACGTATTATGGGTGGTACTTTTAAAGATCAGATAGCAGTATTCCAAATGACGGACGATAAACAGCGAGTACAACTGTTGTTGAATTTTCTAGGTAGAGAGACAAGAATAACTGTGCCTGCTTACGCGGTTGAAGCGGCGTAAAGTTTGTAAAATAAATCTTGAAGCATCTCAAGATTAGATCGTTTAATTTTTTTAAGTCTTGAGTGATTTTCACCCAGACTGCGGCAGCTATAGAAAGATAATAATAAAGCGATGTCATCGCCTTCTATTTCATCAGCAATTCAAAAAATTAGATTTCTTCTAACAAAAGAAGAAAAACTAAAATGGGTTGGAATTGCGTTATTTGCATTGAGCACATCTTTACTAGAAGTTGTCACTGCATCAGTTATTGTGGTTTTTGCGCAAGTGCTCAATCAGCCTGACATTGGTCAAAAATATTTGAGTATGGTTGGTTTTTCTAGTAGCTTAGCTCCTGGTCGAATTGTTTTGTATATCGCGATCATTGTTGGAATTATTTATTTAGTAAAAAATCTTGTTGCTGCGGCAGAAGTGTTTTATCAAAATTTTACAATTCAAAAAATGAACTACCTTTTTAAAGAGAAGCTACTTCATCGCTATGCCGAGGCTGATTATGCGTTTTATTTGACTCGAAATTCATCCTTAGGTGTGGCCGTAGTGGGAGGAGATGCCGAATTAATGTTTTCCGGTGGCATGATTTCTATAGCGAGTATTTTATCAGAAAGTATTATTTTTATCTGCCTGATTGGGATGGTTGTCTGTATGAATCCTTCTTTAGCCATTACAATTTTCGGAGTTAGCGCTATTTTGTGGTTATTTTCTATAAAAATTATGCTGCCACAATTTTACAGATGGGGGCAAAGAATGCAAGAAGCTGCTCAGAACAGCAGTCAGAATTTATTACAATTTTTTCATGGATTTAAAGAAATTGTTCTTCTTGGTAAGCGAGAAACATTTGTTAATGCCTTCCAATATCATTCTCGTAAAAAATCTCGGATTCAAGCCATTCAAACGGCTACTAATGCTCTGCCAAGAATGGTCATAGAGGTTTTATTTGTTGGGTTATTTGTAACAACGATTGCTTTTTTATGTTTAGAGCACGAAAGTCCTGTGCAGATGTTAGGGGTGTTGGGCGGATATCTTTATCTAGGGTTCCGTGTGATGCCAGGATTGAATAGAGTCATTAATCTGCTGAATGCTTTTAAGGCCGCAATTCCTTCGATTGAGAGAGTTTATAAAGAATATACCACTGTGGCTGCCAAAGAAAGTTATGTAGATGTTCCTGGGTTTGTATTTAAGGGGTGCATTGAACTAAAGGATATTTCTTTTTGTTATCCTAATGTTAAAAAAAATGCTCTTCAAAATATTTCGTTTCAAATTAAAAAAGGCGAATGTATTGGTGTTGTTGGCGAGACTGGATCAGGAAAATCAACTTTAATCGATGTTCTTTTGGGGCTTCTAAAGCCACAAAAAGGCACAGTATTAATCGATGGTAAATATCCAGTTGGATCTTACCAGTGGCATCAAAAAATTGGTTATGTTCCGCAGAGTGTTTATTTAACTGATGACACGATTGAGTCTAACATTGCTTTTGGTGAAAAAGAGATTGATGCGCTCAGGCTGAATACAGCAATTAATGCAGCGCAACTGCGTAAGTTCATCGACCAATTGCCAAATGGGGCTAAAACTTTCGTAGGAGAGCGTGGTATTCGTTTGTCTGGTGGTGAGCGTCAACGTATTTCGATCGCTAGAGCACTTTATCGTAATCCAGAAGTTTTGATTTTTGATGAAGCGACGTCTGCACTTGATAATGAAACCGAGGCAAGACTAATGGAAACAATTAATGCAGTGAGGCAAAACCGTACAGTTATTATGATTGCTCATCGTCTGACCACACTAAAAGATTGTGATCGGATAGTGGAGATGGATGGTGGAAAAATTAAGAAAATTACAGACAATAAAAATATTAAGGGGGCAGAAAATAGCCATGTTTAATATAAAAATATCAGTTATAGGTTGTGGGTGCTGGGGTAAAAATCTCGTTCGCAATTTTTCAGAGTTAGGCGCTCTACATTCAGTTTGTGATGCTAATCATGAGCTTGCTAATGTGGCTTCTCAAGTGTACGGCGTTCCTGCTCTATCTTTAGAACAAGTCATGCAAAGTGATGTTGGTGGAGTTGTTATCGCTGCGCCTGCTGCTCAGCATTACGACCTTGCACAAAAAGCCTTGAAAGCAGGAAAACACGTTTTTGTTGAAAAGCCATTATCTTTAAAAATTGAAGATGCTAAAAAGCTTTGTGATCTAGCTTTGCAGGTTGATCGAAAACTTATGGTTGGACATTTGCTACAATATCACCCCGCTTTTTTGGAATTAAAACAGCTAATTTCAAAAGGTAACTTAGGGCGACTTCAATATATTTATTCTAATCGGTTGAATTTGGGTAAGTTTCGAAATGAGGAGAATATTCTCTGGAGTTTTGCCCCTCATGATATTTCAATGATTTTAGGGCTTGCTGCTGATTTGCCCGAAACTGTTTATGCAACAGGTGCTTGCCATCTAAATCCTAGAATTCATGATGTAACAACAACTCACATGTCCTTTAAAAATGGAATTCAAGCGCATATTTTTGTGTCGTGGCTTCACCCATTTAAAGAGCAAAAATTGGTAGTGGTAGGTGATCGTGGTATGGCTGTTTTTGATGATGGTTTGCCATGGGGTGAAAAGCTCAAGCTTTATCCGCATCAGGTTAACTGGGTGAATGGATTACCAGAAGCTACAAAAGCAGACTTGATTAATGTTCCTATAGAGGTTTCAGAGCCCTTAAAATTAGAGTGTCAGCATTTTATTGATTGCATTAGTAAAGATCAAAAGCCGCGTACTGATGGATTTGAGGGGCTTCAAGTTCTTCAGGTTTTGGATGCTGCTCAGCGGTCTTTATATAGCAAGACAATCATCTCTTTAAATGATGAGATTTTACCTTATTTTTCTCACGAAACTGCTCTTGTTGATAGTGGTTGTGAAATTGGAAGAGGCACAAAAATCTGGCATTTTTCTCATATAATTTCTGGCACTAAAATTGGTGAAGATTGCGTTATTGGGCAAAATGTAATGATTGGTCCTGATGTTGTCGTGGGCAATCGTTGTAAGATTCAAAATAATGTAAGTCTTTATAAAGGTGTGATTCTAGATGATGGCGTATTTTGTGGTCCATCGTGCGTATTTACAAATGTTCACAACCCAAGAGCAGAAATTGAAAGAAAAAATGAATATCGCCCAACATTGGTGGGACGAGGAGTAACAATAGGAGCAAATGCAACTATAATTTGTGGAAATAATCTGGGTGCATATAGTTTGATCGGTGCTGGGGCGGTTGTTACAAAAAACGTTATGCCGCATGCAGTTATGGTTGGAAACCCTGCTCGTCAAATTGGTTGGGTTAGTCATGCTGGCGAAAAACTAGGCGACGATTTAACTTGCCCAAGAGAAGGTCGTCGATACCACGTAGCTTCTGACGGGTGTTTAGAAGAAATTAAAAGAAAAAGAACTGATGGCGCTGCCTAGAATAATAACTATCTTGGGGGCACGACCTCAATTTATAAAAGCGGCCGTGCTTTCAAAACACATTGCAGATGTTGTGCAGGAAGATATTCTGCATACTGGTCAGCATTATGATTATTTAATGTCTGGGGCTTTATTTGAACAGCTAGAGCTCAAAAAGCCAACTTGGCACCTAGAGTGCCATGCTTCAAAGCATGGTGCAATGACAGCTAAAATGCTTGAAAGTATCGAGGTTATTTTAGAACAGCAAAAGCCAAATGCGGTTTTGCTTTATGGTGATACCAATTCTACTTTAGCTGGCGCTTTAGCTGCTGCTAAATTACATGTGCCGGTTTGGCATGTTGAATCAGGAGTTAGATCCTTTAACAAAAAAATGCCAGAAGAAATTAATCGAATAGTAACTGATAAAATTGCTGATGTTCATTTTGCGCCTTCTGCGGTAGCTTGTCAGAATTTGTTAAATGAAGGAGTCAACGCATCTTCCATTCATAATGTTGGTGATATTATGTATGATCTTTTTCTTGAATCCGCCACTAAAGAAAAAAAAATAGACTTGCCATTTTCTGATGGTTTCTTATTACTAACCTTGCATCGCGCTGAAAATTTTCAAAATTTCGAAGATATTCAAATGCTTTTTAAAGGGTTGGAAGTAATTGCAGAAAAATATCCCATTATTTTACCAATTCATCCACGTGTCGATAAAATTTTACGACAAGGTGATTTTTCGATAAGTAATCGTATTTTTTTGCGTGATCCTCTCGATTATTTTGAGATGATTTATGCGCTTAACAGGTGTCATGGAGTGCTGACTGACTCAGGAGGATTACAGAAAGAATCCTATTACGCAGTCAAGCCATGTGTAACAATTCGAGAAGAAACTGAATGGGTTGAGTTGGTGGAGAGTGGCTGGAATATGCTTGTTCCTTCTGCGCAATTATGGGAAAATCAGTGTCAAGTTTTGGAATTTTTAGCTGCTAATTTTGAAAAAAAACAAAAGAAAAATTTTTATGGTGCTGGAAATGCCAGTCAAAAAATCAAGAAAGTGATTCAAGAAATTTTATGAGTAAAAATATTTTTATAACAGGCGTTGCAGGTTTTATAGGATCAAATCTTGCGGTTGGATTGGTGAACAAAGGCTATAGAGTAATTGGTTTTGATAATCTTAGTCAGGGTTGCATGCTTAATTTGGCAGCAATCCAAAATCATGAAAATTTTACTTTTATTAAAGGTGATATTTTAGACGGTTCAGGTTTGTTAAATATAAGTGAAAATATTGATGTTATTTATCACTTGGCTGCTTTTAAAATTCCCAGATATACAGATGCTCTTGATACGTTAAAGGTGAATTCTTTTGGCACTGACAATGTTGCTCAGTTAGCAGTTCAAAAAAAAGCTCACTTAATTGCTGCTTCTACGTCCGATGTGTATGGTAAGAATTTAGCAATACCATTTAACGAAGAGTGTGATTCAATAATAGGCGCTCCAACAGTTAAACGTTGGGCCTACGCTATTTCAAAAATGTTTGATGAACAGCTTTTATTTGCGTACCATCAAAGACATAGCATTGATGTTACCTTGGTGCGTTTTTTTGGGGGGTATGGCCCTCATCAGCACTTATCATGGTGGGGTGGTCCGCAATCTGTTTTTATTGATGCAGCGTTACACCAAAAACCAATTGAAATACATGGGGACGGTTTGCAAACACGAACATTTACATATATTAGTGATCATGTTGCTGGTTTAATGAAAATGCTTGAAACCGAAAATTCCAAAAATCAACTTTTTAATCTTGGTTCATTTGAAGAAATAAGTATTTTAGACCTCGCTAAAAAGATTTGGTTTTTGGTGCAGGGCAACGAAGACGTTCCATTAAATATTATTCCCTATGAGAAATTTGGAAAATATGAAGATGTTAGAAGACGAGTGCCAGATATAACAAAAGCTCGTAGTTTGCTCAACTACGATCCAGCAATAACATTAGAAATGGGACTTAAAAAAACTATTGAATGGCAAAGGTCTTTGTAAGCAGAATGACACTATTTATTGTGATCCCATTTTTAAATGAAGCAGAAAATTTTGCTAGACTTGCACAGGAATTACGAGAATTTATTGATCATAACATGTCTAAGTCACAGTATCTGATCATTTTTGTTAATGACGGCAGCGCAGATAATTCGGTTGCTGAAGTGCATAAAAAGTTTGCTGATTTTAATTATCGGCTACTAAATCATGCGACTAATATGGGGCCAGGCACAGCTTTTCAAACAGCATTTTCAGAGATTTTAAAAGCTGCATCAGAGAATGATTTTGTTCTTACAATAGAAGCAGATAATACAAGTAATCTTTCAATAGTTCCTAGTATGCTGCGTAGAAGTAAGGAAGGTTATGATGTTGTTTTGGCTAGTCCTTATATGTACGGTGGAACAATTACCAACACTCCCTTTATTCGCCGTTTCTTGAGTTTTTTTGCAAACCTTTTTCTAAGAGAATTGCTAGATTTGCGCGGACTTTTTACGATAAGTAGTTTTTTTAGATTGTATAAAGTAAGTGTTTTGCGCCACATAGCGAAAAATTTTGACAGTATGTTGATACAAAGAAAAGGTTTTGAAGGTAAGGTCGAATTGCTGATGAAGCTAGTTTTTTGTAAAATAGCTATTTCAGAAATTCCTTTGGTTCTTGATACTTCTCGCCGAAAGGGTAAAAGTAAAATGAAAATTTTAAGAACAATATTTGATCTCTTGTCTCTTTATTTTCGGAAGAGAAGTTGGAAAGAGCAAGCAATTGTTTATAAGTCATGAGCACTGCTGACCATTGTCATTATGACCATTATTGTGCTGACCAGATTAAGCGTTTGGATGGTTTTTATGGTTTGATAGAAAGAACTCTACATCAAGAGCTCGTCCCACACATGGATGGTAAAACAATTCTTGATATTGGTTGTGGGTTTGGTTCATTGTGTGATTTTTTCAATCAACTTGGCTTTGATGCTACTGGAATTGAGCAGCATCAGGTTAGCCTTGATGCTGCAAGAGAAAAATTTCCACATATAAATTTTATTTTTGATAATGGAACTATTCTTGATACGATTTCTGATAATTCGTTTGATATTGTTATCATGAAAGATGTGATTCACCATGTTGTTGCTGAAGCTGATTCTCAAGCATTTATGCGAAATGTGAATAGAATTTGTAAGAATCAGGTTATTATTATTGATCCAAATCCAACTCTTATTCTGAAATTGGCTAGAAAAATCATTAGGCATATTGATCCAGAATGTTCGCCAAAACAAGCAATAGATTTACTTTCTGATAACAAATTTAGATTAAAGAGAATGTTCTTTAGTGAAGTTTTTGCTTTTCCATTAAGTGGTGGTTACGTTGGACCAGAATTAATAAAGTCACCTTTCTTAATGCGCTTTATTTTAAAAATAGATCGTTTCTTTTTAAAAGCGCTTAATTTTATGAAGCTTTCTCGTTTTGTGTGTTGGAGGTATGTTATTGTTGCTGAAAAAATATAACATACTCACCTTCTTCTTTTTTGTTTTTGTGCTATTGGCATTCCTAGCCTATTTTTGGGGATGGAAGACAAGTGGCGTGTTAGAAAATAGTATGTCAATGACATATCCAGAAGGATACAGATACGGCTTTTCGTCCCTAAAATATGGTGATTGGTGGGTTAATAAAGAATCTTCCTATTACTTATTGGCAGCGCAAGGGTTTTTAGGGGTTGATGGTGCGACACTTAATGTGGGATGCATGTATGAAATTTATCGGACTTTTTATCCTTTATTGCTCAGGTCCTTTTGGTTTTTAGAGCCTATTGAAGCGGTTTTAGTTTTGGATATCTTTATGTGGTTTTTTGCATGTACAGCTATCTGGTGTACATGCAAAAATATTGGTTTGTCATCCACTACAAGTTTTTTTGCTATATTTTTAACAATATTTGGGCAAGGATTTCTTCAATCTGTAGGCGAAGGAATGCCACATTTAGCGGGGTATTGCTCTGGCTACTTTGTTATTTTTTTAATATCTTATCTAAGGTCGTGGGAAAAATTAGCTAGCTGGAAAGATGATATTCCTATATACGCTTTTATAGGAATATGGCAGTTGGCATATGGTACAGCTTTTTTCTTTCTGCCTGTTGCTTTGTGCGCAACATTTTGGCGTTTTTATCAAAACTCTTTTTTTGATTTAAAAAAACTATGGTTGTTACTTTTGCTAGCATTTATGCCCTACCTTATTATATCATTATGCGTAAAAATATTTTTTTCAAGTAGTGGTGGGGTTAGCGCTATTGTCTTTGAAAATATTATGAAGAATTACCAAGGATTTTATAGTCTGGTAAAAAGATATCTGTTTGTATTATTTGATAGCTTTGTCTCATTGGGGCCCGTTGCTTTAGTTGGGCTGTTTGGGCTTGTATATTCTTCTTTTAGAGAAAAAAATCCATATTTAAGAGTGCTTTTGGGCGTGTGTTTACTTCAATTTTTGGCGATGGCTGTTTTATTGTTGCCGTTAGCAGGTCGTGGTTATGCAACCTTTAACTTTTATCCAGCTATCTGTTTGGGGGCAGCTATTGTGTTAGGAAATTTATGGGAACAGAAAGGGAGAATTTTAAAAATTTACGTTTCTTCATTTTGTTTTCTTTTGGTTATCTATGCTCATGGAGTTAAAGCTGGATTCCAACTCCCTAATCAAATATTTTTTACTGGTGTAGGTAGCATCAACGCACCTTGGTTTAGTCATGAACTTATTTTATTTCAATAAATTTTTTATTTTTTTTATAGTGATTACCTCATTGCAGTTCGCGGGTCCTGTCTATAATTTTATCTCTTTTGGTCTGGCGATACCGTTGACTTCTTACGTAAATATTCTTAGTCAGCCGCTAGAAATAAAATTTATCATTAAAAAAATAGCAACGTTGGGTGTATTAAACTTACTAATATTTTTCAGTTCAATGTATTTATATATAATTTTTTATTCATCTGAAAAAATGAAATCATTTGTTTGGGGGGCATTTTTTTTTATTGGGCTGGGTGGTTTAGGTTATTATTGCAGTGATCAGAAAAAATTAGAATTTAGAGAAAGCAACCAGAGATTTTTAAACGTTAATGCAGATAAAAAAAATGTTGTTGCTTGTATAAAATTTAAAGAGTTCCCAAAGGGATTCTATCAAGATTTAGTTGCAGCTAAAAATGGTGAAGTCAAACTATTGATTAATCAAAGATTATGTACATCTTGGTATGATATAAATCAGGGCAAAATTATGCTTAATAATACAGTGCTTCCTATGGCTGTTCCTGTGGAGCTTGATAAAGCAGAAATAGACAATTTTCTTGAAACGAAAGAACTTCATCTAACTGTGCGTGGTGAAGATGTTTGTTTGGAGTTGAGAGATCTAAAGGGGAAGCCTTTGGTATCACGAGATGATTTGTTGTTTTTCGATGATAAAAATATTGAGTTAGGTTACGATAAAACATTTTTTCTATCTTTTTATGTTGAATCCTTGGATGGAAGAATATTAAGAGTTTATTTGTAAGGGCATCAGAGATTTTATGGTTATACAGTTTATTGATTTAAAAGCACAACAGGTGCGTATTCGACCGCAGGTTGATGCGGCGATTAAGCGTGTTCTTGATCACGGCGCTTATATAATGGGCCCAGAGGTTTATGAACTAGAAAAGCAGTTGGCAGAGTTTTGTGGTGTGAAACACGCAATTTCTTGCGCCAATGGAACTGATGCATTAGGTCTTGGGCTTATGGCTAAAAATGTAGGTCCTGGTGATGCAATCTTTGTTCCATCATTTACTTTTGCTGCAACAGCAGAAGTTGTTGCATGGATGGGAGCGACTCCTGTTTTTATTGATTCACTGGAAGATACTTATAATATCGATCCCATCAGTTTGGAGTTGGGAATTCAAACAGCAAAAAAGCTGGGTTTAAGACCAGCTGGAATTATTCCAGTGGACTTGTTTGGTCAGCCGGTTGATTATGACGCAATTCAAACGATTGCGGATGAATATAATCTTTGGGTGATGGCAGACGGGGCGCAGAGCTTTGGGGCAAGCTATAAAGGAAGAAAAGTTGGTAACATTGGTGATATGGCTACGACAAGCTTTTTTCCAGCAAAGCCATTGGGTTGCTATGGAGACGGTGGTGCGATTTTTACTAACGATGATGAGTTAGCATCAATCATGAAATCTCTTCGGGTGCACGGCCAAGGAACGGATAAATATGATAACGTTCGCATTGGTATGAATGGGCGATTGGACACTATACAAGCTGCAATTTTGATTGAGAAATTGAAAATATTTCCAGAAGAGCTTATTACACGCCAGAAAACAGCTGATGCATATAATAATGGATTAAAAGATGTGGTGCAGATTCCGTATGTTATGGATGGAGTGACATCTGCTTGGGCGCAATATACTGTGTGTCTTCCAAATGGTATTAATCGTGAAAAATTAATGATTGATCTGAAAGAAGTTGGGATTCCAACGATGATTTATTATGTAAAGCCCTTGCATTTACAAACAGCGTATAAGCACTATCCAACAGTTGGCGCTTTGTCTGTTTGTGAGTCTCTGTCAAATAAAGTTTTAAGTTTGCCAATGAGTGGTTATGTTAATAAGCAATGTGTGATTTTAAAAACTTTAGAGGCTCTGAATTTTAATGCTTAAAAATTTTCTAATAAAAAAACCAGATCTAAACAATAAAACAATTTTGGTAACAGGTGGAACTGGGTCATTTGGCAACCAGTTTGTGCAAACTATCATTGATAACTATGCTCCCAAAAAACTAATTATTTTTCAAGGGATGAGCTAAAACAATACGAAATGGCTCAGAAATTCTCAGAGTCTAAATATCCATTCATGCGCTATTTTATTGGTGATGTTCGAGATTATAGTCGCTTAGAAATGGCTTTGCGTGGTGTTGATATTGTGATTCACGCAGCAGCTTTAAAACATGTGACGATTGCGGAATATAATCCTTACGAGTGCATCAACACAAATGTTATTGGTGCAGAAAATCTTGCTCGCGCGTCTCTTCGGAATGGTGTCAGTCACGTTCTAGCGCTTTCTACAGATAAAGCAGTGAGTCCTATTAATTTGTATGGTGCCAGCAAGCTTGCCGCAGAAAAAATTTTTATTGCTGCTAATAATATACGTGGAACTGATCCCACGATATTTTCGGTTGTGCGTTATGGAAACGTTGTTGGGTCACGTGGAAGCGTTGTTCCTTTTTTTAAAAAGTTGTTAATAGAAGGTGTAAAATCGTTACCTATAACTGATAACGAAATGACGCGTTTTTGGATTACCTTGCAACAAGGTGTGGATTTTATTTTATCTAATTTGGCATTAATGCAGGGAGGGGAAATTTTTATTCCAAAGATTCCAAGCATGAAAATTACAGATTTAGCAGAGGCTATTCAGCCAGGTATTGCAACGCACGAAATTGGCATTCGTCCAGGTGAAAAATTACATGAATGCATGATTACATCTGATGAGGCATTGCAAACAGTTCAAATGGATGACCGCTATGCGATTCTTCCATCGTTTGTGAATTTAAATGCTTGGAAGTGTGGTGTAGAGACAGCTCCTGTTGCAAAAAGAATGATTTATTCAAGTGAAACAAATACGGAATGGCTTAATACAAATCAACTTACAAAAATGATTGATAGTTAATATGATTCCTTACGGTCGACATTCTATTGATCAAAGCGATATTGATGCTGTTGTTCGGGTGTTGCAGGGCGGTTGGTTAACTTGTGGTCCGATTGTTGAGGCATTTGAGCAAAAACTAGAAAAAATTGTTAATGCAAAATATGCAATCTCTTCTTCTAATGGCACAACAGCTTTGCATTTGGCTATGGTGGCTTTGGGTGTGCGAGCTGGAGATGTTGTGTTAGTTCCAGCTATTACTTTTCTAGCGTCTGCCAATGCTGCGCGTTATGTGGGGGCCGATGTCGTTTTTGTTGATTAGGAGAGGATGTATCTAAACAATTAGAAAAAATATACGCTGTCAACTTAGATGAAATAAATAAAAAAAATGAAATTTTTTGGGAAAACTTTCTGCGTCAGATTTTAAATAAAAATAATATTAAGGTCGTTATGTTTAGTAATGATGATTCAGGTTATTATTTAGGCATGAGAAAATCAGTTCAAAATGTAGGTGTGCCGTGCATAAATTATTACTATGAGCACTATACATTGCCATATATGAAAGCAATTAACATTTCATACAAACAATCATACAACTTGAACTATAAGGGAGACGCTCTTTTTTTGTGGAATGACCATGCCGCTTTAGCATATATAGAGTTTAATAGGTGTCCAAAAGAAAAATGTTATGCTATAGGCGCTCCAAGATTTGATAGATGGCTTCATAGTAAAAACCAACAGGAAAATATTATCACTTTAATGGCTTATCCTGGTCCTGAATACATGGCTGAATTTAATCACTGGGATGTTATGATTATTTTGAATTATCTATCGAAAAAGTATAGCCATTATAAGTTTTATGTAAAATGTAAAAATAGTTTTCAAGAGCATTGCTTAGGGATATATGCATACAAATCTGGATGGAATAATTTAATTATAGATTCTAAAATTGACAACGTAGATTTAATGTCAAAATCTAAAGTTATTATTGGTTTAAATTCTCTTTCTATTCTGGAAGGACTACTAACAAAAGCGTGTTTAGTAAATCCTTTTTGGGGGGATGCATGCCTTCCTGATAATTTATTGCAGATAGACCCTAACGACGATCTTGTAAAAAAGTGTTTCGCATTTCCTGACTCAAGAGAAAAAATGTGTGATATTATTGAGGATGTTATACTAGCTCGCAATTATGTGGATATTGACATGCAATCAAGATTAAAGCTTTTTAACAACTATATAAGATTTGACTCTGATGACAGCTGCACAGCAAAATTTGAGCACATTGTAGTTTCTTTAATAGAAAAAGAAGAAAAACATCATATCTCAAGGTTATTATGATTATTTATTATTTTTTCGCCTTTTATGGTAGTTCAAAGTGACCTATTTTATAAAAAATTTCGATGAAATAACTTCTCATGAATGGGATAGCTACGTTGAAAATCATCAAAATAGCTGGCTTTGGCACACTTCTGATTTTATCAAAGCAAAAAATAGTTGGCATGGTCATTCTAATCAAAGCTTTGGAATATATGATTTTTCCCAAAATATCGTTGGAATTTTCCCTCTGCATTTAATAGAAAGCAAAATATTTAGAATCTTTAATGCCCCAATCTTAGATAATATTGGTGGGTGGCTGACAGATGATAAAACTAATAATGCTTGTTATTCTCAGATTCTAATTAACGAATTTTCAAAAAAATTATCAAAGTTTTCTTGTTTGGCTGGAAATATCAATTTTTCTACGGCATCACTCAATCAGGGCATAGATCCGTTGTTTGTCCATGGGCTTTCTGGAAATAGAGCATACATAAGCGCTATAGATTTAGCTCGCTCTTCTGAGGATATTTGGAAAGGCTTTAGGAAAGGTCATAAGTCTGAAATAAAGAAAGCTGAAAATAACAATATTACCTTTAAATTAGCCTTACCAGAGGATTTAGAATGTTACTGTGATATGCATAAAAAAGTTTATGCTAAATCAGACCTGCTTCCTCATAATAAAAAATATTTTGAACGGATATTTAATATATTGCTTCCAAAGAATAACGCCATTGTTGGGATTGCTCTTTTAAATGGAAAACCGATTGCAATGGCTAACTATGGTGCTTACAAAGGGAAAGCAGTTTATTGGACAGGAGCCTGTTTTGATGATGCCTATAAAGTTGGGGCGAACCACTTTTTGCACTGGAAAATGATTCAACATTTACAAGATATAAATATTTCCTGGCTTGACATGGGGGAAATTTTTTACCAGCATTTCAGCTCCAAAATACAAGGAATCTCAAATTTTAAAATAGGATTTGGTGGAAAATTTTTTCCTATTTATAAGGGGTCCATAAGTTCCATTTCAAAATGGTTGAAAGCTTATCAAGTGATTTGGGGTTGAGTATGCAAAAAGAATATACCTCAGATCTTATCCACAATGAATTAATTTCTTCATATGGTTTTCAGATCGATAAGCATTTTTCTTCTGAATTAAAGTATGAAATTCTTAAAAAATACACAAAAATAGCTGATGATCTCTTAGATGCGGGATGTGCAAATGGTTTATTTACTTTTGCTATAAGCAATGCATGTTGTAATGTTCAAGGTATTGATATCAATCAAAATTTTATAAATTTAGCTACTCAAAAAAAGAAAGATTTTAAAGTTCAAAATGTAATTTTTTCTTTTGGTGATTTGGAGGACATTCCATTTTCTTCTTTTATTTTTGACTTGGTATATAGTTATTCTGTACTTGTGTTGTTAGAAAATATTAGCAAGGCTATTAGTGAATGCGTGCGTGTCACAAAGAAAGATGGAATAGTAATATTGGATATTACAGGAAAGTATAATTTGTCTCAAAGATTTTGGAAAAAATATTACGTTTCTAAAGGACATTTTTCCTTTAATGCTCTTTCTTGGGATGAGGTCAAAAATGTTTGTGCAATTAATAATTTAAAAATTATTGAATCTCACGCACTTGGTTTTTTGGATCAATGGAAATATCTCCCTTTAATTTCTAGAGTGGCTTCAAAGCTAAATTTCATTGATAAAATTTTTCATTTTTCAAAAAATAGTGATTTGGATTATAAGGTATCTAATTTAAAAATTTTTAAGCCTTTTGCGAATCGGTGGTATATCGTATGTCAGAAAATATAAAATTTAATAAAGTTTCCCCTTTTTGTTGTTTCGGAGGAAAAGAGACTGAGTGCTTTGAATCTATTCCTATTCTTGTTCGGAATTATGCTGATATTCGATCTCATATTGAAGATGCAAAAGTAAATGGGAAAAAAGAATGGTATGAAAGCTCTCAAGAAGCTATATGGTCTGGACCATATCGTCATCACCTACTTAAAAGGAAAGAGTACGTTCAGCATATTTTAAAAAATTACGCTGCTAAAAATACGATAAATTCTCTTTTAGATCTAGGTTGTGGAGATGGTGCTAATTTTAAATGGTTAAAAAACTATGCAGAAAATTTATATGGTTCTGACTACAACATAGCTCGCCTTGTTCGTGCTAAAAATAGAAATATTGCAAAAGAGGTCGTTCTTGCGGATGTAACTGATTATGCTGCAAATGAAGGGGCTTTCGATGTTATTTTCTTTAATCATGTGCTTGAGCATATTCCAGATGATACAAAAGCACTTTCAGAAGTTCATCGAGTATTAAAAAAAGGAGGAATTTGTATTCTTGGTATTCCTAATGAAGGGGCATTTTGGTGGCAACTTGCTTACAAATTACAGCCAAATTCACTAAAAACAACGGATCATGTTCACTTTTATACGATTAAAAGTATTTCTGAAAAAATCAAAGCGGCTGGCTTTACGATTAAAGAGATTAAGCGCCTGGGTTGGGGCATCCCTCATTGGGATTTGGATTCTAGGTTAAGGGGTTACAAAATTTTGGACGATCTTTTTGAGTTCTTTGGGAAAATATTTATTCCCAATCAAGCATCAAGTTTATATTTTATTATTGAAAAGTAAGGCAATGAGTGCAATAGAAAGCAAAATAAGGAAGCATCTTTTTAAGCAGTATGAGGGTATATTTCTTCCTCAACAAATTGATAAGCATGTCAATAATTACGTCCAGAACGTTCAAAGTGACTACCTAATACAGAAAATAACACCTTTTATTGTTACTGGTAAAATCTTAGACATCGGCTCTGGTTACGGGAGCTTTGTTTTGTCAGCACTTCAAAATGGGTATGATGCTTATGGAATTGAGGTTGAGGCTTTTGAGCACGAAATTTCAAAGGAAAGAGCTTCTAGCCAGAGTGTAGATCCTTGCAGATTTTCTCATGGATCTGCTCTCGCATTGCCATATTCTGATGAAACCTTTGATATGGTCTCTTTTTGGAATGTACTTGAACATATCAGTGATTATAAACTTGCTTTGAAAGAAGCAAAAAGGGTTTTAAAACCAGGTGGATTAATTTTTATTATTGCACCTAACTATTGCTCTTTCAGAAAAGAAGCGCATTACCATTTGCCATGGTTACCACTATTTCCAAAATCGTTAGCACGGTTATATTTGAAGGCTTTCGATCGTAAAACTAGTTTTCTGGATGATTACATTTTTTATGTAACTAATTTTGGGGTTAAAAGATTTTTAAAATCCCAAGAGTTATCAATTTCAGTAGACATTAATGAAAAAATATCGAAAGGCTATGCTTTTCAATCCTCTAAAATCAATTTTCTGGTTTCACTTTGCAGAAGATTTAAAATGGAAAAATTTTTAATAAAATTTATTTTTCTAGTGAAAACTAATCCTTTGGCACATTCGATTGATTTAATAGTAAAAAAATGACAAAAAAACTTCTAATTATATCTTCTGACTATATATCATCATGGATTGAGAAGGGAGAAGTGGTCCCTAGGTATTACAATCCGGGGAATTTTTTTGAAGAAGTGCACATCATGATGACTAATGATGATAAGCCTGACCCTTTTCTTTTGCAGTCGATGGTGGGGAGCGCAAAGTTATTTATTTACAATTGCCCTGAACCAAAAAAATTTTTCAAAAAAACACTGGGGTGGCAGCCATTTTTGATGAAAAAATGGGCAGATGAAGCAATTGTTATTGCTAGAAAAATCCAGCCTAGCTTAGTGCGGTGTTATGGTCTCCACCTTAATACTTTTTTAGGGGCTAAAATTAAACAAATTCTGGAAGTTCCTTTCATTACAAGTCTTCATGGAAATCCAGATGTTGATTACTTTCGTGGCAGATTAGCAAAAAATTTGAAAGATAAGATTATTGGAAAATGCCAAGAAAAACTAGAAAAATTTTGTCTCAGATTTTTGGATCATGTGATTGCAGTTTATTCACCCGTTGAATCTTATTTAAAAAAAAATAGGGTGAAGTCTTATTCAGTTATTCATAATGTTGTTGGTTTGGGGTTGAGCAAAAAGCAAGATTATTCTATTGATCCTGAAAAAATCAACCTTCTTTGTGTGGGGCGTCAGACCTATCTTCAGAAGGATCCAGTTAATATTATCAGAGCCATTTCATTTTTAAAAAATGCGCATTTAACATTAGTAGGTGATGGTGACTTGCATGACGCACTTGTTAATCTTGCGCGTGATTTAAGGTGTGATCACCGTGTTACATTTATAAAAACGATGAATAATAAGGACCTGATTTTTTTGATGAAAGATATTGATATTTATATCTATCACTCTATTAATTATGAAATAAGTAAAAGTTGTATTGAAGCTGCATTAGTTGGTCTTCCTATTATTCTTAATGATCGTTTTGGTCAGCCTGCCCAGGAGCTTAAAGATGCAAATTTTTATTTAGTAGAAGACTCTCCAAAAAGCTATAAAAATGCGATAGAAAAATTGTTGGCAGATAAAGAATTCAGAATGAAGTTGGCTAAGGTTTCGCATAATTATGCACTACAGAATTGGGCACCGGAAATTACTGAGAAAAAATTAGTTGATCTGTATAAAAAGTATGTGAGCATATGAAAACTATCCATCTTATCTGTGCTGCACGGCCAAATTTCATGAAAATAGCGCCACTGTATCATGCGCTCAAAAAAGAAAGCCGGTTTAAACTTGAAATCGTGCATACGGGACAGCATTACGATTACCAAATGTCGCAAGCATTCTTTGATGATCTTAATTTACCTCTTCCTCATCATCATTTAGGGGTGGGTAGTGGCACACATGCCGAGCAAACAGCCCAAACTATGATTGCTTACGAAAAATTGTGCTTAGAAAAAAGAAAACCTGATTTAGTTGTGGTGGTGGGAGATGTTAACGCAACTCTTGCATGCACAATAGCTGCTAAAAAAATACATTTACAAGTTGCACATTTAGAAGCAGGACTAAGAAGTTTTGATCGTACTATGCCTGAAGAGGTCAACAGGATTGTGGCCGATTCTATTAGTGACTACTACTGGACACCATCAGAAGATGCTAATGAGAATCTGCTCAAAGAAGGCGTAAGGCCAGAGCAGATTAGTTTTGTTGGCAATATCATGATTGATACGTACTGCATGATGCAAAATAAGATTGAGCAAAAAGAAACTTACCATCAATTTGGGTTAAGCAGGCAAAATTATGTGGTGTTAACGCTTCATCGTCCTGCTAATGTTGATTCGCTTGATAGGCTTGAGCTGACAATGGAAAAAATCAGACAAATAGATTTACCAGTAATTTTCCCAGTTCATCCGCGCACAAAAAAGAATCTCGAGCAAATTGAGCAGTTGCCAAAAAATCTAAAAATCATAGACCCGCAAGGATACATTGATTTTATGAGTCTTGTTTCAAATGCAGCCTATGTTATTTCAGATTCAGGTGGAATTCAAGAAGAGACTACTTACCTAGGTATTCCTTGTTTTACGTTAAGGGATACAACAGAACGTCCAATTACAGTTACCGTGGGGTCAAATCAGTTGGTTAGTGTTGATAATCTTCTTGATAGAATTCAATATCCTAAAAAAGGTGAAATTCCTCCGTTATGGGATGGAAAAACAGCTGAGAGAATAAAAATATTAATTAGGGATAGATTATAAATGTTTGTACATGAAAAAAACACTCAGTTTGAGGTGGATCAGAGAAAATTTTTTGATGAGCTAATAACAAAAGATTGGAACACATATAAAAATAAACTTTGGGATTTTACTAGAGCATATGAAGTAAAAAAAATAATTCAAAAAACAAACCCTAGTCGCATTCTTGATATAGGGTGTGGATGCGGTTTTCATGATCTGCTTTTTGCAAAAAGTTCAGGTGTAAAATATGTATTAGGAATTGATTATTCAAAAGAAAGCATTAAGAAAGCTAATCAAGAGTACCCGCATCAAAAAGTGGAAAGAGTGTGTATAGACTTTTTGTCAGAAAGTGAAGGTATACTAAGTGATTTTGATCTCGCAGTTTCTTTTCAGGTGATAGAGCATTTGGAAGACTTTGAGCGTTTCCTTTCTCTGATGTCTTCAAAGGTCAAAAAGGGTGGATATGTTGCAATTGCAACACCTAACTTTGATCGCTTTTCTAACCGTATTAGAAGATTTTTTGGTTATTCTTCTCAATTTTGCGATCCAATGCATTTTAGAGAGTTCAACTTACTGGAGCTTAAGAATTTGGGAAAAAATGCTCATCTTAACATGATAGATCATTTTGGTTATGCGCTGTCTTTAAATGCCTTTTTTAACTTTGATAAATATATTCCGGCTAAGGTTAGATTTTATTTGGGAGCTGCAGTTCCTAGCATGGCTGAAGTAATTGTTATTATTTTTAAAAAACTATAAGTCGTATAATGAGTGCTCATTTAAAAATCCTCAATCGCATTAATCCAAATCTTATCTGGTATTTGTATGCTGAAAAATGCAAAAAATTATTTAATGAATCTAAACTTATTCTTTCATTTGATTGTGATACAGAAGAAGATATAGTCGTTGTTTGGGATGTTCATTCAAGGCTTTTGGACATGGGAATTACTCCTGTTTATGCAGTTCCAGGAGAGTTATTGAAAAAAGGCGAAAAAATTTACCGAAAAATTCATGAAACAGGCGCTGAGTTTATTAATCATGGTGGCAGAGAGCATACCTATTTTGATACAGCCAACAATCGACATGCTAGTTGTTTTTTTTATGATCAGCAGCCACTTGGGATTGTAGAGCAAGACATTATCCAAGGTCATAAAACCCTTCAAGATGTTTTGGGAATAACAGCAACATGCTGGCGAACTCCTCATTTTGGAACCTTCCAAAAATCAGAGCATTTGATTTTTCTCTATTCTATATTAAAAGAAATGAATTATAAATTTTCAACATCAACGAGTCCTGAAATGGCCTATAGATATGGCCCTATATATAAACACGATAGTATATTTGAAATGCCTGTGACTGGAATTTTTTCAGAGCCATTGAATATTATGGACACTTGGGGCTATTTTGAGGCGCATGATCGTTTTAGAGCACCTGATGATTACGTTAAAACAAGCCAAAGTCTTGCTAAGTTTTCTTCTTGCCATCCAATATTTATAAATATTTATGGGGACCCTAGTCACATTTATGACAAGCCGGAATTTTTTCAAGCGATGAAAATTCTTGTGCAAGCATCAGAAAATATGAATTATACTCAACTTTTAGGAATGATTGATGAAAACCTACGCCTTCTTTGACAATTCATTTTTTACGCAAAAGCCTTGGTGGTTACCAATAAAGCTCTACAATGTGATTTATCAAAGATCAAATCCTCGCACGCAGGAATATATGTTAGCCTTGCTAAGTGAAAAATTTCCTGATGCAGAATTGATTAGCAAAGGTGATTCGTATCAAATGGGGCGGATTGTCCTGCTTTATCCTGACTCTATTGGTCTTGGATGGAGTGGTCTGGAGAAAGAGTATATAAAAAAATTCAAAGAAGTTAATGTGTTAAATGGCCGTAAGCGGTATTTTTCTTTGACCGCTGTGGCACGGAATAAGTTATTGTTACGTCGCATCTTGGAGGTAACGTTTTTGCCTGAATTTATTTTTGCACCATGTCTTTTGGTTACTGGTTCTATTTTGGCTATCAAAGACAAAATGGCAGGACGTTCATAATGTTAGATAATTCTAAAAAAGATATTAAGAATTGGTGGGCTCAGAACCCTATGACTTATGGTGAAACTCACGGTCAAACATCTTATAAGGAAGGGGCTTTTGAGATGGGGACGAAAGAATTTTTTGACCGTATCGATCAAGAATTTTACAGTTGGAACAAGCCTCTTCACAACCAGAAACCATTTGATCAACTATTCCCTTATGATTTGTATAAAGGAAAAAAAGTTTTAGAAATTGGCTGTGGTCTTGGCACTATGCTCATGAATTGGGCAAAAAATGGCGCAGATTGCACAGGTGTTGATTTAAATCCCACATCTGTTGATCAATCAAAGAAACGTTTTGAGCTGCACAGCCTAACTGCAAATATCTGTCTGGAAGATGCCAATCAATTGCCATTTAAAGATAATCAATTCGATTATGTATGGTCGTGGGGCGTATTGCATCATTCGCCGAATCTTGATATTTCGATAAAGGAGCTCTTTCGTGTTCTTAAGCCTGGTGGTGGTTTTGGGATTATGCTTTACAACCGCAAAAGTCTATATCAGTGGTATATGACTGATTATGTGGAAGGTTTTTTGCATCAAGAATCTAAATTTTTATCTTCTTTAGAGCTGAATAGTCGTTATGGTGATGGGCATAAAGAAGAAGGCAATCCTCATACCTGGCCAGTTACAAAAAAAGAGGGTCTAGATTTTTTACAACTATTCAGCCGTGATGCAAATGTACGAGTGTTAGGTACTGATCTAGATTGTGTTTTACGTTTAATGTTACCAAGAATAATCAATTGGGTGCCTAAGAGTATTATTAAGCCACTAGCTCGAAGATGGGGTTGGAGTTTATGGTTTCATGGCACAAAAGCTATTTAGCTCATGTGTGGCATAGCAGGAATTATTGGTGAATTTGATGGGGTTTCGGGAGAATCCTTAATCAAAAAAATGCTAAGGGTTATTGAACATCGTGGACCAGATTCAAATGGATTTTGGGCTCGTGCTAGTTTTGCCTTTGGTATGCAACGTCTTAGCATTATTGACATTGCTGGAGGTGATCAACCTATTTGGTCAAATTGTGGGGTTGGCATTGTCTTTAATGGTGAAATCTATAATTTTAAACACCTTCGGGAATTGTTAGAACAGAAAGGAATTACTTTTAAAACCCACTCAGACACCGAAGTTATTCTACAGCTTTACCTCAAAAAAGGCATAGAAGCTATTCATGATCTTGAGGGGATGTTTGGTATTTGCCTTTATGATCCTCGTTTTGAAAAAATTTATTTGATTCGTGACCGTTTGGGAGTTAAACCTCTTTACTATTATCATGATGATGAAAATTTTATTTTTGGAAGTGAAATTAAATCAATTCTTGAAGCTCTACCTCAAAAACCTGATGTTAATGAGCAAGCGGTGTGGGATTATTTGACGCTGCGCTACGTTCCTGCTCCTGAAACTATTTGGAAAAGTATTCATAAATTAGAACCAGGTCATTATCTTGAATACGATTTAAAACATAAAAAATTTGATATTTTTAAATATTGGTCGGTCAATTTTTATTCGGAAAAAATTCAAAAAAATAGAAATTATGAAAAAGAGTTTGAGACACTCTTTCTTGAAGCTGTTGAAAAGAGGTTGCTAGCATCTGATGTGCCTGTGGGCATTCTTTTAAGTGGAGGTCTTGATTCAAGCTGTGTGGCAGCTGCTGCTGTTGAGCTTGGTCATAAAAATTTTCACACATTTTCTATTGGTTTTGAAGACGAGAAAGAATTTAGTGAGCTAGGTTATGCTAAGCAAGTCGCGGAACATATTGGATCAACCCACCATGAAATTACTATTTCACAAAAGCAGTTCGTGGATTTTCTCGAAGAATTTGTGTGGCACTCCGACGAACCTATTGCTGACTTAGCCTCTATCCCCTTATATTACGTTTCAAAATTAGCATCAGAGCATGTCAAAGTAGTGCTATCTGGTGAAGGCGCAGATGAAATTCTTGCAGGATATAATTTTGATCAGCTAGCAAAAAAGTTATTTCACCTAAAATCTTTGAGTTTTTTGCCAAAATCTATTCTAAAGCTTCTTCCTTTTTATAGTGCAAAAAATCTTGCTGAGTCAGGATATTCAGATTTCCTAAAATTTAATGCTACACATATTACCAATGTGTTTTCAGAAGATAGAAAGTTAGGTCTCTGTGCATTTAAACCAAAAAATTCTACAAAAAGATATATCCAAAATCTTTACGAAATAAGTTCATCTCCTGAGCCTATTGATCAATTGCAGCAGGTTTATAGCCAGTCATGGCTTGTTGAAGACCTGTTAATGAAAGCTGATAAGATGAGTATGGCTACATCGCTGGAGCTTCGTGTGCCATTTCTTGATCACAAATTGGTTGAGTGGGCGGCAAAGTTACCATTAGAGTGGAAAATAGGATCATTAAGACACGGCTTTACAACAAAGCGTATTTTACGATCCTTTGCTGAAAAAAGAATTCCCGCCGAAATTATTAAACGACCCAAACAAGGATTTCCTGTTCCAGCTTATAAGTGGTTAAAGGAAGATCTTTTTGAGTTTGCACAAAAAAAAGTACTGGCAGCCTGTTTAAAACAATGGTTTCACGCAGATAAATTATCAGCTCTCTTAAGCAATCTAAAAAATACAGATAGAAATGATACGGTTGCACGCGAAGTATGGAGTCTCGTCATTCTATCAATTTGGATGAGTCGATGGAAAAATTAAAAATTCTTTTTTTAACATACGCTTATCCTCCTCAAAAATATCCACGCTCCGTTCAAATAAGCCATTTAGTCCAATATTTACGTAAAGAATTTTCTTTGAAAGTAATCACATCTTTTGCTGAAGATGCTGGAGATCAATCATTATTAAGTTTCACCCCTCTTGATAATGTTCAGTATGCTGAGAAGTCAGCTATTACTAAATTTATAGAAAAATCTAGAGGGCATAGTATAAAAAAATCTACACTCCCAGATTTTCAGTATTTTTGGCATTTCGATCTTTATAAAAAAACCTCACGTATTATAGATGAATTTGGCGCTGACGTTATTATTACGTTTGGGCAACCTATGTCTACTCACATTGCGGGATTAAAACTCAAGAAAAAATATCCCTATTTAAAATGGATAGCGCACTTTAGTGATCCATGGGTGGATAATATATTTAAAGACCATAATATCTGGGTAAATTTTATTAATAAGTATTATCAAGATGCTGTTTTTAACAAGGCGGATAAGTTGATTTTTACGTCAGAAGAAACCATTAGTCTTGCAACAAAAAACTACCCGTCTTTAATACGATCAAAAGCAATATGTCTTCCTCATAGCTTCGATGAATCCTTGTATCCTATACAAGTAGATGTGTCTCAAATAGTAACCCCTTTGACTATACGTTATATGGGTAATTTTTATGGAAACCGTCAACCAGATTCATTGTTTGAAGCGTTGAAGAATCTTCAAAAATCAGACCTGGAAAATATTAGAGTTGAGCTTATTGGATCAGCAACAACTAATCTTTGTGACAAAATAAAGCTACATGGTTTAGAAAATACTGTTTTTGCAGTATCTTCCGTGTCATATCTTGACTCACTTGCTCTTATGCAGAGTGCTGATCTACTGCTAATCATCGATGCATCAGCTGAGCTAAGTCCATTTTTACCAAGCAAATTAGTTGATTACATTGGCTCGAAAAAACCAATTTTTGGCATCACACCACCCGGATGCTCTCAAAAACTAATTGAAGAAATGGGATTCTTAGTTGCTAATCCTAATAATCCTGCAGAAATAGCACAAAAATTATTGTTGGTTCTTCAGCAGCTGAAAGATCAAAAATTACCAGTGATTTCTGAAAATGTTCGTAATAGATATGCAGTTGAAACTGTTGGAAAGCAAATGGCTAATCTTTTATCTTGAAACTGATTTTTGTTATTAATCCTCCAAACAAAAAAAGCTGCCCAATTGAGGCAGCTTTTTTAATTAATAAATCAAACAATAGCTAGTCTTGATTAACAGCTTTCATGCTTAATTTTATTTTGCCGCGGTCATCAAAGCCAAGAACTTTTACCTGAACAACGTCACCAAGTTTCACAACATCTTCGGTTTTGTTAACTCGAGTTGGTGCCAATTCGCTAATGTGAACCAATCCATCACGGCCGCCCATAAAGTTTACGAAAGCGCCGAACTCAGCAACCTTCACAACTTTACCTTCATAAATGTGGCCAATCTCAGGATCACAAGCAATACCTTGAATCATTTTTACTGCAGCATCCATAGCTTCTTGAGTAACTCCAGCCACAGTCACTTGTCCATCATCTTCAATGTCAACTTTAGCACCAGTTGTTTCGCAAATTTCACGAATCACTTTGCCACCAGAACCAATCACTTCACGAATCTTGGAAGGATTAATTTTAAATGTTGTCATCTTTGGGGCATAGGCACTTAGTTGTCCTCTTGAATACTCAAGGGCTTTAGACATTTCGCCTAGAATATGTAACCGACCTTTTTGTGCTTGAGCCAAAGCTTCTTTCATAATACCTGCAGTAATGCTGGTAATTTTGATGTCCATTTGAAGCGCTGTAATACCATCAGTTGTTCCGGCAACTTTGAAATCCATATCTCCCAAGTGATCTTCATCTCCAAGAATATCGCTCAATACAGCGTATTTTTTACCTTCTTTTACAAGCCCCATAGCAATACCAGCAATAGATTTTGTAAGTGGCGCACCAGCATCCATTAGGGCCAAAGAAGTGCCACACACTGTAGCCATTGAAGATGATCCATTAGATTCAGTAATTTCTGAAACCACACGAATTGTATAGGCAAATTGTTCTTTTGTGGGTAGCAATGGATTTATTGCTCTCCATGCTAGTTTTCCATGACCAATTTCACGACGACCAACTCCACTTAAGCGACCAACTTCACCAACTGAATAAGGAGGGAAGTTGTAGTGCAGCAAGAAGCGTTCTTTGTATTCGCCTTCTATCGCATCAATCATTTGCTCATCTTGACCTGTGCCAAGCGTTGTAACTACCAATGCTTGAGTTTCTCCACGAGTAAACAAAGCGCTTCCATGCGCGCGTGGTAAAATACCAACTTCGGCTACGATTGAACGAATTTCATCAAGAGCACGACCATCAAGCCTTTTTCCTGAATCTAAAATATCTCCACGAAGAACAATTGATTGCAGGTCTTTGAATGCACTTGCTACTAATTTTGGATGAGTTTCCATATAATCAGTTAGTTCAGCTGTAACTTTTTGTTTTGCTGCATCAATTGCTGCATAGCGATCTTGCTTAGCTTTAGTTGTGTAAGCTTTACGTAGATCTTTCTCTGCAATTTTTGCAACTTTTTTAGCGATATCTGCAACTTCAGGGGCAGCTTTTGGAAGTTCCCAAGTAGTTTTCCCTGCTTTTTTAGCAAGCTTTTCGATTAGTTTCAGTATTGGTTGGAAGCTTTCGTGACCAAATTCCACTGCACTAAGCATAATATCTTCAGGTAATTCTTTTGCTTCTGATTCAACCATCAATACGCCATCTTTTGTTCCCGCAACAACTAAATCAAGATTCGAATTTTTCATCGCCTCAAGAGTTGGGTTCAGTACTAATTCATTATTAATGTAGCCAATTCGTGCTGCAGCTAATGGCCCTTGAAAAGGAATGCCAGATATTGCAAGCGCTGCTGATGCTCCAATTAGTGCAGTAATGTCTGTGTCATTTTCAAAATCGTACGCAAGAACTGTACAAATAATTTGTACTTCGTTACGGAATCCTTCTGGAAATAAAGGGCGAATAGGACGGTCAATAAGCCTTGATTTTAATGATTCCGAATCAGATGGTCTTCCTTCGCGGCGCAAAAATCCACCTGGAATTTTTCCAACAGCGAATGTTTTTTCTTGGTAGTGCACACTTAAAGGGAAA
Organism: Candidatus Finniella inopinata; assembly: GCA_943322985.2. Classification (GTDB taxonomy): domain Bacteria; phylum Pseudomonadota; class Alphaproteobacteria; order Paracaedibacterales; family CAITNM01; genus CAITNM01. The sequence goes on from CALPGA020000013.1 coordinate 30,602, forward strand.
AAATCAATATCTGGTTTTGCTTCTCTTTGTGCAACGACAGTGCACAATACAGTTGTGCCACCGTATGTTGCCATTACGGCTCCATCAGCTTGACGAGCAATTTTGCCCGTTTCTAGAACTAGCTTGCGACCAGCCCATTCAATTTCTTCACGTGTAATATTAAACATAAAATTCCTTAGGGGTAAAAATGAGAAATGGAAGAGACACGAACATGCTCTTCCATTAGGTATTTGAAAATAACGAATTGTGAATTTTGTTTTTTCACAAAAGCTTAGCGACGAATATTCAAACGTTGAATCAATGTTTGATAGCGAGGTTCACCAACGCGCTTTAAATAATCAAGCAAGCGACGACGTTGACCAACAAGCATTAACAAACCACGACGAGAATGCAGGTCATGTTTATGTTCTTGCATATGGTCTGAAAGATTTCTAATGCGCTCAGTTATAATGGCGACTTGAACCTCTGGTGAACCTGTATCACCAACTTTTGTTGCAAATTCTTTAATAACTTCTTGTTTACGTTCTGGACTAATCGACATCGAGTTTTCCTTTATTTTAAATGTTAAACACACGATTCGGATAAAACATATTATCTTGTACATGGCCAAGGGCGATAAGTTTATCATCGCACAACACTGAAATGCTTAAGGAATTAACCTCATCCATTTCAACTGCTTGACCATGCCGAATCTTAACGGCCTTTTGAAGCGATACAGATACTGCCGGGATGTCGTCCAGAACAGACCTAATCGGCAACAAAACGCAAGCCAGGGAATTATCGCTTATTTTTTTTATATTTTCCAGTGAAATCGCACAATCAATGTTGAAATGGCCGACACACGTCCGTTGAAGCATTACTAAATGGCCAACTGTCCCAAGATGCAGTGCAAGGTCACGACCTAATGATCGAACATAAGTGCCAGTGCCGCAGTGCACATTAAGGGTGGCACTTTCTCCGTCATAGTTTTCCAAAGTAAGCTCATAAATTTCAACTTGCCGTGAAGGCATGTCGATATCTTCACCGGCTCGTGCCCTTGCGTATGCCGGCTTCCCTTTAATTTTTATTGCTGAATAAATTGAAGGCGTTTGTTGTATCGATCCTGTAAATAGACTTAAAGCTGACTCTATATCATGCATTGTGGGTCTATGTGCTGATGTGGCAATTACTTCACCTTCAGTATCACCAGTTGCTGTTTGAGTGCCAAAAGAAAGAGTGAATTTATAAGATTTAGGCCTGTTCATTAAAAATGGCATGGTTTTTGTTGCTTCTCCCAATGCCAGGGGTAATACTCCGCAAGCAAAAGGATCTAGGGTTCCTGCGTGACCAATTTTTTTCTGATGAAATAGCCGTTTTACAGCGCTACCAGCTTGGGTAGATGTCATCCCTTCAGATTTATTAAGAATTAACCAGCCATCCATTGAATTAGAATTTATAATAGACAACACAATCAGGCGTTGTTGTTGCTAAATTTAAATGCCCATTACTTACACATCTGCCTGTTGTCCCGGATGCATCTTTCACAATTAACTGTCCTTGACCTGGATTCATCGCATTATTTCCCTGGTCAATTTTATTTTTCAAAGCTTGTGCTTGCTTAGGTGTAAGCAAGCCGGCTCCACCCTCTTTAGAAAGCATAAACCAGTGTCCAGGCATTTCTGCAGATGGTTGGAATACTACGGTATAATGTCCACCAAGTTTTGATGTAGGTGCTGTATCACTATTAAGAATAGAAGCCTTGCTTAAGTGTTGCCAAAATAAGTCTGGCTCTTTTCCTGTGATTTGCCCGTTGCCATCGCCGGAATCAGCACCTGTAAAATGTATTGATGCTTTTGAATCATCTCCTGGAAGCGCTTGATAGGTTTCCTGGTACACACCAACTGATAACGAATAATGTTGAAAATCTTGAACAATAGAGCGAATTTTGGCGCTTTCTAAAAGTTCTTGCCCCTTAAAAACTGCACCAGCAATAATGCCGATTACTACCAGCACGATAGACATTTCTATTAAAGAAAAGGCAGGAACACATTTTTGCAAAACTTTTTTCATCAAAATTTTCACTTCTTTCACGTTAGAATCAGTATAAAAGGTTTTGCTTATGAATCAATTACTTGATTTTCAAACTGTTTTACAAGAAGTTGTTTATATTTTTGATTTTTCACTATATTTTTTAAATTTTCATCAATACGTGCACCAATACGTGAAACAACTTCACCTGCCATATAACTACCTAATTGTAGGCACTCAGAAATTGTCCAGCCTGCAGAAAGTCCATACAAAAACCCACCTGCGAACCCATCACCTGCACCGGTTGTATCTACAACTTTCACATCACGTGCAGGACAAAACCAAATATTTTCGCCATAAACAGCAATTGCTCCAGCTGCACCAAGTGTAATTACAGCACATTTTTCTGTTTCACGTATAAAAGCAATGCATGTTTTTAAGTCACCATTGACTAGTTCACAAGCTTCTTCTTCATTCATAATTATCAGGTCAGCCGTATTTTGAAGTAATGAAACAAACAAATCTCGTTGTCCTTTTACGCACGATGGATCAGAAGCATTTATTACAATGTATCCCTCGTCGTTTTTTGCCTTCTCTAATGCTTTTAAGTAGATAGGTACTTTATTTTTGCTGTTCAGCCCGTACCCTTCTAAAAAGACGATAGAGTTTTTATTAATAGGTATATTTTCAAGAACCCTCTGCAAAATTTCAGACTAGATAAGTATTTTGGTTTATTTGAAGGATACGCGGAGACTTTGAGAGGGAATTGTTCAGATTTTAGGCAGATAGATCAGTACTAATTTATATGACTGCTTAATTTTTAAGCACTTCTTGTCG
>CALPGA020000014.1 GCA_943322985.2 Candidatus Finniella inopinata
GATTCAAGTTCAGCCGCTGCTTCAGGTGGAGGAAATTCCGGTAGTGCAACCGGAGGAGATTCAAGTTCAGCCGCTGCCTCAGGTGGAGGAGATTCCGGTAGTGCAGCCGGAGGAGATTCAAGTTCAGCCGCTGCTTCAGGTGGAGGAGATTCCGGTAGTGCAGCCGGAGGAGATTCCGGTGGTGCAGCCGGAGGAGATTCAAGTTCAGCCGCTGCCTCAGGTAATGGAAATCCAGTCAGTGATAATGCTGCAGACGATACTTCGACTGATTCATCTAAATCTGGAAAATCTAAGAAAAAAAAGAAAAGTTTGTTAGATGATATAGTTAAAAAAACAGATGAATCACAAAAAGGAAGTTAGTTAGCTTTTGAAATTTAGTTGTGCTTTTAAAAAATATTTTAATTGCAATTTTAAACTTAGATTTCCTTATGCTATGGTAGCGATTATTTGAATTTTATTTGTTATGCGTATATTTCCTCAAAGTTTTGTCCAAGGATTATTTTTAAGCCTGAAGGATTTGTATACTGTTGTGATGACAGTTGCTTCATTATTGTCATTCTTAGCAATAAAAAGTTATTCAATTTTTGACAACTCAGTTAATGCTTCGACACCGCAGTTAACTAAAAACTGGTTGGGCTGGGGCGGAGCATTTTTTGCAGATATATGTTGTCAGTTTTTTGGAGTTTTTTCTTATGCAATTCCATTTGTTCTCGCTTTAGCTGCGCTTCGCGCTGTTATGAGTTATTTTAAGCGTCCTCTTTCAAACTCATTTGTTCTGCTTATTTTTGGGATTTTGCAGTTACTTATTACTTTTACTTATTATCAGGGTTTTCTGATGAAAAGCGGAAAGCCTTTGGGGGGGGCTTTTGGATTGATTATGCTTAAAAGCTTAGAAAAATTTCTTGATATGTACCAACTAAAGGAATGGCTTGAAGAGCTAGTGTTTGTAGTTGGATTATCTGGCTTTTTTTGCACTATATTTGGATTGGGTATTACAGAAGACCACGTCAAAAGTGTACGTGACTGCTTGAAGGGCATTGGAAAAGGAATTAAGGGAATTTTTGATGCGCCAAATGAATATATATTTCAGCGTTCCATATCTTTGAAAGAAAACAAAGAAGCAGAGTTGGAGCCAGAATTGGATATTAGTTTTTTTAATACCTCTGGTGATGAATTTTCACAAGATGCGGATGGAAATATTGACAATATTGCACAAAAAGAAAGCGATATAACTATAGAAAAACCAAGAGAGCTTACGAAAAAATTCCATAAAATAGCATCAAATCGAGAAGATGGTTATGTTTATCCGCCTGTTGAATTGCTTGACGATACACAGCAAAAAAAGTTGGTTGTTGATTCTCAGGAACTGCAACAACAAGCTAAATTACTTATGGAGGTCTTGCAGGAATTTGGCATTAATGGAGAAATAACAAGTATTCGTTCAGGGCCCGTTGTTACGATGTATGAACTAAAACCTGCGGCAGGCATAAAAACTGCCCGTGTTATTGGTTTGGCTGATGATATAGCAAGGTCAATGAGTGCTATCTCTGCTCGTATTGCTACTGTTCCTGGGCAAAATGTTATTGGTATAGAATTGCCTAATCATAAGCGACAGACCGTCTATATGCGCGATTTGCTGCTTCAAAATGAATTTAAAAACACAACTGCAATTTTACCATTAGTATTAGGGCAAGATATTGTTGGCGTACCTATTATTGCTGACTTGGCTAAAATGCCTCATCTTTTAGTGGCTGGAACAACAGGTTCAGGTAAATCTGTTTCCGTTAACGCTATGATTTTGTCTATTTTGTTTAGGTTGTCACCTGATGAATGTCGCTTCATTATGATTGACCCTAAAATGTTAGAACTCTCTGTTTATAATGACATTCCTCATTTGTTAACTCCTGTTGTTACAGAGCCTAAAAAGGCAATTGTTGCTTTAAAATGGGCAGTTAAAGAAATGGAAACGCGTTATCGTAACATGGCACGGCTTGGGGTGCGTAACATTGAGGGTTACAATACGCGGCTGAAAGAAGCAAAAGCAAAAGGGGAAATTATTGCAAGGCGGGTTCAAACCGGTTTTGATCCCGATACAGGCCAAGCAATTTTTGAAAATCAAGTGCTAGATCTTAAACCGCTTCCTTACATTATAGTGGTTATTGATGAAATGGCAGATTTAATGATTGTTGCTGGTAAAGAGGTTGAAGCTGCTGTGCAACGTTTAGCTCAAATGGCACGTGCAGCTGGGCTTCATTTGATTATGGCTACACAACGTCCATCAGTTGATGTGATTACCGGTACTATAAAAGCTAACTTCCCGACTAGAATTAGTTTTCAAGTAACATCAAAAATCGATAGCCGAACTATTTTGGGAGAACAAGGAGCAGAGCAGCTTTTAGGGCAAGGTGATATGCTGTACATGAGTGGAGCAGGGCGAGTAATGCGTGTTCATGGACCATTCATGAAAGACACTGAGGTTGAATCGGTGGTTGCCTTTTTGAAAGAACAGGGTGAGCCAACTTATGTTGATGATGTTACTACAGACACAGAAGATATGTTTTCTATGTCTGGTGAGGTAGCGGATGCGGGTGATTCTATGTTTTCCCAAGCAGTAGAATTGATTAAGCGGGAAAATAAAATTTCAACAAGTTTTATTCAGCGTCATTTTCAAATAGGCTATAACAAAGCAGCACGTATCGTTGAGCAGATGGAAAAACAAGGGATTGTAAGTGCGGCAAATCACCAAGGTAAGCGAGAAATACTTGTATCTTAGGTGTATTTTGGATATACTGCGCTGAAGCCTTACTGGTTTCTGGTAATATATTTAACATAGAGATGATGGTTATATTAGGTTCATGAGAGACGATTTCAGCCAAGCTAATCGCTCACAAATAACTGTGAGCTTCATGCCCCCAAAAACGATTGTTTTGGTTGGGTTAATGGGTAGTGGAAAAACAAGCATAGGAAAGCGTCTTGCGAACAGACTTGAGCTTTCTTTTTTTGATTCAGACATTGAAGTTGAACAAGCTGCTGGTTACCCTATCAAAGAAATTTATGAAATTTTTGGCGAGCAGTCTTTTCTTGATGGAGAGCAGCGAGTTATTAAGCGTTTGCTTGATCAACCAACCCACGTATTAGCGACGGGTGGTGGTTCATTTGCTTACGAACAAACAAGAAAAATTGTTAAAGAAAAAGCTATTTCTGTTTGGTTAAAAGCAGACGTTGAAACGTTGGTTGCCAGGGTTTCAAGGCGTACAGACCGCCCTATGTTTACTGATTCAAATCACCGAGAAGTTTTAGACAAATTAATTGCGGAACGCTACCCTGTATTTGAAGAGGCTGATGTTCATGTGCAAACACTGGATGAGCCTACAAATGCTACGGTTGATCGTGTTATTCAGGCTATGAGCGATTTTATTCGGGCGAAGTATCCGAACTATTACGTTTTGAAATCTGTATAACTACAACCTTTTAATTTAGGAGTAGGACCGTGTTTTTTAAAAAGGTATCCTGCGTTGTTGTTATGATAGCTGCTGTATATGCAAGTGCTGTATCAAAACCTAAGCAATACATTCATGAAAATATCGAGCATTTGAATAAACTTGTGCAAAAGAAAAAATCTGCAAAGGTGATTTTTTCATTGACTACTTTGTTCGATGAATACGTCGATGATACAAAAAAATTGCTAATAGTTTTGGACCAGCAAATTGTAAACGATCAGCAAGATGCTAAAAAAGATGACATTGTAAAGCAGATTGCTCACTACATGGCAGTTCTTCAGAAACTTTTAGCTATAATGAATAGCAATCAGCCAGAGCCTCTTGAAATTTATTGTCAGCAGCAACGAAGTGATGCGTTGTGGGGTACTTTATGCGGTGATCGGCCAGCTAAGCGTGTCGGTAGACCTGATGCACTGCTTAAGAAATCAGAGGAACAAAAAGTGCCAGAGCACATAAAAATTCGTTATATAGACGCTAATGATGAAAATCTTGAAACCGTGATAGGTCGTTAAAATGATTACACTTTTTATTGTTTTTGTTGTGCTGCTACTTACTTCTTCTTTTTTTTCTGCATCAGAAACAGCAATTACTTTTGCTTCAAGGCCAAAGTTGCATCAGCTTGCTAAAGCTGGTAATAAATCAGCAAAAATTATTCGTGATTTGCAGCAACATATTAGCATGGTTGTTAGCGCTATTTTAGCATACAACACTCTGTTAAATGCAGCTATTGCATCTGTTGGCGCGAGCTTAACATTTGATTTTTTTGGTGAAAATTCAACTATCATTGCTGTGGCGGCTTCAATTTTTGCTGGTACTATTGTTTTGGTATTTGCAGAAATGCTTCCAAAAACATTAGCTATACAAGATACAATTCGTTTTTTGATGTTCGCAGCGCCTGGAATCCGTTTTTTTTATAATTTATTTTTACCCATCAATAAGGCTTTGTCACTTTTTGTGACTATGTTGCTAAAAGCTTTTGGTTTCAGAGTAAAGCCAGAAGACCATAATGCAAGTGTGGAAGAGCTCCGTGGTGCGATTGATATGCACGATGGTCCAGGACAAGATACCCCGCATGAAAAAGCCATGCTAAAAAGTATTCTGGATTTGGGTACCGTACAAGTTTCTGAAATTATGGTGCATCGTCAAAACGTTACAATGATTAATGCAGATGATTCACCTACAGAAATTGTGGATCAAGTATTGGCATGTCCTTTCACGCGTTTGCCACTATGGCAAGGAAATTCAGATAATATTGTCGGCATTATTAATACAAAAACATTACTTCGTGCTGTACGCGCTCATTCTGGTTCACTTGATGATTTAGATATCGTGGATATTGCTCATAAACCCTGGTTTACGCCTGAAAGTACAGATTTATTAGAGCAGCTTCATGCGTTTCGCAAGAGACGAGAGCATTTTTCTTTGGTTGTTGATGAGTACGGGGCTCTTATGGGGATTGTTACTCTTGAGGACCTTTTAGAAGAAATTGTAGGAGATATTGCTGACGAGCATGACGTTAATGTACGTGGTGTGCGTCCTCAGCCTGATGGAAGTTTTGTTATCTACGGAAACGTTACAATGCGTGATTTGAATCGACAGTTTGACTGGGAATTGCCAGATGATGCTGCTGCAACGCTTGCGGGCCTTTTGATTACTCAGTTTCGTGTGTTACCAACTGTTGGTCAAATTTTTAACTGGCGAGGATTTCGTTTTGAAATTTTGAGGCGTCAACGAAACCAAATTACTTTAGTTAAAGTTACGCCACCAGTTACTTTAGTCAGTGAGTAGATAACTTATTTTTGTGACTTCAGATGTAGTAATGTCTGATGCAAGCAACAAATTTTTATGTTCCTGTATTTCTCCGTGCTGAATTTTATATGCAGCAACTGATAAAATAGTTGAAATTCCTAAAATCGTGATAAATTGCAGCATGAAATCCTCATGGGTTATTGTGTATACCTCAACTGTGCCATGCAAATTACTAAGAGATGGTTAACGAAAAATTTTATTTAGCTTTTATAGGTTGGGTTTAGCTTCTAGAAAATTATTGGCAAAAGCTATACCATTGTCAAAATGGAGAGACTATGTTTATTACTTTTGAGGGTGGAGAAGGCACAGGAAAAAGCACGCAAGCTTTAATCCTGGCTGAAATTCTAAAGAAGCATGATGTTAAAGTTGTGCTAACCCGTGAGCCTGGAGGAAGTCCAGGAGCTGAGATTATTCGAAATTTGTTAGTTACTGGTTCTGTTGATCGCTGGTCAACAATGAGTGAGGTTTTATTAATGTATGCTGCACGAGCTGACCATTGGCAAAACACAATTCAATGCGCATTGGCTCAAGGTAGCTGGGTGCTTTGTGATCGATTCGCAGATTCAACAGTTGCATACCAAGGGTACGGCAGGGGGGTAGATCAAGAATTTTTACAGCTTTTATACAAATACATCGTTGGTGATGTTCAGCCGGATTGTACTTTTGTATTTGATCTTGACGTTGATGAAGGTCTTAAACGGGCAACGGCACGCATGGAAGGTAATACAGTAGTAGAAGGGCGCTTTGAAGCTATGGATATTGCTTTTCATAAACGAATCCGTGCAGGGTTTTTAGAAATTGCTAAAAAGAATTCAAACAGATGTACTGTGTTGCAGGCTAATGCACATCCACAAGAAATTCACCGGAAAATATTAAATATTCTGCATGAAAAAGGAGTCCTGCCATGGAACAATCTCCTTGCGTAAGAATTTGCACACTTAACACTGAGAATGTCTGTATTGGTTGTGGACGCAATACAGAAGAACTAAAGAATTGGGCAACTTTTTCAGATGAAACAAAAAGAACAATAAAGGCACAACTGAAAGCTAGGCTAGATGTAATGCTAATAAAAATTCGCAAAAAAAAGGAATAGTAGCGGTGGATTTAATCACTCAAGGAATACTTGGGGCTGCAATTGGTCAGGTTGGATTTCAGCGTTCTTTAGGTCGAAAGGCTTTAGTATATGGTGCTGTTATCGGCATGCTGCCAGATGCTGATGTTCTTGTGCGATTTTCAAGTGATATGTGTGCCGAAATGTTACATCATCGTGGTTTTACGCATTCTTTATTTTTTGCGCCCTTAGTTGCACCTATTATGGGGTGGATCTGCAATAATTTCTATAAGCGGCAACAATTGCCTTCATGGATTGGGTTATGGTTTTGGTCACTAATTACTCATCCTTTACTGGATGTTTTTACTGTTTATGGTACACAGCTACTTGCTCCATTCACGGATCATCGTTTTAGTTTATGTGCAGTGCCAATTATTGATCCTGTCTACTCTGTTCCCCTGCTTTTAAGTGTATTAATTGGTTGGTTTATTAAAAAACATATTAGCTTATCACAAACTATTGCAGCCAGTATGTTGTTACTAACAACTGCATATTTGTTCTTAGGTGTTTCTGTTCATGAGCAGGCCTTACAATTTGTAAGACAGCAGGAAAAGGTTCCTGTTGTGAGAGCAGAAGCATTCACAACAATGTTTAGTATTTTTTATAGGCGAGTTGTTGTTGAAGAGCTTAATCAGTTTCGTGTGGGTTTTTTAAATATGTTGTATCCCCAACCTATTAAGTGGCACGTATTTAAAAAAGTGAATGTTTCAGATGTTATGTTAGCTAAGCGTGAAGTACGTATTTTTTATTGGTTTGCTGATGACTGGGTGCTTCCTGCTCAAGAAAACGACTCTGTATTATTTTTTGATATGCGTTTTGGAACAAACGAAGAAAATCTTAAGGGATACTGGGGAATAAAGGTGGGTTCTGAAAAAACAACCTGGAAAAAATTTCCACCTATCATTAATTTTGCAAAAGTTAAGATGCTTTGGAACACTATTTTTTCTTCTCATTAGTTCCTTTGACTTTTGTCTTGGCTTGGCAGGACTGGAAATCAAGACAAGTGAATCTTGTAATGGCTCTTGTTACAGCTCTTGTTTTTGCTATATATACTCGCTATTTTTACCAGGCTGTTTTTGTTTTTAGCCTGGTGTGGATGTATAGGTATTTTCGAAAAAATAGTATCCAGCTTATTGATATAACGCTGTTCAGCTTAGGGGCTGGATGTATTGCAACCACATTATTGCCCATCTATTGCTTGCTAACTGCCATTGCTTTGGTTGTATTGTTTAAATTATCTCAACAGCAAAAACTACCTTTTGTCGTTGCCTGGGCACTCGGATTTTGGGGTAGTTATATTTTGAATTTATTTATCTACTTCTGATTGTAAGTTATCTGCTGAGTTGTCTTTTTTCTGCGTATCTTCTCGTTCACGTTGTTGGACTTTACGTTTGCGCAAATTCTCACGCAAAGCTTTCTCTAGTCGTTTTTGCTTTTCTGAATTTATATTTGGTTTTTTGTTCATAGATTATACGTGATTACGAATCCAGCCCCATGTGCGACCTATAATGCCTTTTGGTTTTTCTAGCGCACGGCTAAGCTGTGTTCCTTGGTGGTCACGCATTGCATATTGCAAAAGTCCCGCGCAAAGAGAAAATGTTGGTGTATGAATAACGTCTCCGATTCCTTGTAACCCTTGAGGTGTTGCTACACGTACTACTCGATTAAAATGAGACTGCATTGCTTCTCTAAGACCTTGTAATTGGCTAGAACCACCAGTAATTACAAATCGTTGTAATGCTATAGGGTCAATTTGGTGAGATGATAGTACTCTTTCAATAGCTTCGATAATTTCTTCTGCTCGTGCTTTGATGATATGCATTAAAAAGCTTTTTGAAACTGGGTTTGCAAAGGTTGTATTGTCTTCACCAAGTTGAGTTACAAGAATTGTTTCTCGATCATCAAGTGTACCTAGCAATGTACCATAAAGCGTTTTAAGACGTTCAGCCTGACTAAGGTTTGTGTTTAGCCCTTGAGCTATGTCGTGGGTAATATGATGTCCACCAACAGGAATACACCCTAAATAAACGGGACTTCCGTTGTAAAAACTGATTATAGAAATACTATGACTGCCAATATCAAGCATAGTTACGCCCATTTCTTTTTCATCGTCAACAAGACAAGAAAGAGCAGATGCGTACGGACCTGCCACAAACGCGTTTACGTCTAAATGGCAGCGACCAATACAGGCGCTTAAATTTGCAATAAGGTGCACAGGTGCGGTTATAACATGCAGGGTTGTTGTTAATGTATCGCCCATCATGTCGCGTGGATCTTGAATATTAGTGCTGTCATCAAGGTCATATGTAATAGGAAAAATATGAATGATTCGACGTGTTGTTCCAATATTCTGATCACGACTTACATCTAAAGCTTTTTGCAGGTGTGAGTCTTTTACAGGTTGCCCATAAAGAGAAATTTTTGTGGTGATGCAGTGCGATTGTAGTGCTTCAGCTGGCAAATTTACGTAAACGCTTCGTATGGTTTGTTCTGCTAGCTGTTCTGCAGAATGAATGCTATTTAATATTGAATCTTCAAGATCCTCTAAATTAATAAGAGAAGCGCCCCGAATGCCCTTTGCAACATGAGAAGCTACGCCTAAAATTTTAACTGTCACTCCTTTTTCAGAGTTTATATCTCGGTTCATTTTTGCAATAGCGCAGCACACCTTGCTTGATCCAATATCAAGGGCTGCAAAAGTTTCTGATGGAATATTATTTGATTTTTTCTTAAATAAACTCATGCTAGTAAAGTATCAAGCTCCTTCTTGGCATCTAGGGAAAATAAATCATCACATCCACCTATATGCTTACCATTAACGAAAATTTGAGGAACGGTTTTTCTGCCACCAGATTTTTCTACCAACTGTATGCGCCCAGTATCATCATTTGTTAAATCAATTTCTTCAAATTCAACCCCCTTATTGCGTAGCAATTGTTTTGCTTTTACGCAATACGGGCAATAATTCGTCGTATAAATGATAATTTCCGGCATATAATTAAATGAACCTTCCTAATGTTCTGTATCATTGTACTACAAGAAAAAGGAAATAGCATCACGACATTAGTTAGGTTATCTTAAAAAGATGCAAAAAAAATTATAAGGAAAAAATATGCAGAATTTTGATGTTGTTGTTATTGGTGCTGGTCCAGGCGGTTATGTGGCTGCTATTCGGGCAAGTCAGCTTGGTAAAAAAGTAGCTGTCATTGAAAAAGAACACTTAGGTGGAGTGTGTTTAAATTGGGGGTGTATACCTACTAAAGCACTTTTACGTTCTGCAGAAGTATTGCATTTAATTAATCATGCAAATGAATTCGGCATTGAAGTAGGGCAGGTTAAAGTCAATCTTGCCAAAATGGTAGAACGGTCACGAAAAATTGCTGGGCAATTATCTACAGGTATTAAAGGGCTTTTGGCTAAAAATAAAGTCACTGTTTTTTATGGAGAAGCTAGTTTTGAAAAAGCAAACACCTTAACAATAAAAGGCGATAAAAACGAAACCATCGAAGCTAAGAATGTGATTATTGCAACTGGTGCTAAAGCTCGTATGCTTCCTGGTATTGAGGCGCATCCTCGTATCTGGACAGCAAAACAAGCCATGACACCGGAATTTACACCTAAGTCACTGCTTGTTATTGGTTCAGGGGCTATAGGAATTGAATTTGCTAGTTTTTATCGTGCCCTTGGGGTTGAGGTAACTGTTATTGAAATGCAAACAAGAATTTTACCCAACGAAGATTCAGAAATTTCAGAATTGGCGCAAAAGCAGTTTGAAAAACAAGGCATGAAATTCCATTTAGGTTCCACTAGTAAATTAACAACTTCAAAAGATTGTGTTGAAGCCGTTATTTCAAAAGATGGCAAAGAAATAGAAAAGCTTAGTGTTGACGCCGTAATTGTTGCTATTGGCATTTCAGGCAATACAGAAAACCTAGGACTTGAAAAAACCAAAGTCAAAGTAGAAAAAGGCCAAATTTTGGTCAATGAATGGTGCGAAACTGCAGAAAAAAGTGTCTATGCAATAGGGGATGTTGCCGGTGCGCCGTGGCTTGCCCACAAGGCTAGTCATGAAGGTATTCTAGCTGTTGAACATATGTTTGGTGTGAAGGGGTTACATCCCATTAAAGCTACTAATATTCCGGGGTGTACCTATAGCCATCCACAAATTGCCAGTATTGGTTTAACTGAAGAAAAGGCTAAATCCGCAGGACACACTTTAAAGGTTGGTCGATTTCCCTACCGTGGTAATGGCAAAGCTATTGCTTTAGGAGAACCTGAAGGGTTGGTCAAAACTATCTACGATGCAAAAACAGGTGAATTGCTTGGCGCCCACATGATAGGGGCGGAAGTTACTGAACTAGTGCAGGGTTTTGCAATTGGTAAAACCTTGGAAACAACAGAAGAAGAAATGATGCATACTATCTTCCCACATCCTACACTTTCAGAAATGATGCATGAGTCAACGCTGGATGCGTATGGGAAAGTTATTCATTACTAGCAAAATGTCTACTTTATATGCTAAATATACGAGGTTGAATGTGGATATTAAAATATGATTTATAAAAGCGTATTAGTTTTATTTACGATGTTTGCAGCTGGATTTGCTGCGAATGAAGTGTTCTGTGGTGATGTTTCTGTTATTCGAAGAAGTAGACCTTGTCATGCGGGATGTGGAAATAGCGATTGTCATTTCAAAAAGCCTCGCAAGCTGAAAAATCAGCTTGCAACTGACTCAACTTCTACTAGTAGTGACGTGAGTAATGAGTCTCAGTCTCTTCCACTTGCTTTTGCTCACAAGACAGCTGCTTTACCACAGCAAGAGCTAGTTGTTAGTCGCGTGGATTCGTCAATTCTGCATACTGTAAGTTCAGATGCAAGCAACCCGATGGTCTTAACTTCTATTGTTGATGCCAATGCAACAGAGATTAGTGGCCCAGCAGCAGTGGTGATTTCTAAAGATGAAGTTCTTCCTGCAGAAACTAGTGCCCCGGTAGTTGAATCCCATCGATCAGATTCAGCAATATCAGGGGGTAGCGAAGTAGAAAAAGTAGAAGTAAAAGCTTTTGAATTGGAAGGTCAGGATAACCGAGGTGGTGCAGAACAAGATTCCAGAAAACAGTTACATAGAGAAGATTTAGTCACAGATGAAGAGGGAGAAATTAGCGCTTTAAAGCCAACAGGGCCAATTTCTTTGGAGCTAGACAAAGTGGCAAAATCAAAAACTAAAAAACTTTACATACGTGAAAAAAATAAAACAGATGATTATGAAACTGATGCAGAAGAAGTAGATGAAAGTGACGATGAAGATGAGGAAGGAAATGACGAAAACACTGATGAAAATCTAAATCCATTATTGAGAGCTCAAAAAAAATTGAGGGGAAAACTATAAAAATCCTTATCGCTTAAATTTGTTCAAATCGCTTATACCGGGTAGGATTTATAAAAATAAAATCATTTTAAATTTATGACCTACCCAAAACCTGTTAATGACCAATCCTATTTAATTAATTCAACCAATTATCAGCAATTACAAGAATCTGCAAAAACTAATCCAAATAGTTTTTGGTTGAAAATTGCAAAGCGCTTAGATTGGATGAAGTTTCCCACTGTTGCTGGAAACTGGCAATTTGACAAACCAATATCTATTAAGTGGTTTGAAGATGGTACGCTAAATGTGTGCGCAAATTGTGTTGATCGTCACGCTAATGTAACGCCTGATAAAACCGCAATTATTTGGGTGGATGATCAAGGCGAAACTACTAAACATATTTCTTATGCTCAGTTGCTTAAAGAAGTAAACGCAATGGCATTTTCATTAAAAGAACTAGGTGTTAAAAAGGACGACCGGGTCATTATTTACATGCCTATGATTCCCGAAATTGCATATGCAATGCTTGCCTGCGCCCGAATTGGAGCTGTTCTTTCTGTTGTTTTTGGTGGATTTTCTCCAGAAAGCTTGGCGGGGCGTATTCAAGATTGTAAGGCAAAAGTTATTATCACCGCTAATGAAGGCTTGCGTGGTGGCAAGCCTGTTCCACTAAAAGCAAACGTTGATACGGCCCTTCTGCAAGCGCCACAAGTTGAAAAAGTTTTAGTTATAAACCGCACAAACGCACATATGCCAATGGTACCTGGTCGAGATATTGTTTATACGCCAAATTATGATCAATTTGTTGCACCAGAGCCTATGAATGCCGAAGATCCTTTGTTCATTCTCTACACATCAGGCTCAACGGGAAAACCTAAGGGTGTGCTACATACAAGTGGCGGCTATTTAACTTATGCCAGTTTGACTCATCAATGGATATTTGACGTGCAAGAAAATGACATTTATTGGTGCACAGCCGATGCTGGCTGGATTACTGGTCACTCATATGTTGTATATGGTCCGCTTGCGAATGGTGCCACAACAGTGATGTTTGAAGGTGTTCCTAATTACCCAAATCCTGATCGCTTATGGCAAATAATTGATGACTTAAAAGTTAGCATTTTCTACACAGCACCCACGGCAATACGTAGTCTTATGCAAGCGGGTGATGAATGGTTAGAAACAAGTTCGCGGAAATCTTTAAGATTATTAGGGTCTGTTGGAGAACCCATTAACCAAGAAGCCTGGGAATGGTATTTTCACAAAGTTGGTAACGCAAGATGCCCTATTGTTGATACTTGGTGGCAGACTGAAACCGGTGGCATTATGATGACTCCGTTAGCTGGTGTCCACAATTTAAAACCAGGGTCTGCAACGCAGCCTTTTTTTGGAATTCAGCCTGTGTTGTTAGATGATCATGGTAAAGAAGTTGATTGGCATCCTGCTGAAGGAAATTTGAGCGTCAAATCCTCATGGCCAGGACAAATGCGTACCGTTTATGGAGACCACAATCGCTTTGAAGAAACCTATTTCAGTCAATTCCCTGGTTATTATTTTAGTGGCGATGGAGCGCGTCGTGATGCTGACGGAGACTATTGGATAACTGGCCGAGTTGATGATGTATTAAATGTGTCTGGTCACCGTTTAGGGACGGCAGAAATTGAAACTGCAGCAACGATGGATCATTCAATTATTGAAACAGCAGTTGTTGGTTTTCCTCATGCCATTAAAGGGGAGGGCATTATGGTTTTTGCTATTCCATGTGCCCATGTAACCCATAGTGACAATGAATTAAAATCAATTATCAAACAAACTATCCGCGCCCAAATTGGACCCATAGCAAGTCCTGATGCTATTTATATTGTAAAAGGTTTGCCAAAAACACGTTCGGGTAAAATTATGCGTCGAATTTTACGCATGATTGCTAGGGATGAATTTGAAAAAATCGGTGATGTTAGTACTCTTGCAGACCCTAGTATTGTTGAGCACATTATCGAGGTTTTTAGTGCAAAAGAATGACAAAACTGTAGCAATTTTATTGACGGTTGGATTCTTTGCTATGCTGGCATTGGCATTTGCTTCAGTTCCTTTATACAGAGTTTTTTGTCAAAAAACAGGATTTGGTGGAACCCCCAAGGTTAGCCGAGATGGTTCAACTCAAGTGATTAACCGGGAAATCACCGTACGGTTCGTCGCTAATACGCACCGTGATTTGCCATGGGAATTTTCACCACTACAACATACCATTCGTTTAAAAATTGGCGAAAATGGATTGGCGTATTACAAAGCTAAAAACCGTTCCAATAAACCTATTGTAGGGATGGCCACTTATAACATTTCTCCTGATGTTGCGGGGCAGTACTTTAACAAAGTGTTTTGTTTTTGTTTTGAACAGCAAAAACTAGATCCCGGAGAAACTATGGAAATGCCAGTACAGTTTTTTATTGATCCCGCTTTTGTCAATGATCCTCTGCTAAAAAGCGTGAATGAGATAACTCTTTCGTATTCTTTTTTTGTTTTTAAGAAACAATAGCCAAACCCTTTTTATAGGGACTAAAAATCCTGATTCCTATTTTATTTTCTAAAATTTTATTAAAATTATTTGGGACATTTAACGTATTGACCAATGCTATAAGTTTCGATCAAACTATCTATGTGAATAAAACAAATCAGAAATAACTTTTTCGCATAGGAGGATGCATGGGCATACAGGAATGGTCAGCCACAGATATTGAAAATGCACGTAGCTATTTTTTAGAAGGTTTAGCAATAAAAAGAATTGCAAAAGAACTGGGACGAACAACTACTGCCACGAATAAAGCACTGAGTCGGTTTGGAATACGTTTTGAGAAACCAAGAAAAAATTTTAGCGAATCTCATTCTACATATAAAAAAGAAAAAAGTTTGACGCCGGTTGCTATTGTGCCTTCTTTTGAACGTTATGCTTTACAAAAAGAATTTGAAAATTGGGTTAGCTTTTGGCAAGTGTGCCAATATTTAAGTAGCCAAAATATTTGTTTATACGAACTTTCAGCACCTAATATTGACCTGAAATGTCGACAATTTAAGGTTGGAACCAAAACATTGAATGCAGGGCAATTATTGGTAATTGCTAATAAAAGGCGCATAGAAGAAAATTTGAAAGCATTTTTTGTGAAAGGGTTATCATGGTAAAAGCAATTACAACAAAACCTTCTTGCACACAACAAGCGCAAAGTTTGGCTCAAAGTATCATTAATGCAGCAAATGAGGGATGCTTGCTACATCAGTTATATGTGGATGAATACATTAATGAGTCACAATTTCAGGCAGGGTTGGCTTTTGCCAAGCTATATGGTTTAGCCATGAGAAGTTTTGGCATTCATAATCGTGTTCGAACAGCGAGTCAAAGCTGGGATCACCTTCATGGAATTTCTCATGATCTATTCAGCAGTCAAAGAATTGAAGGCTTGTGGCGTTATATTTTAAAAGCGTTAGATCCAACTTATCATGCTGGCATATCACTGCGAGATATTGCTTTTAATTTAGTGCTCACAAAAGATTACCCAAAACAATATGCCATTAAAGATGTTAAAAAAACTTTGTCATATTTACAAACTGTTTGGGAAACAATAGAAACTGGACCTTATAAAATGGGGTTATTCAAGTGTGAACAATTACCCAAGAATGTACGATTTCATTGAATCAAAGATCTTTTGTAAAGTGTATCTGGAATGATTGTTTCTATATTAATTCAATATTAACTTAACCTCAACTAAATATTAACTTAAATAAATTATTATTTCGGTAGCAGTACTTTTAAAGAATTAAAAGATGTTATTCAAAAGATGGTTTTTAGTTGGTATTTTGGTAACTCAGCAACTTATTGCTGCGCACCATCCTGGATATGTATTTGTTGATGATACCGCGTTACCTGCTTCTAAACGGTCTGAAAAAGACGAAATAGCTTCAGAAAAGGTAACGCAATCAACTGTTTGTTCATGTTTTGGCTTTTTGCATATTAACACATCTTTAATTGATGAAACAGAAAGAGAATATATTGAAATAGCCGAACCAAAAACGTCTAACATGCCAATAGCATGGAGAGGTAGAGATGACGTTTTTGATGATGCCAATGCACTAAAATACTTGCTTGAGAAATCAAAACTTTTAGGCAGTGTTTCTGTCATTAACAAAACTGAAGAAGCTGTAACAGTGGTAGTAAGTGGGCGTAATCAACTGCAAGAACATTCAAGAACAACATTTAAAATAAGTAAGGGCCACTATAGATGTTGTAATTTGTCTTTTTACGAGTCTATTGAGTTGGAAGGCTCTGCTCATGCTTTTCCTAATATTTTTTCACTGGATGATAAAATTATATTTTCTATAGAACCAGAGCCACAATTATTATTTCCAAGGCCTCTTAAACCTTTTAGTTTTATTCCAAGAATCCCAATGCCTTCAGATTTGGAAAAAGGCACTGAAGCTGCGCGGTACTTTAATCATGTCGGTTACCTAAGAAGTGTTTTGTGTCCGCAAGAAGGGATTAATTCAGACGATTTATATATGCAGCGTGAGCGCTTATATAGTAGTAACAAGTTAGAAGCTTTATTTAGTGAACCACTACCTTCTGCACCTAGAATTGAACAAAACCTTTTTTCAGTGTGGCTTACTAATGCAAACAACCCTAAAGAACCTAAGGAGCAGTACGTTAACCTGGCTATAAAAAGTGCTGAAATGCACTCGGTGTCAGATGGTTGGAATCATTACTTTGTAGTGCAAGATCCTGACTTATTTCCATTAACAAAAGCAAAACTTGCATCAACGAATGTTTGCTTGATTTCTTATCAAGATTTAATTGGCTCACTAGAATTAGAGAGCGAGTTTAATCAATCAATTACCGAATGTCGATTTGCCATGGCTAGTGATATTTTACGTGTTGAATTACTCAAAGCAAAAGGTGGCGCCTACTTAGATATAGATTTGGTTACATTACAGTCATTAAAACCTTTATTTTATCTGTATGATTCAATTTTTGGTATTGAACCTATGTCGGAGTTTGTAGGCAATGCATTTATGGCTGCGAGTCGCGATCACCCTATTACCAATGAAATGATTCGTTTGATGAGAAGAAATTTTCAATATAAACACTCTAATCCAACTTTTTATAGTGCTGCCGCAATAGATGATGGCTTTAACACCATTGTGCAAACAGGTCCCGGCGTCTCAACTACAGCATTTTATAATGCATCAAGTCATGGGGGAAAAAGAGATATTTTAATGCCACCTGAGATGTTTTACCCTGCAGAAAGCTTAGTGAGGCCAGAATTTAGAATAAAAAGACTTGATAGTAGAATTGGAATTAATTCAGCAACTCTTCATTTATGGCGCACAACATGGGCTGGTGAGGCTGGTAAAGAAAACGGATGCTTGGGATAAAACGCTAATCTGGTCACAGCATTTAAGATGGCGTATCATAAAAAAAATTATTCAGGGGCGGATTATTGAAAACCGTTTGTATTATAGGAAGCGGACGTATGGGCAGTGCGATGATTGCACTTTTGTCAGGCGAAATTAAAACAGTTCAATATTCTCGCTTAAATGCAGAAAATATCAATTCGTTTATTCAAAATTTGCAAATATGTGATGGTGTCATTGATATAAGTCATGCAGACAATATGAAGTGGGCGCTTGATGCGTGCATCAAAGCAAATAAACCTTATATGTGTGGCACAACAGGCCTTCAGGAATCTCATTCCAATATGTTGAAGGCAGCAGGAATTACTATTCCAGTCTTGTATGCAGCGAATACAAGCCTTGGCATTGCTGTCTTAAAAAAGGCCGTTGCATTAGTTGCAAAAGCTTTGGGTCAAAATGTTGATATTACAATTAGTGAAACGCATCATCGTTTAAAAAAAGATGCACCATCAGGCACAGCTTTAGAATTAGGTAAGGTGACTGCACAGACTGGGTATCCGCAGAGTATGATCAATTTCACTAGTCTTCGTGGTGGCAATGTCCCTGGTGAGCATACTGTTCATTTTTTTCAAGGAGATGAAACTATTCGTTTAAGTCATGAATGTTTGAATCGTAATGTCTTTGCTGATGGTGCAATTAAAGCTGCACAGTGGTTATTTAAGCAACCACCAGGTCTTTACAACTTAGACAATATGTTGAGCATCTAATGGACAATTTAAAAACTCCCGTGCTTATTGCGCCATCGCTTATGGCAGCCAATATGCTGCATTTGTTAGACGAAGTGCAAGCTGTAGAAGCCGCAGGTGCTGATTGGCTTCATTTAGACATTATGGACGGGCACTTTGTTCCCAATCTAACATTCGGCCCAGATATTATTCACCAACTTCGGCCTGTATGTTCCTTGCCTTTTGACGTGCACCTAATGGTTGAACCTGTTGAATTATGCATTGGTTTGTATCATAAAGCAGGCGCTGACCACATTACCATTCATGCCGAAGCTACTGCAGATTTGCGTCATTATTTGGGCGTCATTAAAAAGCTAGGATGTAAGGCAGGTGTATCAATTAACCCTGGCACCTCTGTGGATGCGATTATGTCTGTTCTTGACCTGGTTGACCTTGTGCTAGTGATGAGTGTAAATCCTGGTTTTTATGGACAAGCATTCATTCCATCTTCTCAAGATAAAATCTTAGTCTTAGCTGAAGTGAGAAAAGAGCATAACCTTAATTTCCATATTGTAGTTGATGGAGGGGTTAACTCTGTTAATGCTCCTAGCTTGGTTTCTGCCGGAGCAGATGTTTTAGTGGCAGGTAACAGTGTATTTAAACAACCAGACTATTTAGTCGCAATTCAAAAATTAAAGCAAGGTTAGTAAGGTTAATTACTTATTCGCTTGCTTTTGGTCTTTTGCACTAAAAAACGTTAAAGCAAGTATCCAAAGAACTGCAGCGCCTGATATGTACATAGCTGGTGCCAGTAGTAATTGTGTTTCTTTTATGACATATGTCATTATTAGTGCAGTTGTACCGCCTGTTATAGCCATTCCTATAGAAAATCCTGATGCAACTCCTGTATAACGAACTTCTGGTAAAAATTGTTGCTGCAGAAATATGTGTGAGGGGCCAACAAAACTTCCTACACCAATTCCTATAAATATCTGACCTATAATTATCTCTTCAAAGGTCCCGCGTTGTAAAAGGACAAACCCAATCCAACTTGAAAAAATTGCAATAACTGCTGCTAAAAGCATTGAACGATACGGAGTAATCTTATCTGAAATACGTCCAAAAATGGGGCAACATATCATAAAAGCAAGCATGCCAAATATGTTGAAAAATAGACTTGTTGCAAATTTAACTCCTATATACTGCGTAATATACAAGTTTAAAAATCCAAACAAGGTGTAACTTAAGACACCATTAAAAGCACCAGCTGCAATCGCCAACATGTACTGTTTTGGATATTTTTTTATTATCTCAACAATAGGTAATCCTTTTATAGGTTTTCTTTTAATAAATTCCATAGTTTCCATTGCTTTTTTGCGCAAAATAAATCCAACTACAGCTACACAGGCACCTAAATAAAAGGGGATTCTCCATGCTTGTTCAAAATTTAAAAAATTCGTTACAAGGTACGCACTTATAGTTGCGCTAACTGCACCCATCACGCATGAAGCAGATATAAGCCCACTAATCATTCCTGGCTTAGTCTTCATGTGTTCTAGTGCAAAAACTGCAGCGCCATTATATTCTCCTCCAGCACATAGACCTTGTATTAAACGACAACCAAGTAATATACAAGGTGCTGCTAATCCTATGCTTGCATATGACGGTAAAATGCCAATAACTAGGGTTGGTACACCCATCAGTAAAATGGACCAAGTAAGCGCTTTCTTCCTGCCGTATTTGTCACCTATATGACCAAACAGTAAGGCTCCTAAGGGACGAGTCCAAAATGCAGCTGAGAAAGCAAAAATTCCTCCTAACAAAGCTGCAAAATCATTGCCTGCCGGAAAAAAATTTTTGCCCAAAATCAGCATGAAAACACCGCATAAGGTGAAATCATAAAACTCCAACGCTTGCCCTACTAAACAAGGAATGAGAATTTTTTTTCTTAAATCTTTTTGATTGATGGGCATCGAGGATTCTCCAGGTTTATCTATGAAAGATAATGCTGCTCAAATATAATCCCAAGGGTTACGGATAGCAATAGAAATGAAATAAAAAGTGCAAAAGCTACTGAAGGGGGCTTCTACCCTTTGGGAAGGGCAGAAGGATGTCGTGTAAAAATAGATATTTTCTCAGATTCTGGTCATTATCAAACTAATGCTTACTGTGTTTGGCAACATGTTCTTTGATATCTTCCTTTGCTTCATCAAGGTGACTTTTTACCTTGGCATGAATTTCCTTACTTGAATTTGAAAGCATGCTTCCCATATTTTTTGTATGGTCAGTAACACGTTGCAATGAATTCTTCATTGCTTCTGCATGCTTTGACATATCAACAGGCTGCCCTGGCTTTTGTGTCATCGCACCACGCATCATTGTATTCATATCTTCAAATGTTTTTTTAACAAAGTCGCCATGCATACTTGCCAGAGATTTCAATACCTCAGCAGTCATTTTGTGCGCATGATGAATGGATTCAAGATTTTTTTTATGGTGTTCCATTACTTTAGCATGATCATGTTTTGACGCCTTTGCATGGTCTGAAAATTTTTCAAACATGTCCTTCGCAGTTTGGGTATATTTATGTTGCTGCTCTTTCCAACCTGCTCCATGGCCATGTACTTTGTCATCAGGTGATTTTGATTGTGCCATATAAATACCTTACTCTATCTTTTGTTAATCGTTTCATTTTACTTAGCGATACCCCATCATGCATCAATCACGATCTAGGGAAAGTAAGTACTACCCGAAGACCACCATAAGGCGATTGATCAAGGCGGATTCTGCCACCATGACTACGTACCGCATCCCTCACAATACTGAGCCCAAGTCCTGTACCCCCTTCATCCAGATTCCGTGAGGCATCTTGCCTATAGAAGGGCTGGAATACTTGCTCCCTATTCTCCATAGGGATTCCAGGCCCGTCATCATCCACTACAATCTCGCAATGACGTACAGTCAACTTCAAACTTACCCAGGCGCGTGAAGCGTACCTATTAGTATTTAACAACAAATTAGTTAAGCAACGGTTAAAAAGTTGCATTTTTATTTGTATAATTGGATTATCCGTGGGTAAAAATTCAATTACGTTCTTTTTCCCAGGTAAATTATCAATGATTTCTTGAATATAACTAGCAATGGGAACCGCTTGCCGGGCCTCGTGTGCTGTACCTTTTGCGTAGGCCAAAAATCCTTCAACCATTAGCTGCATTTGTTTTAAATCTTCTTGCAGCAAACGATTATCTTCGCTTTCAGGCATCATTGCTAACTGAAGTTGCATACGCGTAATAGGGGTTCTTAAATCATGAGAAACGCTAGCAAGCATTTGTGTTCTTTCATGCAGGTGACGCTGAATTCGTGCGCGCATGATATTAAAAATTCGACTTAACATGCGGAGCTCAAGAGCTCCTTCAATTTTTAATTCACCCAAATCGTCACCTTTACCAAAACGATCTGCTGCTTCTGCCAAACGACGCAGTGGCCTAATTTGATTACGCATAAATAGCGATGCTACCAAAAATAGTAATAATGCTGATGAAGTTGTCCAAATTAAAACTAAGGGAGTTGTGCGGCTAAACAAGCGTTTTTGTGGTAAAGAAACTTCTAAAATTCCTTTTTTTTTCGCTTCAACTGAAATATATATATTGTTGTTGCGCATTCTTAGGTAATAAGAAGGTTTTTTGCCTGCAGATAATTGTTTAGCATTTAATGCTTCGTCTAGTGCATTCTCCATGAATCCATATAACCAAGAATCTTTATGAGATCCATACTTTTCTAAAGTATTTTTGGGCGCAAAATTGACATCGAGATGCATATATTTGTGCGCAGCTTTTTGAATTGATTTAATCGACTTCGGGTCGCGTTCCACCCAGTCCATAACAAGTGCTACGTCACCAGCAATGGTTTTAGAAAGTTGCCGTAAAATTGTTTCTGTGTGACGATCAAAAAATATATAGCCAAGCACCACCTGCACTAATAGCAAAGGCATTAAAAGTATAATTAAAGCTCTGCTAAATAAACTTGTAGGCAGGGTTTTTTTTATTAATCTTTTTGGGTTAGAAATTGCATTTAAGAATCTGGACATAAAGCATATCCTACATGTCTAATTGTTTTTAAATATTTACCTGTTTCGTCCTCCAGCTTGCGCCTTAATCTATTGATTTGTACATCGATACTTCTATCGCTAATAACAAATCCAATTCGATGGGCCAAGTTAGTTCTTGAAAAAGGTTGGTAAGGGTGTTGCGATAATATGCGTAACATCATTTGTTCTGTTGATGTTAAGTGAATTTCTTTATCGTTTTTAAATAGAGTTGCTTTTTCAACTTTAAAAATAAAATCACCTAAGCATAAATCAATACCTACGGGGCGTGGGGCTATTGTGCGTCTTAAAACGGTTTCAATTCTAGCAATCAATTCTTTGGGTTCAAAAGGTTTGGTCAAATAATCGTCTGCGCCAGACATTAATCCGTGGATTTTTTCTTCCAATCCATCTTGAGCTGTTAATAAAATTACAGGTATTTGTTTGTAAGAAGATTGAGCACTTCTTAATGATGCTAATAGTTCTAGTCCTGATTCTTTTGGCATCATAATATCAAGAATAATCATGTCAAAATGCTGCGATGCAAGTTGAGCGCGTGCTTGCGCAGCATTTGCCGCGGTTTGCACTCGGTAACTGTAATCACTTAAAAATTTGCCAAGCAGATCCCTAAGGCGCATATCATCATCAACAACTAGTACCATGGGCATCATAATTCTATATTCTCACCTGGTGTTTTTAAGCAATATCTTACTGCGTGCAGCCCTTGTTTAAAAAAATCGTCAAGCCATGCATTTGCCAATCTATGGCGTTCTATAAGCGACAACCCTTCAAAATCCTCCCACACTAGGTTTATAAAGATATGTGTGACACCAATACTAGGGTTATGACCTTTGTGTCCACGATGTTGCTCTGATTCATCAATGACTGACAAAACAGCATTTTCACTTAAGTGATTTTTCAAAACATTTGTAATTGCTTCAATGCTTATTTGCACTCAATGCCTCTAAGCTATCTTGTGAAATTTTTGCTGTGTACGCCAATGCTATGGCTGAGATAATAAATGTCACATGAATAATAACTTGCCATTTAATTGTTACCTCTAGCATCTCTGGAGCATTAATAAACGTTTTTAATAAATGAATAGAAGAAATGCCAATTAATGCCATTGAAAGCTTTATTTTCATAGTGTTTGCGTTCACATGGTCAAGCCATTCAGGTAGGTCAGGGTGGTTATCCATTCCCAGTCGGCTTACGAAAGTTTCATAGCCACCTATAATTACCATGATCAATAAATTTGAAATCATTACGACATCAATCAAATTCAACACAACCAGCATGATTCCAGTTTCAGTATATACTTTTAAACTAACAACAAGATGCCATACTTCTTTTGTGAATCTATGCACATAAATACCTTGTGCTACAATTAATCCAAGATATAAAGGGGCTTGTAGCCATCTGCTTGAAAAAATGGTGAAAGCTAAACCGCGTTCAAATAGTGTTTTAGGTGATGCCATTATTTTGCTTCCTGATAAAAGTGCTAGCTTACACAATACTGCAAAAAAAAATAACACTCCAGTCTGTGTGTTAAGAATGATTTAATAGTTGTTCATTCATAATAGAACTATGAAAGAACCTATTCCTATTGAACAAATTGGCATCCCGCTGCATCCTTGCAGTCCAGCAGTATTTTTGCCAAAAAATCGCTTAAATAAATTTCCTATTTCTTTGTTTGATTTATCTTCTCATGAGCGTGCTAAAGAAGCTATTGAGTTTGGCCTTAAAATGCGAAACAAACGCTTTCATATTTTTGTTATTGGAGATGACAGAAGTGGTCGTATGAGCACAACCATGGGATATTTACAAGAATATGTTAAGAAACTTCCTCCTCCATCGGATTGGGTTTATGTTAATAATTTTTTAGAGAATAACAGGCCTCTGCCATTTAAGTTACCTTCTGGTCAGGGTGTGTATCTTAAATCAAAAACTACGGAATTGCTGCAAAGTGTAAGTACCATCCTTGGAAAAATTTTTACATCTAGCCAGTTTCGCAAGCAAACTGAAAGTCTTAGTCAGTATCAGCAAGCACAAATTGATCAACAAACTCAAGAGTTGCAAAATCTTGCAAAAGCCAAGGGCTTTGAACTTATATCTGGTATAGATGGTTTGTTTTTAGAACCACTAGAGACCGTAGAAGCGTGCGAGGAAAATAATTCACCAAAAGACATGGTGACTTTAAGGAATTCATTGGCACGATTAAGCATTGCTGCAAACATAGCAAACCAGCGAATTGAAAAACAAATTTCTCAACTTAAACAAAGCACTGCGCGAAAAATACTCACACCACATTTTCAAGCTTATAAAGAAGAATTTTCAATTCATTTAAAAGGATGGGTTGATGAATTTAAACGTGATCTTTTGCAAAATCTCACCCTTTTGTTTGATGAAGAAAATCCAAAAGCGAAGCTCAGTAAGGCAGTGATTGAGCGCTATGGTATAAACGTTATTATTGATCACTCTCAAAAGCCCGAAGCACAAGCCGTTTTAGAATCAAATCCCACATATGAAAATTTATTTGGATCAATTAAATATCGTAATAATTCATCAACCGGCAGTGTTGAAACAAATTTTACATTAATTAGGCCTGGAGCTTTGCATCGCGCAAATGGGGGGATTTTAGTGTTGCGCGCCGATGAAATCGCTAAAGATGAAGATGCATGGGATATGTTAAAATCAGCACTTCGTGATAGTAAAATTACTATTAGAGAACGCTATCGTGAAGGCGGAACACCTTTAGATGATGCGCCAAGTCCTCGTTCAATTCCATTGAATTTGCAAGTTTTTTTAGTGGCATCTCCTGTTTGGTATTATAGTTTTTTTCAACAGGATCCTGATTTTTCTTCAT
This sequence comes from Candidatus Finniella inopinata, assembly GCA_943322985.2. Lineage (GTDB taxonomy): Bacteria > Pseudomonadota > Alphaproteobacteria > Paracaedibacterales > CAITNM01 > CAITNM01. Next base: position 24,861 of record CALPGA020000014.1, read on the forward strand.
ATTTTAAAATACGTGCAGAGATAGATACAGACTTGCCTGCAACTCCGGAAAATATTACCAATTACCAAAAGCTTATTCGTTCAACGTGCCTAAAAGAAACAAACCGTGACATTACTCCAGAGGCTATTTCTTACTTGACCGGTTATAGTTCACGATGGGCAAAAGACCGAAGCAAACTTTCTGGAAAATTTGAATTGATCAGTGATATTTTGGCTGAAGCTGACATAGTTGCTAGCGAAAAATCTTCAAAAAAATCTATAAATGAAAAAATAATAGACCAAGTTCTTTTGCAGCGTCGCCGCCGTAATGCTCGTATGGAAGACGGTACTTTAGAAGATATTCAGCGTAACCAGGTATTGATTGATACTCATGGAAGCAAAATTGGATTAGTAAATGGATTAACAATTTTAAGTATTAGTGATCGCAGTTTTGGAATTCCAGCGCGTATAAGTGCTAGAACATATGTGGGCGAGCAAGGGGTTGTGAACATTGAGCGCTTAACAGAATTAGGCGGGCCAATACAGCAAAAAGGTGCCTTCATTTTAGAAGGATTTTTAAACGGTGTATTTGCCCAAAAATTTCCCCTCTCATGTTCTTGTTCACTTACCTTTGAACAAAACTATACGGATGTAGAGGGTGATAGTGCATCGATGGCTGAATTGATAGCAATACTTTCGTCGCTTGCAAATGTTCCTGTACGTCAAGACCTTGCTATTACTGGCTCGATTAACCAATTTGGCAGCTCACAAGTGGTGGGTGGAATTCATATGAAAATTGAAGGATTTCATCGCCTGTGCAAAGAGCGTGGTTTTACAAAAACTCAAGGTGTTATCATACCCAATGCAAATATTTCAAACCTTACATTACGTCCTGAGGTTGTGGAAGACATTGCACATGGTAATTTTCATATTTGGGGTGTTGATACCGTATGTGAAGCAATTGAGTTGATGACAGGGTTACCTGCCGGTATGAAAATCAATGCAGAGGGGCAAGTAGTGGGTACTTTTAAAAAAGGTAGTCTTTTTGATAAAGCCGCAGAAACCCTCAAAACTTTCCATCGACGCTTGAAAAACAGACATTAGCAAGCTAATATTTCATTTTACTTTTAAAAGGATAAATCATGATCACAACAGCTTCTGGACTTAAATACGAAGATGTAACAGAAGGCACTGGTAATTCACCAAAGGCCGGACAAATTATATTTGTGCATTACACAGGTACTCTTGAAGATGGTCAAAAATTTGACAGCTCCGTTGATCGCGGTGAACCACTACAATATACCCACGGTGTCGGCATGGTTATTCAGGGGTGGGAAGAAGGCTTAGCTACCATGAAGCCAGGAGGCAAACGTCGTTTGCATATTCCATCAGAATTAGGATATGGCGATCGTGGTGCTGGCAGACTTATTCCTGCAAATGCAAATTTAATTTTTGATGTGGAATTGCTTGAAGTTATTGATGCCGAATAAAAACAGTGTAATGTCGACCTATAAAACATGGGCTCGGCATTACAAATACATTTGTGTATCTTTTATTTTAGGGTCGACATACACCCTAATTTAGGCTAGAAATATAGCCAAGCGGGCGCCTAGCTCAGTTGGTAGAGCAGCTGACTCTTAATCAGCGGGTCGTAGGTTCGATTCCTACGGCGCCCACCACGCTCTGCAAGCGTTTCAGAGGTATTTCCTTAAGTCTTATCTGCCATATCTCTTCTTCTTCTTCTTATTCTTTGCCTCATTCTCAAACCTTTCGGAACACTAATGCAGAGCGTTCTAGGAAACAAGTTAAAATCAAGATCTACATCCAATCAAAACGCCGAAATACCAATCGGTGTGAAAATCTTAAATAAAATGAGCGGTCTTCGTCGGTCAAAAGCTCAAAAATCGCATAGCATTCTAAAACAAAATTGGGAAAGTATGCTCTGATTTTCTTTTGTGCACCACAGTCAATATGGCCAGCAAGCTTATGAACTAGCTGCCCTTGAATTCGGTACTGTTTTTTGAGGACTGCGATGAGGTGAAGGAGAATACCCCAGATTTATGATAATTTGCTGCAGCCGTTTTTTGTAGCCTACTGAGTATTCATTGGAATGGAAAAAACCACCAACGACTTTGCCTTCTAATAAAACCTCAAAATGAGATGATCCAGAATCTCTCCTGATTGCTACGCCATCAATTTTTTCTATGGTTCCAGCCCATTCTTTGCCGTTTATTGTTTTAATTTGATGATTAAATAATTTATTCTGTAGCCAGTCATGTACTCTACTAAAAATTGATGTTTTTACCTTTGGTAATGCATCTTGAGCTGCTTGCTTTTTTCGCACTATTTGATTAATAGCTGATTGTTCAAGTAAAGGTTGCTCTAATCTTTTAGAAGCAGCCTGGGGATCTTCTTGTGTTTCATCTATAGCTATGGTTAGTGTTTCTTTTGTCATTACTTGTTCTGCAGTTTTATCAGCTACAGGTAGAGCAAACTGCGGTTCTGCTCTAGCTAAAGGCTGCATTTCTGTGACAATTACTGGTTCTGCAATTTCATTAGCTGCTGGGATTGATAATCTTAAAAAATCAGGATAAGGCAGATTATATTTTACTTTTAAACCAGCATCATAACGTGTTTTCATTACAGTCATTGTTTTTTTAGGAGCTCCTAAACCGAAGAGATCAATTGTTACTGGCTGACTTTCATCAAAATAATCACTTATTAAAGCAAAGTCAGGTATTTCATGGTATAAATTCCTAGAAAATTGGTCAACAATTGTAACGTCTAGAGCCCAGGGAATCTCTCCTTCTCCAACTAGATAGCTGAACAAACTTGGTTGTACACGTATTTTATGTTTGGTTTGTGCCTTAAGCTTTTTAGGATCTTCTATTTGCCTGAATACTGCTTTAATTAACATATTAAGACAAACGCTTCTAATCATGTTTCTATTGTAGGTAAGTTCGTTATAATCATCAAATTCTTGTTGGTATACAGAAGTTCTTTGTGGTGAACGAGGGGCAAGTTCAACATAATGATCAGGCTGGTTTTGAGCTGCTGCTCTATCAATGACTCCTTTTCTTAATTTGATATAGTGAATTCTATAATTGAGTAAATCATCTAAAAGTTGTTCCATCGAATTAGATTCTATTTTTTCTAAAAACTTGAGAATTTCAGTTTTTTGAAAGTCTAGATATTCATAGCTTTTTCGAAGATGCTCTGATTCTTCAGAACGAGTAAAGCGTGACTCAGCTTCAAAGCGTGATTGTTCAACGGCATCTAACCAATGTTGCGTAATTTCACAAGGTGAATTTAGATCTTGTAGAGAAATAGCAAATCCGCTTGCATCTCTAGCCAATGGTCCTTCTTGTTCTGTGCTTTCCATTGAATATATTAAATAAGATTTTAATAAGATAAATGTCAATATAAATTTCATTTTGTTAATAATAAAAGACGTTTATGAATTATATATAGCTATTGCGATTTAAAATTTCAACAGAACATTGATAAAAATATTAAAAGAAGGCGGGCGAGCAAGATGGCAAAAAGCAACAGATTATGAAAGACGGGCCCTAGCAGAAAACACAATGCATCGCTTCAAATCAATTTTAGGAAACAAGTTAACATCAAGATCTACAGTAAATCAAAACACAGAAATACAAATCGGTGTGAAAATATTAAATAAAATGAATGGCATATGTCGACCAAAAGCTAAAAAAGCAGCATAGAAAATTAAAACAAAATTGGGAAATCATGTCCTAATTCTCTTTTGTGCAACACAGCCCTAGGCATATGGCCTGGGCGGCAGCAAATGCAAGTTGTTAGTCTGCTGCTTTCTTAGTATAACGTCAAACCCCTACGCAAAAACATTGCGGACTTTCCCCATCAGCGATAACACTCTTTGTGCTCCCTGTGCGCCGACTTGAATTTGATTAAACAGTTTTCTTTGCGACGAGTTACTGGCTTTTGAGTTTGTCTGTGACGTTGATACATGGGGCAGAATAAGATCCAAGCAAGCGATTAAGAAACCTAAATGAGGATATCTTCTTGTAAGCCTTTTGCATCTGATTCAGTTACTTTCTCATCAACTGCACGCCAGTACAAAGGGATCATAATAAATATTACAGTCATTTCATCAAATAGTTTTTTGCGCAGGATGTGCTTGTTAAAGCAAATTCATCAAAAAGATAAAAGTAGCATTTAGTAGTTTATTAATGCCAGTAGCTTAGAACTTTTTTAAGCAATCAATTTGTGTGCATTGCTTGATTTTATGTCATTATGGTTTAATCGTGTTTTACAAGCACCCGACACAAGGATTTTACTAGATTGAAAAAACCTCTAGCGATTATTGGATCAGGCATTTCAGGATTGAGTGCTGCTTATTTTTTAAAACATCAATTTGATGTCACCTTGTTTGAGAAAAATGATCGTTTGGGTGGGCATAGTCGCACCATTTCTATAACCAATCCAAAAAATCAGAAAATTGATGTGGATACTGGGTTTATTGTTTTAAACGATCGAAACTACCCCAATTTAAATAAACTATTCAAGCACCTGAAAGTAGAGATCGTTAAAACGGACATGACATTTTCCGTATCAGTCAATCAGGGAGCTCTTGAATGGTCTGGCACATCGATTGATGGTTTTTTCGCCCAACGTAAAAACTTATTAAATCTACACATGCTAAAAGGTATTGTAGATATTTTTACCTTCAACAAAAAAGCTTTAAAATGCCTTGAAGAATTTCCTCAGCAAACCTTGGGTCAATTTATCGATTCACTCGGACTTGGAACCTGGTTTCGTGATTACTATATTTTGCCGATGGGGGGCGCGATTTGGAGCTGTCCATATTCCAAAATCCTAGAGTTTCCTGCAATTACTTTTATTAATTTTTTTAATAATCACGGTCTGCTTACGATTAATGATCGGCCCCAATGGTATACCCTTAAAAACAAAAGCAGAAGCTATGTGCAAGCAATTGAACAGGCAATTAGTCCCCATGTGAAAATTGTAAAAAGCGCTATCATTGATTGTATCAGCAGAACCGATCATGGCGTTGATGTTGCTGTGCGAGGTCAGAATACTAAAAATTTTGATGAGGTGATTTTTAGTTGCCACCCAACAGAAATTTTAAAATTTTTAAAAGATCCATCGCCATTAGAACGGAAAACCCTCTCTAAATTTTCTAATCAGAAAAATGTTGTCTATACCCACCGGGATGAAAACCTCATGCCAAAACGTAGAAAATGTTGGAGCAGTTGGAATTATTTGTTAAATAAAAATGATCACAATCAAGATGTTTGCGTGACCTATTGGATGAATGGTTTGCAGCATATTGATAAAAGCTCACCAGTCTTTGTTTCTTTGAATCCGAACATCACAATTGATGAAGATAAAATTTACGA
>CALPGA020000015.1 GCA_943322985.2 Candidatus Finniella inopinata
CTCCACTTTCTATTCCAGGCGTTATGCATGTTGGGGCGTCAAGTTCCAGCAAAATGCCTACAGGTGTTGCAACTGTTCCAAGTGGTGGATTAGTGAAAATCATGGGCAACACTGCATCTAGTGTTCCAGGTGCTACTCAACTACAAAGTGGTGCTGTTCTAGAAGTAGCTGACAGCATAGCTGTTCCTGCCCATACAGGCGCTGATATTTTTGGCACCCTAAAGTTTGATAGTGGATCAATGTTAAAACTAGGTGCTAGCTCAACTTGGGCACGTAATATATCAGTTGGTACGGCACTGTAGTGTTGATTGAGTTTGGTTGGTCCCGCGGTCGTCTAGGCCGTGGGATTTTTTCTATTAGAATCCTGTGAATAACATCAAATTACTTTCCTGGAACCTCAACAATCCCCAACGTTTTCTCAAACCGTCGTGCCAATGGCTTATGGGTCCGCAAATCTTTTAGCTCAATATGAATACTCGTTGGTACTTCTTGTAATACAGCGTTCATATTATCGCGCAGGGGATATTGATTTTGCAAAAGGTGCGCTTCTTGTTCTTGCGCTGAATTTTTTACAACTATAGTGGCGATAATATCTTTGGGGTGCAGCTTCGGGTGCGCAATGCCCTGCAGCCTATCGACTGATTGGGTTTCATCATCCATATAATTTGGGGGGTATTCATTAGCACTTTCTGTTGTGTTATTTGCCAAATCACCTGCCTGAATCACGCAGCCCACCGTCACTTCTACACAGCGTTGCAAGCCTTTAACCACATGGCGCACTTTGGTAATTTTTCCTTCAAATTTACCATCTGCTTTTAACGAATCATCCACCGTTAAATCGCGTCCCAAATTCCAGGGCAGGGTGCATAAAACCTGTATGCATCTGGCTGATGCCCTAAGCTGAGTTTGCGCAATGCGGCTAGCATAATTTATAAATTCCGTACCTTGGCTAGTTTCAAAAAATAATGCTTGTTCACTTTTTGGTAGCTCTATTGCAATGGGAATTTTTCGCAGCCGGTGGTTTGTGAATCTATGTTGGCAATGGTTCAACTGTCCTTGAATCACCATGTGTTCAACCCTGGGTTGGTTATACTGCCACCGAATTTTTAACGTTGTGTTGAAGTAATGAATTTTTGCACGCATTTGCTTTTCTTCAGGACCAGTACAAATCTGTTTTGTGTGTGATTTTTCAACTCCTGCGGGCGTTCGGAAAATTGTTGAATGCTCAACTCGGTAACCACTTTGGCGTCGCCCCAATCCCAGCCGTTGATCATTACCTGGCCAATGATTTGTCACCGAATTTGGCGTTAACGTTGCAATTATTTTTTCAGGAAAAGCCCGTGCAATATACGGTGCTGCATTAAACACGCCGCTTAAATGTTGTGTCCAATGCACTTTTAAATCAATAATCACGCGCCCTAACGGCATGGAAATTTGCTGAATTTTAAACGACCTTTCAATGTATTGACCGCTCACATCAACACACCTGTTTCCCTTAAAATAATCGCTCAAACCAATTTCACCAGTGACCTTATTCCAATAAAAAAGTGCATTGCAACTTTCTAAATAATCACTTGGTTTGGGATCTTTCCCTTGAAAAAATACAGGGTTGTATTCCAGCGATTTATCAGCCAAAAGCGTTTTTAAATCTTCTTCAAAAGTGGGTGTAATTCCCAGCACTTCTACTTTTGTTAATCGCTGATGATGCTCAAATTGACCCGACACAACACCCTGAAACAACAACCTCTCATCATCAAAAATTGCTAAATACGCACTCATAGGCGGGGAAAAATTCCCAACCACTAAACGTGCACTGGCCACGTGCCCTTCTTGGTGAGTAATGAAAAATTGCACCACATCCCATTTGCATAAACTAGCATTTGAAAAATCTCCCCAAGTATTTGTAAAGCAAAGTTTAAACATGGTTTTTCCTTCAAATGAAAAAAACCGCAGTGGTCATACTGCGGTTTGGGTTGGCTTCAGAAAAACTGTCATCCAGAGCCCTTGAAAAGGGCGCAGGAATCCAGTTTTATTGAGTATTTCGAAAATGTTGAGAGATAATAGCCTCAGCATACTGTCTGCTTGAATATAGAGGAGATGCACTATCCTGCATTATTTCTAGTATTTGTTCATATGTTAGGCCTAATTTGGGTACGAATTTGGGTGGATGTATTGCAACGATCGGTGAACGATCAGGAGCTGCCGCGGCCACTGGCATTGCTATTGTTGAGCTTTCAAAATTAGGATTAACTCCTAAGCTTATTAGTGTTGCATGCGTCGCAGAATTAGGTGCTGCATATTTTTTCACGCCTTCTGGACACCCCTTTAAAAAGTTAGACCTTATAGTACTTATTTCATCCGGTAATCTAACTGATAATAAGGCAGAGCAGTTCATCAAGAACTCTCTTTTAATTGTAGTAAGCCTATCCCCAATAATATGTACATGTTGAATGTCTTACAGGCCTTTTCCAAATCTTTCATCAATCTCGGTCGCCGTACCAAAATCTACCAACCATGTAAGTCCAGGGATTGATATAGAAATGGAAGCAATATCCTGTTTGTTATCTTTAAAATCTATTGGTGAAAGGCGAATGACTGTGCTACCTGGTGCACTACTGCCGCCACTTAGCAAAGATCTTGCCTCATCAAGTGTTATTTCTGTTCCCACGTCAGTTTTACTATCAGAAGCTGCTGTAATGCCTGCCATTGCTAGCAATGCAATCATCAAAAATTTTTTCATTTCATTATTCCTTAAAAAACAAATAATTAGTTGTTATAGATCTCATATGTGAATTATTTGTATAAAAGTTAAGTTATAAGTATAAAAATCATGGCTAATTCCTAAAAATGCCGCTACATTGCCAGTAGATTTTTAATTCACAAGTATAAAATGACAACAACAACTTCTCCTGTTTCCAGTATTCCTATTTTCGGATGGTTCGTCCGTCGTGGTTATTTGCAAGGTGTTTTTTGGGCACTAATGATCTGCCTAGTCAGTTCAACGAATGACGTATTAATGCGCTTTTTGGGTGAGCGTCTTCACGTTGTACAAATCATGTTTTTTCGCTTTTTGTTTAGCACCATTGCCGTGCTGCCACTTATGCTGCGTCATGAAAAAAATCTTTTCAAAACTGCACATCCAAAAAATCATGCATTACGTGCCATTGTTGGTGCGGTAGCTCTTGGTCTTTGCTGCCTTTCAGTGAACATTATGCCCTTGGCTGAAAACACTGCAATCATGTTTTGTGAACCATTATTCTTCTTACCAATGGCATACTTTTTACTAAAAGAAAAAGTTGATAAAAATCGCTGGATTGCAACACTTGTAGGCTTTTTTGGTTTACTTGTAATTGTGCAACCAGGCATGGAAAGTTTTCGAATTACTGCATTCGTACCTATGGGCGCTGCCATGCTGTTTGCTTACCTTTGCGTGATGGCAAAGCGAATGATTTCAACAGAGCACACTCTAACATTGTTATTTTACTTTGGTTTGGGAACGTCAATTTTTGCTGGGCTGTTCTTGCCATTCTTCTGGACCGCGCCAACTTTACGCGAACTGGTATTTTTAGTTTTCTTAGGAATTGGTGCAAACCTTATTCAGGTATGTCTGTTCCGCGCCTATGCAGCGACTGATGCATCTGCTCTAGCACCATTCCGTTATACCGAATTTTTGTTTGCAGGAACGTTTGGCTTTTTGTTCTTCGGTCAAATTCCTGACCTTACAATTATTTTAGGAGCTGGCGTCATCGGCCTTAGCGCCTTTTATATTTCCTACATGGAAACAAAAAAGGAAAGTGCTAAAAAGTAATGAATATGCCTCACGACTTAACCCTCGTGAGGTTTTTTTCTAATATCCCAATGTATACTCAAGTCCTTCAGCGCCTACCTGTTGAGCCGATGGAGTTACCAATAAAAATCCGACAAGGGTAAAAAGTATAAAGCGCATAAATCATATCTGTTATTGTTTATAGCCTTACTTTGCCCACCTAATAGTTAACGTGAAGTTAAATTTCTGCATAAAAAAATAGGTGCCCAAAAGGACACCTAAATTTATAAGATAAGGATTCTTATTTTGCTTTGTGATCTTTATGATCTTTACCATGGTGGCCTTTACCTTTGTGACCATCATGATCGTGGTGACCGTGACCACCATGTTTGTCGCCATTAGGTACTGGCGGAACAGGAGGCGTTCCGCCTGTTGCTGCCATAACTGGTGTAAGTGCTGCTGCTCCGAAAAATGCAAGAAGCGCAAAACATGTATATTTCTTCATGATTAGTATCTCCGTAAAGTGTTTGTACTCGTAAAGTCTGGCATATTTATAAAATTTAACAAGTGATAATCGAAATTTTTATTAAAAATTTCATTGATGAGCTGACTAGCTGCGAAATTGCCGTAGTGCATCAATTAATGCAGCAATATCAGACTTGGTTACGGAACTATCTTTAATCAATGCATGATTTTGAATTTTTGAAAAAATTTCATCAGCGGTTGTAGTGGTTAATTCTTTAATAAAATCCCACGAATTTAAGCGACGATCTATAACGCCCAGTGCTTTCAGCAAATTCATTGATGGTATTGCCAAATCTTCTTTTGATTCTGACATGGTGAAATCTTCTATTTGTCGAAGGCTATTGCAGTCATGTTCATAAAGCTTCCTGCCTTCTTCAGTATAATGTCTCGAATAATGCAGCTTATATAGTTTTAGCTCTTGAATTGCACAAAATTCTCCTAAATTTACCAGTATTGAATTAGCTTCTTCTGTTGAAGCACTTTTTTTGTAAGCAGCCATCGCTTTGTCAAATTCTGTCTTTATCTCATTTCCCAGTACATTGCGAATATGCGTCGAGGAAAAAAGTGAACTTACAACCGTAGCTCTGTCTTCTAGCAGGAATTCAATATGTGAAATTGGATATTTGATTCCTCTAACCGTGCTTACTGCCGTTTGTTCAAGGGTTGCGTCTGGTTGTTCATCAAAAGTTGCAGAATAAACAGCCCCTGACGTTAGCAATAAAGACAAAAAAACGTGTTTAACAATTCTCAAATTCGTCATCTGAAATCCTCTGATAATATGTGTATTTCTGTGGTTTTCTCGGCTCAGCACAAGCTGAGTCAAATCTCCTTACGGCTTAATTATCAATATAAAAGAGTGGGTTTAATAATCAGTTAAGAAGCAACCGTCTTGAGTGTGGCTAATAAGTTTTTAGACTTGGTCGTGCCTAAACTATGTGTGCATAGTCCCCATATTGCTGTTGTACGGCTTCAATCCAATCTTTGCATGCACCCAATGGCACACTTTGAGTGTACGCTCCAGGAATCGTGATTCCTGTATTAAACAAAGGAATAGAACAACAAAGCAGATTGATGCCAGTAAGAATACAGTTTGAAAAAAGAGCACAACTAAAATACAAACTTGTCATTATGTTGAACGGTTGTTCTGGGGTTCTTGTACCCTTATTAATAGACACTAATTCATCTTTTTCATTAATCACGCCACCTCCGCTCATTCCTTCCCTTGAATGTGCTTCAAATGACTCAAGAGGTCGTGTTGTTTTAGACTTATTATATTGTCCGTAAGGTGTTGAATAAATTCCAAGGCTTTGCGGTATCATGGAGCAATTGTGTGTGTAGCATTGTCTTGCTCGTCTTTTTTCATCAGATAGGGTAAACCAATTATTTCCAAAAAGTTTAACTCCATACCCCACATAAGTTAAAAGGTGCTGATAATCTTCAAAAACTTGTTGTTTTGAGAATTCATAATTTATTTTTAGTCCATCTAATCCCTCAACAGGCCTATCTAAAACAAGTACTGCCAGATCATAATCGTTATATTCCTTATATTTGGGATGCACAAAAAAATGTTTGACCCTGTAGCACTCTACCCTTTTATTGGCAATTTCAAAACCAACTTCGTAACCAGCTTCATCACTAAAATAACGAAATTTGAAACAGCAATGTGCAGATGCTAAGCAGAATCCTTTGCCAAATTTTTCACCAATATAAACAGCTGATCCACAGCTTGATGGCCAAATAGGGTTTGTTATTTCATCTTTTTCAATGATATAGCGATACAAAATACCAACGTTATCATATACAGGTTTTGAATGTGCTAACTGTACTAAGGATTCATCTTTTCGTGATTCTTCAATATCAATATCTATATTTGGTATAGGGGCATAACTAGCAGCTATTTTTGCAGTTAAAATAACCAATGAAATCCATTTTATCATTACGTATAACAGGCAAATTACCCTGTAAATAGTTTGAGATATTTCACATTAAAAATGGGTTAACTCTCACGAAGAAGTTACGTGAGAGTTTTAGGGCTTATGGTTTTGACGTATTAAATGAATAATATAATCCGTATAAAATCAGCCCGCTTGTTACAGATGATGCTACTTGAATGTTGTATTCAGACAATGCGGGAGCATAAAAAATATTTTTAAGCTGTTTAATAGCGTTTTTACAAAAATAGATAAAAATTGTTGTTCCCTCGTCATTTAAATTAGCTTTCGTTTGTTTGATATCAGATTGTTCTTCCCGTATTACTTTTCCAGAAACGCTTTGAATGCGAGCTTCTTCCATATGCGAAAGTTCAATGTCTTCAGCAGATGCGCACAAATCTGACAGGGTCAAGAAGGTAAATGCGGTAAGTATTTTAAGGTGCTTTTTCATGATGGTATCCTTAGTTAAGTTTTAAAATTAAGCGTTTTTAGTGAATAAGCTTGATATGTTTCTACATGGCATCCTCCTTAATAAATGCGTAGATGTTTTTCCAGAATCGTCATCCAGGGCCATCGTCAGAGAGCGTAAGGATCCAGTCCTATAGAATCATTTGAAAATATTCAGATATAAAAAAACCGCAGCGAAGACGCTGCGGCGTGGTGTTGGTTATGATGAACGCTCAATCAAGCATTCTATGTATTAAATGAAAACAACATTGGAGTTTGCGATGGGGCCTAGGTAAACGATCAAGGTGATGTGGAGGCGATTTTTCCTTTAAATCTCTTCACATTCCATTTACGAAATGGTGATAGATTGAATTTCTGTATGATATTAGTAATCATTGTAGTGGTAGGGGAAAATGAAGATATTCAAAATGATGTTTGTAAATGCTGCACTCAAAATAGCTTTATGTTTTTTTGCTGTTATTGTTACTAAAAACCCTATTGCAGCTGATCCATGGCTCATAGATGTTGAGTTTGGGAACACTGCGCAGTACGAGGGATATATTCCTCGTGGAACAAATATAATATGCAACGGTACTGGTACAATAACTTTTGCAGGGTATAGATTTGCACCTGTACCTACTCATTTTTCTATACAAGTTTTGCTAGCAGCAGGTTTTGCACAAGATCTCACTCACAGGGTAATAGCAGCTCCGCGAATTTTTTGGATGGTGCATCGCGACGATTTCCTCCGCGATTCGATTTTCACTACAGAGATTAAACCTCAAATGCGAGATAGTGCTTGATAAGAATGCCTTAAATCTCTTCACATTCCATTTGCCAGCCAACCTTTATGCCCCATTCATTTGTGTTCAATGAATATTGCACAATGCGCATAACAAGCAACGGCCTGTAACAGATAAATCCACCTGTATTTGGCGTTTCTAGCTGCACTCGTCTTCCTACTGATTGCAGAATCCGAATTTCAGCTTTGTCTTCGTTGTAAGCGTATATTGACCCACTCACAGGAATTTTATCTAAATGCAATTCCCGTTGGTTGGGTTCAAATTTTTGCCACAAGCGCTGAATGCACCCTAATTCAATTTCGCGTCCACGGTATAATCCATCAGTTGCAATAGCAGCTTTGTCACTGCATTTGATTAGGCTTTTGTATTTTGTGTGAGTGTCGTCGCCAAGGTAAATTAAATCACCATTAATGTTTCGGTGAAAATCGCCCTGGTTTATAGGAATAAGTTCTTGTTCGCATCCGCGTGCGGAAAAAGGTGGAAGTCCGCCAATATTAATGGTTAGTTCTGTTTCCATAATTACCCCTAGCCATTTTGCGCCCAACGGGGCAGTGCAATAATTAGCGTGCTGTCATAACGGTCAATTGTATTCAGCAGGGTTTCAATCATGTAATCGTCTGAATGGGTCATGCTACCCTCTCACAATTGCTTCAAAATATTGTTGAACATTGCGCGTTTTATTTAAGTTGGTCGGAATATCAACAATGCTGTTTTCAAGGCGAAGGGTTACAATTTTTCCATCTTCCAAGTTGATGGTTTTTCCATCAATTGATCCCCGTAGTTTTTCAGCAATGGTAATTGATTCTTTTCCGCTTAACTTGTTGCTTAAGGTTCTCGCCTTTAACTTAAGTCTTGCCCTGGGTGAATGTTGCCCCATAGCAAGTGATGTCCACACTTCCTCTAGCTCTAGAATAATCATTGGATAAGTTGATGTTTTCGCCGGATAGCTGATATGAATATGGTCAGCCATTCCATGTTCGTCTGTTGACATCTGCATTTTTAACATGTCTCGTATCGCACTTAGTACACCGAAATCAGCCATCATTTTTCTCCTCGGTTCTCTCTTTTGCTAGACACTTAATGCAATCTAAGTTGCTTGTTTCTAGCCACGGAGTGTAAATATCTAAAAGTTTATGATTCCATCGTAGCTGCGTTAAATATGCATGTCTAGTATTGCTGATATGTTTTTTACGCATGACTATTTCATATCTATTTTGACAAGGCATAGCCTGGTCATTCGCCGTATTTTGCTGGAACGAAAGAGGGGTAATCTTTGCCCAAAACCATCCTCCTTCTTTTAAAGTTAGAGTGAAATCACCATCATCTTCTTCTGTGTGATAGCCATAGAAAGCTTGAACACGCTCGCTAAAGTCTGAAATTTTCATATTAATCTCCTAATTTGATAAGGACGTAAAAAAAGCTCGACTGTATCTGGAATGCCACAATTTGCCCCTTCTCGGTGTTCATACCAATGGGCCACCAACACCTTAATTACATGGTGAAATGCCTCTGGCACAAAGTCCGGATGGGGGCCAAACCCTGCGCTGTACGCAACCTCAATGGGAACTCCCTTGCTCAGCAAGCATAGGTAAGGAATGCCATTTTTTAGCTGCACGCTGAATTTTCGAACCCTTTCTTTATTCGAAGCTGTGAATGCATGAAACACTTCTTCAATTTCCAACAAATTGGGAAATGGCAACGCAAGGCGGATTTCACTACCCCCTTTCAAGGGTAGTGATGAAAATTTCCACTGGGTTGTAAGCAATGACCGATAGGTGAATTGCTCCACCCAATCATATGCAGCACGTTGAAGACTTTTTAAGAGGTTGTCTTCCGCATCGTGCTCAATACGCATATGCTCTTTTAATGCTGATAAGGTCACCAATTCCATGGGCGATACGTTAACGCGCTGAATCTGCATAATTATTCACCTGCAGTAATCAACTTAATCGCTTCAAAATCGACAACGTCTCCACCTAATCGCTGGGTTACATAAAACTCAACCAAAGGTTTTGCAGAATACGGATCACGTAAAATGGTGAATTCCCCACGGTCCACAATTTGGTACCCTCTTGCAAAATTCCCAAATGCAATCGCGGTCGATGGCGCATCTGGTTTTAATGCTGGCATCGCGTCACTTAATATAATCGGGAATCCAAGCAGCGAATTTCCACCACCTTCTGTTAAGCTTGGTTGCCACAAATACCGTCCAGTTGTTGGTTCCTTTAATCGTCGTATTTCAGCAAAAGCAGAACGCGACATTACCCACATTGCTCCTGCTAAATACGGTGTTTTTAAACTTGAAACCGTATCTAACAGAATATCGGCATTTACAATTGCACCATTTTGGCCTGTGCGTCGTTCAACTAACTTGCCCCATTCGTACTGTTCATCGGCAACCCGTTCGTATTTTAAAAAGCCTTTCGGCATGCTGTCGCCAGATCCATTAATAAACGCATCTTCTTCCAGCTGACTGAATCGCTGTTCAATGCTATCCATCAACCAGCTTTCCAAGTTAATAACTGCATCATCAATCAACCGCTGGCTAATGCGTGTGCGTGCATACATCTCATGGGCAGGAATGATAATTTTCATTAACTCCGCCACATTGGTTTCTGCACCTAAGGTGGTTTCATTTGCCCATCCGGATTCTGTATTGCCTTTTTCCCGTACAATTTCTAAATGGTCAGATTGTATAGTTGCCCTTCCTGCAATATCTCTGAAAAGGGTAGGGCAGGTGGGCTTTTCAACAACCGATGAAATGCTCGGTTTGCGAATCACCAAACTTCCAGTACCATCCTGCGAAGACAAGGCCTTCTCACCGTGCTTTACAAAATTCTGTACGTTATTTCCCGTCTTCTCTTTTGTTTCAAAAACAGGACGATCCAAAGCCTTGTGTTGCATCTCTTTTGCGCTAAAGTTTTGTACTGCTTGTTCAAGACGATCTAATGATTGTTCTAATGGTGTAGTCATAGTTTTCCCTTTGTATGTTGTTGATAAAAAAAACCGCAGTATTGCTACTGCGGCGCGTAAGTTGTAAATGCTATCAGTGTTAATAATAGGTTTCTCTTGCCCCAATCCTTTCTGCCAATGCGTCCACCACATGCGCTAATCTATACTCAACTGGCGTATCCATAGATTTCACCCATTTAACTTTTGCCTTTGGGTTGGCTGCAAATGTTACTAGCGATATTTCATGTAAATGGACTTCCTGTAATAGCTGATGCCCCCGTGGTGAAGTCGCCGCTTTTTCCAAGGAAAACCCAATCGACAAACCATTCACTACATTGCGTTTTAAAAGCGAATACGCTTCTCGTCCTTTGCGAACATCAAGCAAAAGCTGACCTTTTACCAGCAGTCCGGTGGCATCTTCTTGCATATCAACCCATACGCCAATTGGGTGATGATGATCATGTTGCCATAGCATTTTTGGCCATGCTTCTTTCGCTCGCCAATCACTCAAGCTTTTCGCAAAAGCCCCCGGAACAACTTGGTCATTTTGAAAATCCACACAATCAAAAACAGATGCATACCCATAAAAGATCCCATCATCTTGCAAGCTCTTTAAGCAAAATGGACTAGTTTGATGCTGCTTCATGAATACCCCTATCTAAAATATCGCCGCCCGCAATTGGCGAATACCCAACCGCATGGCGCTTTTCGTTAATTGTTAAAAAATCGGCAGTTGCAACTTTTGCCCAAGTAGCTTCTCGTTTGGGCGACAACGCTGCAATGCTGTCGTGGTCATAACCAAGTCTAAGCTCCTTACCAAAGTACGGCGCCAACCATAAGTTCATTTCCGCAACCAGGTGATCAAGCAACGGCAAAATCGTATCTTCCCACAGGTGAAACCGCGCTTCCCGGTAATTTGCAAAAGTTGCATCCCCAGGAATTCCTGCCAAAATTGGCGGCACACCAAATGCTTGGCAAATTTCCCTGGCTGAAACACTTTTTCCTGAAATAAAATCTAAATCCTTCGGGCTCAGCCCCATGTCTTGCCAAGAAAAATCTCCTTCCATCATCAGTATTCGCCCAGCGTTTTTTCCACCTTCATATAAATGCGTAATATCTTCACGAAGCTGATTACGTTGTTGTTCCGTCAAAGGCGCACTGTGATTGCTGGGTTTAATAATAAACGCCCCCGATGGTCGCCCTCCATTTTGAAGCAATGCCAAGTTGTGATTTGACACCGCATTATGCTGATCAATGCTACACGCCGCTGCTTCAATGGGGCTTAATCCATACCAATCATGCAAAGGGTGAAACAGCTTAATGTGCAAAATAGGGCATTTGCCATTGGCATCAACTTTGTACAATTTCTTATGGGCGCCAACTGAATATTCATAAGCTTCAATGCCTTGTGGTCCTGCAACAATACGCATTCTATCGGGCCGCAGGGCGTACAATTCCTGCACTCCATAATTATCTAACACCGCTTCAATGTACGCATTTCCAGAAAGCAATAAATGACTAACCACAGCTTCCATAAACGCAGACCCCGCCTGATGAGGACTCGGACAATTTAATAGGTTAAGCAACGGGTGCTGTTCAAGTTCTTGATCGCTTCCATTTCTATATAAAAGCCATGGAACCGATCCTAACCCCCTGGCGATTAAATTCACGCACCGAAACACAATCACATTTCGCTGATACCCTTCATCTGCCAATTGTTCATAATACCTTGGTGTAAAAACCGGCTTGCCAACCGACCCCATGGCCAACATATTAGCATGTCTACTTGTTTGCCTTGGCCACGCTGTCTTTAAATTTTTGAAAAATTTCTTCATGAGTGTTTTCCAGTCTTCCCGCGGCTCAGACCGCGAGATCCATTCTTTGGTTAATAAAAAAAACGCCAAAAGCAGAGTGCTTTCAGCGTTGTGTTTCTCAGTTTTTCTATGGCTTAAACTCTAACCACGCCGTCATCCTGAGCCCTCGTCAGAGGGCGTGGGGATCCAGTGGGTAATATCATATTGCTTAAATTATTGAATTCTATACTTTGGTTTTCGGAGAGGGGCGTGAATTTAACGCTGATATCTGAACTTTACTCTAGGCACAATTCTTAAAATTACAATCTTATGCTATCAAAACCCCGTATTTTGTCAAAAATTAAAATGTCCCAAATAATTTTAGATAAATTTTATAGTTTAGCAGCATGCTGTTCCTAATAACGCCTTTGTTGTTGGCTGTTATAGTTCTCTATTTGTTCTGCTTTTCGGCTATGAATAACTTTCCAGAATTTGTGCAACGCCTTATGCATAACTCTTCTAATTCAGCTTCTCTGCCAAGACTGGAAAATAATTCAAAGGCAGCGCTTATACAGTCACCCGTACAAGTTATTAATCTGTTTCTTACACTGCCTCTTGAACACCGGTTATATTGCTCTGTCGTGTTTCGTTCTTCTTGAGGTATTAACCATGGCAAAGATTTACGTTTTTGAACTTTAGGCACTTCTCGACTCCCGAGAATTTCATCTGTAATGCCTTCGAAATATCTTCTAATTTCTCTTGTTCGTCTTTGTTTTTCACTGTTGCTTTCACTGCTAGTTTCACTATCTGTACTATCCAGACTAGGTGTTTTTTTTACTGGTTCTGGCACTATCGCATTTCTTCTTTGTGAATTTCTGTTTCTGCTTTGATTAGTCACTGCCTCTTCTGTTAAAGCAGGCGCTGGAACTATTTTGCTTTTCTTTTCTCTTGAATAGAATGGCTAGCTGCCTTTTTCAGGTGAGTTAAGTTCATGTCTAACTGCTGCGCACATTTCACTAGTTGCTGCTAATAAAAAAAGAGCTATTAAAAATAGTTTTGATGCCACTGCTATCACTTTATATCAATGCGATAAGATTCATCGTAATATAAAAATATTAATTTATTGTTAATGATCGTTAAAAATATGAGTGCGCAAACGCCCATTCCTGCTGACTTTTTTGTTGCTCAGAAACTTGTTTATGAACCTAGTAGCCTCAATTTATGTGAACTCGTACAGGTTTGATAAAATTATAGACAATTAAATAAAATTACAGATATGATTCATAGTACCTTTTGGCGATGTGGCTTTGTTATGAATCTTTCTGTATTTATTGTTTTATTTATACTTTTTCCAATATCATACAGTTCTATTAGTGCGGATGATTCTTTAGATAACTACCCAGCCGTTTGTGATTGCCGCAATTACAAGCCTTCTTCTGCAGGTGGAAAAGGAGTTAAACCTCAAGGCAGGCCGTTAACTGCTAAGTCTGAACATCTTCTTTTTGGAAAAAGTGGTTTAGACCCTCTTGGAGTTGTTGATGTTGCTACTCCTTGGCGGTATATGGTGACCATGAATTGTAAGAATGGCAGCACCGATCTCGTTGACTTGGTTACTAAATTAGCAAGTCAGCTATTACCTCCAGAACAGCGTCATCGGTTGGCTATTCTGATTGGGATTAATGAAAAGATTGGATCAACAGCAGATTTAGATACACCTTTTAATTGGGGTGAACTGGAAACAAAAAGAACCGAATTCGAAGCACTAGGGGTGCCAATCCTTTTTGTATACACTCCATGGTCCACCTATAGAGATGGTCCACAAGAAACAACACCAGAATCCATTATTCGAAATATTCGGCAATTAGTTAATACCACTCCGGTCGGTCGTGTCAGGGATGTTTTAACAAACAGAGTTGAAAAAGAAGATAGTGTCCATGGCTTTCCTTTTGGAGCGATGCGCACACACTTATTAAACAATGATTTTACAAAGGATTTTATTACAAAGTTTAGCAGAGGTAAGCCGGTCTATTTTCATATTCAAGATTCTGATTTTACAAACCTAAAAACATCCCCACAGTTTTACAATTTTGGTGTGCCCACGGAAGCCCAAATCGTTAGTGACACCGAACAATACCTCTATTCAAACTATGATAGTTTAATCAGTGCCATGTGCAGACGAAATGGACACTACCCGGTCATTATTGGTGGAGCACACGTCTATGATCCAGCTGAAATTCTAGATGTTGTGAGTATAAGCGCAAAGCAATGGACACGGTTTTCCAGCGAAATGGGAAATATCATTAAGCACATTTTGGCGGTATTTCAGCCCTATGGTGTATATTTCCACGAGCCGAATACCATGTGTCTTGCTCCTCAAACAGTTGAATATTTATATGGAAAAACTGACGAAACGCCCCTTCTTTTTAGTCGTCTAAAACATAGCGGAATAACCTTTGGCATAGATAGCGAAGTGCAAGGATTGACACGTTCTCTATTTGAAAATATGGATGATTCTATCTGTAGAAATGGCATGCCTTTTTCAAGCATGATTGTTTTAGCTACTTCTATGAAGCGAACAGGTCGACCTTTTAATATTCGCTTTAGTGGTGCTTATGATGAACAACTAAAAAAATTTAAGAATTGGAAAAGTGATGACATTGTCGCTATTCATGGAATGCCTCAAGAAATTTTTAAAGCACTTAGATGGAGTGACAACGTTGCAACTAGTTTTTCTGAACACAGAAAGGAAGGTAGACGTACTTTATTGAGTACCCTTTTTAGTGCTTTTGATCCCCATGCATTAACAGGAGCTAGGGCAAAGTATGCAGCTTCAGGGCTTTATGAAACGCTTGTTGGGTATGATGCAAAAATCACTGAACAAAAACAAACAATCAAAGATACTTTTCAAAATTTGTTAGCTGCTTACGATAAGCTAGGTCAAGGTAAGCTTACTGCATTTTATATGCTCTCAGCTGCTTGGGAATCAGGACAGGCTATGCGGATTATGTTTTTAGATAACCTTATCGCACCAGTTATGCCAGCCAGAAGAATTTTGACTGTTCCTGCGCTTTTGCATGAGAGAAAGCTTTTAGCTGATCGTCTCAATTACCGGGTAGACAGGGGGCATCCGTTTCCAAACCCATTTATTATAACCTTACTCGATTTAGATAGTGTTCCAAGACGCATGCCTACTAGCGATATGTTTGTTGAACTAGTAAAATCTGTTAGAAAACACACAAAAACTAAAAAGAAAACAAGTGAAATTCTTGGGGTATCTACCTCTGTTATTAATAAAATTTTAGAAACTGAATCTGTTTCTCCAGCCACTCTCAATAAGTTTGTGAGTATATTAGGGCAGGAAGATATAAACACAAAATTCCCAGAAATTCCTGTGTCAGCTCTAGAAGAGCTAGTTAGGAAATTATTCTAGTAATCTTATAATGGTAAATTACTCAGCTTCAGCGCCTACAGGCAATGGCTTTGGCAAGGTGACTTTCTGCGCCATGAATCCAGGCAAAATTGCTCCAAAACCTACAACAGGACCTGTTGCCTCACGGCCTGATGGCACCTTTTCATTTGCACGATCAGGATGTCGTTCACGAACAGGGTGCACCGGCTTTTTCGCAACAGCTTTTGGTGCTTTATGTTCTGGCACTTTGTCTTCAGCGACTTTAATTTCTTGTGCTGGCTTTTCTTGTGTTTTTTTCGCGCGCTTTTCTTCAACGAAAGTTTCACTAAACAGGGTTGCATTCAAATGCGTTTCGATGTTCTTAAGCAGTGTCCGCTCTTTCACATTGACCAACGTAAACGCCAATCCCTTCATATCCGCACGGCCAGTTCTGCCAATGCGGTGAATGTAGTCTTCAACTTGCAATGGCACGTTAAAGTTAACCACCATGCCCAAGCCTTCAATATCTACGCCGCGTGCCAAAACATCGCTTGCAATCAGAATATCAATTTCTCCAGCTTTAAATGCCTGTAAGCTTTTGTTACGCGCCTCTTGGTCCATATCACCATGCATAGCGCCAACAGAAAACTTATGGCGTGATAACGACTGCTTCAATTCATCAATGTCACGCTTGCGATTGCAAAACACCACAACATTCAGCTTCGGGTGCTCGCGCAAAATTTTACGCAACGCTTCGCGTTTGTTAATGTCATTAACCAATATCGCAGTTTGTTCAATCGATGCTTTGCTTTTTTCACCCTTAACCTCAACAGTTTTAGGTAGCATCATATATTGTTCAACAAGTTTGCGAATATCAGGCGTCATGGTCGCACTAAATAAAAGTGTCTGACGGGTTTTAGGCAAAACTGCCAAAATCTTATCAACATCAGGAATGAATCCCATGTCTAGCATTCTATCCGCTTCGTCAATCACCACATGCTGCACACCGTACATAAGCAGCTTCCCGCGATCCATAAAATCTAACAGTCGTCCTGGTGTTGCAATAATAATGTGATGCGGTTTTTTCAACGCGCGTTCTTGCATGCCCATTGGGTCACCGCCAATTAGCAATACAGACTTCAAATTTTCTTCTGGGTCAAATCGCTTTAAGCTTTCCTGCACTTGAAACGCCAACTCTCTGGTAGGCTCCAAAATCAGTATGCTAGGATTTCTCGATTTTTGTGCTTTATCATTTTGAACATTGAGTATCGGTAACAAAAACGCTGCCGTTTTACCTGTACCGGTTTGCGCCATGCCAATAATATCTTGCCCACGCAATGCAATAGGAATTGCTTTTTGCTGAATGGGAGTAGGGGTCGTAAAGCCAATTTCAGCTAAGCGCTTAACAAGCACCTCGCTTAAGCCAGTTTCTTCAAATGTCATGCGGTCAATGTTCTAGATGATTTTATCAATGTAAGCACTATTTGTAAAAAGTCAAGAAATAGTAATACATTACAGCAATATTATGACGACTGTGTTGATCTCTGCCTATCACACAGGTCATGAAGTGTATCGTGGTCTACCCAGGTCCACATAAGTGCCCACCAGCTTTTTCGTTTTATTACCACCCTTGCAAAATCAATAAGTTCATAAGTTGATAGATCATGTCTACTTAAGCATCTTTGTGCAAGTGCCAATACATCGCTTGCGCATAATTGGGCGCCAGGTGCAGATTCCTGCGCAATTTTCAGCACTTCATTAGCACTTTTATTCAATAAAACTTTATTAACGTTAAGTTCCATGGTGTTCAGTTCAAGAATTTTTTTAAAGTCTTGCACCCTATGGTAGGGCATTTTAAATAGTTCAAGAAATACAAGATGATTCCCGACAGAAAAATGTAAAAATAAATCTATTTCATCAGTTGTAAGTGTGTTTGCTTTGCAGCTAACTGCATCAAAAATATCTGCTGTTATGCTGATGTTTCTCTTATTTAATTCTGCAATGATATCGAATTTTTCTCGTTCAAGGGCAATTAAAGCAGCAATAACCCTGGGATTATTCCTCGCTATTTCTTTGATTTTCAGGCAATCTTCCAGGGCTAATAAGCCACCCATTGCCCGCATTTTTTCTACTGTTTCTGGAGCAATTTTTAAAAAATTCTCTTCCAATATATGCAACCTAGGTGGGGAACCTTCCTTATGCGCTACAGCTCTATTGACGAAAAAATCCCCTTGAATGCCTTTGGCAATTTTTAAAACCCTGTCTTTTACTGCTTCGCGAATTAGTGGATTATCTGTTGGTATGCCATTTTCATAGAGCATGAAATTTATTGATGCCACAAAATTATAGGCAGATTCTCTTGGTTGTGCGTCTTCTTCTTTACGCGGAGTAAATTCTTTCAAAGACTGTCTGCAAATCTCGGTGGTGTTAACATGTTCGGTTTTGCAATCTTGATCTTCGTCATATTCCGTATATTCCGTCATGCCAACGGCTACACTTTCCCTAAATCCAACTCTTTTTGGCGTAGTCATTCCATTCGCAGGGCTAGATACACCCATTTTCTTTAAAAGCGCAGCATCTGGCCACTTGCAATCAGTAGATGCTGTGCAAGCAGTGCCAGCAAAACTAATAACTATGCAACCACAAAAAACAATAAACTTCAAAACAGACAAATTCATTTTTGTTATATTATGTCAAATTAAATGTAATTAACAATATTTAAAGTCTTTTTAAATCTATGTCAAAGTAATTTTTCATGAGTATTAGCGATTGAATTGAATAATTATTGCTCAAAAAGTGAAATTTTCCATTTTACAAATGAAATGCAACCAGTTAGCGTAACATCATCTGAAAACAACATAAAGAAAAGAACATGAAAACATTTAGAATATTACTGTTAACGTTAGCAAGCATAAGTCTTGGACTTCAAGCTGCAGCGTATGAAGCCGTTGCTGATGAAGGCTTAGTTATTAAAGTATGGAACCATGATATTGGTCCCGTTATAGGTGGTTCCTTTTTAAGGGATCAAATATTTGCTCATACAATCACTCAAGGAAAAATGCCAGGAAGTGGATTGTTTAAAGTTCCATACGAAAATTCACTTGCAACAGAAGCTTATCGCTATATTTGGGAAGACGGATCATCTTCTTTGCATAACCTTCAAATACATGTAGAAGTGACCGCTGGAGATGGTACGAAATTGCTTTTTTCACCAAAACTTACTTTGCCTGGTGAATGTGTTGTAATTCCAACGGGGCTTAAATATTTCAATATTGAAGATATAAAAATTAAAATGAAAACTCCTAATTATGCCTTTAGTACTGGGGCAGGTGGCATGTGGATTGCTCGTCAGCTAATGATAGTTAGTAGGCCTCTTTGCGTTGGAAGAGAGAGTTTTTCGCCTGGTGCACCAGTTGAAGTAGTTGCTGCTTGGCCTACGACTTTGGCAAAAAACAGTACTAAGGCGCTTCTAAATTTAGCTATGCATGAAGATACTGCTTATCAACCCATGGTCACAACACGTGATATGCTAGATCATAACTGGAAAAGAACAGTTGGCCTTCGTGTCGATTATCGCGATGAAACGTCAACAACTCTTCCTTATTGTTTCCCAACCGACGACCTTAACCGAGAAAACATGTCTGGAAATGCCGTTGAACATGCAAAAGATATGTCAAAATTGGGAGAAGCTTTCCCATATTATGCAGGTCATGCATTAGATGCTGATCTTTTTGGTCCAAGAGAATCCTAAAAATATAAAGCCGGCCTAAACAGCCGGCTTTTTTTATTACTTGTTATGCAGCGTCACTAATTTCTGAAGCTAATGCCATATAATCCCTATGGTCTATAATAGCCTACCATCTCTGAAATCAGTTGCCATTGTAGCAATGGCAGAATCGCTATCTCCATGCTGACTATAAAGCTCCTGATAAATACTAAAAAGTCGAGCCCTTGTTCCAGCTTCCCCTTCAAAGAAGTCAGCAAGACTAGAAAATGTGGGTGATACTTCACCAAAATTGTTAATTCTTTTTGCTTCCAAAAGCAAACCTAGTTGTACTTCCGTCTCTGCAAAAGGTACTTCAGCAGCTGCTCTCTTCACGTCTGCCCGATGTATTGCCAACTGGCGTGCTTCTTCTGTTCTCCTTCGCACATCTTCTTGATATGCCTGGAATTCCCTAGCTTCATCCTCAAATTGCCTTGCAAGTTGCGCAGCGATTGCCGCGTCATCCTGAGTAGACACAACAGGTAGACATGCACTGCTTCCTTCGTCATCAGAAAAAGAGTCTTTTTCTTCAGCGCTATAGCCATTGTTTGCAAGTAGCATGCATGTTAGTGCTAATGCCTTTGAGTAATTGCCATAAAAAGTAAATTTGTTCATTTGGGACCTCATGAAAGTTATCAACAAAAGTATTGTGGCCCGAGAATGTTTAAAAAATAATTAATCACAAAATATAGACTAATTTTAAACAAATTGATGAGAAATAAAGGTGATTTAGATTTTTAACGTCTACAAGGAAACTTCGCCCACTGAGCCATTAGGTTGTTACGGCTGACATATAATAGTGTGTCGTCAAAAATAGACGGCGCTATTCGCTGCTGGGTTTTGGTTGTGAAAGCTCCACCTCGGGCTACGTTGTTAATTTTATCAATATCGCCACCATCTACTGGTTGAATCGTCCCATTATCAAGGGCGTATCCACCACTGTTGCCATGGGCAATTAACACCACTGCTACAAAATCTGGCGCGACTACACACGATTGTTTGTCAGCTGTTTGTACATTCAAGTTTCCACCGCTAGGTGCTTTGCAAAACACCGTTTTAGGGTCAATAGCAAGCGTTGGGTCTGTGTATATAAAACTAATCCGTGGCGATGCCAAGTTGGGCTCCACCACATAAGTCATCCAATGATGGTTACCATCCTTAGCGGTTTTCTCATCAATGCCCAGTGTTTTATAGGGCACAAAACCTGCTTTGGTATCATTCGTACAAACCGCCTGCGCTTCACCATTTGCACTTAACGCAGGGCAGGGCAAACGCTTGTTCATTAACACATAACCCGCTAACGATTCTACAATTTTTTCCTGGTGTGCATGGGTCACTTTCACCTGCTGCCAATGCTGCACCTTGCCTAACAGCGGCATGCCCATATAGGCAATCACCCCCAATATACTTAGGGCAATTGCTACTTCAAGCAGGGCAAAAGCAGGAATAGTTTTATTCGGTTGCAGCATCGTCTTCCACATCAGGATAATATGTGTCAGTAATATATTTTTCTATGGCAGCTCTATGGGCTGCAAAAAAATCCGCATGTGGTGCTTCAACATTTTGCAGAACAAACTTAATTGCGCCTTCCCTAGAAGTAACAAGTCGTTTTGCATGAAAATTATTCAACAATTTTAAAAGTTTGGCCTGTGGTTCAATGATAACTTCCAAGTTTGCTGCATAGGCTCTAATCGCTGGAATGTCCTGTCTTAGAATTCGACTTCTCCATTCCATAAAAGCAAGTTCTTTTTGTAAAATTTCCTTTGCACGTTCATCGCTAATATATGTAGTGCTTTCACTTAGCTCTTGAATCTCATCATAGCAAGCTAGCTGTGTTTGATACTCGCTATGTTCTGCAGTGAGAGCGTTGTGATGAATTTCTGCTTCATTTCGTTTTTCAGCAATCCACGCAAGCGTTATGGTTTTTGTTTTGTTTTTATGTCTATGACATTTTGGAAACCCAAGAAGAGGGCCTAATCCATGATTCCTACTTATTTTTACTTCTGTAGTTTTCTCGCAGTGTTCAACATATTCTTTGGCTAATTTCTCAATATGCCTGCTTACATCCCAAGGAAGTGCTTCTATAATTACATTTTGTGGTGAAGTTGCGCTATTCGTAGTCCCTGCAGTTTGCCCTGGCCACTCGTCAGCCTCAGCATTAGAAGTGCTCATATTTCGATCAACTGTGTCATCATCATACCAATATTCAAATGCTCTTTGCATCAGAGGATCATAATGAGCACCAAACACTTCAGTTTGAAAACTCACAAGAACAATAAATAAAATTGCGAATAACATGGCATTTTACACGTTTTAAATCTATGTTCTAAGCGTAACCAGTGTTTAATTAAAATTCACTTAAAATTTTTCTGACTCATAAAAAGCATCCAGGTGAAAAACAAGCTTTTCAAGTTTCTGTTTTTGCTGTGCTGCTGTTCTCCATTGCCTAACTGTCGCTAATTTTGAACGTCTCTCATCGCTTCTAACAGCTTTCTTAATTGAATGCATCGCGTGGTCAATAGCTTTTATTTGTTCTTTCGTAGTTTCAAATGGTTCAAGCCACACAATGGCGCTGTATTCCTGCATTTGTGCATCAATTAAGTCAATTTGTGCTCCCAAAATTTCTGCTTGTTGGTGCACCCACGCTAAAGATTTGTCGGCATCAGAAGGCAGCACACACAATTTGTTGTGTCGCAAAAGCTTCCATAATGCGTTGTCTGTTTTCAAATTTACCAGCATCGTTTCATCGCGAAACTTGTTGTATTCAAGAGATGGTCTTCTAAGTAAGGGTGAGTCTTCATCTGAAGAAATTTCATTGGGTCCAGATGCGTGCAAACCCATGGTAGTAAGAATGGCGAAGTAAATTACATAAAGCATAATGGCCTGTATTATTTACGCGTTCCAAAGTTAGTATACGCAATTTTTTGTTAATATTTGCTTAAAATAAGGTTTTTTATTTTTCCTAAAATGACTTGCGACTTTTTTGCATGCGTTACATACTATAAAAGTATAGCTAACCATTTTAAGGGGTACTTAATGAGCAACCTTCCAAAACCTCCTAAGCATTTATTAGCTGCCCTTATGTGCGGCAACTTGCTTGAGTATTTTGATTTCTTTATTTTTGCTCATTTTAGCTTCTTGTTAGCGCCAAAATTTTATCCTTCAATTAGCCCTGTGCATGATGCTGTTATTAGCGGCCTCTTTTTTGCTATCGGCTTTTTAGCGCGCCCATTAGGTGGTTACATTTTTGGACGCATGGCCGACATTAAAGGCCGCCGGAAAAGCCTAATGTTTTCAGTGCTTGGTATGGCAATTCCAACGTTGTGTATTGGGCTACTGCCAACTTATCCTGAGGTCGGCATTGTGGCCCCCATCGCCCTTATTGCGTGTCGTATTATTCAGGGCATGTGCATGGGCGGAGAATTCACAAACGGTGGCATTCTTCTTATCGAAAGCTACGGATGGAAGCGCGCTGGAACCGTTGCCGGACTTTACAATTCCTCAGCAGGCATGGGTAGCTTGTTAGCAATTGCTTGCGTGGCCATTGCAACACGTCCCGGAATGCCAGATTGGTCTTGGAGAGTCCCCTTTATAATAGCAGCAGTCCTTGGTGTTATTGCATTTTACTTGCGTAGCTTCGTCAAAGAAAGCCAGGTCTTCAAAACAGAAAATGCAATCCATTCTGCCCAAGACTTCAAGCTTTTAAGTCCGCAGCATCGCCGGTTCATCTATCGCGCCTTTTGCGTAGGCGCCGTTGCTGGCGTGTTTATTTGGATCCCCCTTAGCTACACCTCATTTTACATGACCAAAGTTTTGAGCATCCCCCTACACATAGCCGCCAAAATGACTGTGTTAGCGGTTATTGCCCACAACATTTTCACGGCAATCTTTGGTTGGTTAAGTGATAAGGTCGGCCTGCAACGCACCATGTTTGCTGCATGTATTACCCAATTAATATGCATTTATCCAGCATTCATTTTATTGCATGAACACCATTTCGCCTTATTCCAGCTAATCATGGTTTTGCCTGCAGCGCTTGCATATTCCGTAGTCCACCCCTTAAGTTCACTTAACGTACCTGTGCTTATTAGGGGCAGGGTATCTGGCTTTGCTTTTTCAGCAGGTCTTAGCATTTTTGCTGGTTTAACCCCGCTAATCACCGGTACTCTTACCCAACTTATGGGCGGCAGCGCAACAGGAGTAATGATTTACGTAGCTACTACAGGTCTTTTAGGTGGCACACTGCTTATCTGGCTTTTGAAAGAAACTCCAGCTCCACAGAATAAGAAAGCTAATTTGCGCCTAGTTGCTTGATATTGAATGCTGGATTATCACAAAACATTCGCTTCTCATGAAGACGAGGGTGAGCGCGTCGCCCAGAGCCTTCTGCAGAAGACGTAGGGGTTCAGTGAGTAATGTCCGGATGTTATAGAGCTGGACCCTACGATCAAGTCGTAGGGAAACTAAAAGAAGTTCCACCCCACAGTTTCCCCAGAACTTAGGCGAACAGCGCAACGCGCGTTGTGAGGCTTAGTATCTTGGGGTCCACATGAGTAATTTCTATTAACTCTTTTTTAATATAAAAAATATAAACTATTGATAGTTCTTCGATTTAACATTTAATAGTGAAAATATTTTTTCGTGATTATTTCAAGTTTACACAAGCGGTGCTGGTCCTATTCATGTTCACTCACCTTGTGGCTGAACCCATGGAGCTTGCAAGCCATAAAGATATTGTTATTTTTCGTGAAATGATGAAGCAGCAAATCGATAATAAAAAAGTGGAATTAGGCACAGATCTAGACGTAGTAGGGGCACTGGCTATTGTCGAGGACGATTTTGATAACCATAGAGTCGACCCCATTACATTTTCACGCTATGCATTAGGCATGATGATTGGTAATGGCTATCCTGATGGTGTTACCACAGGCTTAAAAGCCAGTGTTGATGAAAGGGCAATAATAGAACGTGTTGTTTCAAAGGCCGCAGCCCATAGTCGCAACCTTCAGTTTGCTGCTGATCAAATATGGTCAGCAAACCCTAGTCCTAGGGCAACCAATCAGCATGTTGATATCTTAAATAGGTTATCTCTGGTAGCTCCTGCAGAACCTTACTTTGAATATGTACCACAAATTAGTGAGCGCTATAAAAACCTAGATTCAATTCTTCATGAAATTTGTGCATCATTTGCTGGTACTCCAGCGGCTGAACTGATGGGTCACGCTCAAACTGATATAGCTGATCTCACTACTCAATCTTTTATTTTGACTTTTTCTTCGCTGTCAGAATTTGAACAAGCAGAAATTATAGATGTATTCAATAAAAATAAGGCTTCAGATGATTTTTACCGCGATGTGGGCCGAGCATTTGTATATATAAAAACTTTTTGCGACACTACAGCAAGGGCTAAGGATTTCGTTGAAAATGTTGTCCTGGAGCCAGTTCAGCATTTAATAACTGCAATTCCTGCCGGATACATCACTAAGTTAGATCATACAGGCAGCACCCTTCCGCAACGCAATGCTCTCAGAGCTTTTTTGGCTGCTCTTGAAAATCCTGATTTTTCTGCGAATAAAAAAGAAATCTGTTTGAATGCTTTGTTTAAAAAGCTTAACCCTCTTATCCCTGCCGCAGCAAATGCAATAATGCCAGCTATTCAAGATTCGATTGATGCAATTCTTTTAAAGCCAATTATTGCCAATCAGGGTGCAGCAATAAACTTTACGTTAACAAAATATGACCAAATAAAAACATGTATTGATGCTATAAAAGGCCTTGAACCTATCTGGCAAGATATTCATTATCGTGCACTCATTTCAAAAATAAGACTCATGAATCTTGATACAAAAAACAAACAAATAAACCTCTTTAATCGTCAAAAAAATACAATGATCAATGAATTAATCGCTAGCAGAATAAAAGCCATTACTCCGCCGAAAGAATTAATTTCTCCTGTTCCAATAGCGGCTAACCCTGCTGGTTCCGTTGATTCCGTAGTTGCTCTTGCACTTTTGATTGCAAATGTAAATATTTTAGAGCATATCAATATTTACGGAGAAGCAGCTGATGCGTTTGGTCCCGCTACCAACGATTACAGAATTATTGACACAGGTGCAGCTGTTAATAAAAGATTAGCTAATTTTTTGGCACATCACTGCATAGCAAACTATATTCCAGCAGCGGGTAATGTGCAAAAAGACCAAATTATAGATGCCATCCAAATACACTTTAATGCAATAGATGTGCAAGCAGGAATAACAATTATTGAAAAAAAACGTGCAAAAGTTGCTTTGGTGGAAGCTATAATGCATAGGCTTTTAAACCATACACCCCGTGCTGTTGCGGTACGCAAACAGTTGCAAGAAATGGGAATTGGTCCACAAGAAGCATTAGTAGCCGGATACGCTGATATAGTGCAGCAAGTAGAAGATAGTCCACTGGTTAATCAGTATGATTACAGTGATATACATAGCATTCTAGGTTTAATAAATACATTCCCGCCACCTGAAATGCACGTTTATACGAACATGGAAAAAATCAAAGAATTACCTTCAGTAGATTGGCAAGGGGCTTTAGATAACTATGTTTTTGCAGCAAACCAGCACCCAGAATTAAGCAGGCAACCAGCAGAAACAGACCAAGCGTATTGGGCTCGTATTGGCTTGTATTGCATTGATGCCTACAATCGAAGAATCAAACCTCATATTTTCCCCGATGGGTTATTAGTTGCTTTAAATGCAGCTCAAGGTGCCGTTCCTCAGTTATTGCCTTTTACTGCTCCAATGTTTGATGGGGTAGATGATGCTAGTAACGTTTACTCTTTTTATACACCACCTGGAGCAGCCGGTTTTGCTGGGGGTATTCAAAATATCCCTGTCGGGGTAACTGAGGCGGAATACAAACGACAAATACATGATTTTGATCTTACCAGGCCGAATCTAAACCAACAAACACTGGAATTTAGACAAAATATCAGCAGAGCTTATGAACGAATCCATGCATACGCTATAAAAACCTTAACAGAACTTTTTGGAACAGGCACACCATTAGTTGCTCCAAGTGCAGGGGAAAATCTTGCTCATCAATGGGATTTTCCAGCTGGTTTTACACCAGAACGAATAGAATTATGTAAAAAAGCTTTACTGATATTTGCGTATTTTGATCGTGCTGGGGATAATTACGCCGTTGATTATGCAGATATGCAAATGTTGATGGGTCGTTTTGCCCATTGCCCTGACGGAAAAAAGACTGGAATAGAAACTATCGCAACACGAACATTAACTGCCTTATCGGGCCAAGTTCTCGCTGCAGCTGAGGACTTTGATACTTACGTAAAAAATATAATTTTACGCACTTTTAAAAGTGATTCTATAGAAGAATTGTCGGCACATGAACATTATGAAAACGTGAGTATTGTTGCCACAATAAAACATAGAAATCAGGCATTTTGGAATACCCCAACGGATATTCTGCCACATTATATAGAGCATTATTTTGATTCAGATTATGCGTTCAAACCTTCCGCTGCTTATGGCAACGGCGATCAATTGCAAAGAAATGCACATTACCCCAATATAGACAGGCTTCTTCAGTATTTTTACCAACATATCTATGCTGGGCCCCATGAATTAGTGAATCAAATTTATCAATACTTGCATTCAGCTAATCAAGTTACTAGAGAAGAATTCTTTGAGCATGTTCGTACAATGTTGAAAACACGTCGTCCCTTTCATGATTGGGCAGAAGAAGATTCCGCTCAAGATTTTATAAGAGTTTTGATGCAAGAACGGTATTGTGAAGTAATTGCCCCTACAGTACAAGCTGTAGCAGCTGCTGCTATCGGTGATGAACTTGAACCTGACTATATGTTCACCAGAAGAGGTCTTGAAACCATTCTATTCTATGCAGGGTATTTGGCTTGGAATGGCCCTGCGGATCAACATCCGCTTATTGCAGATTGGCATGCAAATCTAGCTTGGCTGCATGCTCATGATCCTGATGCCTACAGCAAAATTTATACCCAATAACCACCACATGGAATTTTGAAAAATTGTGGGGTACAATTTAAGGGAGTTGGTTTTGGTATAATACGGCATGAATTCCTCTTCTTTATTTTCCCCCTTCGTCTTTGCGAGCGCAGCGCAGCGATCCTCACTTGTCTATAGAATTCGGACATTACTCACTGGATCATCACAAAGCTGTTGGCTCCTCATGAAGACGGAGAGGCTGCGTCATCCTGAGCCCTTTAGGGCGTCGGGATCCAGTGTATGATATCTGTTTTTAAATCAACCCATTGACCCAAGGATTATAACCCCATGCTTTTCCGCTTCTTCGCTATGTGCATATTCACCATCACCACCCTTATGGCGAACACCGTAAACGTGCAGCTTCTGGCGCCCGAAAATCACCAAAAACAAAATATCCCCTTTATCTTGGTTTTTGACCTGCCTGAACATGCCCACATTTACGCCCCCGATAGCGAAGATTCCCCCACCAATATCGAATGGCATTTACCCAAAGGCGTCACCCTTGACCACATAAAATGGCCTCCCCTTCAAAGCTTGAGCCTGCATGGTCACAAATTCCAAGCATACGAGGGCAAAGTCCATGTCCACGGCACTTTCATAACCAACGATTCCCCCCATGATCTGGGTTCCATCAAAGCTCACATCAGCTACACTGTATGTAATAAGCTTTGCACCCCAGAAAAAACCACCCAAACCCTTAGTCTTGTGCCCGCGGCCCAATGGAACGCCCTGCCAAAACCCCACACCGAACTTGGGTTTTTCAGCTTTCACATGGCGCTGATGTTTTTATTCGCCCTAATCGGTGGCATTATTTTAAACCTAATGCCCTGCGTTTTGCCCATTTTGTCTTTAAAAATCATGACCCTTACTCAACACGCTCAGCCCAAAAAACTAAGGGCAAGCGGCATATTTTTCACAATAGGCACCGTTGTTAGCTTTTGGGGCTTGGCAGGCTTATTATTAGCCTTTCGTGCTGCCGGGCACCAAGTGGGTTGGGGCTTTCAGCTGCAATCGCCAGCCGTTGTCACCGCACTTATTTTTGTATTTTTTGCCTTCGCTTTGAACTTATTCGGCGTGTTTGAAATTGGCACGTCATTTTCCAAGCTCTCAACTAAGGGCGGAGATTCCTCAACCCCAATGGGCAGCTTTTTCCACGGAGTGCTCGCCTGCATTGTCGCCACCCCATGTTCTGCACCATTTATGGGTGCATCGGTTGGGTTTGCTTTAACCCAAAGTCCCTTTCACGGCTTTGCCATTTTTACAGGCCTTGCCCTTGGGTTATCAGCGCCGTACTTATTAATTTGCTTAAACCCCAAGACTGCAAAATTCTTGCCCAAACCAGGCGGGTGGATGAACACCTTCAAAACCATTTTGGGCTTTGGCATGGCCGCGTCTGTGCTGTGGCTCATGCATGTGCTGGCCGACCAGGTTTCCATCGCCGTATTTTTAAATGTTCTCGTGGCCCTGCTTGCCCTTAGCATTGCCGCGTGGATTTATGGCTATTGGGGCGGGGTTAATCGCGCGCCATATGTGCGATTGTTCTCAACTGTTGTAGCCCTAGCCCTTTCTAGTGCTGCGTATATCTATGCCACCAAACCTATTTCTGCCCTTAGTGCAGATCCATGGATTGCCTACAACCCCACAACTGTTGAAAATTTACGCAAAAAATCCCCTGTGCTGATCGATTTCACAGCCAAATGGTGCATAACCTGCCAGGTTAATAAGCAAATGGTGCTGAACACTTCTAAAGCCCACCAATTATTTAAAGACAAAAACGTCCAATTGGTTAAAGCCGACTGGACTACCTATGACGCATCTATCACCAAAGCGCTGGAACAATACGGCCGCAGCAGTGTGCCGTTGTATGTGTTGTTATATCCCAATGGACATCACAAAGTTCTGCCAGAGCTGTTAACCTTTAGCATTCTAAAGGAAGCATTGGCTGATTTAGGGTAGGGGCTGATTATCCCACGGCCTAGACGACCGCGGGACCAACCAAACTCAATCAATACTACAGTGCCGTACCAACTGATATATTACGTGCCCAAGTTGAGCTAGCACCTAGTTTTAACATTGATCCACTATCAAACTTTAGGGTGCCAAAAATATCAGCGCCAGTATGGGCAGGAACTGTAACGCTGTTAGCTACTTCTAGAACAGCACCA
>CALPGA020000016.1 GCA_943322985.2 Candidatus Finniella inopinata
TGGTCATACGCCATGAATTGTGCGCCACCGCTTTCAGCTAATACTTTTGTAATCGCCGCTGTTAACGATGTCTTTCCATGGTCAACGTGACCAATCGTTCCTATGTTACAGTGCGGTTTGTTCCTTGAAAATTTCTCTTTTGACATGATTAAGCTCCTTACGCCATCTTCGCTTTAATTTCATCCGCTACATTTTGCGGAACTTGTTCATAGTGATCAAACACCATAGAAAATTGTGCACGCCCTTGCGACATTGAACGCAAAGTATTCACATAACCAAACATATTTGCCAAAGGCACCAATGCATTGATCACACGTGCATTTCCACGTTGATCCATACCAGTAACCTGACCACGACGACTATTCAAGTCACCGATTACATCACCCAAATAATCTTCTGGTGTAACTACTTCTACTTTCATTACAGGCTCTAATAACTTCGGGGCACACTTTAAAATACCTTCGCGGAATGCTGCACGTGAAGCAATTTCAAATGCCAAAGCACTCGAGTCAACATCATGATATGCACCATCTGTAAGGGTGGCCTTAAAGTCAATAGTGGGGAAGCCTGCAACAACACCTGTGCCAAGAGCTGATTCCAAACCTTTTGTAACGCCTGGAATATACTCTCTTGGAACAGAACCACCCACAACTTTGTTTTCAAAGACAAAGCCTGAACCTGGCTCTAGTGGCTCAAATGTAAATTTAACGCGAGCAAACTGACCTGCTCCACCGCTCTGCTTTTTATGAGTGTAATCATAGTCAGCAGCCTTGGTGATAGTTTCACGGTATGCAACCTGAGGGGCGCCAATATTTGCTTCAACTTTGTATTCACGCTTTAGAATATCAACCTTAATTTCAAGATGTAACTCCCCCATTCCCTTCATAACTGTTTGACCAGTCTCCTGATCAGTATGAACACGGAAAGATGGATCTTCCGAAACCAAACGAGCCAATGCAATACCCATTTTTTCTTGATCGGCCTTTGTTTTTGGCTCAATCGCGATCTCAATAACAGGATCTGGGAATTCCATTTTTTCTAAAATAACTGGATTATTGCTATCACAAAGAGTGTCACCAGTTGTTGTGCACTTCAAACCGCACAATGCAACAATGTCTCCCGCATAAGCTTCTTTAATATCCTCACGTGAGTTTGCATGCATCAAAAGCATACGGCCTACACGTTCTTTTCTATCTTTTGTTGAGTTGTCAACCCCAGAGCCCGACTCAAGCTTACCAGAGTAAACACGCATAAATGTAATTGAACCAACAAATGGATCCGTCATAATTTTGAAAGCAAGGCCTGAAAATGGCTCAGAATCTTCTGATTTACGAATAACTTCGTTTCCACGATCATCAATTCCGTTAACAAAACCAATATCTGCTGGAGAAGGAAGGTAATCAACAACACCGTCTAGCAAAGGTTGAACACCCTTATTCTTAAATGCACTTCCGCAAAGAACAGGAACAAACATGCTCTTAACTGTTCCGCTACGTATAGCTGCCTTCAGTTGAGCAACCGTTGGCTCTTTACCTTCAAGATAAGACTCCATCAAAGCATCATCTGCTTCAACAGCAGTTTCAATCAAACGATGTCTATATTCAGCCGCTTTTTCCTTTAATTCCGCAGGAATTTCAACGATATCGAATTGAGCACCAAGACTCTCATCGCGCCAAATAATTGCATTATTATTAACAAGATCAACGATACCAGCAAAGTCTGCTTCCGCACCAACTGGCAACATTGTCACAAGAGGACGAGCGCCAAGACGGTCAACAATCATGTCAACACAACGATAAAAATCAGCGCCCATTCGATCTAGCTTATTTATGAAGCAAATTCTAGGAACTTTGTATTTATCAGCTTGACGCCAAACAGTCTCAGACTGAGGCTCAACACCTGCAACACCATCAAATACAGCAACGGCTCCGTCTAAAACACGAAGAGAACGCTCAACTTCAATAGTAAAGTCAACGTGACCAGGAGTATCAATAATGTTAATACGGTGATCATTCCAAAAACAGGTGGTCGCAGCAGAAGTGATAGTAATACCACGCTCTTGCTCTTGCTCCATCCAGTCCATAACGGCAGTGCCTTCATGAACTTCACCAATCTTATAAGATTTACCTGTATAGTAAAGAATTCGCTCTGTAGTAGTGGTCTTACCGGCGTCAATATGCGCCATAATTCCAATATTACGATACTGATTTAATTGTGTTGTACGTGCCATGCTCTTAAATCCTACTACCAGCGATAATGAGCAAACGCACGGTTTGCCTCTGCCATTTTATGGGTGTCCTCACGTTTTTTAACAGAAGCACCACGACTATTAGCAGCATCCATTAACTCACCACTCAAACGATCAATCATTGTTTTTTCTGAACGAGAACGAGCAGCGTTAATCAACCAGCGGAAGGCAAGCGCTTGAGAACGATCAGAACGAACTTCTGTCGGAACTTGATACGTTGCACCACCAACGCGGCGAGAACGAACTTCCAAAGCTGGCTTCACATTTGATAAAGCCTCATGAAAGAGCTCAATAGAATTTTTTCCACTTTTTTCTTGAATCTTATCAAGAGCAGCATAAAAAATCTTTTCAGACACAGATTTTTTTCCTTGCATCATCATGCAATTCATAAATTTAGCAACTACTACATCACCAAACTTAGCATCTGGATTAATTTCGCGTTTTACCGCGGCACGACGTCGTGACATGTTTAAACCTCTTCACTATTTCAAAGAACTTCAATAAATTTATTTTACTTAGGACGCTTCGCACCGTATTTAGAACGACTTTGCTTACGATCCTTAACTCCTTGCGTATCCAATGTACCACGCACAATGTGATAACGCACACCTGGCAAGTCCTTTACGCGACCTCCACGAATAAGCACAACAGAGTGCTCTTGAAGGTTATGCCCTTCACCTGGAATATATCCAGTCACTTCATAACCATTTGTTAAGCGAATACGAGCTACCTTACGCAACGCTGAGTTTGGTTTTTTTGGAGCCGTTGTAAACACGCGAGTACAAACACCGCGACGTTGTGGGCACGCTTCTAAAGCTGGAACTTTATTGCGATTAACCTTAGGCTCTCTTGATTTTCGTATTAACTGATTAATTGTTGGCATAAACTACATCTCTAGGTGTTAATTTTGTAAATTTTCCCTTTAAACTCAGTGTATCCTAATAATGGACACAGCCAAAGTCAAGCATTTCTTTTGCTTAAGCTACACGTAAAGAACATTCCATTTTTTCAATAGCTGTTTTTTCATCTAGCTGCTCTACAGCAGAAAGCTCACGAACGAAGCGCTCAACTGCAGCTTGATAAATTTGACGCTCACTGTAAGACTGCTCTGTATCGTTTCCACGCCTGTAAAGATCGCGAATAACTTCAGCAATCGAAGAGGGCAATCCCGAATTAATTTTTGATTCGTACTCTTGAGCACGACGACTCCACATTACACGACGTGGCTTCGTACGGATAGAAAGCATTTTCAATGCATCATCCATTTCTTTTTTTGTACTTAGCGAGCGCAAGCCTGCATTTTTTGCTTTTTCTTTTGGAAGACGCAATACCATTTTGTCTTTTTCGAAATTAATAACAAGCAAAGTTAGCTCGTTACCTGCAATACTATGAGATTCACTACCAATGAGTTTTCCAACCCCGTGCGCTGGATAAACAACGTATTCACCAACTTTAAAATTCTTTGCCACCATTATACATTCCTTCAAAAAAACTTTTGTACTTCCCTTGGTATGGGAACGATTTTCAAAAATTCAAGAGCCAAACTAAGCTCACGGCTTCTTACTAAAATACTCCGGATACTTATGTTTTACATCAGCCCAAGCATCAGCGTCAGGAGGAGGCTCTTTTTTCCGAGTAATATTTGGCCACTTCTTAGAGTATTCACTGTTAAGCTCTAACCAAACTCCAGCATCCTCTTTAGTGTCAGGCAATATGGCCTCAACCGGACACTCTAACTCACAAACACCACAATCTATACAAATTTCAGGATCAATCACTAGCATGTTTTCCCCTTCAAAAAAGCAGTCCACCGGACAAACTTCAACGCAGTCAGTATACTTGCACTTAATACACGCTTCAGTAACGACGTAGGTCACAAAAAAAGATAGGGATATTCACACTACCGCTACAAGTAGCATATTCACCCATGACAAACAAGACATCTTTCTTTAGATTTTTTGTAAAATTTTAGTATAAATTTCTATAATTTGCCTGTTAACAACATCACTTGCGTATACTGTCTCTGATTCCTTGCGACCCTGCCGCCCCATTTTTTCACATAATTTTTTATCAAAAAAACATTTTTCAAATGCTTTTTCTAAAGCGACAACATTTTGGACAGGAACTTTTATACCATTGCCATCATGCACAATATCACCACAACCTATTGCATCTGTAGTGATAATTGGCAGTCCGCATGCCATCGCTTCGATCAACGACTTAGGAAGCCCTTCCCTGTAGCTTGGCAAAACCGCCACATGTGTTTGCGCGTAAACATGCTGAATATTGTCCTCATACCCCAACCATTCAACCACACCTTCTTGGTGCCATTTTTTTAAAATTGCCAAAGGAATTGATTCTGGATTTTCCGGATCGGGGTCGCCCACAAGCAAAAAACGCACTTTCACAGATGGATTATTTTTTACAAAATTCTCAGCTGCCTCAACAAACTCCCCTACTCCTTTGCTCCACAACATGCGTGCAACAAGCGTAAAGGTAAAAATGCCCTGACTAACCACCGGATAAAAAGTTTTTGCATCCACCCCAGACCCCAGGACAAGATATAATTCACTTTTTGGAAGCAACCGCTTGCATGATTCAAAATCTTGTTGATTTTGAACCAATACCGTAACACTTGAATGATTAAGAATGAATTTAAGCGCACATTTTACAAAAGGCCTTAGGAAACGAGCCTTAATATGGCGCGATGTAAAAATATACCCAAATCCATTAATAGCATTGACGCTGGGTATTCCACAAAATCTAGCTATGGCTGCTCCATATAATGCCGGCTTCAACGCCACATTATGCACAAGCGATGGTCTAAATTTTCTAAATGCAATAAGCAAATCAAAAATTGTCCTAATCTCAATGAAAGGATTTAAACTTCCTCGTTTAAACCTTACCAATAAACTATTTATGTCAGCTATTTTTGATTTATTTTTTTTTAAAAATTCTGTTGTTGCCACTGCAACATCAAACCCTGATGATTGGGCCTGAAGACATAAAAAGAAGCGATGACTTAAAAAATATTCAGACTTTGCAACAACATACAAAAGCTTCATAACACTTTCAAAGCACCTTCAAATATTTTTTTAACTGGCGCTGCAACATGAACAAAATCTCCACTAATTGTCGCCTTACCTACTGATTTGCGCTCACTCAACTGCAAAAAGGAAAAATGTTCTTTTTTTAAACGCTCCGACCAAAACAAAGGTAAAAAAGTTTGAACGTACAAACTGCCATTATTTTCATTGATATTATGTTTGGGGGAAAAATAACGGTATGCATAATCATATGGAATAGTATCATCTTCTGCGGTCAACACAATTCGATCGTAATCAAGACGAGCAATTCTGTTAAAATCAGCCTCTAGATTTGCAAGCTCCTCAACAGTGCGTAACTCAACCACGCATGTTTTTCCTATTTCACGAACAGACACAGGCATAATATCAAACGCTTGATTTAACCGTTCTGGCATTTCCGTAATTTCCAAACAAAGCTTTGGAACAGAAACCACCACAGTGTCTTTTTTTGTTTGAACTTCAAACGAACCGCCAGATGTATACAGAATTTCTTGCTCAACAGCATGATGCTTAGCAACACCCAGCAAGCCATGGCTAATTGGCCAAATACTGCCATCTTTAGTTAAAGTCTCAACCCAAACTTGGTCTTTTTCTTTCCAAACGAAACACGTAACCGTTTGACAAAGCTCAACTGCAACTTTAGTTGCTAGCTCATGATCAAGTTTTTTTGGAACATCAACAATAGCAGCAGCGTGCCCTTGAAACGGAACCTCTGCAAAACAATCATAAATACAGTAATTCAGGGTTAACATTGCCCACCTTAGGTATTCATTGTCTGGAAAAAATCATGGTTAGTCTTGCTAAATTTAAGCTTATCCAGCAAGAATTCCATCGCTTCAACCGTACCCATAGGGTTAAGAATACGACGCAATACCCACATTTTGGCAAGCTCTGCCTTATCTGTTACCAGCAATTCTTCCTTACGAGTGCCCGACTTGTTAATATCAATTGTTGGGAATACACGCTTATCTGAAAGCTTGCGTTCAAGCACAATTTCCGCATTTCCTGTACCTTTGAATTCTTCAAAGATAACTTCGTCCATACGTGATCCAGTATCAACCAAAGCCGTAGCAATAATTGTTAGAGAGCCACCTTCTTCAATATTTCGTGCAGCACCAAAGAAACGTTTTGGACGTTGCAACGCGTTTGCATCGACACCACCGGTCAAAACCTTGCCTGATGAAGGAACCACCGTGTTATATGCACGCGCCAAACGAGTAATTGAATCCAGAAGAATAACAACATCTCTTTTTTGCTCAACTAAACGTTTTGCTTTTTCAATAACCATTTCAGCAACTTGAACATGTCTAGCTGCTGGCTCATCAAAAGTTGAACTGACAACTTCGCCTTTTACCGACCTTGCCATGTCTGTTACTTCTTCAGGACGTTCA
The DNA here is from genome assembly GCA_943322985.2 of Candidatus Finniella inopinata. GTDB lineage: Bacteria > Pseudomonadota > Alphaproteobacteria > Paracaedibacterales > CAITNM01 > CAITNM01. Next base: position 6,726 of record CALPGA020000016.1, read on the forward strand.
TCAATCAATAAAACAATTAAGTAAACATCTGGATGATTTGTGGTAATAGAATGCGCGATGCTTTGTAACATCACAGTTTTACCTGTTCTAGGTGGTGCAACAATTAACGCACGTTGCCCCATACCCATTGGAGAAACCAAATCTATAATTCGCGATGTAAAATCCTTAGAAGGCTTACCTTCTCCATACTCAAGATTCAAACGCCTATCTGGATATAAAGGAGTCAGGTTATCAAAATTAATACGATGACGTATTTCTTCTGGCTCTGAAAAATTAATTTTTTTAATTTTTATTAATGCAAAGTAGCGCTCACCTTCTTTGGGAGCACGAATTTCACCTTCTACACTATCACCTGTACGAAGCCCAAGCCTGCGCACCTGGTTTGGCGAAACATAAATATCATCGGGACCTGGCAAATAGTTTGATTCAGGAGAGCGAAGAAAACCAAAACCATCCTGCAAAATTTCTATGACTCCATCGCCATAAATTGCAATATCTTTTTCAGCTAATTTTTTTAATATTGCAAACATTAAATCTTGCTTACGCAAGCTGCTTGCACTCTCTATATCATGCTCTTCAGCAATAATTAAAAGCTCAGCTGGGGTTTTCTTTTTTAAATCTTGTAAATGCATAAATTCTCTCAGAAAGGTCTTACTATAACAAATATGACTATTAAAACTAGAAGGACGGTGGGAATCTCGTTGATGGTTCTAAAGAACTTTGAAGACTTAGAGCAAACACCTTGTTTAAGTTGTTTCCTCCAACTGTCTAGCTTGAAGTGAAACATAATTAACAAAAATACGCAAGTAAGTTTTGCATGAACCCAGGGTGCACCTGAGTAACCTGGCATAAATAGCAACAAAACACCTGTAAAAATCACCATATGCATTGCTGGCTGCATAATCATTCGAAAAAGCTTTTCCTCCATCACCTCTAACATTTTTCCATTCTCAGGATACTCTGTGTGATACACAAAAAGCCTTGGCAAATAAAACAAGCCTGCCATCCATGCAACAATAGAAACAATATGCATTACCTTAATCCACGAATAATACTCAAAAATAAAATCCATTATTAATTTTCTAAAATTCTAAATACCCACTGGGAATGTACCATAAATTTTGTTAGGGTAAATATGTATTGAATTTTAAGTTTACAGAGGAGAGTTTTGTGAAAGGTTTTTTAATAGCTTCAATTCTTAGCACGTCAATGTTATTTGCCAATGGTGGCGGGACTGGTTTTGATATGATGATAGTTTTGCAAATGGCCCTACTTGGTGCTGTTTTTTATTTTTTTTTAATAAGACCTCAACAAAAAAAAGCTCGCGCTCATCAAGAAGTTTTAAAAGAACTACGTCGTGGAGATCGCGTTGTAACAGCTGGTGGTCTTTTAGGAACTGTTGATAAAATTATTAACGATGGCGAAATCAGTCTTGAAATTGCTGACAATGTAAAAGTTCGCGTTGTTAAAGCAACTGTAACAGAGGTCGTTTCAAAACCGCACCCAGTTACCGAAGCTGCAAAAACCACAGCAGCTAAAGTAGCAACTCCTAAAATGGCAAAACCTGTTTCTGCTAAGCCTACAAAAGCAATTAAAAAAGCAGCAACTAAAGCTAAAGCAGCAACGAATTCTGCAGCTAAAAAAACAGCTTCAAAAAAACCAACCAAAAAATCTAAGTAAGTGAATAAAAACCCATGATGTTATTTGGATTATCTCAAACACGCAAAATTACAATTATTGCGACTTGCGTAGCCGGCATACTTTTTTGCTTACCGAATATGGTAAGCAAAGAACTTGCTGAAAAATTTCCTTCTTGGTTACAGAACACAGTAAGTCTTGGACTTGACCTAAGAGGTGGATCACACCTTCAGTTAGAAGTTGATTTAAAAGCTGTTAATGCAGAATTTTTAAGTAATCTTCTTGCTGATGTTCGTGGCGCGCTCCGCAAAGAACACATAATGTACTTAAACCTTCGCGTTGAAGGAAGAGAAAGCAATCCTAAGCTTTTTTTTGATTTAAAGGATATTTCCAATAAAGATAAAATTTCTAGCATCATCAAAAAAATTGACTCATCACTTCTAACAGAAGTTTCTGAACAGGGACAAGTCAGCATTACTGTTGACCCAATTGCTGCACAAAATCGCTCAAAATTAATTATCGAGCAATCAATTGAAGTTATTCGTCGTCGTATCGATGAAACAGGCACTAAGGAACCAACCATTCTTCGTCAAGGAAATGATCGTATTATTATTCAACTTCCTGGTGTTGATGACCCTCAAGAAGTTAAAAAACGTCTTGGTAAAACCGCAAAAATGACATTCAATATGGTTGATAGTGGCGCACAAAATACAGGACATGCAGGACCTGACTCAACCATGATGGATTATATTCGTGGCGGAGAGGAAGAAGGCGCACATAAAATTGCAGTAAGAAACCAAGTTTCGGTAAGTGGCGATAATTTAGTTGATGCGCAGGCTACAACGGATCCTCAAACTGGTCAAATTGGTGTTTCATTGCGCTTTAACAATGTTGGAGCTCGTAAATTTGCTGATATTTCAGCCAACAGCATTGGTAAGCAATTCGCCATTGTATTAGATGGAAAAGTACTAACTGCACCGGTATTTAGATCAGCCATTCCAAATGGCAATGCAGAAATATCAGGTGGGTTTCGAACCATCAGAGAAGCAAATGAATTGGCTTTGCTGTTACGCGCAGGTTCTCTGCCCGCTCCTTTAAAAGTTGTTGAAGAACGCACAGTTGGCCCAAGCCTTGGCGCAGATTCAATTCATGATGGACGCAACGCTACTGTTATCGCGTTCCTAATGGTTTCTGTCTTTATGTTCCTGGGCTATTCTATGTTTGGTCTTTTTGCAAACCTAGCATTAGTCTTTAACATGGTCCTACTTTTTGCAGGTCTTTCTTTGTTGCAAGCAACGCTTACTCTTCCAGGCATTGCCGGTATTGCCATGACAATTGGTATGGCCGTTGATGCTAACGTGTTGATCTATGAGCGAATAAAAGAAGAACTAAGAGCAGGCACAGCAGCCTTAGCTGCCATCGAAGCAGGTTATGAGCGAGCAATGACCACCATCATAGACTCTAACCTTACCACGCTTATTGCAGCAGGTGTGCTGTATGAGTTTGGTTCAGGTCCTATTCGCGGATTCGCAGTTACCACAGCAATTGGTATTTCTGTATCAATGTTCACCGCCTTATCTGTTACTAAACTAGTAACAGCTTGGTGGTTTAAAAATAAACAAGTTCAAACCTTGCCCATTTAAGGAAAAATATGGCTGTTCTAAATCTTATTCCTCACAACACCAATTTTGACTTCATTGGTAAACGTAAAATCACTTTTTCTATTGTGATTCTGTCCACCCTTATTTTCATGGGCAGCCTTTTGTTTAAAGGTCTGAACTATGGCATCGACTTCAAAGGTGGCGTGGTAATGGAAGTTCGCATGCCTATTGCCCCAAATATACACCAGTTACGTGAACAACTTGAACCTTTGAAACTTGGTGACGTTGCCATTCAGGAATTCGGCTCCGCCCAAGATCTAATGATTAAATTTGAAAATGCAGAAGGCAAAACCAACATCCCTGAAACTGCCGTTAATAGCATAAAGACTATATTAGGTGATGGAGTTGAATACAGAAGAATTGAAACTGTTGGCCCAAAAGTTGGAGATGAAATGGTACACAATGGCTTAATGGCCGTTTTGTACGCTTTACTTGGTATTCTTATTTATGTGGCTTTCAGGTTCGAATGGCGCTTTGCTTTGTGTGCAGTTATTGCTCTTGGTCACGATTGCTTTCTTATTTTAGGAATGTATTCTTTGTTCCCTCTTGAATTTAATGAAACAGCAATTACAGCTATTCTAATTACCGCTGGTTATTCCATTAACGACACTATTGTTGTGTTAGATAGAATTCGCGAAAATATTAAGCGCTGTCGCAAAATTACGCTTGTAGAAATTTTAAACAAAAGCATTAACGAAACATTGTCTAGAACAATTTTAACTGTTGTGACAACTTTCCTTGCAGTACTAGCCCTCTTCCTGTTTGGTGGGCCTGTAATCGCGGTTTTTGTACTACCTATCTTAATCAGCATGGTGATTGGAACTTTATCATCAATTTTCGTTGCATCACCTTTGTTGCTTTACTTCAATGTAAAGTACGGTAAGGTGCTTGATGAAGAGGAGGAACGCATCGCTAAGTCCCTTGAAACTGAAGGTCGTTACGAAGCCTCTGTTCCAAAGCAATTTGCTGATGATGGCGTTATTGAAGGATAATTTATAAAGAAGATAGAGAATTATTTCTCATCTTCTTTTTTAGAATTCTTTGATATTAATCTGGTAAACGCTAGCTTCTCGAGTACATCAAGTTTCTTATTAAGACTATCGATATCTCTCAACATGAGCTCAAGACCCTCACGTATGGCTCCTTGTTGTTGCACAATGGAGCTAAACTCAATAACCATCGTCTGCGCTTTTTCTAATTCACGCTCTATATCACGGTAATCATAGTCTCGATATTGTTCTTTTCCGATGTTACTCGCATCGTCTTCATCGCAACCAGCAGCACTCACCACCACACTTAGCATAATAGAAATTGCCAGTATTTTTATTAGGCACTTCATAGACATTTAAGCGCTCAGAGCTTTTATGAAAATAGCTTTATATGGCTATCTAATTTTCGCTTTTTGCTACAATCTTTTGCGGCGGAAGTTGCACTCTAACATGCAATTCCTTTAAGCGATCATTCTCAATTAATGATGGTGCTTGCATAAGCAAATCTTGACCTTGTTGATTCAATGGGAACGCAATAATTTCACGAATGTTAGGCTCATCGGCCAATAACATTACAATGCGATCAACACCTGGCGCACAACCACCGTGAGGTGGCGCTCCAAACTTAAATGCATTTAACAATCCACCAAAACGGTCTTCAACATCTTGTTTTGCATAACCAGCAATTTCAAATGCTCTGTACATAACTTCTGGTAAGTGGTTACGAATTGCACCACTGCATAGTTCAATACCATTACAAACAATGTCATACTGAAACGCTTTAATATCCAGCGGATTCATTGTGTTTAATGCTTCCAAACCACCTTGAGGCATTGAAAATGGGTTATGGGAGAAATCAATTTTTCCTGTTTCTTCGTCCTGTTCGTACATTGGAAAATCAACAATCCAACAGAATTTGAAACAGTCTTTTTCAATAATGTCCAAATCTTGAGCTATTTTTGTACGTGCCAATCCTGCATTTTTAGCTGCTTTCATAGCTTTCATATCGCAGACAAAAAACACAGATGCACCAACGCCTACACCGCAAATTTTTTGTAGTGTATTTAATTGATCATCATTTAAGAATTTTGCAATCGGACCTTTTGCCCCATCTGCAGCAAAGCTAATATAACCAAGACCTGGCATGCCAGATTCTTGTGCCCATGAATTTAATTTATCAAAGAAACTTCTTGGTTGCCCTTCTGTGTTAGGCACACCAATGCCGCGCACAACACCTCCACCAGCTACTACTTTTGCAAATACTGAAAATTCAGAATCTTTAAATATTTCAGAAACATCAGCAATTAATAATGGGTTACGGAGGTCTGGTTTGTCACTTCCGTATTTCAACATTGAATCATCAAATTTAATACGTGGATAAGGATAAGCACTTACAGATTTACCATTAGCAAATTCTTCAAAAACCCCTGTCAAAACAGGTTCAATTGCGTTAAATACATCATCTTGAGTCACAAAGGACATTTCAATATCTAACTGATAGAATTCACCAGGTGAACGATCGGCGCGAGCGTCTTCATCTCGGAAACATGGCGCAATTTGAAAATACCTATCAAAACCAGCAACCATAAGTAATTGCTTAAATTGCTGAGGCGCCTGCGGCAATGCATAAAAATGCCCAGGGTGCATACGGCTTGGCACCAAAAAGTCACGCGCTCCTTCAGGGGATGACGACGTTAAAATAGGTGTTTGGTATTCTAAAAAGTCTTGTGCCACCATGCGGTTGCGAATTGACTGAATAACCTTTGAACGCAACACAATATTCTGATGCAATTTTTCACGACGTAAATCTAAAAATCTGTACGTCAATCGCGTTTCTTCAGGAAAATCGGTTTCCGCGTTCACTTGCAAAGGCAACATTTCTGAAACTGATTGAACAGTTGCTTTTTCAATTACTAGCTCAACATAACCCGTTGGCATTTTATCGTTAATAACTTCGTCGCTACGCTTTACAACTTTGCCATCAAAGGTCACCACAGTTTCATTCTTCAAACCTTCTACAATTGCAAAGGCTGCTGAATCACTTTGAAGCACGCACTGCGTAATTCCATAATGATCACGCAAATCAATAAATACCAAATTTCCATGGTCACGCTTACGGTGAACCCACCCAGAAATACGGGCCTGCTGGCCAACATGAGTTTCGCGTAATTCCCCACAGGTGTGAGAACGATAAATACTTGATAAAGAAGACTGTGCCATAGATTACAAATTTTTATTGGTTGACTTTATTTATAGCCAATTTTCAACGCTTTAGGTAGTGCAATGCACAAATAAGCACATAAACCAACTAGGGCAATATATATTCCAGGCACAATTGCCAAATTAGTTAGGTGCCACAACGCAAGTCCAACTGCTGGAAAACTTCTTCCCAACGTTTCTGATCCAATTGCATAACCAATAGCCGTTGTTGTGTAGCGGTTATTCGCCGGAAATTCTGATACATACCACCGGTGCAATGGAATGCAAAATGCAACCCCCAGTATGATAATAATCATTCGAATTATCACTGCTCCTAATAATTCCACAAAAGGAATACACCAGAATAAAATTGGCACAAGCACCATGCTCACGGCCGCAATTTTAAGCAGTAGTTTTTGCGCATCCATTTTACGCATTATTGTCCCTAGTAATGCCAATAATCCCATATCAAAAATCATCAAAAAAGTATTTGTTATCATCAGATCTTTTATGTCGATACTTGTTACAAGAGCCGCAAAACTATTAAAAAAAACAAATGGAGCAGAATACAAAATATAAGAAAATCCTATGATCGGAATAAGTCTTAATATCCCACTGCTATTGAATTTTTCTTTAATCAATTCCTTTTTCACAAACCTTGGAACAACTTGACGACGTAGCCACCAACCCGCAACTCCAGTAACAACAGAACCATAAAACGGCCACTTCCAATATAGCTGTGGATTATCGCAATAAAATAAAATACTTGAAACGCCGCAGGCCAACAATATGCCCGTCATCGTACTGCTAAGATAAAGACTTGTAATCGGATGTTGCTGATCAATTTCTGTATTTTCCAGAACATATAACCCTGCAATACTTGTTTCCCCTGCCCCGAAGAAATTTTGAATTCCGCGCAAGACACACAAACCAACGGCCCCACTTACTCCCCAATGCTCATAAGGCTGCAATAGAGTGAAACACAAGGTAGTTACAGTCATTCCCGTAATTGTTGTGATTAGGGCTGCATGTGGCCCAACGAGATCTGCTCGTTTTCCAAAATACCAAGCCCCAAGCGGACGTGTTATAAATCCAATGATAACAATTCCATACCCTTGAAGCAGAGCAATAATTGGTTCACTTTTTGGGAAAAATAGAGGTGCAAGAATAGGCACCAAGAATCCATACAATGATGTATCAAAATGATCGAGAATATTTGCCAAATACGTGGCAATGCGGGCTTTTTTCATGAACACTCCTTACGCTGGTATTAACCAGATCAAGTTATAAGGGTTGGCAAATGCCTCTCAGCCCGAATGTGGGCACCCCTGGTAATGTTGTGAAATTAATTGATTATTACAGTTTTGTCAAAAATAATGGATATGCACCGCAATTACTGCAGCTGCATATCCATTAGTACAAATTAAGCTAAAGTCGTTGGATGATAATCTTTAAAGAATCTAACCATGTTAAATTGCATTAAGAAATTTCGACCCTTTGCTCCTGTAGCACATCGACCATTATGTTCGATAATCATTCCAAAGCTTTGAGCAAGCAATGACTGGATTTCATCTTTTGCATGTTTTCCAACTTGCGCTTCAGTGAGTGCGTCATAGTGCATGCTTACAGCCCGCAATGCCCACATAGTATTAAACAGATCATTATCATCCCTACGATATGTTTTTGCTTTATTCATTGTGTACATTAGGCCAGTTAATACTTCCTCTACATTTACCACTAATTCGTCTTTGGTAATTCTTTCTCTTACCCAATCAGCCATATAGCTTGCTGCAGTATCATACCCGACAGTCAAAACACTAGGAGCTACAATACCACGCAATCTAAGCTGATCTGTAAGTAATTCAGAAACATCTACACGAAGAGCAGCTGGAATAACGCTGTCATTTCCATAAGCCATAATTTGTTCGTCTTTTGAGTATCCGCGAAATATTCTACCTGCAGCATATTCAATCTCTTGCGCAACATGAAGTGTATCAAGAGTCGTTTTAACCCTTTCAAAGTTCAGTTTAGCTTGAGGAGAAAACAGTTCAACAACTTTCGGAGGAGGCGGTGGCATATCCGCAACAGCCATTTTTTGCACTGGCTGAACATCTTCAGTTGGAACATAACGAACTACAGGTACATTCCAACCATCCACTCTAGCAGCATCTAAAATTTCTGCTTTCCCAATAACAATCGAAGGCTGTGGAGTATATGGCGGCGGTGGATTTTTAGCTGCCATAATCGCTGCTATTCTGCGAGCTTCTGCCAAGTCGAAATGTAAAGGAGGCTCAATATTATATGAAGAATACTCAGGTAATACTTCTGTTAAAAATTGATATTCTGCAGCTTTTGGGTCAAGACCATGACCATAAGCATGAAAAATATTCAATGCTTCCTGCTTTACTGGATAGCAAGTACCAGCAGTAGCTTTAACATCGCTTGTGTTCGTAAGATATGCCAAAAGCGACCAATAAGCCTCATTTGTTTCAATCAAAGATGGGTTAAGAACTTTTAACCGATTACTCTCAAACCTTAACTGATGAGCAACGGTAAGATAATGAAATTGCGCTTGTGGATCTATTGGTGAAATCATAATTGAACATCCATTCAAGAAAGCATAATCACTTGTATCAGAAGGAAGAGTTGTTGTATTTAAATAGCCAATTAATTCATCAGCTTGAGCAAACAAGCCCTGATATACACGAAATTCTCTAGCTGCAAGAGCATCAAATAAACCCAACACTCTACCACGATTCAGGCTTGGTATTGTATCTAGAGCTACATGAAGTTGATCTATTCCCTGTGCTAAGGCTTGTTGAAAACCATCGTGCATTGTTGGTAGAATAGCTTCTCGCGGCTTCCATAGAAGATATTCATGAAGCCCTTGAATTTTAACCCCCATTTCTCTACAAACATTTGAAAAAAGGCTTTTAAATTTAAAATACAACTCTTTTTCCGCATGACAAGCAGGTGCATCGTATAGAAAGACTCTGCGCACTGATGCATCTTCTTTTGTTGCTTCTGCAGCATTGATAGCAGGCACCATGGCAGAGGTTGCCAACAAGCCAAGCATTAGACATTCAAAAATTTTCATAATCATTTCCCATTAAGTTTTAACACTACACACCTATAGTTATGCGTTGGCGTTTTGTCAATATAATTTAACAGAAAATAATTAAAATTCACACGCGCGTGCAACATCTTCAAATTCTTGCACTGTGCCTTTGCACATTAATACTGCATCACAACCAGCTTGAAGTGATTTTCTAGCTTTCTCTTCAAAGCTTCCTGAAAGCGCTTTCATTGTTAAGCAATCGCTTACCAAAAACCCTTTAAAGCCTAGTTCAGTTCGAATAATTGAATCAATAACATGACTTGATTGAGTGGCAACGTTTATGGGGTCAATATCAGAATAAATTACATGTGCCGTCATTCCCCATGCAATTTTGCTAGCTTTCGCCAATGCTTTAAATGGCACAAAATCTGTTTGATTTAACGTTGCATGCTCTATTTCAACAACAGGTAGTTCTTCATGACTATCAACTGGCGCGCGTCCGTGCCCAGGCAAATGCTTAATTACTGGAATAATTCCACCGTCTTCTAACGCCTTTAACATGGCAAAGCTGTATTCGGTAACAATTGCAGGATCAGCACTAAATGCCCGGTCCCCAATAATATCCGCCGCACCATCAATTAATAAATCAGCACATGGCGCACAATTCACTGTAACACCTAGTTCAACCAATTCATGGGCCATTGATAATGCATTATCATATACAGCTTGTGCAGAAGTTAAAGTTTTAGCTGCAGGGCGCGGCAACCAATGGGGAGGTTTTAAACGAACAACCCTACCCCCTTCTTGATCAATCAAAATAGGAACGTCTGTGTGATTTACGCATGCTTTAAGCTGAGCTATTAGAGTTTTGACTTGAAGAGGAGATTCACAATTGCGCTCAAAAAGAATAAAGCCCAAAGGTTGGGCTTTATTGAAAAAATCTTGTTCAGCCTGTGTAAGAGTTAACCCCTCACATCCATAAATGACAGGAAGCACGAATTAGTGGCCTCCACCTTTTAAGGCTTTTACTAACTCATCGCAAACTTTTTTAGCATCACCCAACACCATCATTGTGTTGTCGCGATAAAACAGTTCGTTATCAACACCTGCATAACCTGAAGCCAACGAACGCTTCACAAAGAAAACTGTTTGCGCCTTCTCAACATCCAAAATTGGCATACCATAAATGGGCGATGTTTTATCTGTTTTGGCTGCTGGGTTTGTAATGTCATTAGCGCCAATCACAAATACTACGTCTGTTGAACCAAAATCACTGTTAATATCATCAAGTTCAAGCACCGAATCATAATTCACATTTGCTTCTGCCAACAACACGTTCATGTGTCCTGGCATTCGCCCTGCAACAGGGTGAATTGCATAGCGCACTTTCACACCTTTAGATGTTAAAATATCAGCCATTTCACGAAGTGCATGCTGCGCTTGCGCCACTGCCATACCGTATCCTGGAACAATAATTACATTACGTGCATTGCCCATCATGTATGCAGCATCTTCAGCGCTGCTTAGTTTTACTGGTTTATCAGAAGCATCTGCTGCAGCACTTGCCGTTGCAGGGTCAGTTCCAAAGCCACCCAAAATAACATTAATAATGGAACGGTTCATACCTTTACACATAATGTAACTAAGGATAGCACCTGATGCACCAACCAAAGCTCCTGTAATTAAGAGCAAATGGTTGTTCAACGTAAATCCAATACCCGCAGCTGCCCAACCTGAATAAGAATTCAACATGGAAATAACAACCGGCATGTCAGCGCCACCAATCGGTAAAATAAGCAACACACCAAGTATCAACGAAAGAGCTGTCATAATCCAAAAAATACTGTGGTGCTGATGCATAGCAAAAATCACAACTAAACCAATAACAACAATTCCAAGGACTGCATTCACTAGATGCTGCTTAGGGAATACTAATGGACGCCCTGAAATAAGCCCTTGCAACTTTCCAAAAGCAACAACAGATCCGCTGAATGTAATTGCACCAATAATTGTGCCCAAGCTCATTTCCACTAAGCTTGCTGTATAAATTGCATCAACCACACCAATACCAAATGCAGTTGGGTTATAAAGCGCTGCACCTGCCACAAATACCGCTGCTAAACCTACTAAGCTATGAAACGCTGCCACCAACTGGGGTAGCGCTGTCATTTTGATTTTTCGGGCAATAAATGCACCGATTGCACCTCCAATAGCAATACCAACCACAATGCCAGAATATTTAGCAATTGCTGGTGTTAAAAGCGTAGTCAAAATGGCAATAACCATACCGCAAATGCCATATAGATTTCCTGATCGTGATGTCGCCGCTGATGACAAACCACGTAACGCCATAATGAAGCATACGCCAGCGATTAGGTATAGAAATGTAGAAATTGTTGGGGTCATAATTTGCTCTTATTTCTTTTTTGAAAACATGGAAAGCATACGGTGCGTAACAATAAATCCACCAAAAATATTGACGGAAGCTAACACAACTGCAATGAAACCAAAGGTTGAAGAAATTCCCATAACTGCAGGTCCAGCAGCAACAAGTGCACCTACAATAATGACACTTGAAATTGCGTTAGTAACTGCCATAAGTGGAGAATGCAATGCAGGCGTTACTTTCCAAACAACGTAATAACCAACAAAACAAGCCAGCACAAATACCATTAGCCCTAAAACAAAAGGATCAGCACTTCCGCGTCCGTCTGCTGCAATAGCATGGAGAATTGAGCCCTCAATGTTATTAAGTTCTCCTGAAATTTCTTGGATCACGCTGTTTAAACGTGCCGTTTGTTGAGCAATAGAATGAAGATCCATATTTTTCCTTTAGTTTTCAAACACACTGTGCAATAGTTTGCCATCATGGCATAGGCATGTAGATTTAATGATTTCATCATTAAAATCAATTTTCAAGGCTTGTGATTTTGTATCGATCAGCAAATTCAAGAAATTATACACATTCTTTGCGTAAAGTTGGCTTGCATTATATGCAATTCGGCTTGGCATATTTGGGTGCGCTACAATTTTCACGCCATTTTTTGTAACTGATATTCCAGACTTTGACAACGCACAGTTGCCACCCGATTCAATTGCCAAATCAACAATGATGCTTCCAACCTTCATGTCAGCAACCATTTTTTCTGGAATCAAAACAGGAGCTTGTTTTCCTGGAATAAGTGCCGTTGTAATCACAATATCTTGCGTTTTCAAGACTTCGTGCAATCTTTCAGCCTGAGCTTTCTTATAGCCTTCACTCATTTCTTTTGCATAGCCACCAGAACCTTCGCCTGATTCTTGGTAATCAACTTCAACGAATGATGCCCCTAAGCTTTCAACCTGTTCTTTCGCTGCTGCTCGCACATCAAACGCAGTGACAATAGCACCTAATCGACGTGCAGTAGCAATAGCTTGCAAACCGGCAACACCAGCTCCTATTACCAATACTCTGGCAGCCGTTACTGTACCTGCCGCTGTCATCATTAATGGGAACGCCCTGTCAAATTCATACGCACCCTCAATAACTGCTCTGTACCCAGCTAAGTTACTTTGAGAAGACAATACATCCATTGATTGCGCACGGGTAATTCGTGGAACAAATTCTAGAGAAAATGCACTAACATTTTGCTTTGCAATTTTTGTAAAAAGTTTTTTGCTATCGTGCGGTTTATGCATAGCGATAACTACTGTGTTTGCATTCAGCGCTGGAAGCTGCTTTTCATCTAATGCACCAACCTTTAAAACAATCTCAGCACCTTTGACAGTGTCTGCAAAAGCTTTGCCAATTTTTGCACCAGCTGATTTATAAACATCGTCTAAAAAGCCAGCGGCTTCACCTGCAGATTTTTCCACCATAACTTCATGACCGGCGTCGCACAGGCGTTTCACTAGGTCAGGCGTTAAGGCTACTCTTTTTTCAAATTCAGCGGTTTCTTTTACAACCGAAATGCGCATCGTATAATTTTTTGTTTAAGTTTTGATCATTATATTGGGTTTTACACAAATAAGAAAGGCTCTCAGTTTTCTGAGAGCCACTAATCATAATGCGTTAGCTACTATACTTATAAGAACACACCAGTAAGTAAATGATATTTATAATCATCACCTGGATAATAATCATATAATTCTGTGCTTAAAGTTAAATCAGAACCAAAATCTTGCTCGGTAATACCAGGGATTGCTCTAACCATTGCAACATACAAAGAAGGACGGCCAAGATCTTTCAAAGGCAATCTTGGCAAAGCAAAAGCAGTTTTGTGCATTTGAGCAACCACAAAAGGATCCTCGATTTTTACAAAAGCAGATAGCGCAGAGATTTCTTGTGGATTACCCTCTGAATCAATCTGCCTTATTCTCCATGTTAAACCTGGTGTAAATTTAGGCTTTTCAAAAAGATCTTCGACTGTGAAGGTTCCTACTAATAAATTCCTATAGGCTTGAGGAATATTAGTCTGATTATCGGCAAACTGATATGCTCCTTCCTCACCCTGAGTTGCTGGATACACATGAAATGGCATGGGTCCACAAGTACCAGTTGCAAAAAGCTGGCCTTCTTCATTAAAAAACAAAATTCTTCGTGCAAAATCTTGCTGACCCAACCATATTGCTTTTGCCTCTTCTAAATTTCCAACTCCTGTAATAGCTGCCAAATTTTCAATTTTAAAATGCTCTTCTGATATCCAAGCAGCCCTAATTGTATTAGGAGCTTCTTGAACAGGAAGGACTTCTTCCATAGCAAACAACTGCCCAACAAGCACTGCTGCTATCGTTAAATATTTTTTCATAAAATCCTTAAAAATTAATATTGATAATGATTTGTATTTACCCTTTTATTTTTTTGCACTCAACCCCAATAAAAAACCCGCCACAAAGGGCGGGTTAATATTAAAGCGTCACAATGTTAGAAACTTAGTTTTGTTCCTACAATCACCGCAGCACCTGAGTTTTTTACTGTTGGAACTGTTGCGTTACCATTATATTTTTTTGTATTGCCTACAAATTTTGCATAGTTACTATTCGTACGCATTTTGAAAACATCAACCTCTCCAAAAAACTTCAAACCTTGCAAAGCGTTGAAATCAACAGTTGCAGCAACTATGTCACTTGTTGCACGTCCATTCACAGCACCATAATTTTGCGAACCGGCTATTGCAGCAGTTCCAGCTGACAATTTTGGCAGCGTACGTGACGTGTTAAAGTAACCCAAACCAAATTGATATGCCCCAACAGTATATTGACCACCTAGATTCCAAGCTCTACCAGCATCCCCGGATTTATAGTTTGTTTCTGTTTTTGGCAAACGGCTTTTTCCATTATGAATAAAACCAGTTGCGAACCTCCATTGCCCAAAACCTACAGCTGCGGTGAACTGGCTTGACCTTGCGCGGTGAACTTTTACATATTTGAAAAAATCAAGAGTTCTGTCATTAGCACTACTTGAAAATGTTGGAGATCCTCGTCTTGAGTTTTCTTGAATATGAACAGCAGCCAAAGCCATGTTCCATGTTTGGAAATCAACCTTATAGTTCGCACCTACAGCAATGTTATTCAAGCCATATGCTGCAACACTTTTATCAGGATAAATTCCGCCTTCATTACCATAAGTATTGTCTTGGTTAGCGCCAGAGTTGTCCTTTCCGCTGGTGCCAAAACGAGTTGTATTAGGCGTAAATGAAACACCCAACGTGAAACCACCAAATGTTGGTGTGTAATAGGCAGCTTTCATTGCTTTGCTCGTTTGTGCGGCCTGATTAACGCCCCCAATATTACCTTCAGCAGAATTAATAACGTTACCAAATGTGCCATCAATTGTATTAGCACCACCAAGCAAGTTAAATCCACTTTCTGTCATTGTATCTTCTGGGCCAGTTAGGTTACCAAATTGAAAAATACCCCAACTATCTTGTGAAAATTCAATATAGTTCTGTGTGAAATAGATCGAGCCATTAGAAGTTCCTTTTCCTCCTGGATACGATTCTAAAGCTGCACGATACTTATACCGAAAGCCCTCCGCTGTGTTTCCCTTTGCGGTAAAGTAAATATTTGATGAACCAATCGCGAAATGAATCGGACCACCCTTACCATTTGTATTGTCTTTTTGCTTAGCTCCCGCCGCAACCATGGATGTGAATCCATTCATCTGCAACGTAGGCGCCTGTGCAACTTCAGCTGTCAAAAACGAACTGGTAAAAAGTGTTGCTAAAAAAGCTAATTTTTTTGTCATTGAAAAACTCTTAAATTTAAGTTGCTGTCTGACATTAAAAAACCTAGGAAGATCTATCAATATCTTCCTGGGTTTTTAAAGAAATTTATTTAAACTTGTAGCTTTATAAACACATACAAAAAGGACGTTAAACTAAATTTTTTTCCACAAAATTCCAGTCAACTAAATGATCCAAAAATGTTTGCACAAAGTCAGCCCTACGATTTTGATAATCTAAATAGTAAGCATGCTCCCAAACATCACACGTTAACAAAGCTTGCTGACCATGCGCCATTGGCAAATCTGCATTGGCCGTTTTTGTAATTTTAAGATCATTACCATCTTGCACCAACCAAGCCCACCCACTACCAAACTGTGTAAGTGCAGCTTGCTTAAAGTCAGCGGCAAATTTTTCATAACTACCAAAGCTTGCATTAATTTTTTCCAATAAGACGCCAGGTGGTTGCCCACCACCATTTGGCTTCATGCAATTCCAAAAAAATGTGTGATTCCAAACTTGCGCAGCATTATTAAAAATACCAGCCATATCTGCTTTTGCAGCTGACATTTTTATAAGCTCTTCCAAACTTTTTGATTCATTCTCAGAACCTTGCACCAAATTGTTTAAATTGGTTACATAGGTTTGATGGTGCTTGCCATAGTGAAACTCAAGGGTCTGTTCACTAATATGTGGAACAAGCGCATTTTTTGCATAAGGTAATGGGGGAAGTATAAAAGCCATAAATCACCAGATTGTTATTTTGAGAGTGTGCCAAGATTGGCGCGCCCGAGAAGAGTCGAACTCCTAACCTTCAGATCCGTAGTCTGACGCTCTATCCAATTGAGCTACGGGCGCTAATCTATAGATTTATAGGCAAAAAATTATAGTAAGGCAAGGTTTTTATTTTTTAAAAAGTCTTTCGTTAACGTTTTTTTAACCCTTTCAAGATATTCTAGCACGGTAGAAATATGTATTTTTTAAACCCCCTATTAGCGAGGATATGATGAAATTTAAAAATCTTTCACTAACTTTATTGGCAACTGTTGCCTTTGGTGCTGGAATTTCCAGCGATGTTTCAGCAGCTGCTGTTGCTCCTGTGGCAGCACCCGCTGCTCCTGTGGCAGCAGTTACTCTAGATTCTAAATTACTTAAACGTTCTGCTGATGAAGCCCATGAAGTTGCAGCTATTGGTGCTAAAGCAACTAGCGCATTAGATGATAGACTTGCTGCGGCACGAGCAAAATTTGACGCATTATCCGCAGTTGTGAAGGAAAAAACTGAAGAAGGCAAACAGGCAAATATTGCGTTAGGTAACATGCTAGATGCTGCCCGTAAGCAGGTAATTACAGTGCAAGATGGAGAAAAATCTCTAACACAAGCAAGGTCAGATCTAGAAAGTGATGAAGCATATTTCTTAGTAACCCAGCTTAACAATGCAGATCGTGCTGCTTTAACAAAGCTTTATGCTGATAGCGTGCAAATAGCTGATGCAAAACTTAAAGCAGCTCAAAATATTGACAAAATGCAGGGAAATATTAAAAAATCCGCCGATGAACTTCTTGCAAAACAAGCAGAACTTGAGCAATTACAAGCAGAAATTTTAGCTGCAGTAGATGCTATGAACGTGGAATACACTCCTTCACAAGCTGAAGTTAAAGGCATAGAGCTAAGCTCACAACAGGCTGCTCTTGCGGCTGCACAAGCACAGCAAGCTAAGCTTACTTCAGAAGGAGCAACATTAGAGGCCAACATCAAAAGTTCTGACGCTGCGCTTACAAAACTCTCCCAACAAATCGATTTAACTAAAAAGTTAGGTGCCGCTGGAAAACCAAAATTGGCTCCTCTACAAGCAGATTTTAAAGCCAAAACCATAGAAAAATCTGGCCATGCACAAGCTCTTGCTGCAAGCCAACAACAATTAGGCTTAGTAACAGCTCAAATACAGCATTTAACTGACGCTATTGCTGCCTTACAAGCTGATATAGCAACAATCCCTGCAGCAGCTCCAGGAGCAGATGTAACGGCTGGTGAAAGCCCTGTAGAAAAAGCAGCCAGAATTGCGCCTTTGAATGCAAGAATTACAAAATTAAAAGCAACTCAAGATCCTAAGGGCAAACTACAAACAGCCTTAGCAGCAATGCAAGCTAGCGCTGCTGCCTTAGATACACAAGACGCTGCTAAAAAAGAAGAGTTAGCAAACTTTAAAGCAAAAATTGTTGCAGAACGAGCAGCAGGAAAAGCACCAGCAGCTTAGGCCGTTATCATCGATTAACAAGGCTTATCAGTTGTTGTTAATCTAACTAGTCAAGCGTCAGAGTAGATGAATCACCTCATCACTCTGGCGCTTTTCTTTTTAGGGCCATTGTAGGTAATGCAGCCTGCATCTTTCACCATTTAAGTCTTGGTATTTGTGGATCCTCTGGTCAAGCCAGAGGAAAACTGGAGAATTAAAATTGGGAAAAGTTAGAAATAGTAACCTTCTTTAGTTTCCATATGGCTTGACCATATGGTCCAGTAAGTAATATCAATATTTTTCAATTGGATCCTCCGGTCAAGCCGGAGGAAAACTGGAGAG
The DNA here is from genome assembly GCA_943322985.2 of Candidatus Finniella inopinata. GTDB lineage: Bacteria > Pseudomonadota > Alphaproteobacteria > Paracaedibacterales > CAITNM01 > CAITNM01. The sequence continues at coordinate 25,052 of CALPGA020000016.1, forward strand.
GGGAACTCGAGGAAAGTTAGAAATAGTAATCTTCTTTAGTTTCCGTATGGCTTGACCATATGGTCCAGTGAGTAATATCAATATTTTTTTAATTGGATCCTCCGGTCAAGCCGGAGGAAAACTGGAGAGGGGAACTCGAGGAAAGTTAGAAATAGTAATCTTCTTTAGTTTCCGTATGGCTTGACCATATGGTCCAGTGAGTAATGTCAATATTTTTCAATTGGATCCTGGGATCAAGCCAGAGGAAAACTAGTGATTTTCCTTCCAGTCTCCCTACGACTTGATCGTAGGGTCCACAATATACTCCCCACCCAGAGTTATGTAAAAATTCTTGTCATCTACGTAAATCTTTCTAGAAAAATACCGAACGATTGATTTTAGTAAGATCTGGGTGCTAGGCTTAACCCGAAACTGCGCTCCCTCAACACCTGGAGCAACTTAACCACTCATTTTTTAAAGAAGGATGACAAAAATTGAACAAAAAATCACCCAAGCGTTTTTTGATTATTGGCTATGGCACCATTGGAAAAGCCACCCTACCCGTTCTGATAAAAGAATTTAAATTGAGTGCTGAACACATTCAAATTATTTCAGCGGATGCTACCCATACTGAGCTAACTCAAAAAATGGGCATCCACATAACCCAACTAGCATTGGATCAAACAAACTACCGGGAAGCGATTACGCCGAGATTAGCTGCGGGTGATATTTTATTAAATTTAGCCGTATTAAATTGCTTTCACCTTCAAAAATTAAATTTATCTGCGTTTTTGGCAAAATTTTGGTCATCTCTTGTAGTCACAAGTCCAATTGGACAGTCCCCGTTGAGCTCTTTAAAAGCATCAAAAGCTTGACGCTGCAAAAGAGAAAGTGACTGAGTCATCAACCAACATTGGCCCTGCCTTGTTCGCACAACAAAACTTTCCCCCTGTGGTGGTTGAAGTGAAAAATATGTATTGCCCATCGTCTTTTTTTCACTTGGAAAAAGTTTTTTCACCTCTGGAACATTTAACTTACGATAAGCTGGCAAAGATTGCTCTTTAAAATATTCGACTATTGTTTCTACAATTGGCTGAAGTTCGGAAGCACTTATGTTTTCACTCACACCTCTTTCATACAACGAATAAAGTTCATTCCCATTTCGCAACAAAAAATCTATAGATCTGCCTGCAATAGAAAAAACCCGATCAGCTTGAGTCAATTCCTCAACATATGGATTGGGGGAAATTTTAAAAAGATGCACGCCTTTTTTATCTGTTAAACGAGTAATAGTTACAAGATCATTTAGCCCGTTATCATCATTAATAGTAAGCTTATAAAGAATTAGGGGAACATAACCTGCCGCTCTGTCAGAATTAGCATCTAGATTTCCAAAATCTGAATACAAAAATTTAACCTCAACTGCAGATGGAGGACAGCTTGTTAAAGGAAGCATGGGAGCAACTTCTTCTGACTGACTATCTGGTTGTGGAATATCTAGTTGTACTAAGCTTTGTTGAGCTTGTTTTTTATTGGATGATTTTTCCTTTCCCTTTTTCCCCTTACCCTTTCCTTTTTTCTTTTTTTTCTTAGGTTTTTCTACTAAACACTCGCTTTCTTCATCACTAGAGTCATCGATTTCTACATTGCCCAAGATGGCTGCAACATCTTCGTGCGGTGAAGTCACACTCACAGAATCGCCACTGTCTGAAAACTCTTCTGCCACCTCTTCAACCAAAATATTTGATACGATCTCGATAGGCAGCAATTGCTTTATCTCTTCAACTACTTGGATTGGCTGTTTAAGCAACGGCATAACTGGTTGTTTTTTTGCATTAATACGATTAACAAATCTTCTTGCTGGATCTTTGTTCCAAGATTTGCTTTTGCTATTTAAATTCGATGTTACAGCAGACCTTTTATCTTGATCAGCCGCATTTCCCTTAGGTGACATGGGAAATTTTATTATAGATGTTGGGGAACCTTTAATTTGAACAGTTAAATTTCTTTCGGGAGTCACAGGAGCATCACTTAGAATTGCAGAGTAGTCTTTTTTAGGCCATGGCACGTTACTTCCTACAGCCCGCCATGGCTCATAATCTGCTCTCAAATAATCTACTTTCAAATAATACTCAAATGCTGCCGAAGCACTTATTTGAAAATTTCCAAATAAAAAAATAATTGCGATGAACCCTCTGCAAAACCCCTGAAGCAAGTTTAATAAATGGGTGAAGGAGATTTAGGGATATGGTAAGTTTGACATAAGAAATTCAAGTATATCGTTTGATAATGACTTCATTTTTAGACCTGATCCGCCGCTCCCCAAAAGCGAACA
>CALPGA020000017.1 GCA_943322985.2 Candidatus Finniella inopinata
ATGATTTAAATGGTTTGTGTTTGGCATTCTTCTAATTCCTTTCTTCCTTGTGCCTTGAGCAGCACTTCGAATCTAGGAAATCTTTAGTTTATGTCAAACACTTTGATTCCTCCGCTAGAAGCGGAGGTTTAGCATCTGGGATAATTAACACATTTTAAAACATACTAAGCTAGTAGATGCAAAACCTATCGAAAATATCATGAAAAACATGTTGAAAGTATTACGCATAATTTTAGTGTTAACAGCAGCAATGCAAGTTTCTGCAGGTGCACCAGAAAATGATCAAGAAATTCACGAAAACCCAGACCGGATGAAGTATCGTCCACTTACCATACAAGATAGTATTAATGACAGATTTCCAGAAAATACAACCCATTTTCAGCAGATTGTAGCTCTGTTAATGCACAGATTAGCAAATCCACTTCTTGCCATAGAAAATGCCGGCAATTAACTAAATACTCTGTTGTTACTCACGAGGATGCTGGTGAGAATGTCACCCGACCCCCCGCAGCTTTCTATAATTTCCGGATATTACCCACTTAGACCCCCGAACGTCGGCGCAATGCGCCTTGTCAGGGGTAACAAGGCTTTGTGTTAAGCTCTACTTGTCATCCCTGCGAAAGACCGTAAGGTCTGGATACGGGGATCTATTTCTCATAGATTACCGGATATTACTCACTGGTTCCCTACGCCTTCTGACGAAGGCTCTGGAAGACTCTTCCACCCTCGTCTTCATGAGGAGCGTAGCGACGCGATGATCCAATGAATAATATCATTTTTCTATGAAAGGCCTAACACAACATCTGCAGCAACTTTTTGCTCTGCGGTTGCATACTCACAACCAGCAATAAATCGCGCATCGTTTTTTCTTGATTCCAATTCTCTTACTTCATTATTCATGCCTGCAACAAACACACCAACAACTTGTGCACGTTGCTCAGACGTTGCGAATTTATGCTTCAACAAACCACCCGCCAAGTCTTGCCTGCTATTAATTGCAGGCAGTACTCCAGAAAGAACCGTTCTGAATTGATCATTCGTTAAATCAGAATAGCTTTCCAACAATGAACTTACCAAACAAAGTAGCTCATAATTGTTTCTTACAGAACTAGCTAACAAAGAAATACTTTGAGTAGCAACCCAAGAAATCTGCTCAGGATTAGCAAGCAGTTTACCATCAGTGTCTTTAAGTCCTAATATTTTAGAAAAACCTGAAATTTTATTCTCTCGCTCAAAATCAGGCAATTTTGTTAGTTCAATTAATCTTGTTATAGCTAAACGTTTTGTTTCAATGGGAACATATTTCCCAACATCAAAGTGTTGAGTATCCATGACACGCCAAGCAACCAACATTTTTTCTATGTACGTCAAAGAAGAGCTGTCTAAAAGGTTATAGCATTCTTTAGATGCTTCTCTAATTATTTCTTCGTGTTCACTTGCACTTATGTCTGGATAATCAATAGCGCAGAGGAAATTACGAGCAGCTTTTAGTCTTTGGTATTCTCGCCCTTCTCGCATACATTTTTTAAGACTTTCTATAACCATTTCACGCTGTTCTGGTGTTGCTAGGTATGCACCTACTGAATGAGGTTCAACCGATTCTGCATTCTTTCTTGCATGCAACACTGATGTAAACCAAAATTTTATTGGGTTGGCAGCAATAATTTGTAAAACAAAATCTAGTGCAGCACGCCTTTGCGCTTCAGGAGCTAAGTAAACATGTTGTTTTTTGTCCTTATGATACGAACCAGCATTCATCACTATTTGCGCACACATGACTTTTTGTTCTGGCGTAAAATCACTTCGGTGTACTAAGGAAAATAAGGTATCTAGAATAGTTTGTCTTTGTTCATCAGACCCCAATCTGGCATCACTATTCGCATTGAATGCCCACATTCTGGCATCAGCATAAAATTGTATATCTCCACTGCTAATTTCCGAATCACCAACTGCATTCGCCAAAATTTCAGCGGCAACTTCTAGCTGAGCATCATTCAAAAAACTTTTGTGGTCAGCATCATGAACATACACTATTCGCGCTGCAGCACTTCTTCGCACCGCAACATCTGTAGTGTCAGTCATTACCCCGTAAAGGTCCAACGCCCCTTGGCGCCTAACAACAAGGTCATCACTAGCAGCCAACTTCAAAGCAGCTTGAAACGCTGCATGATTTGGGAAAACTTGGTAAATAAGTTCACGCAGCCATGGCTTAGTACTGGCGTCCTCTTGAAAGGCAACAAGTTCCTTATAATACGTCCAACGAATACAATTATGAATCACCAAAATTTCTTTGGGGGAAAGGCTCGACACATCAAACCCAGACCCATTTAACATTTGCAGAGCTAATAATTCTTCATCACGCTCACGCAGTTCTTGAGCGAACAATATTTCGGGCCGAACACCTGGTTCCATTTTTTCAGGGTTAGCAGTGAAATAGCTTAAAAAATCTTGATAGGCTTCACGCAACGTGCTGGCGTTCAGGGTTTTGGGCGCGGCCAAAGGCTCAGCAACTTCAACACCAACAGCTGCTGCTGCAGAACTGGTCGCAACACTTGATGCCGCAAATGAACTACTTAAATTTAGGGCAACCAAAAAACTGAAGATGTGTTTGTATTTCATGAAAAGATCTCAAAATTTGTATCTGATGCAGACTAATATAAACCATATAACAAGGCAATTGAAATTTTATTATTACAAAAAGTACTATTTTACGATTTTTTAATCTATTTTGCCGCATACTGAACCCACCCAAAATAAGGGGTGGGATCTGGCTCTATTCCCCCTCTTTAGTTTTGACTAGCCAAACCCCCGGAAAATTACGGGTAATCCCCCATGCAAAATTCACACAAATATGCTAAGTTCACCAAATGACCCTGCCCTATAAAACGATTTTATGAAAACAATTCTTGGTAAAATTTTGCGCAACCCAATCACACAAAGCGTGCTTGCATTCATTGCTTTTGCCTACATAAAATTTGTGTTTATGACCAGTAGATGGGAATTTAAAAACCGGGAAATTTTTGATTCGTACATCAGCCAAAACAAGCCTTTTATCGTGTCATTTTGGCATGGGCATTTGTTAATGTTGGCGTGCGCTTTGCAGTGGAAAGTTTCTGTGCATATGCTTATTTCAAATCACCGTGATGGGAAAATTATTTCCAAAACCATTAATCATTTTGGCATTCAAACCATTGCAGGTTCCACTAACAAGAAAGGTTTTGAAGCAGCACGCCAAATTCTGCAGGTGCTAAAACAAGGTCATGTTATAGGAATCACACCTGATGGACCACGAGGCCCAACTGAAAAAATATCGAATGGTGTTTTGGAATTAGCGCGTTTAGCACAGGTTGATGTTATTCCCCTAGCTTACAGCTGCAAACCAATGAAACGTTTGCGCACGTGGGATAAGTTCCGCTTTGCAAAACCTTTTGGCAAAGGTGTTTTTGTGGTGGGAACGCCGGTTCCACCAATAGATGATCTTGAGCAGCTTCGCACAACCCTTCAACAAGCAATGGATAAAACCGCAAAAACGGCAGATGAATTTTCAGTAAATTAGTCTTTCAGTCCCTTATAACCACTTCATCGCGCCATTCACCAGGTTGTAAATCGCCTAGTTCATAAGGGCCATAGCTGGTACGAATTAAACGATTCACGCTTAAGTCAAAATAGTCCATAATCCGGCGAATTTCGCGGTTTTTACCTTCAGTCAATGTCACTTGAAGCCAGGAATTTTGACCTTTTTGAGCAAAATCTTTTTCTGGCTCAACGTTAACTTCTCGGTAGGTAACGCCGTCAATGGTTATACCCTCTTGTAATGCATCAATATCTAAATTCGTAATATCACCAAACACACGCACCCGGTAAACGCGCTTCCATTCGGTTTGAGGGGATTCAGCAAACCTTGAAAATTCACCGTTATTGGTAAGCAATAAAAGCCCTTCGGAATTGAGGTCAAGGCGTCCAACCGAAATAACCCGTTCGTCTACCCCCTGCTCTCTCAAATATTCAAAAACCGTTTCACGGCCCTGCTCATCGCGATGAGTGGTCACTAAACCAGCTGGTTTGTAAAAAGCCCAGACTTTAACGTCATCCACGGTCTGAATGGGCTTTCCATCAACAGTGATAACTTCACTGCCATCAACAAGCGGAGCCGGCTGCTTAGCAACCGCACCATCAACGCTAACGCGCCCCTGGTCAATATAACGATCAGCGTCACGGCGTGAACAAACGCCACAAAGGGAAATGTATTTATTTAAGCGAATTTTTTCTAACATGCGTTTACAAACTTTTCTAAAATAATGTGATCTATAGGACCCAATAGATATTCTGGGTGCCACTGCACCCCTAAGCAAAAATGGTGATTAGGGTCTTCAATGCCTTCAATTACACCATCATCGGCAATGGCATTAACGGTTAAGCCTTTTCCTATTTGCTGTATTCCTTGGTGATGCGATGAATTAATTTGTGTTTTATCACAGCCAAACCATTCATGAAGTTTTGTGCCTCGCACAATTTCAACCCCATGGGCAGCCTCAGTTGGGGGAACCGTATTGGTGTGCTTAATCTCATCTTTAAATTCAGTTGCAATATCTTGATACAACGTCCCACCATGCAAAATATTAATAAGCTGATGGCCACCACAAATGCCTAATACTGGTTTTTTTGTCGGCAAAAATGCTTCCAGCAGTTCTTTTTCAAATTGACTACGCATGCTTTTACGCTTAATGGTGGGGTGAATTTCATACTGGCCATATAGTTCAGGGTCATGATCAAAATGCCCCCCTGCAATAATAACCCCGTCAAATTGCTGAATATAATTGGGAATAAGACTATGTTCATAGCCTATGAAACAAGCAATTGCCCCTTTTTTAGCCAATGAATCGTGATACTTATGACGAGTGGCATACCATGGGTAGTTTGAATACCAGCTGGCCTCGGGCTCTAGCTTTGTATCCAAATAATCAAGTGGTATGGCAATAAGTGGCAGCGTCATAAAATTCCTGTGGTTGTATTCAGTTTATAACAGAAGATTAGCTTTGGTACTATCATGAATTCATTCAAAGCAATCGGTAATGAAACTATCTAACAACCCATTACATATTTTTGGAAAATCTAACTCACATCAAGAACCTTTAACTTTTGCATCGCCAACAATAATCACTGGGTTACCAGGGCCTGTGCTAATCATTCTTCGATTCGTTGCTGTGATCTCCACAGGTCCATTCGATTGGTTATCATAAAACTGCCATTTTCCGTGAACTTTATCATAGTAAATGGCATAAGCATGACCAGTGCGTCCCAAAGATAAGACAAAATCTCCCGTATAAGTTATCGTCCTGACAGTTAAGTCTCCATTAAGCTCAAGCTTAGTGACAGCGTCATCGTTCCAATCTCTATATTCCACCCATTTAACTGGTTGATGAAAAAATAGATCTTTGCCATCAAAGTCAGTAAGCACATAGTTCTCAAGCAAGCTTTCGTTGCCAAGGTATATTTCTTTGGCAATTTGCTTTTCTGCATATCTTCCAAGCGCTCTAACAATCGAAAGATCAGATGGATGCATTCTTAGGTTTTTAGGCGCTGTAATATCTTCTTTGGAAATTTTAAGGTTATTTACATAGTAATTTCCCAAGCTATCTTTTCTTACAACTATCGATAGCTGATCTTTTAATTTAGGGGTTTGGATGATGGCATTTAAGAAAGAATATAAAACACAGGCCCAATCACTGGTTTTTTGTTTGAATGGATTACCTATGGTTAAGCTGTCTAATTCTGGTGTCACGTCTAAGTACTGTGGATTAAGCGACGGATTCGAATCATTAGATCTAATAGTATCGGCCCCCTCAGTATTAAGACTTGATGCTGCACATGGGCTACCTATTGTCGCCTCTATATCATCGTCAACACTCGACAAAATACCATCAGTAGTACCAGCTGCGATAGCATAGTTAAAAATGTTTGCATGCAGCAGCAAAAGAATAAATTTCGCCTTCATATTAAAACCAAATATTAATTATTGGTAATTATATATTTACATAATGAAATTAATTATTTGTTAATAATTCTTAAATTTTTATTTACTATTGTTAATATGCAGTAAATTTACTTTGTATGATGGCTGTTTAGCAAAAAACACCGGCATTAGGTGATTTTCAATCAGTTATTACATGGTGCAAATTAAGAGTATCCGCTTTCTTAGCTGATTGATTAGCTTTGGTGCTATCATGAATTCATTCAAAGCAATCGGCAATAAAGCCATCTAAGATGGGGTGAATATCAGAAAGTGGCGGCGCAAAGTTGTGGGCCCCTATCACAAATACTTGCGGAACATCTCCGTCAACGTTATAACCACACAAGCAATTAATGCCAGACATCGTGCCCGTTTTGGCCCTAATGCCAACTGGTAAAGTGGTGCGGTTTTTAAGGATGGTATTTGCCTCGCCCATGCAAGCTAGTGCCCCAACAAATTCTTTAACTGCATATGCTTTTTGTAAAAGCTTAAACAGTTGGCGCGGCTGAATGCGGTTGTAACGGGATAGCCCAGATCCATCAACAAACAAAGCTTTGTCCATGTCTACATTGAAATGGATTTTAATTAGAGATTTAATGGCGGCGTCGCCTTCTTCCCATTTTAATATTGGCGTAGGGCTGTCCCTGGTAATAATTTTTAAGTACAAAGCATCGAACACAAAGTTGTCTGATATTTTCAATGCGGGTGGAATAATTGCACCCAATGGTTCTGACTGATGGCTTGCAATTACTTGCGTACCGCCCAAATGGGACTCTTTCACAATCACCACCTTGGCAGGCAACTTCATCCGTTTCAAAATGCTCTTGAACTTGTTGGCAATGTAATCATCATGATTTTCCGGAGACATTTTCAGCTTTAAGGGCTGATCAGATATACCAATGGTGCCGATAGCTTTTATGCGCTCCTTATTCCACGACAGCTTGATTACTGACTTTTCACCAGTCACGACCTGATTATCAATTTGATAGCCCCCATCATTTTCAACAACAGCCGCTTTAGTAAACATACCCGGTGTAACCGTTACGGTAATTAAATTCCCATCTATATTCGCTGCCGCAACTGGCCTGGCATAGCTTGTTGCCATGTCATCGACAATAATGTTCCGTGAGTAAGGCGGCGTTTGAAAGGCAGAGCCATCAACAATAATTTTCCCGTTGAAATACTTGCGTGGCAAAGCCGTCAGCATTTCAAAAAGGTCTTCAGAACTTAAAGTCGGGTCGCCGGAAAAGGTTACAACAGCATGCCCCGCTTTGGTTATAGCTAATTTGGTTTCATAAACATAATCACCACCTAAAGCTTTATAAGCCAGCAAAGCCGTTACGGTTTTTTGGCAACTTGCGGGGGTAATGTAAACATCTGCATTGTGTTCTTGCGAAGCATTTTCCGAATCCACACCACCCACAATATAGGCATAAAACGCAGGCTTTTGAGAGGTAAGCTTTTGGTGCGCAGATGTGCACCCATTTAAAAATAGAAAACAACAAACATAGAAAACGGTTTTAAACATTCAAATAAGAAATCACGAATATATTTTTAACAGTACAAAATTTCAGAAAGTTAGTCACGCAGGGCCAGCAGTTCAGTTGATGGTGTGTCAGATGCAATCATACGACTAATAAATGCAACTGCAGTTTCTTTCACGTAACCTTTGTTCTGAATTGTACGTAGTATTTTTCTAGCAAAAGAAAATATAACGCTTGGCCCACTTGATGATTCTCCATATAGTTTTAGTTTTTCTAATAATGCAGTTTGCAGCTCGTCGTGCCCTTTTAACCTACGCGTAAGACAGTAAAGTGGGTAATAATTATTTTCTAAATTTGCAAAATCATCTGCCAATGCCTTTGCGTAATAAGTCAGCAAATGCGTTGAACGATATTGCATAAACAGCATAAGATGCGACGCAATTTCAAAGCGCATGTGTTCATTTTGAATAGGTGTAAGCACTTCAGAAATATTAAAACATGTAATTGCAGCATTTCCCCATTTTTCATGAACAGGAACATCACCTTCTAAGTAACCATCGTTTATTTGATTAAATGCAGCCCGTGTAAAAAAAGTCGGCAGAGACTGAAGTTCGGCTTCAATTACAGACAAATGTTGTGCGTGGGATTTCTTCAATGAAGGAATAAACGACGTAATAACTGATGGTGAATCTGGTGCCAAATGCCAGAAAAAAATATGCTGAATTGGTACAAATGGATAAACTAAAGCACACTCATTCGTTGCTTGAATACATGCACGAATATGAGCTGGATCAGATATTTTTAATAATTCCTGTAACTTTGCAGATGCTTCAAAATTAAATCCATCAGCAGGGACTACGAGTTTTCGAGGAATTTCCACCTCTTCTTCAGCTACTGCCGTTGCATAAACTTTTGAAAAAAGAGGAAACAAAAGTGCAACCAAAACATATTTTAACATACAATACACCGAAATAAAGATATTTAATTATACCACATTTTATTAACATAAAGATAATTTAGGCCCCCAGGCAAAAGGTTTAATTTTATGTTAAGTAAAAAGCTGTGATAATAAACGAAGGAGAATTATTTCAAGCACGTTGATGAAATTACATTTGCTTATTCTTTGTAAGCTAGCCGCAAGCTTGTTAGACCAAAAATCCTTACTGGCAAGTGAAGAGCTTGAAAATGATGTTCAAGAATTATCTGCACCTAAAAACACATCATCTTTCATGACGCAACAGATGATGGCTGATCGACTTTCTCAAGGATTGTGTTATCAAAAAAAGTTACGAATAAAAATTGCACTAGCTCCTGCGGCCACAGGATATTTGACTGAAGAATTTATAAATATAGTCCAAAATCTTACACAGAAAATGGATATTTATGAAAAATGTTATGTTATTCGCGCTGTGATGAAAATTCCTGTGCTGCAATTAACAACGCTTAGAGACATTTTGACTGTCGAACATACAGAACAGCTTCAGGCTTTACCAAATTCTGAGCGTGTTTTGTTCATTAAAAATCTCAACAAAATAGAACCTAATCAGTGGCAAACTGAAATCTCCGCCGTAATTGAGAAACATCATAAATAAGCTCAGTCTTTATAAAACAACCATTTTCATGTAGAATTTCAAAATCAGGTATAAAATTTAGTTCTCATGCGCATATCACGAAAAGTTCAAAAAATTCTAAGTTTCTACGAAGCAGATACTCCAGGCACCAAAGCAAATTTGGCAAGAATTCTCATGAACGGCAAAGTAGGCGGCACGGGAAAGCTTTTAGTTTTAGCTGTTGATCAGGGATTTGAACATGGACCAGACCGATCATTTTCAGCTAACCCTGAAGGATACGACCCCCACTACATGTACAAATTAGCCATTAACGCTGGCATGTCTGCTTATGCAGGACCATTGGGCTGGCTAGAAGCTGGTGCCGGAACCTATTGCGGACAAGTACCATTGATTTTAAAAATGAATAGCAGCAATAGCTTAATGGGCAAAGACACTGCACCTGACCAAGCAATCACTGCCAGCATTGATGACGCTTTGCGCCTTGGCTGCAGCGCTATTGGCTTTACAATTTACCCAGGGTCAGACGCTAGCCTTGATCAATTTGAAGAACTACGCGACTTAAGTGCCGAAGCAAAAGCCGCCGGTCTTGCCGTTGTTGTGTGGTCATACCCCCGTGGGAATTTTTCCAAAGAAGGCGAACGCGCAGTTGATATAATTTCCTATGGCGCACACATGGCAGCCCTTTTGGGTGCACATATTATAAAGGTGAAATTGCCAACAGAGCATTTAGAACACCCAGAAAATAAAAAAGCATTTGAAGCAAATAAAATTCCAATTAAAACCCTGGAAGACCGCATTCGCGTTGTGGTTAAGGGGTGCTTCAATGGCCGTCGAATTGTGATATTTTCTGGCCTTGAAATGAAAAACGCTAATGCCGTGGTGGACGATGCTAAAGCAATTGCAGCCGGTGGCGCGTTTGGGTCAATCATTGGACGCAATTGTTTCCAGCGCCCTTATGATGAAGCGCTAACAATGTTAAAAGATGTTGCAGCTGTTTATCAAAAGGCTTAGCAACAACTCTTTCTTTTAATGAGACTCCACTAAACTAAAAGTGTGGGGGAGCAATCCCCCCTAACACATACCTTCTAGCTCATCAATAAATCCTGAAATCATTTGCAAACCGCCCTGCCAAAATGCTTCCTGCTTCAAATCAAAACCAAAGGGTTGCAACAGGTCGTTATAGCCTTTGCTGCCACCCGCTTTTAACAAATCCAGGTACTTCGCTTCAAAACCATTGGGTTGTTGTTGATAAAATGCATACAACGAATTGACCAAACAATCCCCAAATGCATAAGCATACACATAAAACGGACTATGAATGAAGTGGCTAATGTACGCCCAATAGCTGTGGGTAATTGGGTCAATGTTAACGGCACTTCCCAACGCTTCTTCTTGGGTGCGCTTCCAAATGCTGGCCAGATCATCGGGCGCCAATTCGCCTTGGCGGCGCGCTTGGTGAACCAATTGTTCAAAATGATAAAAAGCAACTTGGCGCACAACCGTGTTTAGCATGTCATCAATTTTACCAGCAAGCAGAGCTTTACGCTGGTTTGGTGTTTCGCATGTGCTGAGTAAATGTTGAAAGGTTAGCATTTCCCCAAAAACAGATGCGGTCTCAGCAACGGTCAACGGCGTATCCGCCAATAAATAGCCTTGTTCGCGGGCCAACATTTGGTGAACTCCGTGACCTAATTCATGGGCCAAGGTCATTACATCACGACGTCGCCCTTGATAGTTCAATAAAATATACGGGTGCGCACTTGGCACAGCCGGGTGAGAAAACGCCCCCGATGTTTTGCCGGTTCTGGTTGGTGCATCAATCCAATTCTTATCAAAAAATTCCTGGGCGATGCTTGAAATAGTTGGAGAAAAACTTGAATAGGCATCTAGCACCATTTTTCGGGCTAATGGCCATGAAATATCAGCATCGTCATCAATAGGCAGGGGCGCGTTGCGGTCCCAGTATTCCAGGCGTTGCATGCCCAGCATTTTTGCCTTAAGGCCGTAATATCTGTGTGAAAGTTGCGCATAATTTTTACGCACAGAAGACGCCAACGTTTCTACGACCTCTGGTTCAATCTGGTTATCAAGATGACGACTGCTATCTGATTTTGTAAAATGACGCCATTTATCGTCAATTTCCTTATCTTTAGCCAGCACGTTAGTAATGGTCGCAAACAATGGCATTTGCAGCTGCAACCCTGCATTCAATGCATGGGCGGCAAGCTTTCGAACATCGGCATCTTTATCGCTCATTTTATGGACGACTGCCTCTAGGGGCAGCATTTCCCCTTCAAAGTTCAATTGCATAGAAGCTAAAGTTTCATCATACAAACGAACCCACGCATTACGACCCGTTACCGATTTTTCCACAGCATAACGTTCTAGCTCTTCGCTTAGTTGGTGAGGTTGATACTGACGCACAATTTTAAGGAAGTGGTCATAATGGGCAAGTTTTGGCTCTGCTTTAATGGAATTCGCAACGGATTCTGCACTTAGTTTTGCTAGGGCTAATGAAAAGAAAACAATTTTTGCCGAAAGTAGCGACACTTTTTCCTGAGCTAATTGGTACAAAGCACGATAATCAGCGTTATTAAGGTCGCCATAATATTGAAGCACCGCAAAGGTCATAGTTTTGCCAAGAGCTTCGCTAATGCTCTCATAGGTTTTAATAGCTTTCAGCAACGTGGTGCCTTCTAACGCAATACTAGTATAGGTCAATGCAAATTCATCGACCTGTTTTTCAATCGTTTTTAGGTCCTGTTCAATTTTCGGATCCTTCGAATTATTGTATAAATCGGTCAAATCCCAAGTTGGTAGATCGACAAAACCCTCAATTGTAGTACCCATTAGTGCATCCTTTTATGTTTAACGTTAACTAAGCCTTGCGAATCTTATGATTTTTCGCTATATTTTTGCAACAAGTATAATTTTTCAAAAAAAGCTGCAAGGAGCTTTAGTGTCATGGCTGTTCCTAAGAAAAAAACATCCCAATCTCGTCGCAACATGCGCCGTTCTCATCATGCTTTAACACCTGTTAATGTGCAAGAGTGCCCTAACTGCGGGTCACCTAAGTTATCACATCATGTTTGTACATCGTGTGGTCATTACAAGGGGCGCCAAGTATTAAAATTACGCACCGCTGTTGTTGAAACTGAAGAATAGTTTTACGCAATGACAACTTGCATCGCTATTGATGCCATGGGGGGCGACGGAGCCCCTAAAATTGTTTTTGATGGTATTGCCGAATTTATTCGAACGCATCCTCAAACGAATGTTCAGTTTTTGGCTTTCGGTCAAGAAGATGCTTTAAATTCCCTACTCACTCCGGCCTTGCGAAAGCATGTGACTATAAAGCATGCTCCAGAAGTCATTACCGGTCAATTGAAACCAAGCCTTGCTGTGCGCATTGGTCGCAAATCAAGTATGGGCATGGCGATTGATGCTGTAAGCCAAGGTGTTGCACACGCTGTTGTATCAGCTGGTAACACGGGCGCATATATGGCCCTTTCTAAAATTATTTTAAAAACATTTGACGGTATTGACCGCCCTGCTATTCCAGCACTTATTCCTAGCGATAAAGGCTGCACTTTGGTGCTAGATTTAGGCGCAAACATTGACTGTAGCGCTGAGAATTTAGTGCAATTTGCGGTAATGGGCTCTGCCTATTCTAAAAAACTTATGAACATTGAAAACCCACTGGTTGGTTTGCTTAACGTAGGCAGCGAAGACCTTAAGGGCAACCAAATTGTTCAAGCAGCTGCACACTTTTTGCGTGATCACCCATTAGTAAATTTCCACGGTTTCGTGGAAGGTGATGATATTACCAAAGCAACGGTAGATGTGGTTGTAACCGATGGTTTCACCGGAAACATCGTTCTAAAAGCTATTGAAGGAACAGTTCGCCTGTTCGCACGCCAACTAAAGAAAAGCTTAAGCGACAGCGTACTTAGTAAAATTGGTGCATTGATTGCTCAGCCATCACTTGCAACCTTCAAACGTTTCGTTGACCCACGCCTTTACAATGGCGCCATGTTTTTGGGCCTTCGTGGTATCGTTATCAAAAGCCATGGCGGCACTGACGGCATTGGTTATGCTAATGCCATTAAAGTGGCCAATGAAATGGTAAAGCGAAATGTGATTCCAGATTTGCAAGCTGGGCTTGAAGGAATACAATAGTGCGTCGCAGTATTGTGCGCGGCGTTGGCGGCTATCTGCCATCTAACTGTGTTACCAACGCTGATATAGCAAAAAGCCTTGATACCACCGACGAATGGATTGTTGAACGCACCGGCATGAAACAACGTCATGTTTTAGCCGACGGGCAAAACACGTCTGACATGGCCGCAGAGGCCGCAAAAATAGCCTTGGCAAATGCCGGCATTGATGCAGCTTCCATTGATTTAATAGTCGTGGCAACAGTCACCCCTGATAACCCATTCCCCGCAACAGCCGCACGCGTACAAGCAAAAATTGGCGCCACAAATGCTTTTGCTTTTGATGTTAACGCCGTTTGTTCTGGCTTTATTTATGCCTTATCCGTTGCTGATCAATACCTTAAAACGGGCATGGCCAAACGTGCCTTAGTAATTGGTGCAGATGCTATGTCAAAAATTCTTGACTGGAATGACCGTTCAACCGCTGTATTGTTTGGTGACGGCGCCGGCGCATTGGTTTTAGAGGGCGTCGATGAATCCCATGCAGACTACAATCGCGGCATTCATTCAGCCCATTTATTTTCTGATGGTGGCTGCTATGACTTGCTGTACGTAGACACAACTCCTGCCTGTGCAAAACAGCCAGGCCACGTGCGCATGCAAGGCCGGGAAATTTTCAAATTTGCCATTAAGCTAATTGGCGAAGCGGTCGAAACCGTTTTGAAATCCAATAACATGACGGTTAATGACATAGACTGGTTTGTGCCCCACCAAGCAAACCTTCGTATTATTGAAGGCATTAGCGTCCACTTTAAAATTCCTATGGAAAAAATGGTGGTCACCGTTGATAAGCACTCCAATACATCGGCAGCTACTATTCCACTAGCTTTGTGGGAAGCAGCCCGTGATGGCCGCATTCAAAAGGGACAAAAGGTTGTACTTGAAGCCATGGGTGGTGGACTCACCTGGGCCTCTGCCTTGGTGAAGTGGTAGAATAACGCATCGTCATCCTGAGTCCTCGTAAGAGGGCGTAGGGATCCAGTGAGTATTATCTTTCCCTCTAGTTTCACCGTGGCTTGACCACGGTGTCCAGTCCTATAAATTCTGAAACTAAACACTGGATTATGACAAAGCTTCGCTCCTCATAATGACGAGAAGGTGAGGCATCGTCATCCTGAGCCCTGTAAGGGCGCCTGGATCCAGTGAGTATTATCTAGGATAGCTTCTTTTTATCTCTGCAATTATGCTACCTTGTGCGTAGGAATTATTATATCGCGCAAGCTCAGCATCTGTGTAATACCGCTCTACCGGCCCCACCCCTTCTGCAGGCGCTGGTGCCGCTATAGGTGGCGCAACAACAGCTGCAGGCACAATACCAAAGTCTGAAAATTTTAAGGGTTGCGAAGTTCGCTTAATAACATCTTCAAGCCTGTCTTTGTATTCAAAAATAGTGCCGATCGGAAATGCAAGACCGCACAACGCACCAAATCTAGCTGGGGTATTACGGTTGCTATTATCGTGCATATTCAAATAACCAACTTCATAAAATTCAATGGCAAGCAGTGCGTGTGCTCTTCTCATATCTTGCAATTGATCGGCCTTTACTCGCAGTGCATCTGATTGACTATCAAAACCATATAATCTGTCTGTAATGCCTACGGTTAGGCACCCATCAATCATTTGGCGACACTCTTCAGGTGTGCTTTGAATTGTTCTAATACCTTTAGATCCAAGCATTAAATTCATGAAAGATAGATTATCTTGTCGCAAGTTCTCTTTTGCCTGTGCCTAACTAAACTGCGCAGCATAAGAAGGGCTTTCCATGGCAAACAGCAATACAAAAAAGCAAACAATAATTTTAAACATTTTACAGTTGATCTACATCACTTAGATCCATGATACCAACTGAGTGTTAATTTTCTGTAAACTTTCAGGGCAAGTAACGCCCAGTCTCTAATGAGTAAGCACCTTTCCTTGTTTTTCCCTAAACTGCGTCAACCATTTTTGCAAGCATTCCGGTGGCACATCGTCAATGTCCAATTGTTTCAGCTGTTCTATTGGGTCAGCACCTTTATGCATAAGAGTATACAATTTCATTTTCAGCTCAACCGCCTTAAGGGCATAGCCGTACTTTTCTTGATCTATCGCTCGATCAAATATTTCGTTTAGAGCGTGAAGCGTTTCAGTATTGTAATGGGAAGGATACGTCATAATCTGTGAACCTGCTTAGTGGTTTTGCTGGATGTTAATCATCTCATGAGACAAGAAAACCAACAAATTTTAAAAAGTCCCAAATAATTTTAGGTAAATTTTAGAGATAAAAAACAAATTTCCAAAAAAATTTAGCCATATAAATAAGGAATCCCTTTAGAAATACTTGATTTTTGTATCTGCATTGGCTAAGGTGCTTAGATATTAAATGGAGGAACACCAATGAAGCGCACGTATCAACCAAGTCGTTTAGTTCGTAAACGTCGTCACGGTTTTCGTGCCCGTATGGCAACCAAAAACGGCCGTAGAGTCGTTGCTGCACGGCGCTCAAAAGGAAGAACAAGACTTTCAGCTTAAATGTACAGCTATATGAAAGCGCGCAAAGACTATGTGCGCTTAAGCCGTACAGGAAAAAGATTCTTTTTTGATGGATTTATCGCCCAAGCTCTACCCATTAGTGATAGAGCTGGGATGATAGGCATTACAGTCACAAAAAAATTAGGCGGGTCTGTTTTTCGTCACCGAGCAAAACGTAGGCTCCGTGAGACAATAAGGCTATGGAACAAAGACAATTCAACACCTTTTGCCTATGACATAGTTCTTGTTGCAAGAAGTAAGATTTTTGACCTAGACTTTATAGACATTCGAAAACAATGGGATGAAATGTTAGGAAAACTGCAAAAAAACCAGGATTGGACCCATGAAACGCT
This sequence comes from Candidatus Finniella inopinata, assembly GCA_943322985.2. Taxonomy (GTDB): domain Bacteria; phylum Pseudomonadota; class Alphaproteobacteria; order Paracaedibacterales; family CAITNM01; genus CAITNM01. The sequence goes on from CALPGA020000017.1 coordinate 16,144, forward strand.
TCGTAGTTAGTTTCATTTATTTGTATCGCTGGCTTGTATCTCCGTTTTTGCCACCAGCATGCAAATTCACCCCCACCTGCAGCCGATATGCAATATCTGCCATAGAATGCCATGGGGTAGCAAAAGGCCTGTGGATGACGTTAAAACGATTGCTACGATGCAATCCCCTGAACAAGTCTGCATCACCCTATGACCCGGTTCCTTTTCCAGCCTCAGCCTCGATTCTAGATTCTTTTCCTGAAACACCACAACCTGACTTAACCCTTATTGATTCAATAAATCCGGCAAATTCAAGCCGTTCACCAAAATTAAAAAGAGCACATCACGCATGAATGAAAATCGTAATTTAATATTAGCCATTGGTTTATCCGTTGTTATTATGCTTGGCTTTTCCCAGTTTTATGATAAGCCAAAATACGAACAAATTGCCGAACAGCAAAAAGCAAATGCTGCGCAACCTGCTCCGCAAGCAGTAGCTGAACCAAGCAAAACAACTCCGGTTATTAGCCCTGAAGCGGCAATCAGTCAGTCCGCAAGAATTGGGATTATAACCGACACGATTCAAGGTAGCATTCGCCAAGTCGGCGCCGTGCTTGATGATGTTTTATTAGTAAAATACAAAGAAACACCTGATCAAACCAGCCCTATGATTCACCTGTTGCAAAACCCAAATGGCGAAAATGGCTATAGCGTTTCAAGTGGATGGAAAGCTGCGAACAACTGCGATGCCGGTTCAATGCCAAACGACACTACCAACTGGCAAATGACTGGTGAACACACAAAATTAACCGCAAAAACCCCTATTACCCTAGTTTGGTTTAACGACCGCGGCATCAAATTCGAACGTGTAATTAGTATTGATGATCAATACATGATGACCGTTACCGACAACGTCACCAACCTAAGTGATAAAGAAGTAAGCCTTCAACCAACGGCGCAAATATGCCGAAAAAATCCCCCAAAGTCACAAGGGTTTTTTATTCTTCACGAAGGACCAATTGGTCATTTCAACACAAAGCTATTTGAAGGCTCATACGATGACCTAAACAAAAGCCCCGTAACTCAGCAATCAACTGGTGGCTGGATCGGCTTTACCGATAAGTTTTGGTTAGTAAGCTTAATTCCTGACCCCAAATCAGTTGTCCAGGTTGACTATGCCCATAAGAACGATGCGTACATAGCACAATTTAGCGCAGCAGCTATCAATGTAAAACCAGGTGACGTATCAACCTATACATACCACGTGTTTGCAGGAGCCAAGGTTTTGCGCATGCTAGATGGTTATGAACCAAAAGTAGGCGTAGAGCATTTTGACCTAGCTGTCGACTTTGGCTGGTTCTATTTCCTAACCAAACCTTTGTTCTATGCATTAGAATATTTATCTGGATTCCTAGGCAACCTAGGCCTAGCAATTTTAGCCCTAACAATTTTGTTTAAATTGATATTGTTTCCTATGGCTACAAAATCATACCGTTCAATGGCGCGCTTGAAAAACCTACAGCCAAAGATTCAGCAAATTCAAAACCTATACAAAAATGACCGCGCGCGATTAAGCCAAGAATTAATGGCCTTGTATAAAAAAGAAAAGGTGAACCCTGCGGGTGGGTGTCTGCCTGTACTAATTCAAGCACCAATTTTCTTCTGCTTGTACAAAGTATTGTTCGTCAGCATTGAAATGCGCCATGCACCATTTTTCGGTTGGATTCATGACCTATCAGCGCCAGACCCAACATCCTTTGCGAACTTATTTGGATTGCTACCATTTGACCCCCCATCATTCTTGCAAATTGGTATTTGGCCATTGCTAATGGGCGCTACCATGGTGATTCAACAACGCATGAATCCGCAACCAGCCGACCCTACCCAGGCAAAAGTCATGATGATTATGCCGATTATGTTCACCTATTTGTTCGCAAGCTTCCCAGCTGGCCTAGTAGTGTACTGGACATGGAACAACCTTTTATCGATGGCACAACAGTGGTTTATAACCAAACGAATGACCCAAAAGTAGTTCAGGCTGCCAAGACCCTTTTCAAGAATCCTTGCACATTTGTTGCAGGGGTTCCTGACATGAAATTCATGCGACAGTTTCCCTTTCCAGAGGTTGCCTTTTGGGGCCGCTCTAACGTAGGGAAATCTAGCCTATTGAATGCGTTAATTGGCACCACCATTGCCAGAACATCAAACACGCCCGGGCGAACTCAGCAGTTGAATTTTTTCAATCTTGGTGACAGGCTAATGCTGGTTGATATGCCAGGCTATGGCTTTGCCAACGTACCCTTGAAGTTGAAATATCAGTGGGAAGACCTAATTTCCGCCTACCTTAACGAGCGTGATCAGCTAAAACGCGTGTTTTTGCTTATTGATGCCCGCCATGGGTTCAAGAAAAATGACATTGAGATCATGACCTATCTTGATGAACTTGGTTGTATTTTTCAAATTCTGGTTACAAAGGCCGACAAAATCCCCCTAGCTTCTCATGCCAATTTAAAAGCCACCATGGAAGAAGAACTCGCCAAACACTCTGCAGCCCGCCCGGAAGTTATTTTAACTTCAGCAGAACGTAAAATGGGCATTCATGAACTACAGCAACACATCGCTGCACTTTAGACGGATATCATTCATCTGGACCCTATGGTCAAGCCATAGGGAGACTGTTGTGAGGTATCCTCTCGATTCTCAGGTTGACCGCGTAAATCCATCAACCCTATAGTTTTCCTATGGCTTGACCATAGGATCCAGTACTATATCGTCCGTATTATTTTGTGATTTCTTCATACAAATCAACCCAGTTTGGATTTTCCTTTTCAATAAGAGCCACTTTCCAAGCACGCTCCCATGTTTTCAAGCGTCTCTCCCGCTGAACTATTGCACCTGCATCCTGATGCACTTCAAAGTACACAAGCTTGTCTATTGCATATTTGGAAGTAAAGCTTTTCACGAATTTTTGTTTATGTTGCCAAACCCTTTTAACTAAATCATCGGTTCTTCCAATATAGAGCGTTCCGTTTGGCTGGCTAGCAAGAATGTAAACGTAATATTGCATGGGGATCGCTTGGACTCCGCAATAGAGTCGGAAGGAAACTGTGGTGGAGAGTCTTTTCTAGCTTCCCTACGACTTGATCGTAGGGTCCAGTTCTATAACATCAAAAAGAGCTCCGGATGACACTTTGCACCAGAGCCCAATCGACTTAACCTAACGACCAGCAAAAACAGCCATAAGTGCGTCTTTTATAGGCTGTGCACCTACACCAACCAACTCATCCATCTTCGCATTCACCTTTTGCACCATAGCAACGTCTATTGCAGCTTTACGCGCACTAACTAAATGAGCATTATCATTTCCAGGAGCTGCAACATTCTGTGCAAGACCCAATGCAGCATTAGAATTTAGAGTGTCAATAAATACATTAAGCTGCTGCAAGAGCGTAGCTTTATTAGGCGTTTCAGCTGGAATAACAGCACCAGCACCATCATTCGCAAGTATTTCTTTAATTTTAGCTTTCGCAAGATTAATGTATGGAACATTATTACCAGTTTCAACACAAGTAGCCAAAACACCAAAGTCTCCTGGCACCACAGGTCCTGCTCCGCCACCGCCTGCTTTTAATACTTCGTTTTCTGCAAACAATCTAGTTGCTTCTTGCTTTAATGTTAAAGCTGCCATGTTTGCGTATCTTGGGTTTATTGTTGTTGCAGCACTTACTGACCCTACTGCTGCTATAGTTGCTGCAATTACTAATATGGCATTTATTTTTACTGTCATGATTTTTCCTTGATGTTTAAATTGACGCAATTACCTATACCTAAATTGTTACGTAGTTTTACAAAAAAAGAAACAATTTTATATTAATTAAAAGCTCAATAAAAAAGCTCCCCCTCTGTAAAGAAGGGGAGTTAAGCATTACAGATATTGAAATATTTAGAAAGTCTTAATTAAATTTTCAATAGCTGTTTTGAATGCACGTTTAGTTCTGTCTGCTACTGGGTTACGAACTAAAACTACTGGGTTATTATTAAGAAATGCAGCACCATCAGCTCCACCTATACTCGTTAACCAAACCAATACTGCGTCAGCAATTGCTTGGTTAACTGCATTTCGTGCAGTTTTTAGTGCTTTATGATTTCCGCTAGTTGCTACAGGAACAGCTATAGCTGCTTTATCAATAACATCAAGTAATTTTGCTTTAAAAGTGCTTTTATTGCGATTAGCTGGATTCACACCATCTATTCCTAAAGAAGCTGGAGCTACGGCTTTCACCAGAAATTTACCATTACCTGCAAATAAACTATCAATCCATGGATCCACAATAGCTTTAATCCCATTTTTTGCAAATGCAACGTATTCAGCGTTAGAATTAGCTCTCATTCCTTTAAGTAAAAGGTCAGTATCAGTACCACCTAAAGCTGCATGATGTGCTGCAGCTGGATGTGCAGCAAGGGTCTTCCAATGTTGACAATATTGCTTAAGACCAAGACCGGCCTTAGCATCAATATCAGGATCAATTGCTACAGCATGTAGGGCTGCGCTTGCTAGTATTGCAACAAAAAGAAATGACTTTAATAGTCTGTTGGTTATAAATTTCATTTTTAATCCTTCAAATAAGGTTTGTATGAAAAAGAGCCCGACCTAGGGCTCTTTCAATTTTAGTAAAACGTACGTAAAGCTTATGGGTGAGCAATCACTGCAGCTTGAATGTAAGCAATTATTCTAGCCATACTGTTGTCACCCATACCAATGTGATCAACAGCATTCAAGATAGCTTGAATAACACCATCACGAACACCGTCTGTAGTTGCAGCACCAGTAGCTGCCAACCATGGGGCAATAGCCGCTTGGAAAGCTAAATCAACTGCTTCTATTGCATCATTAATATGACGATGACTTGGAGAAACAACACCACCAGCAATAACTACTTGACGAGCAAGAAGACCCGCATCAAAAGCAGCATTAAAATTTGCAGCAAAATCACCAACTGTTACACCAGCAGGAGCAGCAACACCATCTGCACCAGGACCACCAGCTGCATCAACTAATGCATCACCAGCATTACCAAGTGCATTTATAGCAGCAAGTCCTCTTGCTTTAGCTCTAACTAGTTCTGCAGCAACGTATGTAGGACAATGAGCCACACCAACGTCTTGTAATAATTCATCTGTATCAGTACCACCTAAAGGTCCATGATGTGCTAGAGCTGCTCCATGTCCTGCTGCAAGATTCTTCCAATGTTGGCAATATTGCTTAAGACCAAGACCAGTTTTAGCGTGAATGTCAGGATCAATTGCTATTGCTGCTGAACCCGCATTTAGCAATACTGCTGCAGCTACAAAACCTGCACTTAATATTTTATTTATTTCCATAGTATATCTCCTACTTTTAATTAAAAATGAAAAACCAAGACCACACCTAAACATGAACTTGTTACTTTTATAATTAATTAAATATATTAATATTTAGTTAATTACTACTCATGTGTTAACCTTATATACCATATTTTTCTACATGACAAGGTTTTTTTATACTTTTCAGAATTATTTTTTAGTTACAAAATTAGAAACAGACAGAGACATTTATGTCCCTGTCTGTTGCGCATACTATTAATATAGAAAAGAGTTTTGAAAAAATCTTAGAAGCTATATACCAAACCAAGGTTCAGTGAATGAACTGCCGGTGAATTTTTCAACGTTGTTGTATCTCTTCCACCACCAGCTGCGTTTGCAGTATCACTAAATGATTTTGAACGGTGCATTGCATACTTGTATTCTGTTCTTAGGCTTAAGTTTTTAGCCAAGCTAAAACGAACACCCAAACCTGGAACAAAAGCAATGCTTGTGTAATTCTTGCTTATTGCATTGGCGTTTTGAGCTGAGGCAGAAGAAAAACTGACCTTGAAGCGCCTAACTTCAGCACCTGCTATTGCATATGCAACGCAGCTGTTATTAATTACGTAACCAAGGTGTAATGCACCACCCCACGCACCAGATGACTTTAAGCTTCTAGTAAGACGAGCTGCGGGATTTGTATCTTCTCCTGAAAAAAGATCTTTATTTTTCAAGTTATCAAATTGATAAAAAAGTTCCGCAGCTGTCCAAAAGCTACCTAGCTTCATACCATATCCACCGAACACAGCAGCAGCTATTGAATTAGCAGATAGTTTTCCTGCGTTATATGGACGACTGTTAACAGCCACTGTATTTGATTGATTAAAAATGCTCTTACCCGACAAATGAGAAATACCAGCGCTAATACCTGCGTACGCACCTGAATTGATTTGACAAGTGCTTGCATTTGCTTGGCTTGCAGCAGCAAACATAGTACCTAAACATAGGCTAACTAATAGATTTTTTTTCATTTAATTGTTCCCTTAAAAATTATACTTAGCAATAAACTGCCACAAATAGCAAATTTAGTAAACTATATTAATGGGGGTATGTGTTGTGGCTTTTTGGGTGTGGCGGATGTGCATCAGCGGGGAGGGATGGAGGATGATGTGCCCCGTCGTCTTCAAAAGGAATCGTCATCCTGAGCCCTGAAAGGGCGTGAGGAACCAGTGAGTAATATCCATATTGCTTAGTATCACTTGATTGCCACGCCCCCTCTGTCCTAGCAAAGACAAAAGGGACAGACCTCATCATCCTGAGCCCTCGTCAAAAGGCGCCACTAAAATATGCTAACTTAATTCCAAGACTTCTGGCGTAATTATTTGGTGGATGTTCAATAGAGGGTGATGTGTTTTTGGTGGCAAGCTCGTTGATATTTTTCGAGCTACAAATTTATTATATTCCACATCCTGACGATTTTTAATCTTTTGCATCGCTTCATCAAATGTTTTCTCAATCAAACTTGTCAATAAGCATTTATGGGAGTGAGAAACAATAGCTACAAGTTCACCTTCCGCATTGTATACGCCACTACCAGCTAATCCATCAACAATCATAGCCTGAATACGAGGATCTGTTTCAGCTGGATCCCAAATTTCATCGCCTGCCACACCCGCTGATATATTTTTTGTACTTGCACATACAGCCTCTACAACAAATTTATCGTCAAAAGGTTTGCCAACTTGAGAAAAATATGTTGCACCCAAAGGTAATGTAACTTTGAATCTTTTGCTTGTTCCCGGCCGAATAGCTCTTGCTTGCGATTCTAAGTTAAGTTTTTGAATTTCATCAATTAAACGAAAATGGCTACCATCATGTACTTTCGTTAACAGGCTATGTCCTATCACATTTACAACAGCTTCTGCTGCAATCGGGTCAGCAGCAATCGTAGCAATAGGATGGCTCGCCTGAAATGGATCAATCTCGAGTATACAATAATCAGGGCCAACTACAGAGAAATCCTTCGCTCTAACAGGAGCATTTACAGCTTCGGTAATATAAGCCTCATGATCTGCTATAAATGGCAAACTGTCTGGCAGAGTGCTTATATCTAATTCGCGTCTAACTTCTTCTGTAGCAACCCGTTGACGAGCTAAAGGATACTTTATCCCTTCCACTCTTCTACAACCATTTCGATTAAGCTTAAACTGTTCTTGTATGTCTGCCTGAAAAAATCTAATGCCCCCTTCAGATGAAAACTCAATTGCGTAAGAAAGCGCTGGGCTTAGAAATGCAGAAATAACGAAAGTTTTACCATGAATTATTTCTGCAGTAGAAGCGGTAAGAACTTTTCCTGGCGCGACATATGTACCATTAAAAATATTCGTCATCCCATCAGGCTGCTCTGTAACAATTATTACCGCTGCCCCACACCCCGACACATTTGTAGCAGCGCCAATACTATCCTCATGATCTGCTTGTGAACGGAAAGACCCCTCAACAATAGATAGAATGCATGCTAAGCTTAAAAATAGTTTTTTTATCATCGTTTAACTCATGTATTATCATTTCACTAAGCTGTAACATAGGAACTATGTTTTTATTATTTCAAGAAATTTTTAAGTTTTTTGCACTAATGCCTTGCTAGAAGGTTAATGCAATAGAACTAAAACAATTACGTTAAACTATTTTCTTAAAAATTCTTCCGTAATTTCCAACCATTCTTTGGGCTGCTCAATATACGGAAAATGCCCGCAGTTTTTAAGCACCACCAACTTTGAACCCTTAATTGAATGCGCCATGCTATTGGCAGCACTCATCGGAATAACATCGCTCTCTCCGCGAATAATCAGGGTGGGAATCTTCAGTTTTTGCAAATCGTCATGCTGGTCAATGAATTTTCCAAATATGGATTCCTCCAATATTTTGGCGACTTTCACACCAGTTGCAGCACCTTTAGATTCTAATTGTAAATTCAATTTTTCAAGGTCTGCCGGGTTATGGAAGTAATATTGGAAAAACAACCGGTAATACTGAGCAATCGCCTGGGGATCGCTATCTATAAATTCCTGAGACGCCTTTAATTTTTCAAACTCACCAGCGCTTGGCATGGTGCGCTTTTCAACCTCATCAAGGAATTCCTCCATACCCGCCGAGGTAACCGTATTCATAAGCACCAGTTTTTTAATATTTTTCGGGTACTTCACCGCATAATACATGGCCAGCATACCGCCCCACGAATGCCCAACGATGGTAACTTTTTCAAACTTCAGTGCCTTACGAAGGGTTTCAATATCTTCAACGAAGCTATTAATAGTAATATGGCTCTCGTCAATCACTGTGGCTGCCGACCTTCCACAACCAAGCTGGTCATAAAACACTACCTGGTGCTTTTGAGCGAGAGCTGCCATACCCGGCAATAGGTAGCCTTGGTCCATTCCAGGCCCACCGTGGATAACAATTACCGGATCACCCTGCCCCATTGTTTGGTAATACAGCTGGCCGTTGGCGGTTTTAACAAAGCCTTCCTTCGAAGGAACTTTGGGAACTTTATAAGTTGAAAGGTTCTGGGCGCACCCCGCCAGCATTAAAACAATTGCTAAAACCAAAAAACGCATCGTGTTCTCCTATAATTCCAGGGCAATCGCTGTCGCCTCGCCGCCGCCAATGCACGCCACGGCAATGCCACGCTTCAAATTTTTCTGACGCATGATATTTAGCAAGGTCACGATAATACGCGCGCCACTAGCGCCAATTGGGTGGCCCAAAGCACAGGCACCACCGAACATGTTCACTTTTGCACGGGGAATATTCAAGGCTTTCATCGCCGTCATAGGCACTACAGCAAATGCTTCGTTAATTTCAAAGGCACCTACCGAATCAATTGACCAACTTAGCGCTGCGCACAATTTTTCAATTGCACCAACTGGCGCTGTCGTGAACGTTTCTGGGGTTTGCGCATAAGAAGTGTAACCCACAATTTTAGCCAGCGCCCCCGTTGTATTGGTGGAAAGCACCAACGCCGCGGCTCCATCTGCCAATGATGAACTAGTGGCAGCCGTCACGGTACCATCGGCCTTAAAGGCTGGCCTTAGGGCACCAAACTTATCGGGCTTTACTTTGGTAATGGGCTCATCCTGGTCAAAAGTGGTTTCGCCTTTTTTGTCAGCAAAAATAATAGGGGTAATTTCAGCTTGAAAAGCCCCAGCTGCTTGTGCTGCCATTGCGTTTTCATAAGTCTGGCGGGCAAAATCTTCTTGGGCCTCGCGGCTAAACCCATAGGCAGCGGCCGTATCATCCGCAAACATACCCATGGCGCAGCGCCCCCCTTGGGGGTTTTTGTGGAAAGCGTCTTCCAAACCGTCGTTCAACATTAAATCAAGTAATGCTCCGTGACCAAACCGGTACCCAGAGCGTGCTTTTTCCAATGCATAAGGCGCATTAGTCATGCTTTCCATACCGCCAGCAATGGCCGTTTGAATATTGCCTAAGCGCAAACTATCGCAAGCGAACATCACCGCGCGCATGCCAGAGCCACACACCTTATTAATAGTAGTGGTGGGCACGTTATGATTAAGCCCCGCTTTGATAGATGCTTGACGTGCCGGAGCTTGCCCCAACCCTGCCTGCAACACACAGCCCATGAATACTTCATCAACCATTTGCAAGCCTGCGGCCTTCATAGCAGCACGCAATGCAAAACCACCCAGGTCTGTTGCGGAATAAGAACTAAATTGCCCCTGGAATGCACCAATTGCGGTACGAGTTGCTGCGTGTATGCCTATCATTGCGTTGTCCTTTTTTAGTTTGGATAACACGCCTCCTCCGTCTTCATGAGGACTCCAGCGAAAGCTGGAGGACGTGATGATCCAGTGAGTAATATCATTAAATTCTTAAAAACGAGTATTTCGTAAAAAGGTGTTTTGAGCAAGGGGTGCAACCAAGGAGATAAGCATATAGGCACAACAAACGCTTCACTACAAATCATCATCAGAATCATTGAAGCTTTGCGCAGAAACAACATAGCTTGGATTAGCACGAGCAGCCGCATGCTGTTGCATAACGAAATTCCTTTTTAATGAGTCAGCAGCACTAGCATCTTCTAAGTGATCAGCTAGGTAAAAAAGGATACCTAAATAGTCACTTACATTTTCTGACCCAATTAATCCATCAAATGTTCTTCTATATATTGAACGACGCACCTTACTGTCAGCAGGCAAAGGAATTTTCTTGAAAAATTCAAGACTGCGCTTGTTCTTAGCTGCTTCAATATATGCCGCTTCAATGCCTTTATCATCTGGAGGGTAACAGCTCGAATCATACTTTACAAAGCAGCAAAAGCTTGTAGATACTCTTGGCTCTAAAAACCCATGGTAAAGCGCAATATCACCATATATGGCGCACGCTTTTATAGCTAAATTAGCGCCTTCTTGAGTGGACCGTAGCGAATCATGTTCAGCAATAAGTATATTTAATGCAGTTCCCTCTGCATGGTTCGTAAGCGCCACACTTAACCTTTGATAGGCATTTCCCTGACGAACTTCTGGCGCTATTTGTGCTGCTATCAATATGGAAAAAAAGGAAGCACTAAATATCTTGATTACAAAAGACATTTAAACTTTCTCTTTTACGCAATACATACACACCAATGTCTAGGATTCTCAAATAAATTTAAATTTTCAGCAATAGTTATAGCATCTTTATCAAGAACCCTCTGCAAAACCCCTGAAGCAAGTTTAATAAATGGGTGAAGGAGATTTAGGGATATGGTAAGTTTGACATAAGAAATTCAAGTATATCGTTTGATAATGACTTCATTTTTAGACCTGATCCGCCGCTCCCCAAAAGCGAACA
>CALPGA020000018.1 GCA_943322985.2 Candidatus Finniella inopinata
CACGACAAGAAGTGCTTAAAAATTAAGCAGTCATATAAATTAGTACTGATCTATCTGCCTAAAATCTGAACAATTCCCTCTCAAAGTCTCCGCGTATCCTTCAAATAAACCAAAATACTTATCTAGTCTGAAATTTTGCAGAGGGTTCAAGTTACTTGTTTCTATTTTGTCAATACATGCGATGGCATTGTTTATAAAAACGCGGTACAATTAATTATAAAAACGCGGGTTAAATATTTATAAAAATGACGAGATCCTTAAATTCTATATATGCACGCATTCAAAAAGATTGTGTTGATTTAGCCTTGAAAACAAGCCGTGTCATTCATTTGTCTGGCCCTCGACAATGTGGAAAAACAACGTTAGCAAAAATGATGGTGTCTGAAGATTGTGATTATCGTACGCTAGATGATGAAACGTATTTACAATCAGCGCTTATCGACCCAAATGGATTTGTTAGGCATGACAAAAAACATTTAATCATCGACGAAATCCAACGAGCTCCTAATCTTTTAATGGCAATTAAAAAAGTTGTAGATACGGACAACAGGCCAGGACAGTATATTTTAACTGGGTCATCTAATATTCAAGCATTACCAGGCGTTAACGAATCATTGGCAGGACGCATCCGCAAAATTCGCTTGAGGACGCTAACAGAAGGAGAGATATTAGGGAATACTACTTCATTTTTAGAGAGAGCTTTTTCTCAGGTTTTTAAGGAAAAAAGTGATTTAAATCGTGATTCAATATTAGAAATTGGCTTTCGAGGGGGATTTCCTGAAGCCGTGCGATTACCACCTAAAATTCGCTCTATATGGCATAAGGAATATATGAATGCTCTTTTAGAGAGGGATTTAAGGGACATTGTTAAAATCCAACGACATGAAACAATGCATGATCTCATAAGAGTTATGGCTGGTTGGTCATCAAAATTTATGGATATATCGGCAATTGGATCAAACTTAGGGGTAACCCGACCTACTCTTGAAACATACATCAATGCTTTAGAAGCAATGTATATTATTGAGCGTGTTCGTCCATGGTCGCGAACTGACTATGATCGCGTAAGTAAACACAGTAAGGTTTTTATGACAGACACGGGGCTTATGGCTTCATTGTTGGGGTGGGATATAGATCAAGTGCGATTTGATTCGGATCGCTGCGGTAAGTTAATGGAAACCCTAGTATTCCATGGTTTATCTACTTTAATTGATGCAGATTTTGGAAAATATACACTCTATCATTATCGAGATCGAGAAAAACGCGAGATTGATTTTCTCATTGAGCGTGAGGACGGATCGATGCTCGCAATAGAGGTTAAAGCGGGGTCATCGGTTGGAAAGAGCGATTTTAAACACTTGGACTGGTTTAAACAAAATATGGCTAAGGAAAAGCCATTTATTGGAATAGTTGTGTATACCGGAGAAGCAGCAGTTCCCTTTGGAGATGGTTTTTGGGCAGTGCCAATGAGTGATATGTGGAAGTAATTAAATTTTGTGTGTGAGAATGTCAGAATCATAAAATCAGATCAAGTGTCATTTTGCAAATTTTGCCAAATGCGCACTTATGCGGTGTGCAAAGTGCGCTACACTTTTCACACCACTATGTTGCCTACGGCGTCTGTTCATGACGGCAAGAATGAAAAGATAGCAATTTGTTGATCTTTACTGGACGGCTGGACGGATAAGTGTCTGAGTGGACGGATAGGTGGACGGATAAAAAAGGCTGAAAGTCGCAGTTTTCCTATATGGTGGACGGCTGGACGGCAAAAATGACCTTTTTAAGGGTCCTCAGAAAAAATATTTGTATTGTACCTTTTCCATATTTCTTCAAGTTGCTGTTTTTCAAATCCCTTTGGTTGGATGTCACCGATTTCTATATTTTTCGTGAGGATTTGGTAAGGGGTAAGAAGTCTACTTAGCTGACGTGGTGGCGCTACTTTTGTTTAAATGAGACCACGTCTGCAGATTTCTTTAATCCTGCCGCTACTAACATGGCGCCAGTTGCCCTATCAACAGATTCTCGCACCGGGTCTAAATCTAATCGTGCATAAATTGCGGTTGTACTTGGTGATTTATGATTCAACGACTTGCCAACTATCACCAATGATGCGCCTGTTTTTGCTTGCCAGCTACCAAGAGTACGCCGTAGATCATGAATTCGTAGATTGGCAATCCCAGCCCGCTCTAATACACGTTTCCAGGATTTTTTAGGTTCAACAAGGTGGCCAGTAACACCAGTCCCTGGAAATACCCATGTCGTGTTAGTGCCTTGTCGTGCTCGTAAAATCTCAACAACTTCATGAGTTAAGGTAACTGTTTGAGAGTCCCCGTTTTTAGTAATAGGTATACGCCATTCTCCACGCTCTAGATGTATCTGTGACCATTGCATTTCTTGGACATTAGAACGCCTGGCACCAGTGAGTAAGGAAATAAGAAAATAGTCTCTCAACGTATCGTTTTGTTCTTCTGCTAGTGATTTGAAAAATGCAGGTAATTCATCGGACTGTAAAAAACGATCACGAGTATTTTCATAGAATTTTTTAATGCCTTGAGCCGGGTTAGTGCCTTTAAACAATTTTTTCTCAGTAGCATACCCAAACAAGCTAGATGCTAGGGCGATAATCCGATTAGCCGTAGTTGGGTATTCTTTGCCTATCTCAGTATGTAGCTTACCAAAATCATTGTCTTTAAATTGGGATAACTGCCGCTTACTCCATTTGGCTAGGTACAAGTTAAAATTATATTGGTAGGTGCTTTTTGTGCTCGCTGATAAATATGCACCCTTCCGGTTACGACGATGTTTAAGGAACTCTTCAAACAATTCTTCCAATGTTGTTTCTGTTTTTAGTGCGCGAGCGTCAGAGTTTGGATTGATACCATCAACAATAAGTGCATTTATACGTGCTGCCTCATTACGCGCCTGCTCAATAGACATATCGGGGTAACGTCCCATGGTTACACGTTCAGGGTTTCCATTTTTGATGCGTCGATAAACGCAAAATGTTTTAACACCAGTACTTGTAATGCGTATCTGTAGGCCATTGGTCTTTTTATCGTGATAAGCTTGGCGTTGACCACTGGCGGGTAAAGGCAGAGCATCTAAAGTTGCTTTGGTAAAGTTGATTTTATTCTCTGACATATCTATACCCTAGCTTATATGTTTCATTCGGGGTTACACCGGGGTTACAAATTAGGTAAAAACCAGCACATTTTGGTGTACCCCCATTAAGCTGACAATATGCTGTAATCGTTGCTGTGTAAAGGTTTTTTAAGTGGTATTAAACAGTAGAAAATGCCAGATCTTGGAATTCCTAATCTTGAGGCCATGAGTTCGAATCTCGTCGGGAACGCCAACTCTAAAAACATTTTTCAATGAAACTTTAATAGCTTTTAATGTATTCTGGCCTCGTCTAGACTAGAGTTTTTTAGCTATACGTCTTCCCAAGGAATAGAAAATCATGAAGATTATTGTCTATAGCACTAAATCATATGAAAGAGATTATCTGAATGAAGCTAATCAGGGTAAACATGAGCTTTACTTCTTGCCGGATATGTTGACATTAGAAACTGCAGATAAAGCTAAAGGTTACGATGGAATTAGTTGTTTTATTTTAGATTTTGTCAAAGAAGAGCTAATGGAAAAATTGGCAAAATTGGGCATTAAATTTATTACATTACGTTCAGCGGGATTTGATTATATTGATGGAGAAGCTGCTAAAAAACATAAAGTAGTGGTTTCACGTGTTCCGAAATACGCTCCAGAAGCTATTGCTGAATTCGCTGTAGGTTTGATTTTAGTGCTTAATCGAAAAATCACAAAAGCTTATACGCAAGGATTACAGCACAACTTTACGATTGAAGGATTGTTGGGATTTAATTTGCATAAAAAAACGGTAGGTATTATTGGAACAGGTAATATTGGTGAGGCTTTTTCGAAGGTTATGGCAGGTTTTGGGTGCAATATATTGGCATGTGATCCTGTTGTTAATCATTCTTGTGAAAAATTAGGTGTGAAGTATGTGGAGCTAAATGAGTTGTTTGCTAAATCAGATATCATTAGCCTGCACTGCCCAAATACTGATCAGACTCGAAATATCATTAATGAAGAGGCTTTTGGCTTGATGAAAAAAGGCGTGATGTTAATTAATACAGCACGAGGGGGGCTTGTAGATACTCAAGCGCTCATTCAAGCGCTTGAATCAGGCAAGGTTGGAAGCGCAGGATTGGACGTTTATACAAAAGAGCCAGGCTTATTCTATAGAGACTTCCGTGATGAGCCAATTAATGACAAAGAATTTTTAAAGCTGCTTTCATTTCCTAATGTTCTAATCACGCCTCATTACGCATTTTTGACAGAGGAAGCTATGAAGAACATAGCACAGACAACAATAGATAACATTACGGCTTTTGAGATGGGGAGTCCTATTAATCAAGTCTACAAAAATTAATGCCTTGAATTAATGAAATTTCATTTATCTGAATAAGTATCTTGTGCGAGAATGCCAATAATAACGAGGGATAAAAGTTCACGTGTATTCATTATCTGACGCATTTCCATATACAGCATTAATGTTAGGGTTGGCATTATGCCCGTTATTGCTGCCAAAAATTTGGCATGCTTTTGAAAAACCGATTCTCGCAGCAATTGGGATTTGGGCGCTAGTGGTTATGGTGCAAGCGGAAGGTGCTCATCAAGCAATGCACAATTTTACTCATATGCTTTTGCATGAATATATTGCATTTCTGGCTATATTGTTTGCGCTTTTCGTAGTAGCAGGTGGTATTCATGTGCAGTTCAATGTGTCTGATAGCTTGAAAAATAATGTGATAATTCTTTTAAGTGGAGCTGTCTTGGCCAATTTTATTGGCACAACCGGTGCTTCAATGGTATTGATTCGTCCTTTTTTAAAACTAAATCATAATCGCCCTTATAAAACGCATTTGGGTGTTTTCTTCATTTTTATTGTAGCAAATATTGGGGGCAGTTTAACGCCTTTGGGAGATCCTCCGTTATTTATGGGGTATTTGGCTGGGGTTGATTTTGGCTGGACTCTACAACATGGATGGATGCCATTTTTAATGATGATTACTTTTTGTTTAGGTGTCTTTGCATGTATTGATCGCGCAAAAAATAAATACACGGTTTCGCAACGTTATGATGTAGGCATTACCATTGAAGGTGGTATGAATTTTGTGTTGATGGGGGCGATTGTAGTGATTACCTTATTAGCGCCTCACTTGAGCAATAATTCTATTGTGTCAGTTATGGGGGGCGGAATTTCCTGGCAAGATATTGTTCGTGATTTTGGCTATGTGTTGATTGGCGGACTATCACTGTGGTTAACTCCAAAGTATATTCATGATCATCAGCATTTTAATTTTGAACCATTAAAAGAAGTGGCTCGTGTTTTTTTAGTGATTTTTTTGAGTCTTATTCCTATATCTGCAATGTTGAAGCAGGGATTAGATGGGCCCTTTCATGCATTATTTAGTTTTGCGCATGAACAAGGAGTTCCTATTGATGTGCGCTATTTTTGGTTGTCTGGTGGATTGTCAGCATTTCTTGATAATGCACCGACTTATTTATTATTTTTCAAAATGGCAGCTGGCAATGCTCAAGTATTGATGCATCAACTGCCATCGACTTTATTGGCAATATCGCTTGGGGCGGTTTATATGGGCGCGATGAGCTATATTGGAAATGCGCCAAATTTTATGGTGCGCAGCATTGCAAAGCAAAGCGGTGTTGAAATGCCTAGCTTTGTAGGCTATATGGTTTGGTCGTGCATTGTTTTGCTTCCCATGCTGTATTGCATTAGCCTTCTTCTTAAACACTTTTAAAAACAGTAAAAAGCGTTTAGAAATAAGGGATCAAACAAAAAAGATTTACCATGACACGCGATTATAAAGACACGGTTTTTTTGCCGAAAACTCCATTTTCTATGAAGGCCAACTTGGCGGTTCGTGAAAAAGATTTTTTAGCGTATTGGAAAAAGATTGATATTTATAATGCGTTGCGAACGCAGTCAAAGGGAAAAAAGAAATTCATTTTGCATTGGGGCCCTCCTTATGCAAATGGTCATTTACATTGTGGTCACGCGTTAAGCTATATCTTAAAAGATTTAGTTAACAAAACCTACCAAATGGCAGCATATGATGCCCCATTTGTTCCTGGTTGGGATTGCCATGGTTTGCCCATTGAATTGAAGGTTGAGGAGCAATATAAAGCTAAGGGACAACGTAAAGAAGATGTTGAAGTTAGTGAATATATTGAGTCTTGCAGAGCCTATGCCAATAAGTGGATTGATATTCAATCAGAAGAATTTCAACGTTTTGGTATAATTGCCAATTGGAAAAATCCTTACATTACAATGGACTTTAAAAATGAAGCTAAAATAGCGGCAGAGCTTGGTAAATTTTTAATGAATGGTGGCTTATATCGTGGGCTAAAGCCAGTGATGTGGTCTGTTGTTGAAAAAACTGCATTGGCTGAAGCCGAAGTCGAATACCATGACCATACCAGCGATGCAATTTTTGTAGCATTTCCAATTGTTGTCCCAAATGTTGAAACATTAAAAAATGCTCATGCGGTGATTTGGACAACAACTCCGTGGACGTTGCCAGGAAATAGGGCAATTGCTTATGGCCATGATCATGCTTACACAGTTATTGAAGTGTTAGCTGGCACTGATCTAGTGCCAAATGGAATGAGATTATTGATTGCTAAAGATTTGGTTGCAGATGTGGCAACTGCTTTAGGCATTGAAAATTATGGAATCATTGGTCATGTGAATGGGGAAAATTTAAAAGGAACAATTTGTCGTCACCCATGGCATGGAAAAGGGTACGATTTTGAAGTGCCAATGTTGCCGGGTGTGCATGTCACAACTGATGCTGGTACGGGCTTAGTGCATACAGCACCTGGTCACGGAATTGAAGATTTTGGTGTTGGCCAAGAATTTGGCATAGAAGTGCCAGAAACGGTACAAGGAGACGGAGTGTATTATGCTCATGTTCCATTGTTTGCAGGCAAACATATTTTTAAAGTTGGTGCAGATGTTCTAGCAGCACTAAAAGAAGTTGGTGCATTGTTGCAAGCAACGAAGCTTGTGCATAGCTACCCGCATTCTTGGAGATCAAAAGCGCCACTTATTTACCGAGCTACATCTCAATGGTTTATTTCAATGGACCGTAATGATTTACGTAAAAAAGCAATGCAGGAAATTGATAAAGTTGAGTGGTTCCCGACTATGGGTAAAAACCGTATTTCAGCGATGGTTACGAACCGGCCTGATTGGTGTCTGTCTCGTCAACGTACGTGGGGCGTGCCTATTACGGTATTTGTACATAAAGCAACAGGTGAAGCTTTGCGTGATGAAGCTGTGCACCAACGGATTGTTGATGCAATTGCAAAAGAAGGCATTGCAGCTTGGCACAAATACGACTCGGCATATTTCTTAGGCAGTGCCTATGCGGCAGATGATTATGAAAAAGCCAATGACATTTTAGATGTTTGGTTTGATAGCGCGTGTACCCATACCTTTATTTTAGAAAATAATCCAGACATGAGCTGGCCTGCAGATATGTATTTTGAAGGGTCTGACCAACACCGAGGATGGTTTCAAACATCATTGTTACAATCATGTGGAACGCGTGGAGTGGCGCCATATCGCCAAGTTCTAACTCATGGATTTGTGCTTGACGAAAAAGGCTACAAAATGTCGAAATCCCAAGGTAATGGGGTTGAGCCACAACAAGTGATTGATTCCATGGGGGCTGACATGCTGCGCTTGTGGGCTGCAAGCTCTGATTATTCAGATGATGTACGAATTGGTAAAGAAATTTTGAAACATCATGAGGATGTGTATAGACGTTTCCGCAATACCTTACGTTATCTTTTAGGGGCTCTTGCTGGGTACGAACACAAAAATGAAGTGGCTTATGATGAATTGCCAAATCTTGAGCAGTGGGTGCTGCACCGTTTGAATGACATTAAGAAAAGCCATCAGAAATTATTTAAAACATACGACTTTGCGGCATTTTACAGTGAGCTACACACATTTTGTGCGACTGACTTATCGGCGTTTTATTTTGATATTCGCAAAGATACTTTGTACTGCGATGCATTAAATGGACAAAAGCGTTTGGCTACACTGAACGTTATGCATCATGTGTTTATGCATTTGGTGCATTGGTTGGCTCCAGTTTTAAGCTTTACTGCTGAGGAAGCTTGGCATGCTTTTCAAGAATGTGAGAACCCAAGTAGTATTCATACTCAACTTTTCCCCGAGATGCCTCGTCAGTGGGACAACCCGTCCATGGCAGCAAAATGGGAAGATTTGCGTAATATTCGTCGGGTATTAACAGGCGCTCTTGAATTAGAACGTGCAGCAAAAACAATTGGTTCTAGTTTGCAAGCAAGCGTAATTATGTACGTAAGTTCTGAATGGTCAGACCGTTTGGATAACATCGACTGGGCTGAATTAGCGATCGCTTCGCAATTGGTAATTGTGCATGCGCAAATGCCTGCAAATGCATTTACTTTGGAAGATGTGCGAGGTGTAGGTGTTGTCGTTGAGCTTGCAGAGGGGCAAAAATGCGGACGTTGCTGGAAAATTCTTCCTGAAGTAGGGGAGCAACGCGAACCCGACTTGTGTAAGCGTTGTGATGAGGTTATTCATGATCACTTTTAAGACATTGCCAAAAAAAGGAAGTCTGGTTATTGGACTGCTTGTGTTTATTCTGGATCAGCTTTCAAAATTTTGGGTGCTAGAACATGTGGGACCAGGGGAAAGCATGCATGTGTTTCCTTGCTTAAATTTTATGCTGGTCTATAACCCAGGGGTTACCTTTGGGTTACTTCGTGCTTATTCAAATGTGCACTACATTTTGTTGGTAGCTGGTGTATGTGTGTTGTCTTGTATTGTGACAGTGTGGTGGTGGAGAGCTGAAAATGCTTTGCAACGCTATGCAACCGCCATAATTTTATTTGGTGCTTTTGGAAATTTAGCTGATCGGTTACGTTTTCGAGCTGTTGTTGATTTTCTTGATTTTCATATTTATGGCTGGCACTGGTATACGTTTAACTTGGCTGATTCAGCTATTGTTTTAGGGGTTGGATTACTGATGCTGGATAGTTTTTATAAGCCTAAAAATACCTTTATGTAGGATTTTTTGCAGGAAAAAAATTCATTTTATTAAGTTGCTCAATAACTTTATCCAACTCGTTTAAAACAAGTTGATTGTTAAGGTTTGCTTTTATTTCGAATGGTTGTGCATGTTTTCGGGCAAATAACTGTTGATAAAACCGTTTGAACTTTAGTTTTGTTATGCCTGTTGGATAAATTAGTACAGGCTTGCCCATAACGCACGCTTCACTGGCCATGCTAATAGAATCTTCGCACACAATAATTGCATCAATACCTTTTAATAAATTGGGATAAGGATTTTTGGTTTTTTGATTCCATATCCAGTAAGGCACTCCATCAAGGTTACGCTCAAAAATTTCCAACCACTTTAAGGGTGTGCGACGTGATGGAGTAATAATAAGACTGGCTCCAATTAAAGCTGAATTCGAATTTATGAAAGTTCTTAAATCATTCGCCATTTTTATGGCTAGCTCATCTTTATAAGTGCCATGAACACTATTACCGCCCAATAATATGCCAACTCTAGGATTTGTATATTTTTCTAAAGTGCGTGGAAAAACAAGCTTTTCTGGCTGAATAGCATGTATGGCTCCTTGAGTGAAAATAACATTTTTACCGAGTAGTTGGTCATGTGTTGGTGCTACAACCGCATCAAAGTGCTGGGGAGATATGCCAGGATTCATTAATACAACAGTTTTTGTACTGCGCTTTAAAGCAAGCGCCACAAGTACCGCTTGACGACCTGCTGCGATAATAATATCAGGTAGGGGGTCAGTTATACTTTTGACTGCCATGTTTTTCAAAAAAACAGGTAGCTTTGTAAATATTTTAGATGGCATCCAGCGACACCAAGAGGGCAGATGAATTGGTTTTTTCTCATATTTTCCAATCCATTTTGATGCTAATGCTTCAGCTTGCTTCCAAGTTCCTACTTTTAAAGCATCTACGCATACCCAGCAAATATATTTTTTCTTCATTTGAATTTATTTTTTTTATTAAAAAAGTCCCTACAATTCAACCATAAAGCCAAATATAGCCTTCGTCCAGTATAAGAAAAAAATGATCCATTGAAAAGTAAATGCAAAATTTAACGAAATTTTAATAAAGATTCGATTTAATGAGTATAAGGATCATTGGGTGGATTGCACCCATAGCAATATGTAAATGAGGAAGAAATTATGGTCGAAAGTATTCAGCATAAGCTCGACCGGGTGCGCCCACCGCGCGTCCAAATTACCTATGATGTAGAAATAGGTGATGCTATCGAAATGAAAGAGCTACCCTTTGTGGTTGGTATTCTTGCAGATTTATCTGGTCATCTGTCTGACCCTCTCCCCCCATTAAAAGAGAGAAAATTTGTAGAAATTGATCGTGACAATTTTCCAGAAGTTCTGGAATCTATCAAGCCACGCTTGGCAATTACTGTTCCCTACAAATTAGGAGCGGACAAAACTGAAACTTCTCTTGAGCTATTTTTCAGTTCCATAGAAGATTTTGAGCCATTAAACATTGTCAAAAGAGTTGATGATTTAAGTACGCTGTATGATTCACGCTGTCACTTAAAAGATTTAATGAATAAGCTTGATGGTAATGATGCACTTGCTGCAATGCTTTCTGATTTAATGGGAGATGCTGCAAAACAAAAAGCACTAGCAGATCAAATTGCAGCAGGTGCTGGCGATGATCTTGATAAGATAATAACCGATGGCAAAATGGTTCGTGATGAATCACAAAGACCTATTGTCTTAAATATCTTAAACGAATTCTTACTTCAAATTGCAGTCGCGGATGAAAATGCCCCAACGATTCCAGGGCACTACTTAGCATACCATATGGACCGCATTGATGCGCTTTTGACCCTACAGGTTAATGAAATCATGCATCATCCAGATTTTCTAAAGTTAGAAGGATCTTGGAGAGGATTGTCTTACTTAGTGTACAAAGCCGAAACAGGTGAACACTTAAAATTAAGGTTGATGAACCTTTCTCGTCAAGAATTGCAAAATGACCTAGATAAAGCAGTTGAATTTGACCAAAGCCAATTATTCAAAAAAGTTTATGAAGAAGAATACGGAACCTTTGGTGGACATCCATATTCTTGTTTGGTTGGTGATTTCGAATTTGGCAGATCTCCTATGGATATGGACTTGCTTGAAAAAATCTCAGGTGTTGCCGCAGCTGCACATGCACCATTTATAAGCGCTGCACATCCTATGCTTTTTGACTTAGATAGCTTCGAGCACTTAGGCGTTCCAAGAGATTTAAGTAAGGTAATGGATAGCTTAGAGTTAGTAAAATGGCACAGTTTTAGGAGTGCTCCAGATTCTCGTTATGTGAGCCTAGTGTTGCCACGCGTTCTAATGCGCTTACCTTATGGTCCAGATACATCTCCTGTTGAAGGCTTGAATTTCAAAGAAGATGTAGGCATGGCTGACAGTAATCTTTTCTGTTGGGGTAATGCGGCATTCGTTCTAGCTGAGCGCATGTGTAATGCATTTAGCTTATATCGCTGGACAGCCGCTATCCGTGGCGTTGAAGGCGGTGGTATTGTTGAGGGATTGCCTCCTTACACATTCAAAACACCAGATGGAGATATTGCTCTTAAATGTCCAACAGAAGTTAGCATTACTGATCGTCGTGAAAAAGAATTAAGCGACAACGGATTTATTTCTTTATGTCATTGCAAAGGAACTGACTACGCAGCATTCTTTGGTGGGCAAACTTCTCAGAAGCCAAAGAAATATAATCTTGATGACGCTACAGCAAATGCAAATCTTTCTGCACGACTTCCATACATATTAGCTGCTTCACGGTTTGCTCATTACATCAAAGTTATTATGCGTGATAAAGTTGGAAGCTTCATGACAAAAGATAATGTTTCTCATTATCTAAACACATGGATAGCGCAGTACGTTCTATTAAACGACGGCGCTCCTCAAGAAGTTAAGGCAAAATATCCCCTACGTGAAGCAAGAATCGATGTGTTTGAGATTCCTGGACAGCCAGGATCATATACATCAGTCGCTTATATCAGGCCGCACTTCCAGCTTGAAGACCTAGCGGTTTCTATTCGCCTAGTCGCAAAATTACCAGCACCACCCGCTTAAGGAGATAAAACATGCCTATATCAATTATGAACATAGACAAAAACGCTACGATAATTAGCAATGCTGGAGAACGCGATGGCTCAAAGTCATCTTCAGCTGATCTATTTGCTACAATTAAGTATTCTGGAAAAGAAATCACTTCATCCAAAGTTACAGGCTACGAAAAATGGGCTGTTATCCATGGGGTAAAGATGAATGTATGGCGCCATGAAACTGGCGATGTATCAAACTCTGCGGTAAATTCATCAGCCTTCTTAGGCATGGATGAAATTGAATTTACTCTACCTTGTAGTGATATTGACCTTGTTGCTATAGAAACTATTGCCAAAGGGCAGACGGTAGATATAACTTTCATGAAAACGGGAAACATTGGTGGACATAGCGTTCCCATTGAATCATTTGACTTTAAATGGGCTCAAATTGTAAGCACTTTCTTTTTAATTCAAACTGCCATTACACCTTCTATCACTATTCGATTTAAGGCTAAGCAGATTGAAGTTAAAAGATTTGCTTATGATGCAGATTCTCAAAAAGCAGCGGGACAAAAAGTTTACTTTATAGACTTTGTAACAAACACAAGTAAATAAAGTTATTTTTTTTAAAGAATTGATTTTATAGCCAATAGAACTACATAATAGTTTTATTGGCTTAATGCATTCTACAAATGGGCACCACAGCGAAGTCGTTTAGCAAAAATAAAAGTACAAGCTCATTTCTAAATAAACCAGAACCAAAACCCAAAAAAGGAAGTAAAGCGCCTCTCTTTGAGAGATTAATTGATGACATTCCAAAAACACAGCAAGAACATCCTAAACGGATAATTCTGAATCGTGCCCAAGTGTTAGAGTCTATAGTCAATGACGTTGCTCGTTTATTAAATACACGTCTAAGCGCTACAGCAAAAATTTATAGTCGTTATCGTGACCAAGAATACGGCCTAGGTTTACCTTGGATGTATGGTGTGCCAGATTTTACATCAATGGACCCCGCTGACAAAACTCAGTGGGTACGTATAAGTGATCTTTTTAAAGATGCCAT
Organism: Candidatus Finniella inopinata; assembly: GCA_943322985.2. Taxonomy (GTDB): domain Bacteria; phylum Pseudomonadota; class Alphaproteobacteria; order Paracaedibacterales; family CAITNM01; genus CAITNM01. The sequence goes on from CALPGA020000018.1 coordinate 13,297, forward strand.
CAGTTACTTTGAACCTAGACTAAAAAAAGTAAGTGTTTCTCTTGACCATTTCGATGGACAGAGTCAGCGTTTATATATAAGCATTCGCGGACAAGTTGTAATGAAAGAATTTCAACAACCCGTTGCTTTTGGTATAGAAATTAACAACCTCAGCTAGCAATAAGGAAAAATATGACTATTGATAACATTCAAAAACAAATAAAAAGTTTGCAACAAAAAATGGATGTATGGCCAACTGACAGTATCAAAGCTATGGATGATCGGAATGAAATTCTAGCCTTAACAGAATCGCACTTTCATGAAGTTGAGACTGATTTACAAAAATTGCTAGAGCAATGCAAAATGTTGCCAGTAAGTGAGCAAGGCTCTGTGACGCCTTCTTTAAAAGAATTAAAGACTTTCGTGCAAAACAAGTTTGTAAGCGCCGAAAAAGAGCTTGTTGAAATTAAAAGCCAAATGAATCACGGACGGCATCATGTCAAAGCTATCCGTGCGTACACAAAGGGTTAACTAAGCAGCTAAATCTGCAACTAAGTCGTCATAGGTCATCACGTGTTCAACCAACCCAAGCGTTGTAAGGGTTGGCTTGCCTAATAATACATTTTGGCATGCTGCCTGAACACTTTTTACATTAACGCGCGCTAGCTTTTCAAGAATCTCTTCCATAGGAATAACACGCCCGAATAAATGCATTTGCTTTGCTAGACGTTCGCAACGATGCGACGTGCTTTCAAGTCCCATCAAAAGCCCTGCTTGCATTTGATTTATTGAGCGATTGACTTCTTCTTCAGTAATTGTGCTTGCGGCCTTTTTTAGTTCAGCACAAACAACTGGTAGCAATTCAGCAACTTCCTTTGGGCCAGTTCCAGCATACACCGTCAACATGCCCGCATCTGTATAGCTATACTGATCTGCTGAAATTGTATAAACAAGCCCGCGTTTCTCACGAATTTCATGAAATAAACGAGATGCCATGCCGCCTCCTAAAACTGATGCTAGAATCATATAATCGTAATATGTTGGGTCAAACATATTAACTGTCGGTAATCCAAGCACTACATGCACTTGTTCTAAATCTTTTGTTTGTCTGAAATCTCCGCCAACATATCCAGCTGGTAATGGTGTTTGATCACCCTTATCACAGATTTTTGTGAAATATTTATCAACAAGTCCGCAAAGTTCATCATGATCAACGCGCCCAGCTGCAGAAAACACCATATTTTTTACACCATAATGACGGTCCATATATGCTTTCACAGCGCCTGGTGTGAGTGATTTTATAATATCTTCTGTTCCCAAAGTTGCCCATCCCATAGGATGATCACCAAAACAAGTTTCCTGAAAATAATCAAAAACAACATCATCAGGCGTGTCATTTGAACGACCTATTTCTTGCAAAACAACACCTTGCTCACGTGCAAATTCAGCTTCATCAAAAGTAGAGTTTTGTAAAATATCAGACAAAATATCAACGGCAAGCTCAACATCTTTACGTAAAACTCTAACGTAATATGCTGTCATTTCGCGCGATGTGTAGGCATTCATATACCCACCTACATCTTCAATAGCTTTTGATATGTCTAAGGCTGTACGATTCGTCGTGCCTTTAAACGCCATATGTTCCAGCATATGCGCAATACCATTTTCTGATTTTGTCTCGTGACGTGTACCAATATTCAACCACACCCCAAGCGCCACTGTTTCTACATGGTCTATTGTATCGCTGGCAATTCTTAGACCATTCGCAAGTGTCGTTGTTCTTATCATATAAATCCTATAGTTTTTGGTGTGTCTTGTTGTATTCGTTCTTCAGCATAACGCTCAATGGCCCAACCTGTCATGCAAACAATATCAATAGTTACATTTAGCTGACCTTCAGAAGAATAACGTTTGAAATAGTCTTCTTCAACTGCTTTTAAAAAATTTTTTGTAAGTGCTGCATTTGACCTATCATAAAGCACATTACCACCCAAGGCCCTTAGAATGCTTAGCAATTCTGACAATGACCCAACTTGAAATATAAGACGCGTTCTATCCGCTGTTGGCAAATGAAATCCTGCACGCTGCATAAGCATGCCAGCATCTTTAGTAGCAATGGTTGGGGAAAATCGCAAATAATGCGGAAATCCCATTGCTTCTTCAGCATTTAGAAAGCACTCTTTCAATTCCATTAGGCTATCTTCACCCGCAAAAGATGCCATAAATACCCCGCCTGGCATTAGGGACGCATACCATTGTTTTAATACCCCAGGAATATCATTTGTAAACATTAATGGCCCTGTACTGAATATAAGGTCAAAACTGTGGGGTTTAAATGGCAACATCTCCGGGTTAATTTCAATGAGATTTTTAATTGCTACACATTTTGCAAAATCATGGTGTGCTTGTAATGAAAAATTTCTTGAGAAAAAACATAGGCGCTGTTGCAAAATATCTTTTAGCAAGGCTTGTATTTTAATTACTTCGGGATGTGAATGCTTGATTTTAGTTTTTAAAAGGCTGTTATCAAAAATGTTGGGAACGTTATGCAACAGAAACCTTTATCATCCCACGATTCTTTTTAGTGAGGTAAGTATAAAAAGCGGGCACAACAAACAAAGTAAACAACGTACCAATTGTCATGCCGCCCACAATAACCCAGCCTAATTGACGACGACTTTCAGAACCAGCTCCAGCAGCAAGCGCTAGTGGTAATGCACCTAATACCATAGCGCATGTTGTCATTAAAATTGGTCGCAAACGAATTTTGCATGATTGTATAATGGCGTCTTCAATACTTGCGCCATCTTCATCACGCATCTGGTTTGCGTATGTAACCATTAAAATTCCATGCTTTGTAATCAGCCCAATCAACGTAATCAACCCAATTCTCGAATACAAATTTATACTGCCACCCTCTAAAAAGGCTAAGGTAATGACTGCGCCCGTAAGTGACAGCGGCACGCTCAGCATAATAATAAAGGGGTCGCGCCAGCTTTCGAACTGTGCGGCCATAATTAGGTAAATAAACGCAATTGCTAACCCAAATACAAGAAGCATTTGTGGGCCTTCAGTCAAAAACCGCTTCGCTTCACCCATAAAATCAATACGGTAATCAGTTGTTGTTAAGTCTTTCGATATTGTCTCAACTAAATCAATACCGTCTTTCATGCTATATTCTGGTTTCAAAACACCCGAGAGCATTACCGAGCGCATACGGTTAGTGTGTTGAATTTCAACAGGTCCTGATCTCGAATTAATCACGACAAGTTCAGACAAAGGAACCAATGTTCCATCTTTATCAGCTGCTTTTACGAAAAGATTTGTAATGTCATCTGGGCTCTGGCGCGCAGCATTTTCAACTTGCACCATGACATCGTAGTTTTTATTATTTTTCTTGAATTTGTCTGCTTTTTTACCCTTAATTAACGCGGAAATTGTTTCGGCAATAGCATCAGGTTCAATGCCTAAGGAAGAAATTTTATCACGCAAAACGCTAACAGTATAATCTGCTACATCACCGCGTCCATTATTGAATATAGCTTGGAAATAACCAGAATGGTGCAATTCACCCCAGAGAGTTCCAGACATTGCTTGAAGTTCTTGAAATGTTTTATTGGCTCGAATCACAAAATCAACAGCACGCCCGCTATCGCCGCCTCCGCCTCCACTGCCTGAACCAGTATCAATTTTTACCTGAATTCCTGTAATTGTTTCAATAGATTCACGTATTTGAGCAGCAATTTCTTCTGTGCTTCGTTGTCGTTCTTTATTATTTTTAAGAATAATACTTCCATCAAAAGATGGATTGGTAATAGAAATAACTCGACGTTCAACTTCAGGAATTTTATTAATAGCATCATCAAGCAGCTGTACGTAACGTTCAGTGTAAGCAAGTGTCGAGCTTTGTGGCGATTGTCCTTCAATTTTAATAATACCTTGGTCTTCTGAGGGAGTTGTTTCAGCAGGCAAATATTGATAGGTTGTGTACCCTAAACAAGCAATCCCAACTGCAGTTAAAGCTACAGTCAATTTTTTTGGCATTAACATGTTTAGAATATGTTCGTACTTAGTTTCTAAATCAACCATCCAAGTATCTGTTAAAAAATAATCTTTAAATTTATCCCAAGAAGAAAAATTATTTTTGTTAAGATTTTCTTTTTTTTCATGATCGTCATCACCTAATAGGCGGGCGCACATCATGGGTGAAAGGGTAAGTGCCGCAAAACCAGATAACAAAACAGCGCCAGCAAGGGTAATTGAAAACTCAACTAAAAATTTCCCAATACGCCCACTGGCTAATGAAACAGGGGCATATACCGCAACAAGAGTAAGTGTCATTGCAACAATTGCAAAACTAATTTCACGAATACCTTTATAAGCCGCTTCGAAAGGTTTCATGCCTAATTCACGGTTTCTATGCACACTTTCAAGAACGACAATGGCGTCATCTACTACCAAACCAATGGCCAAAACCATAGCCATTAGAGTCAACGAATTTAATGTAAAGTTCAGCAAATACATTAAAAATAATGCACCAATCAACGATACAGGGATTGTCACCAACGGAATAATTGATGCACGAACTGATCGTAAAAAGAAAACAACCACTAAAATAACCAGCAGTGTTGTTTCAAAAAGCGTGCGATACACTTCATGAATAGACCGTTCAATAAAGGTTGTTGTATCACTAGCTACATGAATTGTGATGTTGTCAGGCAAGCTCTTTTTTACTCGCTCAACAACAGCCTTAACACCGCGAGCAACATCAATGGGGTTAGCATTAGACTGCTTAACAATGCCGATGCTAATACCAGCCTTTCCATTAAAATATGTTTTTGTTTTTCTATCATCAGAATCGATTTCAGCACGGCCAATATCACGCAACCTTACAAGAAAGTCTTTTCTAGGTGCCACAATCATATTTTCAAATTCTTCAGGCTTTTCTAGCGATGCAACCGTTGTGACTGAATATTCACGGTCCTTTGAAATAAGTTTTCCAGCAGGTTTTTCGATATTTTGTTTTTTAACTTGATGCAAAACTTCAGAGACGGTTATGTTGTAGGCAGCTAGGCTTAGCGGATTTAGGTAAATTCTCATTACGTAGTCACTGGCGCCTAAGATATCAACACGTGCTGCACCGCTAACGGCTTCTAATTCTTTCTCTAGCTCACGCTTTGCAAAATCATGTAATTCACCTGCATCAAGTGCTGAAGAAGTTAATGCTAATGTAATAATTGCTCTGTCGTCAGCGCGCGATTTAGATAAAACAGGCTGTGTTGCATCCATGGGCATGCGTTCTTGGTTTTTTGCCAAACGATCTCGAATATCGTTAACAGCATCTTCACTTTTGCGTTCTGGTCGGAATGTCACAATAACTTTTGAATCTTCTGAATTACTTATCGATTCAATTTGATCAACGCCTTCAACGCTAGAAACAGAATCTTCAATAATTCTGGTGACAGTTGTTTCAACAACTTCTGGGCTAGCGCCAGGAAGCGTACATTCAATTGTAATGGTGGTATTGGAAACAGTAGGCATTGCTTGTAAAGGTAGTCTGTAAGCGCCTACAGCACCTAACAGCACCAAAATAAGCGTCATCACCCATGCAAAAACTGGACGCTCAATACAAACTTCGGAAATACGCATCGTGCCCCGCTACAGCATTACTTTTACAGATGGATCAGGCATATTTGAAATTTTAACTTTTGCACCATCGCTAAGCTTGATTTGCCCTGAGGTAACAACAATTTGACCAGGCTGCAACCCAGCAACAATTTCAACTTGTCCATTTTCACGTGATCCAGTCAGTACACGACGCTTTTCAGCGCGTCCTCTTTCTACTACCCACACAAATTCAATTTCACCGATTCTCTCAATTGAAGACTCATCTACAGTCATGGTATTGCCTTTTTCACCCACAATAAGGCTTACATTCGCAAACAGACCATCGCGCAATAAATTATCAGGGTTGGGAATAACGCCTTTTACTTGCACACTGTGACTTTCTTGTTCAACCTTAGCATCAACTGCTTCTATCATGCCTGTGAATACCTGATCTTTAAACGCGCTGACTTTTACTTCAACAACCTGTCCCACACCTATATCGTGCACATTTTTCTCAGGCACTTTGAACGTAACCTTAACAGACTTATTGTCGACAACTGTTACTAAATCAGTAGCTCCTTGAACAAATGCTCCAGCACTTATGTTCATAATGCCAATTGTTCCATCAAAAGGTGCTTTAATATTAGCTTTTTCAAGATTTGCTTTTGCTTGTAAAAGCTTGCCTTCTGTCATTTTCATACTGGCATTCGCTTCATCAAGTTTTTTATTGCTTTCAACTTTTTGCTCATGCAATTTCGAAATGCGCTCTAAGTTTGCTTTTGCATTTTCATGCTCACCTTCAGCTATTTGAACAGCTGCACGATATTCAGCATCTTCAAAGCGAATAATTAAATCCCCTTTTTTAACGGCTCCACCTTCGGTGAATAATAACTCAGCAATACGTCCGCTTAATTCTGATTTAATGACCACCATAGCGTTAGCGCGCATATGCCCAACCGTGTTTATGCGCTTGCTAACAGTGCCTAAAGTTACTGTCTGTGCTTCAATAACACGCACTCGTTGTTCTCTATCAATAACACGATCTGTGCTCATTGCTGCAACGCAGATCGAGCGTGTTACTGGTTTGCCAACCCGCAGAACTACAAACCACAATGACAAAAAACAAATAATTATTGCCAAAATGGCTAACACTGCTTGGCTTGCTTTTAGAGTCTTTAGAAAACGAAAATAATACATTTTTACTTTTTTCTCTCACAGTGCATTTAATGTAGCGCAAGGACTTTAACAATTCATTAAAACCTCTATCTTCTCTTAATGCCAGAAAAAAGGTTGACCTTCAACCGCTAATTCACTATAAACATAGAGTAAGTATTTGGGGCCCTTAGCTCAGTTGGTAGAGCATCTGACTTTTAATCAGGGGGTCGAAGGTTCGAATCCTTCAGGGCCCACCACTTTTACGACTCTTGAGTACATTGAAACGTTATCGATTTATCCTTGAATATGATGGTTCACGTTTCTTCGGTTGGCAGCGTCAGCCCATAGAACCAACAGTTCAGCAAACATTAGAAGACCAATTAGTTTTTTTTGTAAAACACCCGGTCACTATTCATGGAGCCGGAAGAACAGACACTGGCGTTCATGCCACAGGTCAAGTTGCCCATGCAGATTTAAATTATCCACATAGTTCATACAGGCTTCAGGTAGCGCTTAACCATTTTTTGATCAAAAAAGGTCTTAGTGTTATTGCATGTGATGAAATTGACTCAGATTTTCATGCACGCTACAGCGCCACTTCAAGAGAGTACCAATACGACATTCTCAACAGAACAGCTCCTGGCGTTTGGAACGCTAAAGTCTGGCACGCAGCAAGACCACTAAATGCAGAAGCGATGCATGAGGCAGCACAGCACATTGTAGGCACTTATGATTTTTCTTCTTTTCGTGACAGCAAATGCCAAAGCAAAAGCCCAATTAAAACACTTTCGTATTTTAGTATTAAACGCCATGGAGAGCTGATTACAGCTCAGCTCAAAGCGCCATCATTCTTGCACCATCAAGTTCGTATTATGATGGGCACGCTGAAAGCCGTTGGTGCTGGCATGATTGGTTTAGATGAATTTATTAAAATTCGTGATGAAAAGGATAGAACAAAGGCAGGAGTAACAGCTCCTCCTGACGGCTTAACTCTTACGCAAGTAGGGTATTAAAGAAATGGCCACACTAAGTGGCCATTATATTTTTAATGAACGTCTGCGTCTAAATCAGCAGGTAAATCTCCAAATCCAGGATCTTCCTCTTCTTCTAGTAGAGCATGATCAACAACAGCAGAATCAGCACCATCTACCAGTGCTAAATCAAAATCATCCAAAGGTAGCACTACCTCTTTTGCTGATGCGCGTTCGCGCTTACCGCGCATAGTTGTGTGAACCTCACACGTTGCTCCACATTTTGGGCATATTGCCGGAGACTTACGAAGATCATAAAACCGCGCACTACATCCATTACATGTACGCTTTACACCCCAAGATAATTCAGCCACTTTATTCCTTCAAAAAATTTACCTATTAGTTGGAAATGCCATGAAATTAAATTTTTGTCAAAAGGTTTATGCAAAAATGTAGCCGCAAATTGAGAATGTCCTAATTTATATGAGCTTATATAAAAGCCATGATATTGGTAAACTTGGGAATATCCAGTACAATTAGGCAGTTCTTCATTTTTTAATGCGTGATGTGGAAATTTCTAGTTTGTATTGCTTTTACTTGTTTGTGTGTTGCCCAAAAGGGTGAAAATACGACACCACTAAATGTATCTTATCAAAAAAATACAATTTCTCATGGAAAATCACCGGCTATAACGGCAAATCCGGATTACGTAAAAATCAAAAGCGGACAAAAGCTTGTAACTGATGTGGACATTGACGATGTGGTTGCTCAAAAAATTGTAAGCAATTATAAAATCAAAGACTTACAAAATTTGTGGAAAGTTGAAAGCCTTGCAAGTTTAGGTCTTTTGCTCGGTCGCCTAGGAGTAATATTAATAATTTTTGCTGTGATGTGGAAAGTAACGAACCGCTTTACCAATAGTTTTGTTAATTCAGTGGTGAAACGTACCTATAAGCATCAGAAGTACTCTGATTCGCAAGCTTTGGCGAATACTGCAGGTCCTATTTTAAATTCAATTCTTCATTGGGTGTTGATATGCATTACATTGCTGATTGTGCTTGCTGAAATTGGCGTTGATATTATGCCAATTATCTATAGCTTCGGCGTTCTAGGTTTGGCTATTTCAATCGGTGCTCAAACCTTGGTAAAGGATATTATTTCGGGGATCCTAACCTTATTTGAAGGGATTGTTTCTGTAGGTGAGATTGTTGAGATAAATGGGAATATTGGGACAATCGAAGGGATGTCGCTTAGGTCTATTGAATTTCGTCACAGCAATGGAACAATGCAGGTAGTTTCATTTTCTGAAATAAGTAGTCTGATTAACCTCTCCAGGGATTATTCAGTATGCAGTATTGTTGTGCCAGTTAGTCATGAAGCTGATATAGAAAAAGTCGAAGAGATCTATTCTAACGTTTTTAGCAAATTGAAAGCTAGCGATGAATGGAGAGATGAAATTATTGGTGATATTGAAATTAAGGGGATTTTTTCGATAACAGAAACTGCTATTTATGTTAAAGCATGTATGCGTATAAAACCTGATCCTTATGATCTGTTTGGGCAAGAATTTCGCAAACAGCTTTTTATGAAAATGAAAGAATGTAAGATTCCAGCGCCAAAATTTGCTAACGTGATGCTTGAGAATTAAAAACTAGGATTTTGGTTATGTTAACACACGCTGACATTTTGCCTCTGCAAACTTTTGAACAAATTCGTTCTTCAAAAAAACAAGAAATTTTGCAGCTAAAAAAGAACCGTCGGGTTGCCGTAGGCCCTGATGTTACTTTTTATTTTGAAAACACTCAAACAATATGGTGGCAAATTCAAGAAATGCTTCGTATTGAAAAGGGTGGTGAGGAACAAGTAGCAGATGAGCTTTCTGCCTATAATTCCATGATTCCAGGTAGATGTGAAAAAGGCTATGAAATATCGGCAACAATGATGATTGAAATTGATGATGAGGTCCGCAGAAAAGTTGTGCTGAGTCAATTATTTGGTATTGATCAGCACATCATGTTTCAATTGCCAAATGCAACAATTCCAGCGTTCAGTATTGACCCGACGGAAGAGAGAAATCGTGAGACTGATCACAAAACATCTGCAGTGCATTTTTTGAAATGGGTGGTGCCTGCTGACAAGGTTAGTACATTTTTGAGCGAAGAGTCTTACCTTATGATTAATCATCCTTATTATTCATTCAAAGCAAGTGTTTCATTAGCTTTAAAGGATAGTTTGAAGGCAGATTTTGAGGCGATGAATTAATATGAAAATGCAATAAGCTGGTGCATATATACTGCACCAGTAATGGTTATCCACTAGAATATAGGTGCCCCTCAGTAGCTTTCTAAAATGACTCATTTTTTACAAAATGTACTTCAGTGATTGGTTTTTTACCAAAGCGCTGATTACATTCTTGTTTGACGGCGCGTTGTACTGCTTCGATATAGTTTTTTTCTTTGCCTAGGTTGTTCCGCATTGTGCGACGAACTATGTGTTGCATATCTTCCTGTAGTTTTTGTGCTTCTTCACCGGGCTCAACAACACCGTAAGAACTCACCACAGGTGTGCCTTGCATTTGATAAATATCATCAACTGGAATACTTAAGAAAATAACGCCTTGAACGGAAATTTTCTGGCGTTCTTTTAAGATAAGGCTTTGCATATTAACTAAGCATTTTCCATCAATACCCCAACGTCCAGAATCTACGGTATCAATTATCTTAGGGGCCTTGCCGGATAGCTCAATAAGAGTGCCATTAGAAGGTACTAGCGCTTGTTTGATGCCATTTGCTAATCCAAGTTCTGCTTGGGCATGCATGTGACGAGCTTCACCGTGCACGGGGATTAATGATTGAGGTTTTACCCACTTGTACATAGCTTTTAAATCTTCTTGGGCAGGGTGACCTGACACGTGTACTGCTTTTTCATGAGAAGTAATAATGCGAATACCCTGATGAATCAAGCGATTTTGCATAGCTGAAATGGTGCGTTCATTTCCTGGAATAACCCTTGAAGAGAATATGACCGTGTCACCTTCATCGAGAGATACTGTTTGGTGATCACGTTGAGAAACGCGCGCTAATGCTGAACGGTATTCACCTTGTGAACCTGTGCTTATAAATAAGACTTTATCGCGTGGCATATCCATGGCTTGTTCTGCCGGTATAAAACCTGGCAATTCTTTCAGGTAGCCGGTAAGTGTTGCGGCGCGGATCATTTTTTCAAGTGAACGGCCCAGCAATGCAACTTTTCTACCATTCTTATGCGCAGCATAAGCAATAGATTCTACGCGGGCAACGTTTGAAGAGAAACAACAAGCAACAATACGGCCATCTGGAATTTGAGAGATGAGTTTTTCAAATTCATCACGTACGTCACCTTCTGATCCGGTTGATCCTTCATCAAATACATTTGTTGAGTCACATATTAAAGCTAAGACTCCTTCTTCTCCAATTTCCTTTAAGCGATTTTCGTTTGTTGCTTCGCCCAAAAGTGGTTGAGGATCAATTTTCCAGTCGCCTGTATGCAATACGCAGCCTAGTTCCGTTCGAATTGCCAACGCATTTGGTTCAGGAATAGAGTGTGTTAAAGTAATATATTCAACATCAAATGAACCAATTTGTACTCTGCCAGAGAGAGGCACTTCAATAATTTTTACTTGCTTTGCCCAGGACTTTTCTTCTAGTTTTTGACGCAATATTTGAGCGGTAAAAGGTGTTGCGTAAACTGGGCATTTTAAATAGGGCCATAGATAAGGAACTGCTCCAATATGATCTTCATGGGCATGGGTTAATACCAGTGCTTTAATGCTATCAGCATGCTCTAGTATGGCTGATGGGTCTGGCATAATGATATCAATGCCCAAGCGGTCACCGAAAGTAATACCACAATCTACAATAATCCATTCATTATTGTGACCAAAGAGGTTAAGATTCATACCGATTTCGCCGGCTCCACCAAGTGGTAAAAACCAGAAATTAGTCTTTTTAGGAGTATTTAACACGGAAATTCCTTAAATTGTATTTTCAAAAATGATATTTGTGCCCCGGTATCCATTTAAAAAATCACTGCACGAAACAGGTTTAGATCCGGACCTTTGCAGTATTTTAAGCTGTATTGCCCCTTTTTTGCAAGAAATTATCAACTTATGGTCATTTGTGACAACCCAAGTTCCTGCTGGATAGACGCTAATATTCGCTACTTTTGCAGCTTCTATGACTTTTATGATTTCTCCGTCAAGAATTGCTGTGGTGCCAGGCCAAGGTGTTAAGGCACGAATTTTTCGTAAAATTGTATCGGCGTCGGAGTCAAAATTCAGGGTGCTTTCTTCCTTCTTGAGCTTATGGGCATAAGTAACTCCATCAAAAAGTTGAGCTGTTGATTCAATTTTCTTTAAAATAATTTTTGGCAAAGCTTCAAGTAATGATTCCGTGCCAAGTATCAGCATTTTATCATGGAGCGTTTGGCTTGTATCAGCGCTTTCGACAGGAATTTTTTTAATAAGAAGCATAGCACCAGTATCTAGGCCTTCGTCCATTTGTATAATTGTGATGCCTGTTTCTGTATCACCTGCTTCAATAGCTCTGTGAATGGGGGCGGCACCTCTCCAGCGTGGCAGTAACGATGCATGGATATTAATGCAACCTAGTTTTGGGGCGTCTAGAATTTGTTTGGGGAGCAATAGACCATAAGCAGCTACAATGGCTATATCGGCATTTAGCAGAGCAAATTTTTCCTGTTCTTCTTGTGATTTCAGGGCTACAGGTGTGTACACAGGAATATTTTGCTCTTGTGCAAACTGATGCACAGGCGATAAGGTTTCTGCATGTCCTCTTCCCTTTGGTCGGGGAGGTTGCGTATACACAGCTATAACTGAATAGCCAGCTTTCACCAAAGCTTGTAAGGGATAAAGGGCAAATTCTGGAGTGCCCATAAATATAATTTTAGTCATTGTTTTTTTATTGAATATTTGTGCTTAGTATAATGTTCAACCAGGCATCAGCAAAGAAAAACATTTATGCGTCTTGGTAATTTCAGATGTTTCGCGTAGAATAAATCACAATAAAGCCTGAGATTTAGCCATGGCACTTGATGCATATTTCCCTATTTTAGTTTTTTTTGCTGTGGCATTTGGCTTTGCGGCATTGTTATTGGGAATATCTTGGATGCGTAGCAAGCGTAATCCTTATGCACAGAAAAATGCTCCATACGAATGCGGTTTTGATTCATTTGATGCGCCTGAAAAAAATGCGCGTCGACAGTTTGATGTGCAATTTTATTTAGTAGCGATTCTTTTTATTATTTTTGATTTGGAAATAGCGTTTTTGTTTCCTTGGGCAATATCGCTGGAATATATTGGGTGGCCAGGTTTTTGGTCAATGATGATTTTTCTAGGGATTCTAACCATTGGTTTTGTGTATGAATGGCGAAAGGGCGCGCTTGATTGGCGTTAATGTATGACAACAAGACTTGAAGATTTAAAAGCCTATTTGCCGCATGCTTTACAAAATGAAAAAGAGATTTTTCAGTCTCTTACTGAAGAAATTTCAAACAAGGGTTATATTTTAACGAAGCTTGACCAGGTGGCAGCATGGGCTCAGAGTGGTTCTTTGTGGCCAATGACTTTTGGTCTTGCTTGTTGTGCCGTAGAGATGATGCATAGTGCGGCAAGTCGTTATGATCTTGATAGGTTTGGACTTATTTTTAGACCAAGCCCTAGGCAGGCAGATGTCATGATTGTGGCGGGAACTTTGACGAACAAAATGGCACCAGCGTTACGTAGAGTTTACGACCAAATGCCAGAACCACGTTGGGTAATTTCTATGGGAAGTTGTGCGAATGGTGGGGGGTATTACCATTATTCGTACTCTGTAACACGTGGGTGCGATAGAATTATTCCTGTTGATGTCTACGTTCCTGGCTGCCCACCAACGGCTGAAGCATTGTTTTATGGTATTATGTTATTGCAGCAAAAAATCACGGGTAAAATTCGTTAAACAAAAGAGGAGATGTATGCAGACTTTATATGAACCCTCTGCAAAACCCCTGAAGCAAGTTTAATAAATGGGTGAAGGAGATTTAGGGATATGGTAAGTTTGACATAAGAAATTCAAGTATATCGTTTGATAATGACTTCATTTTTAGACCTGATCCGCCGCTCCCCAAAAGCGAACA
>CALPGA020000019.1 GCA_943322985.2 Candidatus Finniella inopinata
AGTTGCACGGTTTCATCGTCGGTCTAAAGTGACATCAAGAAGCTTAGCAATGGTTGATGCTTCTCTTGATATATTTCACCATCTTCAATCGAAGGAAAATCTTGAAAAACTACTCAACCCCTTCTTATCGTTCTTTAGTTAAGTGTCTCCTTTTTCGGCCCTAATTCTGTCTTTTGCTTCTTGACGATTTTGACTCATCATAATAATTGGCGCCTGAAGTGCTGCTATGCAAGAAAGCACCAAATTTAAAAATATGTATGGATATGGATCAAATGGTTGAAAAAAAAGCACCCATGAATTTAACCCAATCCACACAATCATCATAATCATAAATAAAATAATGAATGTCCAGCTACCGCCAAATTCTGCGACTTTATCTGCCCATCGTTCCCCTAAGGTAGGAGCAGTGTCTTTAGAAGGAAGTTTTTGCATTTTTGCCCCCGTTATAAAACTAGTTAATTTCAGTTATATGGCTGAGCCAAAGTCGTGATATTTTTTCCAACAAGCTATTTTGTTTGCTGCGGTTTTGCAGTGTATCAAATGGCATTTCTTGAATGCTAATTTCCTGATTTTTACAACAAAACTTAGAGCCATTTTCATTAACGATAAGGCACTGACCACATATACCCTGCATCATACACTGCATTGGAATATTGATATTCGCAATTGTTTTAAGTGCTGGATTCAATAAATTTTTAAGCTGAACGAGTTCTTTGGCAATTGCTTCTTGCATAAGCGTTGAACCCATAACAAACAGCCAATCAATAGACGGCAATATATTTTTATTTTTTAAGTAGTGCAACCCATCTATAGCATTGCCTTGCTGTTCACCAGACGCTGCTTCTGCGTAATACCACCACATTTTATGTGCTGCATTTTCAATGTCTTCTACATGCGTTCTATCGACACTTGAACGATACCCTGCCACCCAATGCACTGTGTTGCCCTTTTCTTTTAAAGCTTGGGCCAAGTGTATAAGAGCTAAATTAAAATGTCCGCCACCAACCAGCAAAATGCTCTTGTTAATCGGCAATTCAGTGGGCGTTCCCGTAGGGCCCATTAGGCTGATCAGCTCGCCAGGTTTCAGATATTGCACTAATAATGATGAACAGCCTATTTCCACAATTACAAAAGTAATGATTCCGCTTACTTTATCAACCTTAACCGGAGTAAGTGCCAAAGCTTCCATAGCCAAGCGAGTGTCATTCACAATAGGTGCAAGAGATTCAAAATTTTGAAGACGATAAAATTGGCCAGGCTGAAATGCTGCAGCTGCAAGAGACGCCATGATTTCAATTTGAACAAGGTTTTTAGCAAGTCTGGAAACAGCCACTACTTTTGCAGTCAGTAACCCTGACAACTCAACCTTAGGCAAAGGAGGCTTGGATTTTAAGTCATGGCTAATCGATTTATAACCATTTTTGGCACTAGCAATAGCTTTGACCACACTACCCGCGTAAGCAAGATTTGCATCACCAAAGCTGGCATGGGTTTCGCTTAAGGGTTCATGATGAGTGCCAACCGCCATAATAATAGATCGTGCGGGCAAAAATTCTTCAGTATCCCTACGCTTTGCCCATAAACCTTTAACCTGCCCTGCATCATCTTTTTCAATGCGCAGTGGCACCAAGTTAGGCTCAAAAATAATTCCTTCTTCTAAGGCTTTTTCAATTTCTTCATGATTCAATGCATAACTTGGCGCATTAGTTATGTCTGCCCTATAAATAATCCGCACGTTTGCAGTTTCAAAGCTCAACAACTGCTCTGCATCAATATGGTCTTGAGGTGTCCACCATTTTTTAAGCTCTGCCTCGCCATAAATTTTTAACAACTGATTGTAGCGCTGCTTAAATTTTTTCGCTTGAACCGTGTAGTACGCTTTGGCTTCTGTGGCTGTATCAATTGCGGTTAAACCGCCGCCAATTACCAGAATAGGCCCTAGAATCTGCAGATTCGCTAAAGAATTTTTTTTTGCAGCCCCCGTTAATTGCAACGCCATTAAAAAATCACTAGCTAAACGTACTCCAGGTGTTAGAGCACCTGGAATATTTGGTAACTTAGGAGCCCCTGCCCCTGTGCATAAAGCAACAGCATCAAACCCTAATGCTTTATAATTACTTTCATTTATTTGGCCACCATAACGGGTTGATCCAAAAAATTTAATGTTATGCCTGCGTTCTAATAGCAATCTTAATATCTTCAAATAATTTTTATTCCAACGCACCGTAATGCCGTACTCAGCAACGCCACCAAACCCACTTAAAATACGCTCATCAAGTTTTTCAAAAAGAATAGCACTATCTTTAATTAGAGTTTTTTTCAAAAGTGGAGCCGGCAATGGTTCAAGTTTTGCCCCATCAATGCCAACGACCTTATGGCCATCACGCTCTAGGTAATGAGCCAAACTAAAACCTGCAGGCCCAAGCCCCACAAGCAAAGTCTGATAACCCGTTTCAGCAGCAGGCAATGGCTGCTCAAAATTCAAAGGATTCCACCGAGTGAGCAAACTATAAATTTCAAACCCATAAGGCAAACTGAGCACTGCATTTAAAATAGTGGTTTCAACTCCTGGCGTATTCACCGGGGTTTGTTTTTGAAAAATGCATGACTTCATGCAATCGTTACAAATACGGTGACCTGTAGCTGCCACCATTGGGTTATCGACCATAATCACTGCAAGCGCTGCAATGTTTAATTCATTACGCTTTAGCGCATGCATTTGAGAAATTTTTAGGTCCAGTGGGCAGCCAGGTTTTTGAGGATTTTGAGCCAACCCTGTACGGCAACTATCCTTACCTTGATTGTGGCACAAAATACAGTAATGTGCTTCGCTAGCTGATTGAGGATTTGAAAAACCAGTATCAGTTAAACCAAATCCTTCTCGAGTTCTAGGCGTAGTTGTCACATATGAGTCATCTACTTTTTTAACATTACGCAAAGCAAAATTATGGTCAATTTTTTCAGAAACATGAAACAACGAATCATCTTTATGCTTTTGCTTTCCCTGAGGTGTAAGCACAGCCCAGGCAACATATTTTGATAAATCATCTAAATTAGATTTTGCGTTTTCCAGCGCATCACACGCAGCTTTAGCAAACGTCACCGCATTATCAAATGTGTAAAGATACTGCCAATCATCTTGTGGGTTAGGAAATGCCTTCAAAGCATGACGCTGAATAAATTGTCGTTTGGTGTATGCAATAAGACTATGATCTGATACATGTTTGTATACAGCACGCAAAGCATGTTCCAACCCGAACTGCTGACTCAAAAATTCTTCTAAATACTCGGCCGTTTCCACCAAAGAAAAATTGAAATTAGAATCTCTTGCTTTTACAAATTGTAAAAAGCATTCATGTAATTCATTTAACCCAGCTTGGGAATATAATTTTTCGTAATCTAATTTCATAAAAAAAGGGGTGCTTTAGGCACCCCCTCATACTAGCTTAATAATAGTTTTTTAACAGCTATTGATTATGCTTGTTCTAGTTTTTTCTTAGCAGTTGCCGCAGTTACTTTCACTGAAAGTGATTTCACAGCATACAACCAAGCTACTGCAACTATAGCAAACACAGCAAAAGCGATTGGAGCAATTGAAACAACGTCTTTAGTTGCAAAAGCAATTAATAACATGTTTTGCACAAAAGCACCGCCAGCTTTACCAGCACGACCACCAATAACGTCAACAGCGGCCTTACCTTTTGTCTTTAGCTCATCATCCAATGGAATATAAGCCATTTCCTTTGTGGGATCGAACAAAATGTATTTAATAGCTTTTGATATTACAACGATGCCTAAACCAATAAACATTGCAGCAGCAATCGCATGGGTATTAAAGAACTGCAAAAATGGCTCCATCATACCTTCAGCTAGAATGAAGCAGAAGAATGCTCCGCCACCAACCAAAATTACCAATGGAGTAATCATCGCAGCTTTTGCCCAACTTACTTTTCTCAAAATATTTGAACCAACAAACAGTCCAAATAGAATTGTGAAAATACCTGTAGAAGTTGATAAGATTCCCATATAATAGTTGAAAAGTCCTTTATCGCCTGAACAGAATAAACCTAATTGGTTTTTCCACTGAACTTCAACCAGGTTAATAGTTACGCCATAAGCCATAATCAAAAGAGCAATCAAACCAAGTTCAGGAGACTGAACAATAATTTTGAAGCTTTCCATAAGTCCTGGCTTTTCTTTTTTCTTTTTCTTTGGAGCGCCTTCTTCTTCTGGATTGAAATACAATTTGTTAGTTAACACTTCTTTGTGCATCCAACGGTATGTATACATAGCAACCAAACCCATAATTACAACTGCGGACATAAGAAGATATAGCGTTATTTGCCAAGGATCCACACCTTCTGGAACCATGTGCTTAATATGCTCAGAACAGTACATAACTGTCGGACCTGAAACAACTAACGCAGCATTTCCAATAACAGCAAATAAACCATAGAAACGCTTTGATTCACGCAAACGTACAACATGGTTAGCAAACTGCCAGAACATCAATGCAATCATTGCACTTCCCCAAATTTCGGAAAGAACATAGAACAAAGAAAATGCCCAGTATGCGTACAAATCAATGAATCCACTTAAATTAGGATAAGCAGCATGTAGCGCTTGAATTGATTCAACTGAAGGATGCAGCATGTGAAGGTTTGGGTAAATTACGAATCCAAAAATACCAAAAAATATTATGAATGGCGCAACTACAGCGTAGAATACATTTTCACGTGACATAGCGTTTGTCAGCTTTGCGTACAAAACAACGAACAATATCGCTGCCGGAGTAACGCAGTATAGCTTCAAAAACGTAATAGCTCCCGCACCTGCTGAGTTAACTACCAAAGAATCCTTCGTGTCACGAAGAATCGTGTAGTTAAACAATAGACAGAACATAATAATGCCTAGGGGGATAAACTTTTTTAGCTCATGTGCGTGAATTGGCCAAAGTCGAGCACGTAAGCCCGTAAACTCTGGCGTAGAATTGTCTGATTTACTCATTATCCTCTTTACCTTAATGTTGTTACAAACAGCAGTCACCCTGAGAAGCATCAAGCGTTCCAGGGATATACCATTATCATTTTAAGCGAAAAACACTCAAAATAGTTTTTAGTTACGTATGAGAGTACTAAATTTTTTCACTTTAGTCAATATTTCGCTTTATTCAAAAGGTATCGATGTGATGGAGAAACTCTATCTATAGCTACCTCAAAAATATTATTGGAAGTCATGAATCTTCTTGATGTACGATTGTATCATGCTTAAAAAACTTATATACAAAAGCCATTATCGCGGTACAAAAGAAGGAGATTTTATTTTATCTTCCTTTGCCAAAAACATGCTGCAACAATGTTCAGACAACGAAATCAAAATGTATGAAGCATTACTTGAATATACAGATGTTGAAATTCATGAATGGACTGTTTCGTCACAAAACGCACCATCACATTTACAACCAATCATTTTAAAAATTGCTGAATTTCATGGCCTAGGGTAATCATTCCTTTGTAAAATAATCAATTTAGGAAAAAATTCTAAATTATTTATTTTTTGTGGTAGAGTTCGTTAAAGGTAAAAATCAGACTCGTTGTGATAGCCAAGTTAACAGGTATTTTAGACCGTATTTACGAAGATGCCGTGCTTATTGACGTAATGGGCGTAGCGTACAGAGTCTTGGTTTCAAAAAGAACCTTGCATCAATTACCTGAATTAAATGCTCCCTTAGTTCTATGGACAGAAACTGTAATGCGCAATGAACAACCGCATCTATGTGGATTTCTTGATGAACAAGAGGTTGATTGGTTTCGCATTCTCACACAAGTTCAAGGAGTTGGCGCAAAAGTAGCATTGTCTATTTTATCAAGCTTAACAGCCACAGAAATTGGTGACGCTATCATCAACCAAAAAAGCAATATTCTTTCCAGAGCTGATGGAGTTGGGCCAAAACTCGCAAGCCGCATTGTTTTAGAACTTAAAGGCAAAAAAGATTTACCAATTATATTTGGCATATCCGTCAAAGACGTTAGCGCAAGTATTCCATCATCACGTGAAATTGATGATGCCGTCTCAGCGCTAATGAATTTGGGATACAATAGAAACGATGCAGAAACTGCTGTTTCAAAAGCCGCTCAAAAAATGGCTCCTCCGATTATGCTTGAAACATTGGTAAGACTATCCCTACAAGAATTCCAGGCTCGTTATGGCTGAACGTTTAGTTGATGCAGAATTATCATTTGAAGATGATTGGGAAGCCACCATCCGGCCAACAATTCTTAACGATTTTATTGGCCAACAAGCATTACGCGAAAACCTGCTTGTTTATATAAATGCGGCAAAACAACGTGAAGAAGCGCTTGATCATGTTTTATTACATGGCCCTCCTGGGCTTGGCAAAACAACACTTGCACAAATAATCGCGCGTGAAATGGGAGTTGGATTTAAAACAACCTCAGGGCCAGTAATTTCAAAAGCCGGAGACTTGGCAGCAATTCTTACGAATTTACAACAAAGTGATGTGTTGTTTATTGATGAAATTCATCGATTGAATCCCGCTGTTGAAGAAGTACTTTATTCTGCAATTGAAGATTTTAAGCTTGATGTCATGATAGGCGAAGGACCTGCAGCAAGGTCTATCCGTTTAGACCTTCCAAAATTTACTTTAATAGGCGCTACTACACGATCAGGGTTATTAACTCAACCACTTAGAGAACGATTTGGCATTCCATTGCGTTTACAATTTTATGACCACAGTGAGCTTGCACAAATTATTCAAAGAGCTGCCAAAATTTTAAACGTTAGCATTGACGCTGATGCCGCTTTGGAAATTTCATCGCGCTGCCGAGGAACACCTAGAATTTCAGGTCGTCTTTTAAGGCGCATACGTGATTTTGCAATGATATATGCAAACAATCACATCAACAAACAAACAGCAAATCAAACATTAACACGATTAGAAGTTGACCAAAAAGGCCTTGATCAGCAAGATTTACGTTATTTGCAAGCAATGGCCAGACACTACAACGGCGGTCCCGTTGGCGTTGAAACCTTAGCAGCCTACCTCGCTGAACAAACAGACACCATTGAAGAAGTTGTTGAGCCTTATTTAATTCAGCTTGGACTTATACAACGCACTAGTCGCGGAAGGGTTTTAACCCCCACTGGCTATGAGCACCTTGGTCTTCCTTGCTCATGAAGTCGGCCACTTCATTTAATCAGCCACAAATCACCATTGAAGGAATGAGCCTAAATTTAGGCATCGCTCATGGTCATGCTTATATGTACGACCCAGAATATGCGGAAGACTTTCATTTGTCCGTTGAGCAAAAAGTAAAAATTTTCCTTCAAGCTGTGCATAGAGCCGTTGAATTATGTGAAAATAATATAGAAAATGATAGATCAAAAAACAAAGAATTAATATTCGTTCAAAAAGCTTTATTGCAAGATTTATCTTGGCAACAACGAGTCATTAATAAAATTGATGACAAAGTTATTATCACTCATGCACTTGATAAAGTTTTAGAAGATATAGACATTGCTTTTGGTGGAGATAGCTTTTGGCATGCGCGCTTTCAAGAAGTAAGAGGAATAACTCAACTTGTTCGCCAATGCTTAGAAGGCAAAGATGTTTATTTT
The DNA here is from genome assembly GCA_943322985.2 of Candidatus Finniella inopinata. GTDB lineage: Bacteria > Pseudomonadota > Alphaproteobacteria > Paracaedibacterales > CAITNM01 > CAITNM01. The sequence goes on from CALPGA020000019.1 coordinate 7,639, forward strand.
GACAACACTAAACCTATTGTTTTGTGCGCCAAAACCATCTCTCCTGTTGAAATGATGCAATTTGACCATGCAAATTTGGTCGCAATGATTGTGGAAGATAATAGCTTTTTATCTCATGGAATGATTATTGCCAGATCAAAAGGAATTCCGGTTGTTGGCGGCGTAATTGAATTAAAAAAATTTATTAATAACCAAGACGAATTATTAGTTGATGGCGATTTAGGACGTATATATGTGCGCCCTCTTAGCACCGTAATCGCAAACTATGATACCTCTAAAAAACCACAGTTTAGCAAACCTTCTGACTCAACAAACAACGGCGCTGTTATTTCACGAGACGGAACACCTGTGCATTTGTTTATCAATGCAAATTTGAGTGAAGATTTAGAATGTCTTGAACGCTCTACAATTAAGGGAGTTGGTCTGTACAGGACAGAAATCCCATTTATGATGAGTGAACGTTGGCCTGATGTGGAAACGCAAACCAGGTTATATCTGCAAGTCATGAATAAGGCTAAAGAAAAATCTGTTGTTTTTCGAGCACTTGATGTTGGTGGAGACAAAACATTTCAATCACTCCATAAAAGCTTTAAAAATCCTCAAAAAGGCTGGAGAAACTCAAGATTCACAATGCAAAGGCCATCGCTCATTCGATTGCAGCTACGTGCAATGATTAGGGCCCGTGCAAGCTGTGATTATCCAGATTTACCCCTTCATATAATGTTTCCCATGATTAGTGAAGCACAGGAAATGCGCTTCGTAAGAACGCTAATACAAAAAGAGCTAGATCGTGAGAAAAATTTAGGCCACAAAATACCACAAACTATTCGTATTGGCGCAATGATCGAAGTGCCATCAGTAGTATTCCAGCTCAATCAATTTTTAGATCTAGTTGACTTTATATCTATTGGAAGCAATGACTTGTTTCAATTTTTCTTTGCCATTGATCGTGCCGATGCAGTTATGAGCAAACGCTATGATCTTCTTTCAAAAGCCTTTATGCAAATGCTTAAAACCATCATAGACAGTGCAAAAGCAAAAAATGTTAGTGTGAGCTTGTGCGGTGAAATGGCAAGTCGCCCTATTGAAGCTATGGCCTTGCTAGGAATAGGACTACGCCATTTTTCAATTAACCCCAATTCCGTAGAAGCCATTGAAAATATGGTTCAAAGCCTTGATATTTGGTCTGTTCAAGACTGCATGACCGATTGTTTAAGTGACAATCCTTTTGCCTATAAAGCAGCACATCTAAGCATTAGGGAGCGGGTGATGGAGCTGGCACAGATTCAACAGACTCAACTTTCTTAGTGCTAAACCTGTTCTCTCTAGAATCTTCATGAGTAATAGCAATACGAGCCGTTGCCATAATTTTATTCAGCAATCGACCTGCCTGTCTTGCAAATTCGCGCTGCTCTAGACCTTCTTTAATTTCTGCTTTTGTAGGCACCAAATCTTTTTCTGGATTCTCAACAGAACAAACCATATATAGACTTATGTCCCTTTCATTTTGAAGAGGTCCTGCCACCTGGTTTACTCCAACCTTATCTAAAACAACTTGCAATGGCTCTGGGAAATTTGCCATTGGTTGCTTTTCTACTACCTCTGTATGCCCATTTGCATCATTTCCTACGCGCTGAAAATCTTTACAATTTTTTGCGGCTTTCAAATGAGTCACAATTGCTTCTAGAACCATCACATTTTCTTCATTCATGTCTTCTGGAAGCTGAATGCCTACTTTAGCCACTGAAATTTTCCGGCTACGATATGAGCCTTGCCCTGCTAACTTCTTATCAAGCAGCTTTACAATTTTATACGCGTTTTGAGTTTCAACAGGCCTTGTTACATCGCCCACTTTTAAATTTTGAATAATTTTAGCGACTTCGTCGTCTATTTGACGCACGGCTCTCCAACCTACATAGCCACTTTGAGCACCAAATTGCTGCGCAACCAAGCGGAAATTTGTCATGGGCTGATTTACTTGTGCATATAAACGATCTGCATCTTGTTTGCTTTTTGCACGATTTTTTTCATCTATTGGCAAAACAATCTCAACCAATTCGTATTGATCTGTCTCGAGTGTGCGCTTAACCTTTTCAAGCTCTTTTTCAACATCACTATCGGTTACACGCACCTGATTCCCAAATAAAGCACGAATAAACCTAGCCCAGCTAAGCTGAGCAGACATTCTGCTTCTAAGCGTATCAATTTTTATCCCCATTGATTTAAACCGCTCTTTCATTTGCTCTATGGTCATGCCATTTTCTTGCGCAACATTTTCTAACGATTTACTTATTTCTTTTTCTGAAATTTTAATCTCAGCTTCTTTAGCTGAAGATTCTTGCAATTTTTCAACAATCAAATTTTGCAATACTTGATGTCTCATTGCATCTTTTGATTCTTTGGTGTTTGGCATGTTAAGCGTAGCAATTGCAAAATCTAAGCGTAACTCAAGCTCACGCTCTGTAATCGCATGTTGGTTTACAACTGCGGCAATTAAAGCCTGATCAGATTTTACATTCGAATATGCAGGACAAAACGAAAAATTCAAAAAGAATACTATAAGGATAAATGCAAACATGCCTAGAAAAAGCCAAAAATTAATTGTACATATAGATATATGTTTATCACGTCGTCATACATTTTAAAACGTCTTTGCGCATCAATTGGTGTTTTAGCTACAATTTTGGTTGTATTGCTATGGTTGACGCAGTCTTTAAAATTTATTGAGGTCATTGTTAACCACAATGTCTCCTTGCAGGGCTATTTCTCTTTAATCGTATATTTATTACCCGATATGTTTGTGAAGGTGGCCCCAGTGTGCACTTTGATTGGTGCTCTGCTCGCATATGGAAAATTAACGCTCGATAATGAATTGCAGGTAATGCAAGCTTTAGGGAAAAGCCCATGGCAAATTCTTCACCCAGGCATGGTCTTAGCAGGATTTTTAACACTGTCCTTACTTTTTCTAAACATTTTCACCATTCCAAATGCTTACCGAGCGTTTCGCGCTCAAGAATTTCAGCTTCGCAATCAATTTTCTTCATCAATTGTGCGCGATGGATCTTTTAATGTCATAAAAAGCTTAACCATTTTCGTAGAAAAACGCCGATCAGCAAAAGAATTTGAGGGTGTTTTTATTCATGACAACGGCGAACATTCAGAAAAAAAAGCAAAAAAACCTTATACAATATTTGCTAAAGAAGGAATTTTAAAAAAAATCAATAACCAGTATGTTCTAGTTTTGCACAATGGCACCAGACAAGAAAAAGATAACAACGATACCGTGCAGTCATTTGAATTTGACGAATTAGTCTATAATTTTGATTCATTCACCACAATCGTGAACACACGCAATTTAAAACCCTATGAAAAAGACATTCGCGAGCTTTTTCAGGTGAACAATGAAAATTCCGAAAATTCAAAATTACAAATGCGCATGGCAGCAGAAGGACATCAGCGAATATTACTGCCCTTTTTATGTTTGATAAATATGCTTATGGTCGCGCTAACAATGGTAGTTAACCGCCCGTCAAGGCGCTTGCGTCGCAAACGCATTATCTATTTAATTCTCGCTGGGGTAATTTTTCAGTGGCTAATATTGAACCTGTTGCAACTACAACTTCGCTTCCATTTTTCAGCATTCATTGCCTATTGCTTAGTCATTACATCTTTAATAATGGCTTTCATTGCGCTCAGATATGGCAAATTTCATCACACCTTACAGAGGCTATTTGAACGATGTGGTATTTAATTTCAACCGTAAACAGGTATGTTAGCAAAACTTTTTTATTTTGGTTTGGGCTTATCTTTTTGACTGTGGCCTTAATTATCAGCCTTTTTGAAATGATAGATTTAACAAAGCGCACAATGCAGCACGATGTGCCATTTTCAATTTTATTTCAAATAGCTTTTTTAAAACTACCAAAACTACTTGATCAACTTCTGCCATCCATTACTTTTTTTGCCGCTCTTGCTTGCTTCTTACGCCTTGCGCAATCACAGAATTTCGTTGTGATGTTCAGTTTTGGGGTATCACGTTTACAATTTTTAAGTGGCATATCATTGGTTGTTGTTGCCTTAGGAGTGTTAAACATTGTAGCCCTAGACCCAGTTCGAGCAGCACTTTTTGGCCGAATGGTCATTTTAGAAGAAAAGATCTTTCAGAAAAAACCCTATAGCGTTTCCTTTACAGATACAGGGCTGTGGCTTCGTGAGAACTTTTCAGATTCTCAAAATATCATCCATGCAAAAAGCTTCAACGTTATGCAAAAACAATTCAAAAAATTAATGATTTTTGAATTTAGTAAAAAAGGAGATTTTATACGTCGTGTTGACGCTGAAGTTGCCGAATTAGAAAACGAACAATGGCATATGCACAACGTCAATATTGTTTCAAACCACCGTCAAGAAAACGCTCAAACACATGTTGAGCCTACAACCATTACCATGGAACAAATTCAACAATCAACTGCTCCACCTGAAACTATTTCTTTTTTTCAAACACCGGCATTTATTGAAATGCTAGAAGAAGCAGGACTCAATGCCAGCTCTTACTCCATGTTATGGCATCAACAAATATCTAAAATTGGCATGATGATCGCCTTCATATTCTTAGCAGCAAGTTTTTGTTTAGTGCCAACTAGAAACAAATCTTTCAGCATGATTATTGCCGCCAGTATTATATTTTCGTTCTTGATGCATTTTTTTGAACACATTGTTCATGCATATGGAATAGCCCATAAAATTCCAATCATAGCCGCAGCTTGGATTCCGCCAATCGTTACTTTTGTAAGCTCATACTGGTTAACCACGTTATTAGATGATCGCTAGCTACGCCTTCTTAAGGCCTAATGTGTAGTAATTTCGTCGTTCTTGAGATGATGGAATTCTTAAAATCTTACGATATTTAGATATAGTTCGCCTTGCTACAAGCATTCCCTTTTCACCCAATTTTGAAACCAATTGTTCATCAGATAAAGGAGCTGTTTGTGATTCTTTACTCACCAGATCTGCAATGGCGTTTTGAACAGATTTTGCTGAAACGTCTTCTTGCCCTTCAGAAATTGAAGTTATTGACTGACTAAAGAAAAACTTTAATTCAAAGGTGCCACGCGGTGTACTAATGTATTTTGCCGTTGTAATACGACTGACTGTGCTTTCATGCATATCAAGCTGGTCAGCAATTGTTTTTAAGGTCAAAGACTTCAAACCATGCATTCCTTTTGAAAAAAATTCCTGCTGATGCTGCACAATAGCACTAGCTACGCGTTTCAAAGTCACCAACCGTTGGTTCAGCGCCTGCATCAACCAGTTTGCATGAGCATATTTGGCTTGCAAAAACTGCTTTTCATCTGGTTTTTTTAATTTGCCACGCAGTTCGTTATAGTAGGGGCTATTCAAAAGAATTTGCGGAAGTGTGTTCATGTTCAATTCAAAAACAAACACGTCATCTGCATTTTTGTAAATAAAGCCATCTGGAATAACATTGTCATCATAGGTATTCATTAAAAACCCTGATGAAGGGCGCGGATTTAATTCCCGTAATTCAGACAAACACTTCTGCAATTCTTCAATGCTTAGCTTACATTTTCTTGCCAACACACTAGGGCTACCCTGCAACAAGCCGTCTATATTTTGCAGCAAAAGGTCCATTTTTGGCGTTAAAGCATTTTTTTCTTGAAGCTGAACCCTTAAGCATTCTTCAACATTTCTTGAGAAAATCCCAATGGGGTCAAACTTTTGCATGACAGCAATCATTTTTTCAACAAGCTCAAGTTCTGCCCCAAATTGTTCAGCTATTTCTGCCGCATCAACTTCAAGGTATCCGTAAGCATTCAAGCAATTAATCAAAACCAAACCGGTTAAATATTCATTGTTATTCGTTGCCACTAGCGATAATTGCAACTGCAAATAGTCTTGAAGGGTTTGTTCGCAGCGCAGCCGTGGGTTTTGAGTGTTCCCTTCTTGCATAGGGTCGCGTTCTTCAAATTGTAGGCTATCATTTGGACGTTCATCATCACAATCAAGCGAATACTCTTGGGGTTCTTCCTGTGAAGTTGGCAGTGATTCATCACCCGTTTCAAGTGTTAATAAAGGATTCTCCGCTACTTGTTCATTTACATAAACACTTAGTTCGGTTACCGACAGTTGCAACAAACGAATAGCTTGCTGCAGTCTGGGGGTCATGGCTAGGGTCGTTGAAACCCTTGCTTCTATGCTTTGCCCTATTTTCATAAGTCCTATAGTACATAGTAAACCTTACCAATAAGTAAACGCCCAACTTAAAAATGGCTGCGTGGTTTATGGTGCAGTCACCATACATATACAGATTAATCTTTTTATTGATTACACAAGTATTAAAGTGTCTGAATTCCTGAGCCCCTTAAGGAGCACCAAGTGAGTATTATTATGAATTGTTTCACTGGGTCATCACAAAGCTACGCTCCTCATGAAGACGAGAAACTACGTCATCCTGAGCTCTCGTCAGAGGGCGTCAGGATCCAGTGAATAATATCAGCTTTTTTACGGAAAAAGCACTACAAACCACCTGAACAACATAACTAAATGCAGAAATCCACAATAAAAAATACATAAAGAGAAAATAAAAAAAATAAATACAGTAATAATCCGTAATAATCTCATTTATATATTTACTTTATATTAATAAAATATTTATTGTTTATTAATATATACTGTTTATATTTAACTATAGTTGGTGTCAATACTAACTATTAATTTGTATAAATCTTATTTTTAAAAGGAATAACATTATGAAAACTATTCAAAAATTGACTTTGGGTCTACTTACGGTTGTAGCTACTGCAACATCAGGTTTTTCTTCTGGAACTATTACTCTTGATGTTGCTTCCGGTACAGCAACTCATAGCGGTCTTATCGATGCAACTTTAGCTGTAAAAACAGGTGCTGGTAATCTTGTTTTAAGCAATGCAGCAAATCTTATTGACGTTTTAGAAATTCAACAAGGTCAAGTTCACATTTCTGCAACTGGCAACCTTGGCGGTACTGTTGCTTTCACAACAACTAACGACAATATGCTATTCGCAACCGCTAACGACATAGAAATTCCTGCGCTTGCTCTTGGTGTTTCTGGTACTGGAGTAAGGGGTGTACTTGACACCAACAATTTTTCAGTTAAGTTAGCTGGCGCTCTTTCTTATGCTGGTGAATTAGCTATAAGTGGCCCATCCGGTCTTCTTACAGCTGCTTTTAATAACTCAGCAAGCTTAACACCAATGAAAATTAATACAGATGCAACTGTTGCTGTAGGTTCAACAGCTGTAGTAATGGCAAGTGGATCAACTGTAACTGATGCTAAATTGCCAACTGCTGCTTTAGATGTTTACGGTATTTTGAAAATAACAGGCGTGCTTGCTGGTTGTGCTCCTGGTACTGCTGTCGTTAAATCAGGTGGTACTGTTCTTGTAGATCCAGCTCTAGCAGTTCCTGCTGCTGGTAACAGTAGTTCTAGCGACCTTTTTGGAAGTCTAGAGTTTCAAACAGGTTCAATTTTGAAACTAGGCGCTGGCGCAAGCTGGGCACGCAACATTTCTGTTGGTGCAGCTCTATAATTTTCTAAACTAACAATTACTACAATTATCCCCGGTCAGTTCGTTCTGACTGGGGATTTTTTGTTACTGGTTATTCTTTCTTAATCAACCATTTTAAGAAAAGATATACATCTATCTTTTCTTAGTGAATTTCTTTAAGAAAAGATAATTGCATAGATTCATTGGATTTTATAGTAATGAATATCATTCACTGGATCCCGACGCCCTGAAGGGCTCAGGATGACGCAATGGTTAAGTTTCAAGCATTAAGGACTTGTGTAGATACTTACGGGCTTGACCACCGGACTCAGCTCTATAAGTTCCGCGTTTCAATAAATAAAAAACGTATATCAAAAATAATAATCCCTCCTCAAGCAATTTTATTACTAATAATTAACCTTTTATTAACTTCTATAATATAAATTAATAATTGTTATTAGTTTTAATCGTTTTATATTTGAAAAGGAATTACATTATGAAAACTATTCAAAAATTGACATTGGGTCTACTTACAGTTGTTGCTACTTCATCAGCTTTTGCTTCTGGAACTGTTACTCTTGATGTTGCTTCAGGATCAGCTACTGCTAGCGGTCTTGTCGATGCAACTTTAGCTGTAAAAACAGGTGCTGGTACTCTTGTTTTAAGCAATTCAGCAAATCTTATTGACGTTTTAGAAATTCAACAAGGTCAAGTTGATATTGCTGCAACTGGTAACTTTGGTGGAACAGCAAAATTCTCAACAAATGCTGCAAACAAGCTAAACATGGTAGCAGCTGATGTAGCTGTTCCTTCAATCGAAATGGCTATAGCTGGTATTCTTGACTGTAATGGTAACGCAACTTCTTTAGCTGGTGCTCCTACAGGTACTGCACTACTAAGCATAGATGGAGCTGGTGTTTTAACTATTGCAGCTAATATGACTGCAAGTTCAACACCAATGAACATTAACGCAAATGCTTACGTAGCAGTGGGTGCAAGTGGAACTTCCATTTTGCCTACAGCTGCTGTTGGTGTGGATGGTACTTTGAACATAAAAGGCGCTACTGCAAGTTGCGTTCCTGGCAATACAACAGTTGCATCAGCTGGTATACTTCAAGTAGATGGAGGACTAACAGTTCCTGCATCTGGTACTGGTGATCTTTTTGGAACTCTATTATTTCAATCAGGTGCAGTATTAAAACTAGGCGCTTCTTCAGTTTGGGCTCGCGCTATCTCTGTTGGTGCAGCTCTATAATTTTCTGAACTAATAGTTACTACAATTATCCCCGGTCAGTTCGTTCTGACTGGGGATTTTTCGTTTGTTAGTGATAGAAATACCACTTGGCATGCATCAATACTACTTGCATTATTATATCAAATTTGCTATTATTTTTCTTATGAGATGGGTTGTTAAAGTTCATCCAAAAGCAGTAGCCGAGATTCACGATTTACCTGTAGAAATGCGTGCAAAACTTACGCGTCTTCTGGATTTTATGAAATGCTCTGGCCCTCAGCAATTACGTGAGCCACATGTAAAATCGCTTGGCAATAAACTTTGGGAAATTCGCTTAACTGGAAAAGATGGAATTGCAAGAATATTATATGTAACTTTTGCGAATAAGCAGCTTGCATTATTACATGCTTTTATAAAAAAGACACAAAAAACACCAACAATAGCTTTGGAAAGAGCAATGCGAAGATTAAAGGAGATGCCAGATGAATACGTGGGTTAATTTTGATGATATCAAAAAAAAATGGCTAAAAAACAAAGACTTTGTTACGCATTATCAAGATTTAGAGCTGGAATATAAAATTTCTTTAGAACTTGTTAGGGCTAGAGTGGACGCTGGCTTAACTCAAGAAGATATCGCTAAGATGCTAGGCACTAAACAATCTGTTATTGCGAGATTGGAATCAGGAAAATCTTTGCCAAGTTTAAAAACCTTGTATAAATATGCACAAGTTACCCATAAAAAAGTTGATGTACACCTGATTTAGAAGAATTCCAGCTTATACCATTTCCCGAAATTAGTTTCCCGCATCCAGACCTAACGGTCTTTCGCAGGAAAGACAAGAGAGGCTGTCGTCCCTGACAAGGCGCGCTTCAAGCGCCACAGTTCGGGGACCTGTATAATGAATCGTATTTGCGGGAAATGGTATTAGTTCGTTCTGACTGGGGATTTTTAGTTTGTTTGCCATATTTCTTGCCAACGCTTGAACTCAGAAGGGCGTATTTTGTACCGTGCGAAGTTTCCTTCGTGCAGGGAAAGAAGCTCAGATTCTACGGATTCTATAAATTTGCCCTGGTCTTCTATTGGTAATTCCTTTGATTTTGTTTTAATCATTATGGATACTTCTTTTGGCTGACATGCGCTAACTATAATATCTGTAATTAATTCTCGAATTATTTGGCGATACCTGAGCCGAAATGGATCTGGCTCTCCAAGTGATTGACGCAAAGCGGCATAACGTGCAGCTGATCGTTCGTAGGCCCACACAAAAACGTCTTTAAGTAGTTCAACACGGTTAACCTCATAAACACCAATCATTCCTTGAATATAAATATCATCGGGCACGTCAATAAAAGATAAGGGCGCTAGATTGTGACGAATAAATGGAATATTTGCGCTTAAACGAGATACACGTTTGTTAACGTCATCAAATGGTTGCAGATATGGCAAATGCACCATTATAAAAAAAGCTTGTTCAAATGGATTTTTTATTTGCTCTGCTTTTTTAAGCATCAAGTCAAATAGCTCAGATATCAACTGAGGCACAGCTAAAGGAACAAAAACAGATTTGTGAATTCCTACGTCAAAAGTACGCAATCGCCCAGAAGCACTTGGGTCGGGTAAAAGGTTGTTGGACAGTAAGGCATGCAAATTTAACACTGTGTAACGATTAAACCCGACACCTTCTAATGACTGAGTAAGAAATTCAATTGCATCTTTGTGATTCAAGATCATTTGGACTTCTGATGACAATTTATCATCTACCATTTCACCGAATGAAATAAGGCGCTGTGTGTCAAGCAAAGAGTATGTGTTCCCCTCAAGGCGGCTAGAATTCCACGAGAGATCAATTAAGAGCCGAGTTAGAATTTCTTTGGTATATGTGCCCGCCTGAGGCTCTGTAATAAAAAGCTCACCAATCTTTGCCAGTTTTTCCATTTCTGCAGCATTAAGATAGCTATTCACGTTAGGTTGATATGCGTCTAAAAAATTTCTATCGTATCCCACGGGTGTGCGTTGCTGAAATGATTGCGTAACCTTTTGAAGTATTTGCTTTCCTTCCTTTGAAAGAAGAATACCTCCCTGGTTTGATGCAATAGCTGCTTTTTGCTCAGTTTTAACTACTGAAAAATATCTTGTTGCACGTGTTTTTCCTTCAATATGCAATTCTCCTGCATTTTGCAGCATCAATAAACGTCGCTGAAGAGTTCGGCGGGGAAGGATTAAACCAGATTGTTTTTCTATATCTTCAAATGAAGCTCCGCCTGGATACTTTTGCAAAGCACTCTTGATGGCTTCCAGTTCTTTTGAGGTCGTATTTTCTTTCAGCATGATTGCACCATTTTTCGCACGTGTTACTACAATTTACAGTTAAATTTGTCGTAATAACAGTTATTGCGACAAAATACGACACATTACGACACATTACGACACATTACGACACATTACGACACATTACGACACATTATTACTTTGCTAATTAAAAAACACAATCAAAACACCATCAGCCTCTAACGCGTTCAATACATTAAAAAACTATTATAATGTGGTTAATTGACACTTACCCCTTGTTTTTTGGCAGGCATTTGAAATAATGAATGAAGGAATCTTTTGAAAAATCATCATGCGCAGGCAACGTAAAGCTAAAATCATTGCTACTTTAGGCCCGGCTTCGTCAGACTATGAACAAATTAAAGCATTATTTATAGCGGGTGCTGATGTTTTTCGTCTGAATTTTTCCCATGGTGAACACGAAAGCCATGCGGAAAATTATAAAATTATTCGAAGAATTGAACAGGAATTCAAACGACCAATTGGTATTTTGCTTGATTTGCAGGGGCCAAAACTGCGCATTGGAACTTTTTCTAATACAAAAATTTCTTTAAAACCAGGGCAAACATTTTTACTTGATTTGGACAGCACACCTGGAAATAATCATCGTGTGTGCATGCCGCACCCTGAAATTTTTCAAGTTCTTAAAGAAAATGTTGATTTACTTTTAGACGACGGTAAGGTTCGACTCAAAATTACAAAAAGTGGTCCTGATTTTGCTGAAACTATTGTTATGTCAGGTACCGAACTTTCCAATCGTAAAGGGGTGAATGTCCCCGATGTGGTACTGCCAATTGATGCGCTGACTAAAAAAGATATCATCGATTTAAAATTTGGACTGGAATTGGGCGTTGATTGGGTTGCATTGTCGTTTGTTCAACAGCCAAATGACCTGATTATGGCGCGCGAACTTGTCGGTAAAAAAGTAAAATTGATCGCTAAAATTGAAAAGCCTATGGCCATACAGTATTTACAAGAAATTGTGACTTTGTCAGATGCGGTTATGGTTGCTCGTGGTGACTTAGGTGTGGAAATGCCTGCGGAAGATGTGCCCGTTATGCAGCGTCAAATTATTCGTACTTGCCGTAGTCTGGGCAAGCCCGTTATTGTCGCTACGCAAATGCTAGATTCAATGGTGCATACACCAACCCCTACCCGTGCAGAGGCATCAGATGTAGCAACAGCTGTTTATGACGGTGTTGATGCAGTTATGCTTTCGGCGGAATCAGCATCGGGTGATTATCCTATAGAAGCAGTTTCAATGATGGACCGCATTATTCAACGCACAGAAAAAGATCCTTTTTATCAAAAAATGCTTGATGACAGCTATACATTGCCCTCACCTGCTGTTAGTGATGCTGTAACGACCGCAGCACGTTCTGCCGTTGGCATTATAGGCAGTGGATTAATGGTGACCTTTACAGAAAATGGGCGCACGGCATTTCATGCTGCCCGTGAACGTCCCCATTGCGATATATTGGCGCTAACACCAGTTTTGAAAACTTCCAGACAGCTTACGTTAGTTTGGGGAGCGCACCCAGCCTTGACTGATGATATTTTTTCAATAGGACAAATGGTTGAAACTGCTAGTGCGTTCGCTAAGCAAGAAGGTTTTGCACAAGTTGATGATTATGTTGTCATAACCGCTGGCGTGCCTTTTGGACAATCAGGCGGCACAAACATGATTCGCATAGAAAAGGTTAGTTAGAAAACGTGTGCTTCATTATTGGTGGTCCAACAGCTAGTGGAAAGTCAAAATTAGCACTATGGCTTGCACATCATGTAGATGGTGAAATTATTAATGCCGATAGTCTTCAGCTTTATAAAAGCATCCCCATTTTAACAGCTTCACCAGATAATGCAGAGCTTGCACAAACCAGGCATCATTTGTTTGGGATTTATCATGATGACCAAATATCGACCGTGCAAGACTGGACCCAGCTTGCTCAATCAACAATTGATAACGTTATTAAACGCCAAAAAACCCCAATTATTGTGGGGGGCACGGGTATGTATTTAAATGCTCTCATTCAGGGGCTTTCCCCCATGCCTAACATTTCTGATGAAATCAAAAAATCAGTGCGCACATTACAAAGCAATTTGTCAAAAGAAGATTTTTTTGAAGAAGTCATTAAGCACGACCCAATTATCAAAAATCATCTTCACCAAAATGATAGCCAGCGACTGGGGCGGGCTTTGGAGGTCATGTTACAAACAGGACAATCAATCAAATCATTCCAAGGAAAATCACAACCACTTATTAAGCAAATTAAAAAATTTATTGTAGTAATGCCTGAAAAAGACAGGCTATACAACCTTATTAATGCTCGAGTCATTAGAATGCTAGACGAAGGAGTGGTGCAAGAAGTACAAGCATTAAAACAAAAGGTAACGCTTGATGCACCAGTCTGTAAAGCAATTGGTGTTAAAGAGATTTGGCGGTATTTAGCCAATGAAATATCCAAGGAAGAAATGATTTCCTTGCTTCAACAAACAACTCGACAGTATGCTAAACGCCAAATGACATGGTTTAAAAATCAAGTTAATGACGCAGTTGTTATCACAAATCCCTTTGATTCAGAGCAAATTGCTCAATTGGTACGGGGAAAATCAGCGAGATTTACCCTGGAGAAAACAGCCAGTTAATCCCTACCACATCCTTGTTAGCGAAATAATGTTGCAACAAACAACTGTGGCTACTGTAAAAGGATATTTTACTAAATTTCTAGAACGTTGGCCAACAATTCAAGACTTGGCTGTCGCTTCGCAAGATGAGCTTATGCAATATTGGCAGGGGCTAGGCTATTATTCACGTGCACGCAATTTACATAAAACTGCAAAAATTGTTACCGATGAATATCATGGAATTTTGCCAAATTCTTATCACGCATTAATGACACTGCCCGGATTAGGGCCATACACTGCTGCAGCTATTGCTAGCATTGCTTTTGGTGAATCCATTATTGCTATTGATACCAACGTAAACCGCGTACTTTGTCGTTTGTTTGCGGTATCATCGTCTGGAAAAATTCAAAAAATACAAATTCAGGAAATAGCTGATTCCTTAGCGCACAGTGATCATTCTGGCGCGATAAGCCAAGCTCTAATGGATATAGGTTCAACCCTTTGCAAATCAAAAAACCCTAAGTGTGCCGACTGCTTTTTAAAAAACAACTGCTTAGCTTTTTCCAAAGATTTGCAAAACATATTACCTTTGAAGCCCGCAAAAACAGCTAGACCAAAGCGCTTTGGTCACAGTTTTATTATGCGTCATAAAAACCAAGTATGTATTGAAAAACGCCCCGAAAAAGGCTTGCTTGCTAGTATGTATCAATTTCCTTCTAGCGAATTTTCTAGTGAACAAACCGTTGTGCAATATCCGATAAAATCTGAATGGGCGCATATTGGAACGGTACGCCATATTTTTACGCATTTTGAGTTAGAGTTAACCTTGTGGGAAACGTTTGTAGCGAATACAAATAACGGGCAATGGACAGCGTTAAGCAATTTAGGCAACTATGGTTTGCCGACTATGTTTAAAAAAGCGTTGGCTTATGTCAAAACCTGAATACGTTTTTCCCGCATTGTATAGCCACTAATAATTTGAATTTTTGATTTTGCCTTGTGTAAATATTCAGCTAACACTTCAATAACGGCAATGTTAGCTAGATTGTCTTCAGGTGGTGATGTTACGTAAACTTTAAGCATTTTGCGCCCCATGGTGGCATCCACCAAATCACCAATCCGGTTCTTAGAAGCCTTGGGGGTAACCTTTACCCAAAATGAAAACCCTGTCTCATTTTTTTGTGCAAATGGTGGCATGTCATCAAATAATAACATCTAACTGCCCGTTTGTTCGTGTACCCAATGCACAAATGGCAGATGCGCCTGGTCAATCTTCATGGTTATAATTGCCGGGCACTCATAAGGGTGAAGCTCAACCAATCGGTTATAGACAGCGTCTTGACGATCAATACCTGTTTTTAAATACACACCAATCTCAGCAGACTTCACCAACTTTCCATTGAAAGTATACATTGAATGAATCGGCCACATATTTGCACACGCAACCAAGCGTTCGGTCAAAAGAATTTGTGCAATATTCTCAGCTTGCTCAGATTTTTCAACTGTTGTGTAGACGATAATCACATTACATCCATAAAGCTGTAACAGATTGTAATTCATCCTTGTTGCCGAAATTATAAACATTAGCTTCTGGCACAATACGTTTAATTAAACCAGAAAGCACTTTGCCCGTACCTATTTCAACGAAAGTATTAATACCGCGTTTGTGCATGTTGCTAATCGATTCCGTCCAACGCACTCTTCCAGTAATCTGTGCAACCAAAAGCGGTGCGATTTCTGCTGGGTGATCTACAGTCATAGCTGTCACGTTTGCATACACGTTAACCTTCGGTTGGTTCGTATTCACAGTACTTAAAGCTTTCTCCATGACAAGTGCTGCTGGCTCCATAAGTGAGCTATGAAACGGAGCACTCACGGGCAGTGGAAGCGCTCGCTTTGCACCCTTTTCTTTTGCTTGTTCAATAATCCATGCAATTGCTTCTGCATGGCCGCTCACCACTATTTGCCCTGGGGAATTATCATTAGCAATTTGTGCAACCCGATTTTTGTTTGGCACATTACGCAATAGCTCTTCTACCTGAGCCATTTCAAGTCCAAGAATTGCCGCCATGGCCCCTTGCCCAACTGGCACAGCTTTTTGCATAGCATTGCCGCGTAGTCTTACAAGAACAGCTGCATTCTCTACTGAAAAAGCACCCGCTGCAGTTAATGCTGAATATTCGCCCAAAGAGTGTCCAGCCACTGCGCTTGCAAGATTTTGAATCGGTTTTCCAAGTTCTGCTTCTAACACCTTTTGCGCCATCATACTTGCTGCAAGTAACGCCGGTTGTGTGTTTTCTGTTAATGTTAATTCATCAGCAGGTCCTTCAAACATTATTGTTTTTAAGTCTTGCTTCAGCACATCACAAACAGCGTCAAGCACATTTTTAGCAACGGCAAAATTCTCGTATAAATCTTTCGCCATTCCAATAATTTGGGAACCTTGCCCCGGATACACAAACGCAATAGTCATAAACAACCTGCCTAATTTTTTTTATTGTAGCATAAAATACGCATTTAGTTCTTGAAATCCCTTTAAAAAATCACTAGATAGTGTAGTCACGAGATAAGAAAGAGTGATATGCTCTGCTAAAAAGATAGGAGAGAAAAGATGAAAGCGCACAGAAGACACGATATCTCAGACAAAGTATGGTTTTTGCTTGAGCCCCATTTACCAGGACGCAAAGGCGTATGG
>CALPGA020000020.1 GCA_943322985.2 Candidatus Finniella inopinata
ACGACAAGAAGTGCTTAAAAATTAAGCAGTCATATAAATTAGTACTGATCTATCTGCCTAAAATCTGAACAATTCCCTCTCAAAGTCTCCGCGTATCCTTCAAATAAACCAAAATACTTATCTAGTCTGAAATTTTGCAGAGGGTTCTGCGATGTAATGTAATATTTTTAGAGGGCTATTTATCATATGATTGCTTAATTTTCTGCTAATCAAATCTTATAATAAGCATAAAAAAAAGAACAGGTTTTGACTGTAATTTAATCAAGGAACCGCGATAAATCTTTTAAAAGCTCTAAACGCCCTATTTGCAAACTAGATTCAAGACCCTTTTTATGGGCACACAATGCTTTCATAAACCCTAATTTTTCAGCTTCTTTTAAACGCGCATCTGTTTGATGAACTGGCCGTATTTCACCACCCAAACCAACTTCACCAAAAAACACATAAGAAGGATTAATAGGTTTATTGATAATCGCTGAAATCAATGCAGCAGCCACAGCCAAGTCAGCAGCGGGTTCGTTTACTTTCAATCCACCCACTACATTCAAATACACATCCATGCTACCAAACGTAAAGCCTGCTCTGCTTTCTAGCACAGCTAATATCATAGAAAGCCTGGCGGAATCCCACCCAACGGTTGTGCGACGTGGCATGCTCAAATAGCTTTTGGAAACCAGCGCTTGAATTTCGCACAAAACAGGGCGCGTCCCTTCAATACCAGCAAACACTGCAGTACCGCTTATTCCTTGCGCTCGATCAGATAAAAAAAGCGCTGATGGGTTTGTTACTTCAGCCAAGCCATGCTGTTCCATAGCAAATAAGCCAATTTCATTGGTTGCTCCAAAACGGTTTTTAACTGCCCTTAATATACGAAAATCGTAATGACGTTCACCTTCAAAGTACAATACTGTATCGACCATGTGCTCAAGCACGCGAGGCCCAGCAATTGTACCTTCTTTGGTGACATGCCCCACCAGAATGACTGATATACCTTGTTTTTTTGCCATGTGAATTAAGCTTTGCGAACAAGCACGAACCTGACTTACTGAACCTGCGGCAGCTTCTAAAGAATCTGAGCTTATAGTCTGGATAGAATCAACTACCAAAAGCTTTGTGTTTTTGTGCTTACTTACTAGATTTTGTATTTCTTCAAGGCTTGTGCAGCTACCAATTTGTAAATGTTCAGCTTTTACACCTACACGCTTAGCACGCATTTGTAATTGCTGTACTGATTCTTCTCCTGATAAATACAAACACGGCGTATGACCAGACACATCACAAGCAATTTGTAGCATTAAGGTTGATTTACCAATTCCTGGATCACCACCTACCAAAATTACAGATCCTGGAACGATACCTCCACCACACACTCGGTTAAATTCCCCGAAAGATGTTGTGTAACGGATTTTAGTTAAATCAACTAAAGAAGCATCATCAATTGTATATAAACTGGGTAATGGTGCATTAGCAGATGCAACTAAAGCTCTACTTCTTTCCACCACTTCTTCAATCAAGGTGTTCCACTCACCACAACCTTCGCACTTACCATTCCAGCGGTTATGCGATGTGCCACATGCTTGGCAAATAAAGCGAACAGCTACTTTAGCCATCGGTAAATGGTCCATGAGGCAAACCGTTAATAAACTGCTTCACATAAGCATTTTTTGTTTTATCCATTTCGGAAACAGTTCCATTCCAGATTAAACCCCCTTGAAACAGGAGCCCTACTCGGTCAGCGATAATACGAAGGGAATGCATGTCATGAGTAATGGTCATAGCGCTAGCACCAATGTCTTTAACACACCTACGAATAAGGTCGTTAATTGTGGCGCTAACAATAGGGTCTAGGCCAGTAGTCGGTTCATCAAAAAAAATAACTTTTGGATTCGTAGCAATAGCACGCGCTAAGGCTACACGTTTTTGCATACCGCCTGAAAGTTCAGCAGGAAAAATATCAGCAACTTTTAGATCAAGATCAACTGCTTCTAGTTTTTCCATAGCAATTTTTCTTGCTTTAACCTTATCCATGTTTTGCCCATGAATCAGGCCAAAAGCAATGTTATGCCAAACGGGCAAACTGTCAAACAACGCACCGCCTTGAAAAAGCATGCCAAATGATTGAATAAGCTGTTGGCGTTTAGCACTGCGCGCGCCCACCATATTTTCTCCGTTAATTAGGATTTCGCCCTCATCAGGCTCAATTAATCCTAGAATACACTTAATTAAAACTGATTTGCCCGTGCCGGACCCCCCAATAATGCCTAAAGATTCTTGGGCGCCTAAGTCAAGGCTGATGCCACGTAACACATGGTTATCGCCAAAAGATTTATAAAGATTTTTAACAGAAATGATTGGCTGAGACATATACTTACCGCTGGAATAAAATACTGGTGAGAACGTAATTCATAAACAAAATAAAAATAGAAGCGGATACTACCGCATTAGTGGTAGCGCGCCCCACCCCTTCAGCACCACGACCAGAGTTAAATCCATGGTAGCAACCCATCAATGTAATAAGCATTCCAAATGCAGCTGCTTTTATAAGGCCTGATTGCACATCAGAAAATTCTAAATAGCGCAGCGTTTGCTGCATGTAGTTGCCGCCATTAAAATTTAATTCATGTACCCCAATAAGGTAGCCCCCCATTACACCAATAATATCTGCAATAAGCACTAAGATTGGCAATACAATAGTGCCAGCTAAAATGCGCGGAAATATTAGGTATTTAAAAGGATTTGCAGACAACGTAATCAGCGCATCAATTTGTTCGGTAACGCGCATAGTACCAATTTCTGCAGCCATAGAAGCGCCCACTCGACCCGCTACCATTAAGCCTGCCAACACTGGCCCTAATTCACGAGTAATTGATAGCACTACCACTGTGGCTACAGCACCTTCTGCTGAAAATCGTGAAAAACCTGTGTAGCTTTGCAAAGCCAACACCATACCTGTAAAAATCGCCGTTAATCCAACAACGGGCAATGAATAATATCCTATTTGAATAAACTGATTCAAAATCAAAGTCCAATAATAGGGAGGCTGAAAACCATGACGCATTGCATTATAGAAAAACAGGCTGATTTTTCCTGTCAGACCAACGAAATTTAAAAATAGTCTTCCAACCACTGCCAAAGGATTCATAACAATCTCGCATATAATTTACAAAAGTATAACCGAAGAGGGTACCAAAACCCAAGCGTCTTCGCTATGGTATGAAAAAACTAATGTAATCTGTGATATATGAAAAAAATTCTTGTTCAATCTATAGAAATTTCTAATACGAATCCTTTTGTGCTTATAGCAGGACCTTGTGTTTTAGAAAGTCGCGACCATGCCATGATGATGGCAGAGAACCTAACAACTTTATGTAATGCATTAGGCATTCCTCTAATTTACAAAACATCTTTTGATAAGGCCAACCGCACAAGCATTGCGGGCGCTAGAGGGCTTGGTCTTGAAGCATCTTTAAGGATTTTTGAAGAACTTAGAAACACATTTAATGTACCAATTACAACGGATGTGCATTCTCCAGAGCAATGCGCAGCCGTAGCAAATTTTGTTGATGTGTTACAAATTCCTGCATTTTTGTGCCGTCAAACTGACTTGTTGGAAGCAGCAGCAAAAACAGGGAAAGTCATCAATATTAAAAAAGGGCAATTCTTAGCTCCATGGGACATGCAAAACGTTGTAAAGAAAATGGAATCATTTGGTAATTCCAATGTAATGCTTTGTGAGCGTGGTGCTAGCTTTGGTTACAACACTTTAGTTAGCGATATGCGCAGCCTAAGTATTATGGCTCAAACAGGCTATCCTGTTATTTTTGATGCAACACATTCTGTACAACAACCTGGTGGACAAGGCGCATCAACCGGTGGGAAGCGCGAGTTCGCCCCTATATTAGCACGCGCTGCAGTTGCAGTTGGAGTTGCCGGTGTATTTTTAGAAACTCACCAAGACCCAGACAATGCACCAAGCGATGGCCCAAACATGATTCGCCTTTCTGATATGAAAAAAGTTTTATCTGAACTGAAAGCTTTTGATTTAATCGCCAAAGAAAATCCACGATTTCTGGAATAAAAATTAACCTATTTATTTAAAAAAAATTTACGATGACATACAACCACAATTAATCTGAACATCAAAATATTTTAGTTCGTCACGAGAAAGTTTTTGATTCAGCCAAGCGCTATAATTGGGATCCTATTTCTCATACATGCAAAGATACAACCCTGGGAGGAGAAAAATAAACTTGCATTGTTAAGAATTTCACACTATATAAGTCATATATATTAATATTTAATTGTTCGAGATGCACATGAAAAACCTATTTCTTGCTTTTTTATTATTTTTTACGTCAATGAATTTTAACAGTGCTTTTAGTATGGACAGCGACTTCGACGAAAGGGTTGCTCATTACATGTCTCTCGGCATGAGAGGAGAAGATGCTACCACGATTGCGTTTGAAGAGCTTACTGGTTCTGGTTCCAGCTCAATGTCTTCTAGACACGTTCTCCCTGAATATACAATAGATAAAGCAACTGAAGATTTAATTAGACAATTAACTTTTGCTGATCAAAGTGCTCACGCAAACCATATTGACATTACTTTATCCAGAAGAAGAGCAGCCGAGGACGCAGCAACCGCAGATTTAATTAGACGGCTAACAACTGTACGTGGAATTCATGAATGCACAATTGTTCAAACACTGCTATTAAATACAAATATCACAACTCATAGAGAAACAATTGCACCTCTTGTTGCATTTCTAGGCAGCATTCCCCAAGGAGCTGATGTTCATGCTCTAGATGGAACAGTTCTTGGAAACATGGAAACCTTGCACGCTATTGGCGATGATTTTGCTATTGATAACTCTGCACTTACAGTTGCTAATATGCGAGACTATTTACTACCACGCACAAGTGGTTATGCAGGATATGACGGCACAGCAGTTACTGCAGCCGAATTAGCAACTGATATTATTAATGCATTAAGCACAGCATCGGCGGATTCTTCAACGCTAAGAATGTACTCACGTGTTGTCAGCTTAATTCAGAATCTAGAGGGTGAATTGGGACAAGAAAATGAAAGCGTTCGGTTTTATTTAAATGCTCTCTTTGATGCGATTGCTGAAAATCGCATAACCAGAGGTGGTTGCTTTGCAGGCGTTAGAAACCGTGCTTACGTACGTTATGCGTACATGCTTAACGAACTAATGGGTAGATGATGTCTAATCAACTAGCTTGTGCATGGTGCGGCAAGTCAACAACGTCAGTCCAATAAGCCATGGCTTTGTGCAGCTGACTTTTGAAGTCCTGATAGGTGAAGGATTTTCTTATAAATCCACTCGCCTGCAAGCTATAAGCTGCTGCACGATCATCTGCGTTTAAGCTACTACTTAGCACAATTACAGGTATTTCATTCAAGTGCACCCGGCGCTTAATATCTTTTAAAATATCTAATCCACGCACCGAGGGAAGATGCAGATCCAGAAAAATAAGATCCGGCTTTGGCAAAGCTTGCGCAGAATCATGAGCGATATCACTTAAAAAATTCAAAGCGGCTTGACCATCATTAATAGTATAAATGTGTAATTTTTTTGGAAAATCAGTTAATGCTTTTCGCAGTAAAAATTCATCACTCGCATTATCTTCTATAAGCAAAACATTGTAGACATCTTCTTCTTGCTCTGTATTAACTTCAAAATCTTCAAAGAAACATGGTAAATCAACCTTAAAGATTTTTGATATCTGATACAGCATAGAAGCTGAAATTTTATTAACACCTTTTTCATATCGCTGAAGTTGTTGAATTGAAACATCCAAGCCTGCAGCAAGCGTTTTAAGTGGCCAATTCATTTTACGACGAAAGAAGGTAACCTTTTTACCAAGTAGTTCGTCTTTTAGATCAACTGTCATGACAACTTCCTTTCGTTTTGTAATAGCACAGTGTGAGTGTACCTTGGTTCTTGAATAGTTAGTTCAGTTAATTTTTCTAATTTTTTCTCACAAAAAGGTAAAGTAAACGACACAACTGTCCCCTTACGCTTGCCAGATCGAAGTGTAATTTTTCCCTTATAAGCAGAAATGATTTTTTTACAAATCATTAAACCAAGACCTGCCCCGTCAGAAGCTGATGATTGAAAAGGTAAAAAGACATTTCTTTTTCGAATATACCCAGGACAATACCCATGATTATGCAAATGAAACCTATAAAAATTTTCGTCTTCTCTTGCGCCTGATAACGTGATTATGCAATTTTCGCAGGAACTGTGTTTAATTGCATTTGCAAATAAATTTTGAAATAGTTGCAGCATGCAAGTACGATTCGCATGCAAATATACATCTTCAGAAAATTGAAAATTAAATTGGCATTTTTCTGATTTCAAAATGCTTTCATAAATTTCTTCAATCAGGCATTTTAAGGAAATTTGCTCTGATTCAACTGTTAAGTCTCCCTTTTTGCAATATAGCACAATGCCTTCACTTAAATTTCGAATATGGTCGAAGCTCTTTTGCAAAGCAGTAAACACTTGATTCATAGGTGCTTGAGCTGAATCAATACCTTCGTAATGCTCTTGAATAATATCTAAAAAATTAGAAATTTGCCGCAAAGGCTGAATAAGATCATGAGAAAAGATAAGATTAAAGCTTTCCAAAAGCTCATTACTTTGTTGAAGTTTTTTATTAGAAAGCAGCAATTCCTGATGGGAAGTTGTGTCTTCTAAAAACACAATCACATCTGTTACTTCACCATTTTGATCTAACCAAGGAAAAACTTCCCACTGCAGCCAATAACAATAGTCCTTATTTTTTATTTCTTGCTTAAGGGACTGAGCACGCCAAACTTTCCCTTTTAATGCATTTTTAAGGGCTGCTCCTAATGGCTTGGGACAAGGGCTAAAAATATCATTGAATTTTTCACCCAAAACGTCTTCAGCAGAAAAAGCCTTCTTTCCTTTAAAATAATGGCTTTTTAACCAATTAAGCGCCGTAAAACTAAGCCTAGTTATCTTAAAATTTCTATCGAGACAAAATACAGCAATGGGGACTTGATCAATTAGCGACGTTAAATAGGCCCTGGAAACCTTATAATAATCAAGCTCTGAATTTTCACTGCATTCTTTAGCCGAAAGCGCAGCAATTAACGGTTGCATATATGCTAACAGCCCGTCTTGCTTGTGAATGCTGTCTCCGCTAAAAAGTTTATCCGCTGCAATTTTTACAGCGTTTAGTTGGGCCATGGACGCTCCTTTTAATAGGGTTTCTATGTCTTCAACGCTCTTGTGTTATAGGTACACCTTTTAATTACAGCTGTCTCGCATAAATTTTAAGAATCGATAGCGGGCAGCACCGTAGCTTCTGCACTACCAAAGCCTATGCACAAATCACCCTTTGTAGCCATTGCTACCAGTTGCATAGAATCATTATCAGCTAAGTAGACTCGCTCTTCTCCTGAATTCAAATGAATAGCATTCGCACCATTCCAAGTTAATTCAATAAGACTTCCGTAACTATCAGGTGTAGGGCCACTAATAGTACCCGTTCCTAAAATATCACCTGGTTGCAAATTGCACCCATTCACGGTGTGATGCGCAACTTGCTGTGCAATATCCCAGTACATATACTTGTAATTCGTATGTGATATTTCTTGATACGCGTCCATTTTTGGCGTTTTAATTTGTAAATGCAGATCAATATCAAAATTGATATTTTGCTTTTGCAAATATGGCAGCGGTTTTGGACTTTGTTCAGGGCCATCAACACAAAATGGCTGTAAAGCTTCCATAGTAACCACCCACGGTGAAATAGTTGTGCCAAAATTTTTGCCCAAAAATGGCCCTAATGGCACATATTCCCACCGTTGAATATCGCGCGCGCTCCAATCAAGCAACATCACCACACCAAACACATGATCTGCTGCAGCATTAATTGAAACAGGAGTGCCTAAGTCATTGCCAGTTCCTATAATAAAACCAAGCTCAATTTCTGTATCGAATTGACGCGTCGGCTCACAAATAGGCGCATCTTCTCCAATTTTCAACTGTCCTTTTGGACGCCTAATTTTTGTACCACTAACCACAATTGCACTTGCGCGCCCATCATAACCCACAGGAATATGGCGCCAATTTGGCAATAACGGATTCGCTGGATCACGAAACAGTTTCCCAATATTGGTTGCATGCTCAATTGATGAGTAAAAATCGGTATAGCCACCAACATGCACTGGCATTTTCATGACAATTTCACTTTGAGGAATCAGCAGTTCTGCCTGCAAAGCTGCATTGTCACGCAAATCTGGCGTGTTCGAATTTAATAAGTTCATTAAAAATTTACGAACCGCATTCCAACATGGTTTACCTGTCGCTAAAAAACTATTCAGCGTTGTTTGATTGAAAACCTTTTTGCCAGCTAATGCTTCAACTTTTAATAGTCCTTTTTCTTCCAATAACGTCAGATTGAGAACATAGTCGCCAACAGCCACACCAATTGATGTTTTCCCCTTATGTTCAAACACCCCATAAGGAAGATTATACAAAGGAAACGGATGCCCGTTAGGAATATTCAAAAATGATGATTGCATGTGACTATAGCTTTAAAAACATTAAGCACACCCTAACCTAAGAGAGAGTTTTGGTAAACTGAGAATTAAAAAGATGTAACAAAACTATAAAAAACAAATCTGAAAGCTTAACATGGATTAGATCACTATATTGAACAAAAAAAACACATTATTAATCTTTTATTAACATTGAAATGTTATTTTTAAAAGAATGGCAATTTCTCAATTAAGGATTATTTTATGTTTTCAAGAATTTTTCTTGGGCTAGTAGTTTCTACTGCTATGGTACCAGCCACTTATTCATCTTACTCTTCAGGCGCAGGTGGTGGACCCGCAAACAACCACAGTTCATCCTCATCTTCAGCTGATCATGCACATGTCGGTAATGCATGGAGCGATATATTTCCTGGTATAGCACCCGCAGCTGCACCTGGACCTGATTACATAATTGATCAAATAGTTAACCAAATTCAAAATCATCATTGGAATGGAATATTAAACACCTGGACTGCCCGTCAATTACCCCAGCTAAATGCAGAACAGCTGACTCGACTTGCAGCGCGCATTCGTGAAATATGCCCTAATAGAATAAGCTTTGCACAACCAATCATGATCACTGAACAGCAATATGTTCGGTGGGATGCTGCAACACACCAAAATATATATGAACCGAGGGAAGTAATTGGTGACATGCCGTTACTTTACATTAATTTATCAATTGAAACGCCTTTTCATTATGAAGGAATCGATGAAATTATTAGATCTGATTTTGATCACGCAATTATGGGAGGAGCTAAAAGAAATACCCCTATTGCAGCTGGCGTCAGCTTGGGGCAATCATGGTCATTACTGAACTTATTTATAGAGCATTACAGATTAGGTCTAAGTGAAGCAGAGGCTCTATTGGCAAGTGCGCAGCTATCTCCACAAGAAAGAACACAGCTTGAAAGACTTATTGAGGGTTCATCTCAACTATTCAATAGACTTGCTGAGCTTCACTCACAAATTAACGCAGAGTTTGAAAAGCCAAACAGATCCAGAAATATGCAGTTAGTAGAAAGAGCAATGCAAGAATTCATGCCATTACTGCGTGGAGAAGCAATGGCTAAGTTTAGAAATGGCTTTAAACCTGACATAATGCATATTATGCGTTTTGTTTCTGAGCAGCCAGCGCTTGCTAAACTTAAAGTAATGCAGACATTTAGAAATGCAGGATCAGCACCTGCAGTGGCGGCAGCCGAAACAACAGCCCAAATGCTTGATCGGTTATTAGCAGTTCCTGGTCGTGCAAATGAAATTGCCCAAGCTATGGCTGCGGGTGGGCACGAAGGCTTACTGCTTACTCTGCGTTTAGACAACAGACTTTGGAATGTGTCTCAGTTGAATACACCAGTAAGACAGATGCACGAAATGGATTGGGAAATGCAAAATGCAGTTCGTCAACAAATACAAGGAGCTGCAACAAGAATGCACTTAGCCCAAGGCTCTCATGTTATAGTCGTTAGACAACCGGCAGCTGATAGACACGTTTATCAGGTTGTGCGTTTACAATGGAATCAGTGGAATTATGCAGATAATTTTACAATTGTTGGAGAATTCGAAATTCGTGAAGCAAAAGAAGGTGACCGTACAGAATTGTATAATCCACTTCGCACACACGGAAGAAATTCAATTCAAGGCACTGTGATGGAACAACGTGTACACGGAGTTATGGCAGCTCACCGTGTACATGCATTTTCAGCATTACCTGAAGATGTGCGTCATGGATTAAGATCTGAAATTGACCGCTACGCCGATGAGCGTGACTACACACGTATGGAAAATCAAGGATTAGCAGCATCGGCACTTACTCGTGAAGAACATTCTCCAGCTTCTGAAGCAGATGCTCAAGAAGTTGCACAAAACCGTGCAGCAAAAGTATCAAGTGAATTAAAGCAACGGCTTATTGGTTCAAGAGTTGCTCGTTTACGCACTCACGGAGATGACTTAACTGAAAATCCAGCTGAGCACTTGCAAATGCGCGTACATAACTTGTTCAGTCCTGAACGAATTCATGCAGTGCATGGATTATCAGAACGTGAACGTCAGTTCCTAGGAGAAAATTTTGAAGGCGGTTATTTAGACACTGTCGAAAATGCTGTAGCAGCACGTCAAGTACCATTTGACCCAGCTTCTGGTCCAGCTTTAGTACATTATGACGCAGAACGTATGCATCAAGAAAGAACTCATGGCTATGCACAACATAATGTAGCTACTGGTCTAGCCGCACCAATACAATCGTATGATTACCTTGGCAATGCATTGGCTGACTACGATATGCAATAAGAAAACTACGAACAAACAAAGAGAAGCTGCTTAAAAACAGCTTCTTTTTTTCTATTCAACTGCCAATATAAGGTAGTGTGCAAATTTTACTGCAACCATCAAAGGTCTTGTCGTCCCTGCGGAAGGCTAGATGACTGGATGAGGGGATCTAGTTTTATAAATTCTGGATATTACCCACTGGACCCTTACGCCTGCTTTGCAGGCTCAGGGAGACGCTTCCACTCTAGTTTTCGTCTTTGCGAGGAGCATAAGCGACGTGGCAATCCAGTGAAATCATTCCGGACTACTTATGTGGGGCCCAAGCTTCGGCGCTAAAGCCCCTCGTCAAAGGTGACAGGACGTGTCTAAAAATTTGCACATTACATAATATGCCTTGTTACATCAACCATACGGTTTGCAAAACCCCACTCGTTATCGTACCAAGAAAGCACCCGCACCAAACGGTTATTCACCACCTGGGTTTGGGTTGCGTCAAAACTTGAACTAAATGGCGAATGGTTAAAATCGATTGAGACCAAATGATCAGTTACATAATCTAAAATTCCATGTAATTCATTTTTCGCGGCTGTTTGCATGAAGCTATTAACTTCAGCAATTGTTGTATCTCGCCCCACCATGACTTTCAAATCAACCACTGAAACGTTAGCAACAGGCACACGAATAGCAGTACCATCAAGCTTGCCTTTTAATTCAGGTAAAACTAGTCCAACCGCTTTGGCTGCGCCTGTTGAGCTTGGAATCATTGACATAGCAGCGGCCCTTGCGCGCCGTTGGTCTGTATGCAAGGTATCAACCAAACGCTGATCGCCTGTATATGCGTGAATTGTTGTCATGTACCCACATTCAATACCAAGTGATTTGTGTAAAACTGAAGCTACCGGAGCTAAACAATTGGTTGTGCATGATGCGTTTGATATCACCTGATGAGTATCATTTATTTTTTCATGGTTGATTCCATAAACAACTGTAATATCGGCTCCATCGCAAGGTGCAGAAACAATTACTCGTTTAGCACCAGCTGCAAGATGCTTCGCTGCACTATCACGTTTTGTAAAACGACCAGAACATTCCAAAACAATATCCACCCCCATTGCGCCCCAAGGTAATTTTTCAGGGTTAGGTTCTGCTAATATTTTAATTGGCCCAAAGCCAACATCTAATGAATCACCTGATGTGGTTACTTTTCCAACAAATCGACCGTGAATTGAATCATACTTAAACAAATGTGCATTATCTTCTAAAGATCCTAAATCATTAATTGCTACCACTTGAATGTCACGCACATTGCGCTCAACCAAGCTGCGCAAAATCATCCGTCCAATACGACCAAACCCATTAATTGCAATTTTCATAACACCCTCTTGTTTTAGTTTTTGTAGAAGTATTTATTTCGTTATATACTGGCATACGATGAGCCAAAAACAACCAAAAAAAATTGAAAAACTTGATCCGCATTTGGTTAACCAAATTGCAGCGGGTGAAGTTATTGAGCGACCAGCGGCTATTTTAAAAGAATTGGTTGAGAATGCTTTAGATGCTGGTGCATCGCAAATTATTGTTGAAGTTGAAGACGGGGGCCGCGCAAGAATTTCTATTAGTGACAATGGTTGCGGCATTGCAGTTGATGATATATCACTGGCATTTGAACGTCACGCAACGTCTAAATTATCTCATCAAGATTTATTCGCCATCAATACTTTTGGATTTCGCGGAGAAGCTCTGCCTAGCATTGCGTCCATCAGTCGCACAGAAATGATTACTCGCACAAATGCAGACGAACATGCTTGGAAAATTACCATTGAAGGCGGGAATGCATCAAAACTTATGCCTCATTCGGCAGCAATTGGTACAACGATTGAAGTACGTGATATTTTTTATGCTACCCCTGCTCGGCTAAAATTTTTAAAAAATGCCACAACAGAACTGAATCACTGCAAAGAAATGATTAGTCGTATTGCCATGGCGAATCCATCAGTTCATTTCATTTTCAAGTCAGATTCAAAAACTGTTTATGACTGGTCTGCAGGCACACTTGCAACACGCATCGGCCAAGTTATGGGCAATGATTTCGCTCAGAATACTGTGCCTGTTCTTTTGGAGCGTAATGGCTATAAATTAGAAGGGTTAGTGAGCCTCCCAACCTATTCCCGCTCTCAAGCGAATGATCAATATATTTATGTAAATAATCGCTGGGTACGCGACCGAAACGTTGCTGGAATATTGCGCGTGGCTTATCAAGACGTGCTCATGACAGGGCGACATCCTTTAGCTGTATTATTTTTTAATCTTGATGGTCGTGAGGTTGATGTTAATGTTCACCCCGCCAAAACTGAAGTGCGTTTTCGTGATTCTGGGTTTGTGCGAAGCTTTTTAATTCAAGGCGTAAAGCAATCGTTATTGGCTAGCCAGCACACATCATCACCCATTATGGGAAATCTTGTTGCCAATGCTTTTAGCGCCCCTAGTCCTAAAATTTTTACTAACCCTCAGTTCAATAACAAGCCTATTCTACGGGACAGCTATCCATCAGCTAGACCTCATCCTATTGCTGCATTTATTCAACCTGTTTACGTTCCTGTTTTAGAACAAGAAGAAGTCGTCACTGACTACCCTATGGGCATTGCTAAAGCGCAGCTATTTGAAACGTTCATTGTGGCGCAAACAAAAGATGCATTGTTAATCATTGATCAGCATGCAGCCCATGAGCGCATCGTGTACGAAGATCTTAAGGCTCAATGGAGTGCTCAGGGAACGCTTCCTTCACAACCGCTAATGCAACCTGAATATATTGAACTTAATGAGAGTGACTGTGCATTATTTGCAGAACACAAAGATCTTTTTGAACAAATTGGCTTTGTGATAGATGTCTATTCAACAAAAACGTTGGTTGTGCACTCAACCCCTATTGCTTGTCACCTTCAAGGATCAAAAGAATTTATAGCAGATGTTTTGGCCGACATAAAAACCCTAGGTGAAGGCGTAAGCGCAGTCGAAATTTTATGGGAAAAACTTAGTAGCAGAGCTTGTAATAACAGCATTCGCGCAGGAAAAACCCTAAGCCTTGCTGAAATGAATGCTATGTTGCGTCAAATGGAATCTACTCCGAAATCTGCCCAATGCAATCATGGCCGCCCTACTTTTGTGACCTTGGACAAAAAATCATTAGCAAGGTTATTTGAACGCTAATTTTTTCAATATAATTTCCCCTTGAAAAATTGCAAATTAATTACCAAATCAGTATAGTATAAAGAAAAATTGAAACGTATATGAACTTGGCAGAAGACAACATCATTAGCTTTGAATCTTCAGGTACTACACTTGATTTAGCTGAAATTCAAACTCTTATCCCGCATCGTTATCCTTTTTTGTTTATCGAGCGAATTGAAAATGTAATTTTAGGCGAATCCGCTGTTGGCATTAAAAATGTTTCTGTAAATGAATGGTATTTTCAAGGGCATTTTCCCGATCACCCAATTATGCCAGGCGTGCTAATTGTAGAAGCTTTGGCTCAAACAGCAGCAGCATTGGTTATGAAAACCCTAACCGTGCAAAATGGCGGTGAAAAACCAGGAAACCTTGTGTACTTCATGTCAATTGATGAAGCAAAATTTCGTCGCCCTGTTGTTCCTGGTGATGTATTACGTTTAAAGGTAACCAAAGAACGGTCACGTGGTCATATATGGAAATTCAAAGGTGAAGCATGGGTGGGCGAGCACTTAGCACATGATTCCATGTTTACCGCAATGATTACGCAAAAATGAAAATACACCCATCAAGCATTATTGAACCTGGCGCAAAAATAGGCATTGGCGTTACTGTAGGGCCATTTTGCAGCATTGGTGCAGATGTTACTTTAGGCGATTATGTTGAACTTGTTTCACATATTTCAATTAGTGGCATTACAAAAATTGGTGAAAAAACTAAAATTTACCCGTTTGCTTCTATTGGTCATAATCCTCAGGATTTAAAATACAGCGGTGAACCATCTACAACTATTATTGGTTCCCATAACACCATTCGTGAATATGTAACCATCCAGCCAGGCACAGCAGGCGATGCAATGCAAACCATTGTTGGTGACCACTGTTTGTTTATGGTAGGAAGCCATGTTGCGCATGACTGCGTGGTTGGTAGTCACGTCATAATGGCAAATAACGCAACATTGGCAGGGCACGTGAAAATTGGTGACTATGCCATCATCGGTGGACTTGCCGCAATCAAACAATTCGTGCGGGTTGGTGATCATGCAATGATTGGTGGCATGGCAGGCGTTGAGCATGATGTTATTCCGTTCGGTGTAGTCGTCGGTGAACGTGGCTGGTTAAATGGTCTTAACCTAGTTGGCATGAAACGTCGAGGTTTCAACCGCGAAGCAATTGGAAAATTACAAGACATTTACATGAACTTATTCATGATAGGAAGCGACCAGCCATTAAGTGAACGTTTTGACGCTTTACGCACTAAATACAATAACGATAGTGACGTTAATATTCTGCTAGATTTTTTAAGCACAAAATCAAATTCATTATGCCAACCCAAAGCAGTATAACTAGCGAACCGTTGGGAATTATAGCAGGCTCTGGCGCACTATTTTCTCTTGTCTTGAATCAAGCACTGAACCAACAATTACAGCCAATTGTTGTATCATTTAAAGATAATCCATTAGATAATTTTGAAGGTCATCATTTACAAACGACCCTTGGCAAAATTGGAGAAATTTTACGTTTTTTTCAAGAGCACAATGTGAAGCGATTAATATTTGCTGGCAGAATCACACGCCCTTCATTTACATCTCTAAGCTTTGATACAGTTGGATTAAAATGGATGCAAAAATTAAGCACAAAAGCATTCGGTGGAGATGACACGCTACTAAAAGGTATTACCGAACTTTTAGCAAAAGAAGGATTCCAAATTATAAGTCCGCGAGAATTCTTGCCAAATTTAGTTTTGAAACCAGGCGTATACACAAATGCCCAGCCAAATAGTGTTGATGAAAACGATATTATTCGCGGGCAATTAGTCTTAAGTACCTTATCAAACGCTGACGTAGGTCAGGCGTGTGTTGCGCAAGAAGGTTTAATTCTTGGTGTTGAAGCCATTGAAGGCACTCAATGTTTAATCGAACGCTGTGTAAACTTGAAACGCCATCCAACTGGCGGGGTCTTGGTTAAAATTGCAAAACAAAATCAATCGACCCTTGTTGATTTACCAACCATTGGCACAGATACAATCGTAGCTATGCATAAGTGCCAATTAAATGGCATTGCTATTTCAGCAGACACCACCCAAGTTTTAGATTTTAACAACGTCATTGAACTATGTAATAAATATAATCTTTTTTTAAAAGTAGTTAAGGTTTAGTCATGCCAACACGTATTCTCTCTGGTATTCGCCCCACAGGACACATTCATTTAGGAAATTATTTAGGTGCAATTCGCAGCTGGGTTAGCATGATTGACCAAGTAGATGAACGACTATTTTGCATAGTTGACCAACACGCTTTAACCACCGCTGAAGACGCAAAAGACTTACGCAAAAACACACTCACCATTGCTGCAGCATATATTGCAAGCGGCATTGATCCAGTAAAAAATCATATTTTTGTACAAAGTCACGTACCTTACCACACAGAACTTGCTTGGTATTTCAACTGTATAACCCCTATGGGTTGGCTTTCACGCATGACCCAATTCAAAGACAAAGCTGGCAAAAATAAAGACCAAGCCATGACAGGTTTGTTTGTTTATCCGGCGCTAATGGCCGCAGATATTTTGATTTACAAAGCAACGCACGTGCCAGTTGGCGAAGACCAAAAACAACATGTTGAATTAACCCGAGATATTGCTCAAGCTTTTAACAACTACGTAAATACTAATATTTTTCCATTGCCTGACCCCATTATTAAAAGTGAAACAGCTCGTATTATGAGTTTGCGTGATGGCTCAAAAAAAATGAGCAAATCAGATCCATCAGACTATTCTCGTATCCATTTGCTTGATGATGACGAAACAATTGACCTAAAAATTCGCAAAGCAAAAACAGATGCTGAACCTATTCCAGGATCCGCAGAGGCCTTAGGTGAACGACTTGAAGCTAAAAATCTGTTGAGCTTATATTCTCTATTTACTCAAAAATCTTTGGCTGAAGTTTGTCTGGAATTTGAAGGAAAACAGTTTTCAGAATTCAAACCAAAGCTGGCAAGTACGCTTATTGATCACTTAAGCCCCATTCGAAGCACTATGCATGAACTGTTAGCAGATGAAGCATCTTTACTGCAGTACTTAAAAAAAGGCGCTGATGCAGCAAATGCCATTGCATGTAAAAACATGCACGAAATTCGTCAATCTTTGAACATGGTTTAATGTTTGCGTTAAAAACATCAAACTCTTGCCCCTTTATTTTGGCCAGCGTATCATGCTCTATGTCTTAGGAATTGGATCAAGAATTAAGTGGATCGCACTCAAGCAGCAAAAGAATTAGAACGATTAGCAAAACTTATTGCACATCACGATTACTGCTATTTCACACTAGCAAACCCAAAAATTAGCGATGAACAATATGATGCCTTAAGACGTCAAAATCAAGAACTAGAGGCGCTATTCCCTGATCTCAGAAGGCTTGATAGCCCAAGTCATAGAATTGGTTCACCGGTTTCTTCTCAATTTGATAAGGTCAAGCATCGCAAGCCTTTGCTTTCCCTAGATAATGTTTTTAACGAAAAAGAATTTGCTGATTTTGGAAAAAAACTAAGACGTTTTCTAAAAATGCCTGAAGATGTTTCCATTCCCATGCTAGCAGAGCCTAAAATCGATGGCCTCTCAGCAAGCTTACATTATCAAGATGGTCAATTTGTACTTGGTGCTACTCGGGGTGATGGTCAAGAAGGTGAAAATATCACTGCAAATTTGCGCACAGTACGTGATTTGCCTCTAGGCCTTTTGGGAGAAAATATTCCAAAAAGCCTTGAAATTCGCGGTGAAGTTTACATGAAACTTGCT
Organism: Candidatus Finniella inopinata; assembly: GCA_943322985.2. Taxonomy (GTDB): domain Bacteria; phylum Pseudomonadota; class Alphaproteobacteria; order Paracaedibacterales; family CAITNM01; genus CAITNM01. Next base: position 17,884 of record CALPGA020000020.1, read on the forward strand.
GATTTTGAAGAATTAAATGCAAAACGCCGACAACAAGACGAACAAGCTTTTGCAAATCCGCGCAATGCTGCAGCTGGGTCATTGCGACAGCTTGATTCAACAGTAACAGCAGCGCGTCCTGTTCATTTTTTTGCATATTATGCGCAAAGTCTTGAGGGGAACCTTGTAGAAAATCAAAGCGAGCTTTTGCAAAAATTACAAACTTGGGGTTTTGTTGTGAACCCTCATCACAAGCTATGTAACACGTTTGATGAGATGATTAAATACTACCAAACCATGCAGGAAGTCAGGCAAACCCTAGATTACGAAATTGATGGTTTAGTATTTAAAGTTAATGATCTGCGATTGCAAGAACGACTAGGCGTTGTAGGCAGGGCTCCACGCCATTCCATTGCATTTAAATTTGCAGCACAACAAGCAGAAACAATTGTTGATGATATTATTCTGCAAGTAGGGCGCACTGGTGTAATAACCCCGGTTGCTGTTTTGCAACCTGTCATTGTAGGCGGTGTAACTGTTAGTCGTGCAACGCTTCATAATGAAGAAGAAATTCGGCGTAAAGATATTCGCATTAAAGACACGGTAATTGTTCAGCGAGCGGGAGATGTCATACCTCAAGTTGTAAAAGTAAAAACAAGCAAACGTTCAAGCGACTCACAAGTTTACTGCTTCACCGCAAACTGTCCCTGTTGCAATTCTCATCTGTATCAAACACCTGGGCAAATCGCTAAACGTTGCCTAAATGGTTTTGGTTGCGAAGACCAAGCCATTCAGCGTCTTATTCATTTTGTTAGTCGTGATGCTTTAAATATTGATGGATTAGGTGAAAAACACATTTCCAGATTTTATTCGCTTAATCTTATCACCACGCCTGTTGATATTTTCACCCTTGAAGATCGCAACAAAACCCTTAAGGAATCTTTGGAAACGTGGGAAGGATGGGGTAAGCAGTCAGCACAAAATCTGTGGGATGCTATTAACAAAGTTAGAACGCTACCATTAGATAAACTAATTTATGCTTTAGGGATTCCCCAAATTGGCCAGACAACAGCAAAATTATTGGCCAAGCATTTTATGGTTTTTGAACGCTTTTTAGAAACCATTTTGAAAGCCCACCAAAACGATTCGGTTGTGCATAAAGAATTGATGCCAATTGAAGGAATTGGCCATGGAATGGCACGTGATATTATTGACTTTTTTCAACAAAAATATAACTTGCAAATGGTCGAAGGCTTATTAAAACACATTACTGTGTTGCCGTACGAAGTAGCTAGCAACTTACCTTTAAGCGGAAAAACAGTAGTATTTACTGGTGGTTTAGAACACATAAGCCGTAGCGAAGCCAAAGCCCAAGCAGAAAAACTTGGAGCAAAAGTTGGTAGTGCCGTGTCTGCACAAACAACATTTGTAGTAGCTGGTAAAGATGCTGGGCAAAAACTAAAAGCCGCAAAAGAACTAGGTATTCAAGTTATTGATGAAACCGCATGGCAAGAAATGGTAGCAGGCTTATAAGTCTCTTACCCTTATTTTCCTAAAATTCAATCATACTCGATAAGACTTTGTTTCGAATATCTTCTGGTGTATTTAACCATTTACCCGAAGTCACCACAGAAGTTGTCAGTTCTATTGTATCAGAATCATCATCTTCCAATAATAAATTCTGGTTACTAGCTGCATTTAAATGCACGCAAACATCCGAAAGAAATAGAACTAATGAAATCATAAGCATTTTAAATGATAGTTGCATCCCACCCTCCATTTAAAAACATTAAACACAACAAACAATTGTGATATTAATGCAAAATAGTTAACAAAAAGTTAACAGAAGGTATTTTTGTTCGGGACTATTTTGAATTTGTTGCTTTTTAAGCAGAAAAAAACTTCTCAATTTCAGCTTGAATTTTATTCACAGCGTTTGGATTCGTGCCTCCTGCTTGCGCCATGTCTGGACGACCACCGCCACCTTGACCATCAACAACTTGAGCTGCCACTTTCACCAAATCAACAGCGCTAATTTTCGCTGTTAAATCATTAGTAACACCAATAACCAAAGAAACTTTTCCATCGTACGTGCTGGTCACAACTACAATGCCAGACGTTAGAGTTTTCTTTAGATCATCAACAATGCCTTTAAGATCTTTCGCAGGTATGTCTTGCAAATGCTTAAAAATGGCTTGAATTCCAGCAATTTCTTCAATTTTATCCACTGCATTTTGACCACCTAATGCCGCATGACGTTTTGCTTCTGCCAATTGTTTTTGCAATTCTTGTATGGTTTTTTTAGCAGCTTCTTGTTCAAAATTATTATTTGCTTGAAGTTCATAAAGTCTATCAATAATGTTTGTGCCCGTTATTGCTTCAATACGTCGTACTCCTGCAGAAACACTAGATTCCCCTATAACTTTAACAAGGCCAATATCACCAGTACGCTGCACATGAGTTCCCCCGCAAAGCTCAACTGAAAAATCACCAAGTCTAAGCACGCGCACAACATCGCCATATTTTTCACCAAATAAAGCCATTGCACCATCTGAAATTGCTTCATCTGGCGTCATTAACTTTGTAATAGCCTCATGATTAGCAAGAATTTCTTGATTTACTGCTATTTCAATTTCATGTAATTGTTCAGGTGTAACTGCCATTGAATGCGTAAAATCAAAACGCAAACGATTTGGCCCGACTAATGATCCTTTTTGGGTAACATGATCACCCAATACTTTACGTAAAGCAGCATGAAGTAAATGTGTTGCGGAATGATTTGCTGCAGTTCTTGCACGCTTTTTCGCGTCAACCGTTAACCGTACAATATCACCAACTTTCAAATGCCCTTTAGCTGATCCAACTTTGTGAACATAAAGGCTGCCAACCATTTTCTGGCAATCAAGAACATTATACGTACAATTTTCAGTTTGCATTAAACCAACGTCGCCAACCTGCCCGCCTGATTCTGCATAAAAAGGTGTTTGATTACACAATACCCAGGCATCTTGCACTGTTTCTTGCAGCAACTTTCCATCTTTTACAATTGCCAAAACTTTAGCTTCGGCAGTCAATGCGGTGTAGCCTAAAAATTCAGTAGCGCCATGTTCTTCCTTTATATCAAACCAAATTTTTTCAAAGCCAGATTCACCTGACCCCGTCCACGAAGCGCGCGCTAATTTTTTTTGTTTTTCCATTGCTTCGTTAAATCCGCCTGTATCAACACTGCGATTTTCCGCACGAAGCACATCTTGAGTAAGATCCAAAGGAAATCCATAGGTATCATACAAACGAAAAGCAACGTCACCTGCAAGAGTTTCACCACTTTTTAAATTAGTCGTTTCTTCCTTTAAAAGCTTTAATCCGCGCCCAAGTGTTTGACGAAATTTTTCTTCTTCATGAAATAAGGTTTGAGTGATTAGTGATTGAGCACGCTGCAACTGCGGATATGTGTCTGCCATTAAATTCACTAAAGTAGCAACTAATCGGTGCATTAATGGATCTTTAGCACCTAACAAATGCGCATGACGCATAGCACGGCGCATAATGCGACGTAGAACATATCCACGACCTTCGTTTGAAGGCATGACTCCATCAGCAATTAAAAAGCTACTGGCACGTAAATGATCAGCAATTACGTTGTGTGATTGCCTCATTCCAGTGTTTCCAGTTTCGTCTTTAGATGCTTCAATTAAATTTTTGAATAAATCAATGTCATAGTTGTTATGAGCACCTTGCAGAAGCGCCGCTATACGCTCAAGACCCATGCCAGTATCGACGGAAGGTTTTGGCAAATTGACGCGTGTGCCATCAGCAAGTTGTTCATATTGCATGAAGACCAGGTTCCATATTTCAATAAAACGATCACCATCTTCATCAGCTGAACCAGGAGGGCCTCCTGGGATTTTATCACCATAATCATAAAATATTTCAGTGCAAGGACCGCACGGCCCTGTGTCACCCATGCTCCAAAAATTATCAGATGTAGCAATGCGGATAATTTTATCATCAGAAAAGCCAGTAAGCTTTTTCCAAATGGTGGCTGCTTCATCATCATCAGCGTAAACCGTTACAAGCAAGCGCTTAGGATCAACGTCAAAATGCTTAGTTACAAGTTCCCATGCCAATACAATAGCGCGCTCTTTGAAATAATCTCCGAATGAAAAATTTCCCAACATTTCAAAAAATGTATGGTGACGTGCGGTATAGCCTACGTTATCTAAATCATTATGTTTACCGCCAGCTCGTAAACATTTTTGTGAAGACGTAGCTGTCTTATAACTGCGCGTTTCTTTTCCGGTAAATAAATCTTTAAACTGCACCATGCCCGCTGCAGTAAACATAAGGGTTGGGTCGTTTTGAGGAACTAATGGACTAGATGGCACAACTTCATGGCCATTAGCCTGAAAATAATCAAGAAAGGTAGAACGAATTGCAGTTAAGGATTTGATAGACATGGCTCAAGTGTTTAAAACTTATTGGTCCAGGCTACCATATTTCAAAGAGGAATTAAATAATGGCTGGGGTACTAGGATTCGAACCTAGGGATGCCGGTACCAAAAACCGGTGCCTTACCGCTTGGCTATACCCCAACGTGTTAGGTAAACATACCAGAAATCGTCAAAAAATCAAGATGTTTGGAATGTAAATGGTATTTTAAGAAGTTTTAATGATAGCATCGAGGAAAACATACTCTTTCCCAAACCTAAATAAAAAAATAATTCAAGGAAAAATCATACTTCACATAGCCACACCTATAGATTGATAATTTTATAAAACTTGAGTTTTTAGGTATATTAGTGAACCCTCTGCAAAACCCCTGAAGCAAGTTTAATAAATGGGTGAAGGAGATTTAGGGATATGGTAAGTTTGACATAAGAAATTCAAGTATATCGTTTGATAATGACTTCATTTTTAGACCTGATCCGCCGCTCCCCAAAAGCGAACA
>CALPGA020000021.1 GCA_943322985.2 Candidatus Finniella inopinata
ACGACAAGAAGTGCTTAAAAATTAAGCAGTCATATAAATTAGTACTGATCTATCTGCCTAAAATCTGAACAATTCCCTCTCAAAGTCTCCGCGTATCCTTCAAATAAACCAAAATACTTATCTAGTCTGAAATTTTGCAGAGGGTTCTATCAACTCTTTTTCTTGTCATACAAACAGCTAAGTAGTTCAAACTATCAAATATTTTCAAGCTTTCGTCAGATAGTTGAGCACTTGAGTTTTCAGGCGCAACTGCCTTTTCTTTAATTATTTTAGCGCCAAGTTTTGTAATAATAGAACATAATATTTTTGTGTCGTATTGTAAAAAATGATAATCATCAATGCAATGATAGGCACGCGTTTTAATAATTTCTATAAGCGCATCTTCAATTCCTTTGGAATCTGGAATGCAAGAATTTGGGTCAACATATGGAACACAATAAATTGAAGTGCGAAGCTTAGGCTGTATATAACTATTAAAAAGTTTTACATCCCCATATATGGCGCACGCCTTTATAGCTAAATTAGCGCCTTCTTGTGTTGATCGTAGCGAGTCATGTTCATCATTCAATATTTTTAATGCTTCTACTTTTTTATCGCTATCAATAGCTGTACTTAGCCTATCGAGTGCGCTCTCCTCTTGCCATTCTGAAGCAACCCTTGCTGCATTCAGCCCAAATGTAAAAACGGCAAGCAGAATTATCATATGGTTCATACAGTTTTTCCTAAAAAATAAGTTGTGTGGTTGTTATTTTGAAATCGTTAGTAATTATAAATTAAAAATTTAAAATTATCTACGCTTTTTGTAAACACTTAGCTTTCATCATAAACAAACTACAAAATACGGTGCAACCAGCAATTATTAGGGCTAGTGGGTAAAGAGTAGTGGCATCATGAATAACTTACTCTCTATTCTTTTTAAAAGCGAAAATAAAATATATTTTTTTGTTCACTTTTATGGTACAAAAAGCACTTATGTTTCCAATACATATGGATACTTAGTTTTTAACAAATTTATGGATTTATTATGAAAAATATTTTTTTAATTCTAACACTAATATTGTGCAACAGCACTTTTTCCGCTTGTCCGTTTGAATACAGTCCCGGCCCCAAAACAATAGCCATTAGAGAAAAAGTAGGTAATACACCACCAACAACATCTACCGCAACTCCATATACAGATCAGGTAAAAAGTATTGCAGTGAATCGCTTTTATGCATCACGTCCTGCACCAGACAAGACTCTTGTTATCCAAATCACCAATCATGAACAACATCAACAAATAACAGAATTTTATGGAACAGAAAACTTTCGTGACAATGCACGAGAATTTAACGCACTGACTAGTTGCTCACCATTAACTTATACTGACTGTCCTACACAAATAAGAGCAGAATCAGTATTTTACGTAGATTATGCTAGCGGTAAAAAGGAAGGATTTGGTATAGAGGGGCTTGGTAAAATTCGTACTTCTTTAAAGCCAATTGCAGAAAAAGTAAAACGCTACTTTATAACGAATGAAATAAAAGACTGTGTTTTTTTGACTGTGTTCAATAGTGAGACAAAAACGTCTTTCAATACCCACATTAATTACACTCATTTTGCCGATCAAGATGCACCAGAATTTGAAACGTTTTCAAGTGCCTTACTTAAAGCATTACAAACAGTACAAGGCTCATCAGCTAAAGACACTCTACAGATAACTTTAGTCAGTTCTTATCTTGGAACTGGTATGAAGGCTTTATACGAAATGATGCACGATTATATAACACCTACAAATACAAAAGTGGATTTTCGCGTGATAGCTTCAAAGCAAAGTGATGAACCATATTTACTTAGAAAAGTTGGGGCCGCAAACAGTACCTGCCAGCTTCTTGATAAAAATTTGAGTGCAAGTCATATTGCATGGACACGCCCAATAGAAATTTATATAGATACAAGCAAGCTTCCGAGCCTAAGTAAAAAGCGTCCTGGAAAAAATATCATCTTCGACGCAGTAACAGGTCAACACTCATTTTTCTAATTTTTTGAAGCGCGGACCTAGACTTAACTTATTTTTTGGTTAAGTTTAGGCTCTATCCGCTTTCAGTAAACACTTAGCTTTCATCATAAGCAACACGCAAAACAACGTGCAACCAGCAATTATTAGGGCTAGTGGGTAAAGGGATTCAGCCTCAAACAAGCCAATAATAAAAATGCAAATTGCTCCTGCCAGTAATTCGCTTGAGCCTATTAGCGCTGCAGCGCTGCCGGTGCGTTCTTTTTCCTGGTCCATAGCAAGGGTGGCAGCATTTCCAAAAACAAGGGCAAACCCAATACCTGCTGGAAACCTTAGTGCCACCACAATCCACGGAGAAACAAAATCAAATGCTTGCGCCAAGCACATAGTAATAGCTGTTAGAAAAAATAGCCCTAATCCAATATTCACTAGTTTTTTTAGACTAACATGATTCACCAGATATTGATTAAAGAATGTGCCCACAATATACGCACCCATTAGCACGCTAAGGTACCATCCGAAAGAACTAGCTGCCACGCCATAGTGATCCTGAAATAGGGGGGGCAAAAACGCCAATTCAGACCAAAACCAGCCAAGGCTTAAAATTTGAATACCTGCATAACATAAAAATAACGGACGCTTTAAAAAGTACTTGTACTCATCAACTAGATTAGGGGAAATGCCCTTGCGCCTTTTTTCTTGTGGGAGCGTTTCTTTTCCATAAAAAATCATAATAATTAGCAAGGCAACAGCAACAGCACCGAGCGCATAAAAAATACTTACCCAACCATACATGGTGCCAATAATACCGCCGATAATCGGTGCAAATGTTGGTGACAAGGCTATAACACTTTGCATGCGTGAAAACATCTGTGCACTTTTAGCACCCCCTTCGTACAGGTCACGTACAACCGCAACCCCCACTGAAAATGCTACCCCGCCACCCAATCCTTGAAAAAATCTGGAAATCAGCAATTGTGTAATGCTTGTTGAAAACCCACAAGCAAAGCTTGCCAATGTAAACAGAAACAGTCCACCAATAATAACTGGCCTGCGCCCAATTGTGTCTGACAAACTGCCATAGTACAAACCTGAGATGGCCAAGCTTACTAAGTTAATACTAAGTGTCGCCCCCACCCATGATTCATCGACACCAAAAATATGACCAATCTCCGGCAACACAGGAATATATAAATCAGATGCCATATCCACAAGGGCAACTAGCACCGCCATTAAGCAAAACATCACAGAAGTCTGCACAGGCATTAAGATTGTCTTGACAGTTTGTCTCAAGATAGGCGTACAAGCAAACGTTGAACTGTACTATATATAATGATTTTGCCCTATTTACGCAAGGCACATACAAAAATATCAATCCTGGTATGCATTTTTAATAGTTATCATTATTTAGTTTTTTGTTTTATCTTTAGTATATAAACATTTTTATACCTTTTTGAATGCTCTCTTTGCCCATTAAAGACATTATCTTAGCGTTAAGTGTTGCGGTGTGTTGGGCATTTAACTTAGTGGTAATAAAGTGGGCAATTCAAGGAATTTCCCCCCTCACCTTTGGCTTTTTACGATTCCTTTTCGTCGCTTTTCCCTTAGTATTTTTCATTAAACGACCAAATATTCCCCTACCCAAACTTATTTTAATTGGTCTTCTGTTGGGTGTGGCGAAATTTGCTCTCATGTTTAAGGGTCTTGAAATGGGTATAAGCATTGGAATGTGCGCCCTGACCTTACAAACTCAGGTTATATTCACGGCAATTTTCTCATATTTTATATTTGGATATCATTTATCAAAACGAGAAATGTTTGGTATTTTTCTTGCCCTTTGTGGCGTAGCCATGTTGGGCTTTCAAACGGAAAATGCTTCAACTCTTACCAGTTTTGCTCTAGTACTGGGCAGCGCACTTTGCTGGGGACTATCAAACAACATATCTAGAACCTTAAAGGGAGTAGATATTTTACAGCTAACTGTATGGATGAGCCTAGTCCCACCCCTACCCTATTTCTTACTATCGCAAGTTTGGGAGGGACCAAATGTGTTTTTTGAATCACTACATCTGCTTGGACTAAAAGAGCTAGCAGCAACAGGCTACATTGTGATTGTGGCAACCTTGTTTGGCCTTACCGGCTGGACATGGCTGATGCGTCAACATAATCCTGCTAAAGTTTCCATTTATGGTTTGCTTATCCCTGTTTTTTCAGTGTTTTTCGGGTGGCTGTGCTTGGACGAACACCTAAGCCCAATGGCATTGCTAGCATGCGGAGTTGTATTTTCGGGTTTAGTGATTAATCAGTGGCCTAAAAAAGCAGGTAACGTAACCAGTACATCACCTTGCATCCAAAAAGCTGCGTAAAGTACGCCTTACCTATTACTAAGTTTGGGCTTAGACTTTTCAGCTATAGCCCATAACACCAAACTCACAGAAATAAAGAAACACGGCTGCACATACCGAATGCTTGGTAAATAAAACAGGTGCACACTCAAACCACACATGCATGCCAGTGCCAGGGCGCCTACTTTAGTACTTACGCCCTGCTTCAGGGCAATGGCAGCATTAGTTATCATAAACACCAATACCAAAATACCGCGATAATTAAAGTGGTTAAAGAAATTCTGTTTAAATTCAAATGGACCAATTAACCCACCCAACGACAGTAATCCATCAACATACATTTTCAAGGTCAGCGGTAAGTTTTCAGGAATACCAGATGCCGACGTTATAAGTACCCACTTATGGCCAAAATAAATATTATGCAAAGGAATCAGAACCAAGGGCGCCATACCTAACAGGTCAATAAATTTGCTTTTTCTAGGTGCATTTGAAAAAGTTGAACAGAAAAAATAAATTGCACTCAGGCATGCAAAAAATATCAACAGATTTGGGCGAATACTTGCAGTAATGGCAAATAACGAAAAACAACCAATGCCAGTAAGTCGAGACGAAAAACCCTTTAACAAAAGCACTAACCCACCAATTAAGCATGAATAGGCAAAGCCTTCGCCGTAAAGTGAAAGGAAAGTGTCTGTGTGGATTGCATAACTCATACCTAAAAACTGAACAACACTCGTGACCATAATCATGCAAATAATGAACGCGTATTTTGCTGGCAGTAGCTCTTTGAGAAAACGAAAATAAAGAATCGGTGTAAATAGCAAAACCGTTAGTTGCAGCGGATACGAATCTCCAAAAACTAACATTTCCACAAAACGCACATAGCGCATGCCTGGCATATAATAGAAAGTCGCTTCAGGTGATTGCAGAGCCGTTAACCAGTCACCTTTTATTAAGGCTTCAAGCATGGAATAAGGGTGCCCACCATGAACAACACCATCGCATCCACCAACTGCAAAAATTTCTGTCCAAGGAAAATTACCAAACCAAAGCAAAAAATACGCTATCCATGTCAATAAAAGAGTGATTTCTCTCCAATCAATTGCTTTTCTTGAAATCTCAAAAAAGCCATAGGCAATTAGTAATAATCCTAGTATTTTCAAAAGCACTTCACCCAAAAGCCAAATGTGGTCTATGGAAGATTTATTCAATTTCAGTGTTAAGTCAGGCCCCGTTTCTGAAAAGGGCAAATGATGATCAGCTGAAAAAGCATAAAAATAGGCACCCAAATCTTTGGACTCAAAAGTAATTTTAGTTGGCGCCGCATGCACCACAAATGCATTATTAAAATAAAAAGTGCCCTGCCCCAAAAACCCACGCTTTATAATAGAATTCGTAATTTTATAGCAAACAACAAACGGAAGTTTTTCACGAACCAATGCAGGTGGTCCGCCGTAAAAATTATATTCAACTTTGTTTACATAACCGCTTCCCAAGTGCCACGGACCATTTATTAGGGTAACATCGCGCACCTTTCTGCTTAATCCCAAACCTTGTAGGTAACCATCTGCCGTTTGTGAAAAGGGGTAAACATTCATGTTTTCCACAAATTGCTTTGGTGATACAGTTTTTGCCGCTTCAACAAGCAATCGTTGCTGTTCAATAATTTCAATTTTTGGCATAAAGAAAGCCGCAATAAGTAGGCACACCCCGACCACTAGGTACTTTGACTGAACTGCATTTCTTTTAATGCCATATATCAAAACAAAGCCAATAAGAAAGGCGTAGATTTGGTGCCAAACCGTATCAAACGGTAAGCCAACTCCTAATAACCCAATAATTAAAAATAGGAATTTATACATATTAACTCGCTAACAATGCTGTAAGTAAAATAAGAAGCGCCACCACATAAGTTGGCTTATCTTTCATAACAAAAACCACAGGGTCACGGTCAATAAGCCCTCGCACCCCCAAAAACCAAAGGCGCATTTTCCAAAACAATAACACAAAAGTAATGAACCACATTCTATTAGGGTAATGGTACAGCAGCTTTACCTGATCTGAATTAATATATAGCCCAATAACCAACACTGAAATAAGCGCGCACCCAATGCCGGTTGGCATTAACATGTCCAAATCATCAACACAATACCCACGCCGTTTTGAAAGCTGCTGCTGTTTATTTTTGACCTGATAAAGTTCTGACACGCGCTTCATACACGCAAGGCTTAAGAAAAAGAACATGCAAAACACAATCAACCAGGCAGAAAGATTAATGTTTGTCATGCTTTGCCCAAACAAAACCCGCACGCTGTACAACGAACTTAAAATGAAAATATCCATAATCGGCATGCTTTTAAGCTTCATCGAATACGCCGTGGTCAACGCATAATACGCCATTAAAATGTACACAGCATCTATGGGAATGAAGAAACACAAGCCAAGCACCGCAGTAATCAAAGCAATCATCAATTTTATGGCAGATGAAACACTCAACGCACCACTTGCAATAGGGCGATGTTTTTTTATAGGGTCAGCCTGGTCGTCTTTAATATCAAGAATATCGTTAAGAATATAAATGCTAGATGCGGCCAAAGAAAAGCACACGACACCCAAAAGCGCGCTGGTAAGTGTTTGCATATTTAGCTGATGACTTGTAACTAATGGCAAAAAAACCAGAAGATTTTTCACCCACTGGTGCGGCCTTAGCTCTTTTAGAAGAACGTTCAAAAAACTAACTTGTGCCAAAAGGATACTTCTTTCGTTTGATTATCTGCCAACATTATCAGTTTTTAATCATTCGCTTCAAGTTTTTCCCAAGCAAAACTGATATATCAGCAACAGCAAATTTAGCTGGCAACTGCGTTTGTTCAATTGTGCCAGTCACGATGATTTTCTTAATGACTGATGCTTCAATATTAGCAACAGCCTGCCCTGAAAGCACCGCATGGGTTGCAATAGCTTCAACCGAAAGCGCCCCATGTTGCATCAGTAATGCGGCCGCTTTGCACAATGTCCCGCCGGTATCCACAATATCATCAACCAACACACAGTTTTTGCCCGCAACATTCCCGATAATTTCACCCATTTGGCAGGTGTTGTGAGTTGTTCTTATTTTATTAATAACCGCCAGGTCTACCCCAAGCAGGCTACTTAATTTTCGGGCACGAATCATACCGCCAATGTCTGGGGAAACAACCATTAAATTTGGTTGGCTTTTTAAAAGATCAGCAAACAAGGTCAGTGTTTCAATGTTTTGCACGCCAATTTGGAAAAACCCTTCAGCCTGCTGGGAATGCAAATCAAGCGTAATCAGGTGATCAACCCCCGCAGCTTCTATAAGCGTTGCTACCAACCGTGCCGATATTGGCCCAAACGCATAGGAAGGCCTATCTTGGCGGCTATACCCAAAGTACGGCACCAAAGCAATCACGCGGCGCGCCCCAGAACGCTTCGCAGCATCTACCAACAACAACAATTCCATTAAATGATCATTCGCTGGTTTCGAAGTCGATTGCACAATAATGACATCTTCTTCATGAACACCATCGGCCAGTTGCACACGCAGTTCTTCGTCTTCAAAACGTTCTATGAATGCCTCAACTTGGGCAATGCTCAAGCTGGCACTTAGTTGCTGCGCTAATTTTTTGCTACTACTACCGGCAATAATTTTTGTCATGTTTATTATGCGTTATTTATTTCGTTTCTAGCTTATACCAAAATCAGCCCCCATGTCGTTTGGAATTTAAAACTCAAGCTATTTAGCTGGCCTTTTGCGCTTTTTGGGGGAAGAGAAAGCAGATTGAGTCTCTTCAGTTGTTGCTGAGGAATCAAGTTCCAGCAAGGAATCCAAATAGTTTGAAGCAATGACACGAGAATTCTTTAATCGCTGAGATCTAGTTTTTTCTATTATTTCTGCTAACCTTTTTTTCGTATATTTAGGAACAACCTCATTAGCAGTGAAGAAAAACTTTTTAAGAACTCTTTGCGCATATTTATGATGGCGTGCTAAAGAATCATTTTGCAAAATATCACAAACCATGAATCCTTGCGTTAGAATATCAAGACTTTTCCATACTAAAATTGCATGCTCATGATGCTCTTGAAATTTATCTCGACGCAAAATGTTACAAGCAATAACTTCCTTCGCTAAAGAAATTGACGAATGAACGCTTTCATCAAATGAGAATTCTTCCCAAGCTCTTATTGCAACTTCATGTTGGTAATATTCTTTTAAAGACTTATTTGTAAAAAGATGTAGTGCAATGGATGCTTTTTCTTTAATTGGAAGCAAACCTTCACTCAAAAGCACAACTCCAGCAGATGCCGCCTGTAAGTGAAATTTTTTTAGATTTTTTTCAAGTAAAATCTGTTCTATAAGTTTAGCTCTAATGCTGGGGGAAACTTCGGTATTTTCAAGATAGGCTAACGCATCCTCTGCATTTTTTTGATGATATTCGGTCAAATCTCTATTCGCCAAAATAGAATGAATAATTTCTGCATAATAATCAGGGCAATGCACAGGCCCTTCCACAGCATAAAAAGAGCCTACAAAATTCAACAAAAAAAAACTTACAATACTAACTTTAAAAAAAAATTCCAGCACAACACTATTTTTTAATTAATACAAGCGAGCAATATATATTATTATGTTGCTATTTTCAATGTGCTATCAAGCCTTAACTGCTGAAATCATCCAAGAATTACTACGACCATTAAAGGGGTTAATGACCCGCTGATGATTAATATTGACAAAACCTTTGCCTGCCAAGAATTTGTTGATAGGTGAATCTGGTAGTGATTGTTCAAGCCTTTCTAATTCAAGCAACACAACAAGGCTGAGGGATTGATGAAAAGCTTCAGGCGTTACACACAATTCAACTTCAGCAGTGAGTCTATCAAAATACTCTTCTCTGGTAAGACGAATTTCACCTGTAGAAATTTCCATGGCTGCCTGTACAAGGTCAACAGCTTGCCGGCATAAGGTGGTTGAGGAAGGTTCAGTAATTGTGACTCTTAATTCTTCTAAAAATAGTAAAGGAACATTCAAACTAAAGCAATTATCAGCTTCTAGCGCCAGCAAAGGAATATGCTCTATATAAAGATTTGCATTTGGTTTCATGTGTTTTGCAAGATTTTCAATTGCGTGTGGCATTAACTGATCATCTATTTCGTAGGGTTCTCTTATTTGTGTAAGCATATTTCGAACTATTGAATTTCGAAGTCCCACTGGACAATTGACCAAATTAGCAGAGAATTCCTTTATCATTTTCAAACTAAGTGAAGAATCTTGGGCTACCGCCATTCTTTGCAAATCCATAACTGTTCTTACTCCATGACTTGGGAACAATTCCATAAACACAACAGCAATAGGCGCTTCAGGAACAAACGAACAAGCATCTGTTTCGGGAAAGTGACGCCCTGGCACAGTATAATCAGGATCCAAATCTAGGGTAATTGCCTCACCATCGAATGTACGCTTATGAACGAAATCAGCAGCGGGATGATGGTGGTATGATTCCAAGTATAAGCCGTGGAACTCTGCTTTTATTTTATTACTACCAACAACTAAATATAATTCAGCAAGTGCTGCAGCACAAAAAACTTCAGATATTGATAAGAATAAAAATAATATTGACAGATAACAATAAGAAAGCAGAAACATAAGCACTTTTTGTTTAAATAAGCATGCTACTTTATGCCCTACCCCTTTCAGATTTGTAAACATATTTAATTGCTCTAAGTGTCAATACAACACCAAAACAATAATTAGTTCACAAAAACAATCTTTTTGGCAACAAAAAATTAATAAATTGAAGGTTATAATAAATTATATATCGTTAGGTGGTTTTTTATGGCAACAAACGTTGAGCTTAAGATTTTCATATTAAGAACACTTTTTGTAGGATTTATGGCTCCTTTCCTGATTTGTGCCAGTATCAGTGAACCACCAACCATCAACATAGTCTGTGTAGAATATAGTTCAGTTTACCGAGGCATTATTCTGAATGCTTTCAATGAATATAATCGAACTTTTCCTCATCAAAAAATTGAGTGCAGATTTATTGTAAGTAAGCAGCAGCTGGAATTTCAACCATACGATACACTCAAAGGAATTCACTTAGTTCTATGTGATCCGCTTGATATTAGTGATTCTTTATCTGCCCTGCGCGCCCAGGCAACAAAGCATGATTTCAGTCTTCCTCCAATTTTAGCCGTTACAAGAAAAACAGAATATCACAATCAATGCTATGCAAATGACCGACATTTCATAGGCGGAAGAGGAAAAATAGCAACAATTCTTGGTTTGCGTAACGCATTGAACCAGTGTCAAGAAATCATGGGAACCGATTGGTTAAAAAATGTTGGCAGAAAATCAGAATGGATACTTGAAGACGCTGATGGTGAAGGAGAAAGCTGTGCTGGCACAAAGGACAGAAGAGTAATGCACTTAGAACTTACTAGAACAAAAGAAGAGGTTGTAGATTCGGATGAATTAACAATTGGTGAATTAGAAACAGTAAGACGCTGATCAACATATTGGACTAGCTAAGCAAAAGGATAGCAATGTAATGTTTGCCTTGGAATAAAGATAAGCGGCTTGCGCTTATTAAGCATTTCCTATTTGTGCACCACCAGCACGGCTTGCAATAATCTCACCGTTTTTTGCGTCAACAAACACAGAACAAGACGCATAGAAATTATCATTAAGACCATACGTACTATCAAAAGTAAGGTTACTTCCAGAAACGGTGACAGAGCTTCCCATAGACCAACAAACCCAAGGGCTTCCAAAAAGATTTCCTGAGTAATCTACAATTGGTGGACATGCTAAAGAACTATTCACTACACTAAATTTTTTCACAACTGCTTGTTCAAGGCACTTACTTGGGTGATAGATACGACAACCATACGTCGAAATACGTAATGCATTGGATAAACCAGATTCAAAAATAAGGTGTTCACCACTAGGAAGCTTTGGACGCGTAATCGTTGTAATCGCGATTTTTTTATTCGTAAGCAATTCGTATATTTTCAACATTAAATCTGAAGTGTACAAACTTAACAAATGCGCGCTCGTCACGCGCTATTCGTTTGACAGAAACCGATCTAAATCAGATTCTAATGATCCAAAAACTACATTCCTAGTAACATGGCTTGCAAATACTTCGCCTGTATCTTTTCGCAAAACAATAGCTACACAGTCCATTATTCCTTGGGTCATATACTGATGAAGCTGCTCTTTTGGCTTAATTACATGTATGTCGCCTTCATAACCAATAGTACCTTTTAAAAAGTCTACTCGTGAAAAAAGACTTTCTGTTGAAATGGGAAGGGGTGGAAATGAGTTTAAAATTTCATATTTTTTACTGCGTTCTTTGTATTGATCGTCATCAAAGACACCATTAAATACTACTGCAGCAAAGGAGTTTGAAAATTTAAGAAGTAAAATTAAAAAAAGGCAGAAAAATTTCATAGATTTAACCTTCTCTACACCAATCCAATCACTGATAATTGACTACCAAATGAAGACTCACTCATGTGGGCCGCACGTCGGCAACTGAAATACTGATCCTTCAAAGCATAGGTGTTAAAAGGAAGCGCAATTGCATTTTCAACACCCTGCCCTTTTAATTGATTAAGCACATATCCACCTAAATCAAAAAGGTAATGACCAGGCTTTGTTGAAGGCATAAAAAACGTGGGTGCATTTGCAGCATCAAAAACGTCTTGGCCAACTTCGTAACTTTCCTGGTGAATACAGGGGCCAATAGCTGCGCTAATGTTTTTAGCGCGCAAACTTTTCATAGCATCGATAGCATTTTTAACAATACCAGCAACAGCACTGCGCCACCCAGCATGAACAGCACCAATTACGCGGTTGACAGGATCTGCTAGCAAAATAGGCACGCAATCTGCAGTTTGAATAGCAAGCAAACGACCGGGAGTTTTTGTAACCATGGCATCCATCTGATAGCCATTTTCGGTAGAAGCATCGACTAACAAAACATCGGTTTTGTGAACTTGGCGCAAGGTCACCATATGCCCAACATTCAATGTGTTTAAAATGCGCTGACGATTTTCAATAACATTAATGTCATCGTCATCTTTGTGAAAACCAGTATTTAAACTTGTGTAAATTCCTTGGCTAACGCCGCCGATGCGCCCGAAAAATCCATGCACAATTCCTGGGTGATCAAGCGTATCTGCAGTTTCATAAGGAACGTTACTAACCTTTTTAGCTACCATTGAAAAACCTCAAGTACTTTAAAACGTTGCCCCATTTCAGTAGGTGCCACCAAACGCGTTGCACCAGTAGTTAAGCTAAAACGCTGCTCGGGTGATGCAATGCTAAGAAGCTTTTCAAGGCGGTGTTCAATACCAAGCCTTAACAAAAAGTTCCCTTGGGGCTGAAATCTGAAATTGGTGGCAATACTACATAATTTATGAAAATCAACCTGATGTGAAATATCAGCAAAGCCCAAACTTTCCAAAACGTTAACAGGTTTGTGCTGAAAAAGTGCTTGTAGTGTATCACCAAAACGCGCTTCTGGCGGCGTGTCATCCCCGTAATCAATAATTAACGCCACACCAGGTGTTAGGTGCCCCATAACTTCATGCATAAGCTCTTCGCCCATAGGACATGTTTCTTTAATACTATGAGGGTTTGCAGGCGGAGAAAAAATTAGCGCATTTTCTTTTTCGCTATAGCGCACAGTACGCTCTTCATGGCTTACAAACTGGCGCACAGGCAGAGTATCAAAAAATTCATTGGCAAGAAGAATAGTAAAATCGGCACCTTTTGGCACTTCAGATAAGTTTTTGTACCAAAACACAAATGGGTAGTCTGACAAAGCTTGTTGCTGCTGTTCATAAAGGTTCGGACAAATTTCAACGCAACTAATGGTTAGGCTTTCTATAAAGCCTTCTTGGTGTTCGCCAATACGCAAAATATCTTGCATAAGCGTGCCACGACCGGGCCCCATTTCAATAAGATGCAGCGACTGAGGCATACCCGCTTCTTGCCACTGGGCAATACACCAAAACGCAAGCATTTCACCGAATAACTGAGAAATTTCAGGGGAGGTAATAAAATCCCCCTGCGAACCAATAACACTATTGTGCGCGTAATAGCCAAACTCAGGATGATAAAGGGCTAATTTTTGCGCTTCTTCAACAGTTACAGGAGCGTTTTTTCTGATGTAATCTTGAAAACACGGCGACGCACCACTATCAGAAGGATGCTTAGCAAAAGCATGAGCATACATAATATAACACCAACCCCAAGCCCATGGGTGCCTAATTGCACAACCATTTCTTGTACTTTAAACGGTTCGACAATCAAGCGAAAGAGGGCATATAAACTTAAAAATAAACAACCGGTCATTCCCTTACAGGCCCTTAATTTCGCGGAGTATTTGTAGGCAAAATTTAATACAAAAAACAAAACCAAACCTTCTAACACTGCTTCATAAATTTGGGTAGGATGACGCGCCATAGTTTGCTTAGGAAACATAACGCCCCAGGGCAAACTTGTTTCTATGCCAAACAATTCAGCATTAATGAAATTGGCCAAACGCCCAAAAAATAAACCAATGGGCGATATTAAGGCCATCAGGTCGCCAAGACTGTAAAAATCGATCTTATGACGTTTGGTGTAAAGAGCTGTCATCAACACAACCCCTAGCAACCCGCCATGAAATGACATGCCGCCTTGCCAGACTTGTAAAATTTCCAACGGATGACTTAGGTAGTAAGCAGGGTCATACAGCATGGTATGCCCCAACCTTCCACCAACAACAATACCAATAACCACATGGGGCAACAGGTCATCAAATAATTTGGGGGTAATGTTAAATTGAAAGCGCCTAAGCAACCCGTGCGCCCAATGGCACGCCAAAATAATACCGACAACATACGATATCCCATACCAATGGACCTTTAGGGGACCAAGGGTAATTGCGACAGGGTCAATAGCTGGAAAACTAATCATAGAATAACAAATTCAGTCTATGTAGATACGCTACCATATAAATTGAAGCGCTAAAAGAAACTCATTAATTTGTTTGTTTGAAAACAAAAAAAAGCCCCACGAAAGTTCGTGAAGCTTAATTAGACCAATATTCTTAGAATTTGAAAGGTGTTGGTCCGCGGTATATAATACCGTCATCAAACCTTGCATAGCTCGAATGTTCTAACGCTCTCAGCACTAGGTCTGCTGCAGGAGTATCTTTATGACCTGCCTGTGATAAAACATTATTACAGGTTTCAATCGCAAGAGCTCTGTACTTAGCAGCAACAGTAGCATCAAAATGATACAAAAATCATCGCTGCATAGAATGAATCGGAGTGATCTTTCAGTTGTGCTATTGTTTCAAGTGAACATGCAGTCGTGGATTATTTCAACTTTCACATACTAAAACTGTTCACTAAGCTGCCGCACAGCAAGTTCCACCCGTCGATCAGGACAAAATTTTAAACACCGCGAATAAACCCAATACTAGTTGCTAATTCATCTGTTGAATCCCCTTGCGCAAGGGCCAACAAAAAATCAGGATATAGGAGGTGCTCTATTCCATACCCACTTCCATGGCCACCTTTATGCCAGAATAGTTTGTGAGACAAAGACTTGCTTTGCAATTTTCGAGAAAATTCAGCGATATAGGAAGCGGGACACTTACGATCTGTACGGCCGTGGACCAGTGTAAGGGGGGCTGAAAGAGTAGAGCCTATTTTATGTAGTGGCATAAATGTTTTTCGAAAATCTTCGCGTGGCATATCACCAAGAATTATCATATCGGACTTCAAACGCATTTCAGAGCCAATGTCCACCAACGCAGCATCAGCAATAATTGATTGAAAATTAAACCTTATTTCAAGACCTGCTTCTGCGTGTAATTCATTCCAGCGTAGAGCAAAAGATGTTGCAACCAAGCCACCATAACTACGCCCATACAAATGGGTTTGTTCGGGGTTTATGAAATTTTTGTCTATTGCATCATGAAAAACATGAAGTAATTGATACAGATTTTTTCGTCCAAGCTCACCAAACCCTTTAGAAAAATATTTCCATCCATACCCCCTACGAAGACTTTCTTGGGGAATAATTACAGACCATCCTGCTTCGGTAAATGCCTTGATATAAGTGGAATATTTTCCTTCGTACTGAACAGCAGGACCACCTTCAACCATAACCACCGTTTTACCATTTGAATCACCAGCTGGAGGTACGTAATAATACGGGACTGAATCCCCTTCTACATCTACACTAAATAATTGCAAAGATGGATGAAATTTATCTTCATGCAAAAAAGTATTTTCCCAGTTTATTGAAATATTGGCACCTTCTTCTATAACATGCCCTTTTAAGAGATCATTTTCAGGAAAACCAAACCACAATTCTTTAATGTGACCATCTTCATCTATTTTAATATCCGTAAATGAAAGTGCCCGGTCGGCATAGTGCCTGTTCTCATCACGAAGTTTTTGCCTTAGCTTTTCTATCAGTCTTTCATATTCCAGATTAGCAACGAAGAGACTATCATCAGTTGATGCTGGAAAATGCCATTTGTAACAACCATTTTCGTAATCTTGCAATGCAACAAGTATAGAACGGTCTTTTGAAAATTTAACTTTCCCGCCAATAAGTTGAATGGGAAAATCACATACATTCGTTGGCTCATATGTCCCCCTAGAAAAATCAAAACGTTCTACTGTTAATCCTGATTCAGCATGCGAAATTTGAAAAAAATAGTCAGAGTAATGATAACTTTGTTTATTTAAAGTCCCTTTCAGTAATGGCACTGCGTACTTATGAAAATCTACCACTAGAGTTCCTGCTGAAACTGCAATACTTTCCTTGGCAGTTGGTACGGGGTCAGCATTTCCAATAGTGAGTAAAGAAGAAAAAGACGAGCCAAAACAGCTGCAAGGCATTAAAAGCCAAAGCGTTAGAAAAAGATAACGCATGATTATGGATAAACCATTATCTCTATTTTTCTGCATATATCACATACTAAAACTGTTAACTAAACTGCCGCACAGCAAGTTCCATCCGTCAATTAGCACAAAAAATATAATTTTAAAGGGCATGGAAATCAGCATTGGTGGCAACATCATCATTCCCATGCTCATTAGAATACTGGCAATGACCATATCAATAACCACAAAGGGCAGATAAATCAAAAAGCCAATTTCAAAACCACGGCGCAATTCGCTAATCACAAAGGCCGGCACCAAAATACGCATAGGCAGTTCTTTTGCTGACTTGAAATTAGTTTCTTTACTTAATGCCATAAACAAATCAAGGTCTTTTTCGCGCACGTTTTTACGCATAAACACGTGCAAAGGAGCACAGATTTTGTCGTATGCTTCTTCGTACTTTATTTTGTCTTCCATTAAGGGAACAACGCCATCGTGATACGCCTTATTAAAAATAGGCCCCATAATAAACATCGTTAAAAATATAGCAAGACTAATAAGAATCATATTCGGCGGAGATTGCTGTGTTCCCAAAGCATTTCGCAAAAATGAAAACACCACCACAATACGGGTGAACGACGTGACCACTATAATGATAGATGGCGCTAAAGTTAGCAGCGCCATGAGCGCGCTCATCTGAATCATGCGTCCGATTAACGTACCGCCTGAATCGCCCAGGTTTAAGGTAAAACTATCCGCCATAAGCGGGGCTTGCATTACAAATAATAAAAGCGCTGCAATGCAGCACAAATTATTAACGTGAAATCGTTTTAATTTGAAATTTTTAAACATGTTGGCGATCAAACTCTACGGTTTCAATTGAACGAACCGCCGGTGAGGTTTCTAGTAAAACATCATTATTCGGACCAAGTAACACCACGTAACGCTGCCCCCGGTGCGTAATGTTCACAATACGTCTTTTGTTGTCAATCATAATGGGTGGTTCAACAATAACGCCCTGTTGCTTTGCATTGAAAAATGGAGTGTTTGAAAGCCGCCCCGATTGCTGAAGATAGCGAAGCACCAAAGCAAAAAGTCCTATTAGGCCAAAAACGACGAACATCGCAGCAACAATATTGAGCATACACACCCTGTGTTGAATCCCTTTATTAATGCTAGCTTACATTTTTTTTAAAAGGCAATAGAGGGTGCGCGAATGGTTAAAAAAGATAATTTAAGTTTTTACCCAATATTTTCCACCCTGCTCTTCCCACTCTGTTGGATTAAAGGGATAAGTTTTCACAAGAGAGGGAGATTTTTTTAGCAAACAAATAAGTCTTGCTAAACTTGTATCTAACTGAAAAAGGAGATCAGTACCCGGCACGCCCTTAAGCGTAGCTTGTTTTAGTACTTGTATACTTTTGTACAATCCTGTTTGAGGATTTTTCAAGCATTCCCATAATTCCTTATTAAATTTCTTTGGTTTATGTTTCTCACTAAGATCAGTCTTGTCAGATGATGATTTAGGATCATCTGTCCTATGGTTAGCATCAGGTCCTTGGAACAAATTCCACCCAAACCAACAAAACATTTTTGTTGTTTCTTGTATTTGGTACTGATCTTTGTACGAAATCTCAAGTAATTTCTTAAATTTGTTTTGCAAACAAGTGTATAAATCAAGCTGGTCTGCATACAATTGACCAGCTCTTTGCTTGGTTTTTTTTGGATTTAATAATTCTGTTTTTACTTGCATCAATATTGCGCACTTCAACTTGTCATTTACAGGCTGATATGTAAGCGTATCACTGACATAGTGCCAAAGATAAAATAAGTCTCCCTGAGGGATAATATGATGGTTACTATGATCATCTTGAACATTATACATTGCTGGTGATGGATGCTTACCACCTTGTCCTGCATATTCTTGCCAAAACCACTTTAAATATTCGTAGCCACTTTCCGAAAATGAGGCAGCAGAAGGAAGGAAATGAGGATCATAAAGATAAGGAGCCGAGATAGAGTCTAGGGTTGCTCCTGAGTTGGTAAAATGAGAAAAACTAATCAAACGTCGTTCAACTGATGTTCCCCATTCATTACCTATTTTTCTGTAGATAGAAGTTCCACATCCTTCAGTTCTGTCGAACCATTTTCCTATAACCGTAGCGCCTGAACTTCCTGGTCCAGCTTGAATTGAAATATCATTATGAAGCCAAGATCCCATCACACAATCATGCATATTACCTGCAGATATTTGATGCATTCCCCCAGCAAAATGGAACATTCCATATTCTCCTGGAGATAAGCTTCCACCAAAAGTGCTTTGCTGAATTGGCAGAACTTTTGCGTATTTGTTAAATGTGCTGGACTCAAGAAAAGGAAGCTCTAAGTAGCCTGCGTCTAATCCATTAATGGCACAACATGTGTCAATAACAGGAATATCTAAAGACTCTTCTTGCGCGAACATTTTTCCCTTATGCGAGAAAATAGAATACTTAAAAAAACGCACAAAAATATGGCTGGTTGGAACATCATTAAAGTTATGTCTTGCAGTAGAGACGCAGTTCCCACCGATTAAAGAACCACTGCCAATAACTTCTGAACCACCAGGGAAATAGTGAACGACAGCGCAAGATGTTTGGTACCAATCTTCAACAAAATCACAAAATTCTGCATATTGAGTGGGATTAATAGAAGCATGCCTCGCTAAATAAGGAAAAATGCTTTTATTTTCAATATCTTTAGGCCAATTGTTATAGTCGGTAACTGGCGCACACTGAGAAAAATTTCCATCAAATGGCGCAGGATCTTCAGAGATTACTGAAAATCCACCAGGAATTATTTGATGGGTGCGCTTAGCATTTTCGTAGGCAAAAACACCTGAAAGGTTGGTGCTAACTCTCGTAGATGCAAATGTAACGCTACTAAATGCAACGATTACAAGTTGATAAAACAAACAGTGAAAAATATTTTTGTAATAGCGCATAATGTCCCGCAGCTTATAGTCTTACCGTTACCTTAACGGATAGTCCTATAATATTATCATTGTCAAGAACCCTCTGCAAAATTTCAGACTAGATAAGTATTTTGGTTTATTTGAAGGATACGCGGAGACTTTGAGAGGGAATTGTTCAGATTTTAGGCAGATAGATCAGTACTAATTTATATGACTGCTTAATTTTTAAGCACT
>CALPGA020000022.1 GCA_943322985.2 Candidatus Finniella inopinata
AAGCTCTTGACTCTATTTCTATATTTCAAAAAATAAGAGAATTACCTGTGGAACCCATATTTGTCCCACCGACTCTCTTACCTTTCACAAATTTTCTTCTTCACTTGTCAAATATCGTTCAACACTCTCGCGCTGTAGTTGTGAATATATTCACTACGACACCTGAAGTCAATAAGTTTTGTTAAAAATATGTAAAAAAAATAGAACGCACTGACAAATTTTTAAAATATGACTAAGCTTAGCAATAATATCGTAGATAAGTAACATCAAACATATGCAGCAAACACTTGGTTACACAACACTTGGCAATGGCCCTGAAACAGTTTTCATCCTCCATGATTGGTTTAGTGACCAAAGCTCATACGATAATTTTCGACCTTATTTGAACACTGGATTTTACAAATTTGTATTTGTTGATTTACGCGGGTACGGCAGATCAAAAGGCATATACGGCAACTGCACTATAGAAGAAGCAACACACGATGTTATAGCAATTGCAGATAAACTAAATATTGAGCAATTTCATTTAGTTGGCCATTCGATGAGTGGTCAAATTGTTCAGTATATCCCTATTGAAGCCCCAGGAAGAATTAAAAGCATTACTGCTATTTGTCCTGTACCTGCATGTGGGAATCCGGTTCCTGATGATGTGATGGAACACTTAGAGGCAGTTACAAAAGGTGACATGATTAATGGCAAGGCAATTGTGCATTTTATGACTCAAAATCGCTATCATGATTGGTTTGCAGAACGCAAGACTCTAAATTGGTTTAGCTGCTCTAGCCCACAGGCACGCGCCGCTTATTTGCACATGTTTTGCGAAACGGATGTTTCAGATCAAATAAGAGGACTTGATATTCCTATGCTAGTTGTTTGCGGCGATTATGACGCGCCCGCCCATAACGCCCAACGGTTACAACAAACGATCTGCCAAGATTTTAAAAAAGCGCAATTAGTATGCTTACCTTCTGGTCACTACCCTATGGAGGAAACACCAGTAATATTAGCTGCAACTCTGGAACGATTTTGGAATAACGTTTTGATGAAGCCTTAATTCTAACTTCAATGCAGCGAAAATGTAAATTCAGGCGTTTCAACTTTATTCGGCATTAGAGGTCCTCCAATACCAACCTTGACAGAATGAAGCTTTCCTTCAATTTCTTTCAGCCAAAACGCTATAAATTCTTGCAAACGCGGATATTGCGGCGCTAAATCAAATTCTTGCCATACGTATGTTTGCAGTAGTGACGGATGATCCGGCATATGATAAATAATTTCAGCTGTTGTTAGGCGGTAACCGCCCCAGGCATCTTCGAAGTCAGCCATGAGAACCTTTGCAGCGTAATCCTTATACTATTAGGATACGCCACAAAAGGTTAACGAAGAGTTTAGAAGAAAACTATGAGAACCATCGTTTAATAGTATTTTCAAACACTTGCTTGTTTACCCCTCCAACTCCTTCAGGAGCAGGCGTTAATCCTTGACTGGCAGGATTAGTAAAATCTTGAAGATCTCTCCCTTTTGAATGTCGCGTATCTATATGCGACTCTTTAACAAAGAGCTATATCACCACTATCAGCATCACGCCTAAGCAATCTCATTATGATCAACGTACCTTCACATTCATAACACTTATGGCGTGTTACAGTCTTAGGAAGAAAGCCTGATTTTGTTTTATAAGGATCACGGTAATGACCATGAATACTTTTTTCACCATCTACTAGAGTAAAACTCAACTCGCATACAGGTTGCGCAAATACCAGTCCTGTTACTTCTTCAGCATCACGAATGGCCCTTAAATCAAGAGTTATGTTTCGTACAATAGGATACCAAATATCAGCTTCAGCACCTTCTGGAAGGAGCTCAACTGGATCAACCGATCTTTCACGACGTATATCAAAAACTGTCTCTACATCTTCAATTTTTCTTATTGATTTACCAGCGTGAAAATCATGCTCCCATATGGCTGCATCCATAGCCACCAAACCACAAAATCCGCTCATCAGTAGAGTCATCCATATTTTTTTCATTTTTGAATTCCTTTCATTAACTATATTTTGCAAAAAGTGGCTGCGGCTCATCAATTTTTAAACCTGGCTTTAATGCCACTTCAAGCATGGAAAAATCACTTTTTTCCTGACCCAACATAGCTGAAATTTTAGCACTTGCATCCGGTAAAATAGGTTGGGTTAATATCGCAATCTGGCGAATGCATTCACATAAGCTATATAAAACCGTGCTCATGCGCGCAGGATCGTCTTTTTTTAACGCCCAAGGTTTTTGAGCATCAACGTAACGATTGCCCTCCCCTATTATCTGCCATACTGCCTCGGCATAACGATGCAAATGGAAATTATCTATAGAGTTGCGTAAAGTTGGTAGCAATGCAGCTGGCATTGCCATAAGCGCTTTATCTTCGATACTGAATTCGCCTGGTGTTGGAATAGTTGCATCTGCATTTTTATAAATAAATGACAAAACCCGTTGACACAAATTTCCGTAAGCATTGGCCAAATCAGTATTCAAACGATTAATGAACATTGTTTTTGAAAAATCACCATCTTGCCCAAAGGAAAGATCACGCAACAAAAAATAGCGAAACGCATCTGCCCCATAAGTATCTACCATTTCTACGGGATCAATTGCATTGCCTAACGATTTTGACATCTTCTCACCTTCAACAGTCCACCAACCATGGGCAAATACAGTTTTAGGAGGGGGTATATTTGCTGCCATTAAAAAGGCAGGCCAATACACACTGTGAAAACGAATAATATCTTTTCCTAGCATGTGAATAGCTTGATCCCAGTACTTCTGGTACCCGTCACTCGGATATCCTAGCGCCGAAAGGTAATTAGTCAATGCATCAAGCCAAACGTACATGACATGATCAGCATCGTTTGGTACCGGCACACCCCATTTCAAGGTTCGGCGTGAAATTGATAAATCCTTTAATCCGCCTTCAATGAACCGTAGCACTTCATTACGACGAGATTCAGGCTGAATTGCCTCAGGATGCTTGGCGTAATAGTCAAGTAATGGTTGCTGCCATGCCGATAATTTGAAAAAGTAACTTGATTCTTTAATCCATTCAACTTCAGCCCCAGTGGGTGCTTTTCCATCAACAATTTCATCTTCCTGATAAAAAGCCTCATCACGAACAGCATACCACCCTGCATATTCACCTAAATAAATGTTGCCACTATCAACCAATTGCTTCCATAAATGTTGCACGGCGTTTTTATGCCGAGGCTCAGTAGTACGAATAAAATCATCATTGGTGAGGTCAAGAGTTTCACCCATTTGACGAAAGGACTGCGAAACTTCATCAACAAAATCTTGGGGATCCACGCCTTTGGCAGCAGCAGCTTTTTCAATTTTTTGGCCGTGTTCATCTGTTCCTGTTAAAAACCTAACATCAAACCCATCAAGCCGCTTAAAGCGAGCGATCATATCGCAAGCTAAGCTTGTGTAAGCATGGCCAATATGCGGCTTATCATTAACGTAATAAATAGGTGTTGTAATGTAAAATGGCTTCATACAGATTCTTATAGGATTTTTTCAACCATAAGCTATGAAGGGGAAACTCAGCAAGATGTAAATATAATCTTATTAGCTATAAGCTGAAAACATAAAAAAAGGAAGCCATAAAAGCTTCCTTCTCTACTATACTTAGAATTTTAAATTTTACGCAGCAGCGGCAGCTTCTAAAGCAGCTACAGCTTGAACTGGATCAAAATCTACAAATTCAATAATAGCCATTGGCGCATTGTCGCCATAACGAAAACCAGCTTTAACAATACGTGTATAACCACCAGAGCGTGCCGAAAAACGAGTTCCCATGTCCATTAATTTCTTAACGACATCTTGGTCTTGCAATTGCGACACCGCTTGACGACGACAGTGTAAACCACCGCGCTTTGCCAAAGTAATCAACTTCTCTACAACTGGACGAAGGTCCTTTGCTTTTGGCAATGTTGTTTTAATCTGCTCATTCTTAATTAAAGCCTGCGCAAGATTCTTGAACATAGCTTTTCTATGTTCTTTTGTTCTATTGAACTTGCGTCCTGACATACCGTGTCTCATGACTTTTCTCTCACTTCTTAGTTAAATGGATCTTCTAATGATTTGGCTAATTCATCAATATTCTCTGGTGGCCAGTTTGGCACAGACATACCAAATCCAAGGCCCATCATAGAAAGAACTTCTTTAATTTCATTCAATGACTTACGACCAAAGTTTGGCGTACGTAACATTTCTGGTTCAGAGCGTTGAACTAAATCACCAATGTAGTAAATGTTTTCATTTTTCAGACAGTTTGCTGAACGAACTGAAAGCTCTAATTCATCAACTTTCTTAAGCATATTTCGATTAAACGGCAATGGTTCACCACGACGCTCAATCATTCCAACAGGCTTTGGCTCTTCAAAATTAACGAATTGTTGCAATTGGTCTTGCATAATACGCGCAGCATAAGCTATTGCGTCATCTGGCTTTATTGAACCGTCTGCAGTTAAAGTCAATGTTAATTTATCATAGTCAGTACGCTGCCCAACACGAGTTTGATCAACTTTATAAACCACGCGCTTAATAGGACTGAAAATCGCATCAATTGGAATTAGGCCAATTGCTTTGTCTTCAATTTGTTGTGCTGACGCGGGAACATAACCCTTACCTGATTGAACAGTCATTTCCATTACAACATGACCGCCTTCATCCACATGGCAAATAACCAAATCTGGATCAAGAATTTCAATATCCGAAGAATGTTGAATATCTTTACCTGTTACAACACATGGACCTTTTACATCAATAGTTACGCGCTTTGGCATATCCGAATTCAAACGAATCCCCAAAGTCTTTAGGTTCAAAATAATATCAGCAACATCTTCACGAACGCCAGGGATCGCAGAAAATTCATGCAATACACCTTCAATCTTAATAGATGTTATTGCAGATCCTTGCAAAGAAGATAATAATACTCGGCGCAGTGCATTACCTAAAGTAAGACCAAAGCCTCTCTCTAATGGCTCCGCAACCATACTAGCTTCTCTAAGATTCGAACTAAGGTATTGAACCTGAATCTTTGAAGGTTTAATCATCGATTGCCAATTTCTTTCAATCACAACTGTTCTCTTTCACTATATTTATATCTGAAACAATGCTATACGCGGCGACGCTTGCGAGGACGAACCCCGTTATGCGGCACAGGAGTTACATCCCGAACCGATGTTATCGTAAAACCAACTGATTGCAAAGAGCGCAAAGCAGTTTCTCTACCTGATCCAGGTCCCTTTACAATAACACGCACTGTCTTAACGCCATGTTCTTGAGCTTTTTTCGCCGCATCCTCTGCTGCTATTTGAGCTGCATAAGGAGTTGACTTACGAGAGCCTTTAAATCCCATCATTCCTGAAGTAGACCATGATAGAACATTTCCTGCTTCATCTGTTACGCTTACTAAAGTGTTGTTAAATGTCGCATTTACGTAAACTATACCATTTACGATATTTTTTCTTTCACGACGACGAACACGCGCAACGGTTTTTTGTGCCATAATTTAATACCTTAATTTTTACTTGCCAACCATTTTCTTACCAGCAATCGCAATTGCTTTACCTTTACGTGTACGAGCGTTTGTATGTGTACGCTGTCCACGAACTGGCAACCCTTTACGGTGCCTTAAGCCACGATAGCATCCTAAATCCATTAGACGCTTAATATTCATGCTCACCTCGCGACGCAAGTCACCTTCCACTTTGTGGTCAGCGTCAATGAGTTCGCGAATTTTTAAAACTTCTTGATCTGTCAAAGAGTGAACACGTTTTTCGCCGTCCACACCTGTTTTTTGAATAATCAAATTGGATTGGTGTTTACCAATTCCATAAATATAGGTCAAAGCAATCCAAACTTTTTTCTGTGTTGGGATGTTTACACCTGCAATACGTGCCACGGTTAGCTCCTTATAATGCGTTTACAATTTGTTCTGTTACTATTTCTACCGGTGCCCGCGCATCTATCACCGTTAGAATTCCTCGCTTTTGGTAAAATTCCCTAAGCGGGGCTGTCTCTTCATAAAACGACTTAATTCGATTTTTTAAAATCTCTTCATTATCGTCACCACGTTTCACCAAATCAAGACTTCCGCAGCTATCGCAAACCCCATCTTCTTTCGGAGGGTTGGTTTGCAAATTATACACAGCTCCACAAGCTTTGCAAGTGATTCGACTAAGAATACGCTGAAAAAGCTCTTCAGCATCAATATCAAAGTAAAATACTTGCTTTAGTGTACTCTTATTCTCTTTTAGCACCGCATCAAGGTATTCTGCTTGATCTACCTTCCGCGGATAACCATCAAATAATATACTCTTTTGCCTGTTGTTTTCAATGTCTTTCTTTAGCAGTTCGTTAACTATTTCAGATGCTGCCAAAACTCCAGTCTCAATATTTTTTTTTAGCATCTTGCCTAGAGCTGAATCTGTTGCGATTTCTTTTCGCATAAGATCACCAGTAGACAAGTGATAATAACCATATTTCTTAACCAAGGCTGCTGACTGGGTCCCTTTTCCACACGCCGGCGGGCCTAAGAAAACCAGATGCATTACTTCTTACCTTTAGTCTTTGCCTTTTTTATAAGCCCTTCATATTGGTGGGCTAGTAAGTGAGATTGAATTTGTGTAATAGTTTCCATCGTCACACTCACAACAATCAAAATTGTAGTTCCGCCAAAGTAAAAAGGTAGCGACCATTTGCTTAATATCAATTCAGGTATTAAACAGATTGACGCTAAGTACAATGCACCAACCACAGTAAGTCTTGTCAAAACATAATCAAGGTAATCAGCGGTTGCTTTACCAGGGCGAACACCAGGAACATAATTGCCTGCTTTGCGCAAGTTCTCTGCCGTTTCATTCGGATTAAACATCAATGCTGTATAAAAGAAAGCAAAGAAAATAATCAGTGATGCAAAACAAGTCATATACACTGGGTGACCGTGCGCAAAAACTGCGCCAATTTTCCCCATAATAGTGTCAGGCGATCCTGTTCCGGCAAAACCAGTTATAGTTGCTGGTAATAACAATAGAGATGAAGCAAAAATTGGTGGAATTACACCGGCGCTGTTTAACTTCAATGGTAAATGTGTTGTTTGAGCGACCGCTGGCATATTCACTGCCACCTGCCTTTTAGGATACTGAATAAGAATTTTACGTTGGGCGCGCTCCATAAAGACAACATAGCCAATGACAGCAGCAACAAGGACTAAAACCCCTAGAATAACAACTGCAGACAATGCACCTTGACGACCAAGCTCAAATGTACCAATAACAGCTTGCGGTAAGTTAGCAACGATACCAGCGTAAATGATTAATGAAATTCCATTACCTATACCACGCGATGTTATTTGTTCACCCAGCCACATAATGAAGAGTGTACCACCTGTCAAAGTCACGACTGTAGACAACCGGAACATGAAACCAGGCTCTAACACAGCCATACCAGTTGCACCTTGAATTTTTTCTAATCCAGCAGAGATACCGTATGATTGAACCATCGCAAGAGCAACTGTTCCATAACGTGTGTATTGATTAAGCTTTCTACGACCAACTTCACCTTCTTTTTTTAACGCCTCTAAATGAGGAGAGATAGAAGTCATTAGCTGAACAATAATGCTTGATGAAATGTAAGGCATAATGTTCAAAGCAAAAATAGTCATACGAGTGATAGATCCACCCGAAAACATATCTAAAATTCCAAGAATTCCGCCTGAATTAGTACGCACAAATTCTTGGATAATAAGTGGGTTAATACCTGGTAAAGGAATATATGTACCCAGCCTGTAAACAACAAGCGCTGCTAGAGTAAACCATATCCGTTTTTTTAAATCTTCAGCTTTTTTAAAAGTAGAAAAATTTATATTAGCAGCCAGCTGTTCAATAGCAGACGACATAGTTTTCCTCTATTCTATAATTAATTCGCCGCCACTTTCACTTACTAGTGACTGAGCTGACTTTGTAGCTTTTGTAACTGCGTAACTGAATTTAGCTTTAGGCTTTCCATTACCAAGAAGAGCAATCTCCTCAAAATATTTTGGCATATAACCAACTTTTATCAGAAGGTCTCTATCAATTCGCTCACCGGCTTTGATCAGTCCGTTATCGAACATCAAATTAATTTTGAAAAAATCTAACTCATATTTTTTTGTAGCATGAATGTTTTTGAAACCGCGTTTTGGCAAACGACGATAAATTGGGTTTTGACCACCTTCAAATCCATTCAAAGAAACACCAGATCTTGCAGTCTGACCTTTTCCACCCTTACCAGATGTTTTACCTAGGCCAGAACCAATACCACGACCTAAAAGCTTCGCTTTAGTACGAGCTCCTGGATTATCGCGGATTTCATTAAGAGTAAAAGACATAATGCTTCACCTATTCACTAACAACTTGCACCATGTGGCGCACTTTACGAATTAAACCCTGCACTTCAGGAGTATTTTCCAACTCTCTAACTGCATTCAATTTTCCCAAACCCAAACCTTTAAGATGCAACCTTTGTTTAGAATCACGACGAATCGGACTTCCAACTTGCTGAATTTTAACAGTTTCTTTTGTTTTTGCTTTTTTATTTACCATTTCTACACCTACTAATTAGAGGTTGCTGCAGCTTGGCCATCACGGCGAACAAGCACATCAGAAATTTTCTTACCTAATTTTGCAGCAATCACTTTTGGTGATGAAACACTTTGTAATGCTTGAAAAGTAGCACGAACCATGTTGTGGTAATTATTTGTACCATTCGATTTGCTAACAATATCATGAATTCCTAAAGCTTCAAAAACTGCACGCATTGGACCTCCGGCAATAACTCCAGTACCAGCTGGCGCCGAACGCAATGTCACAATACCAGCGCCACATCTTGCACGCACGTCATGATGAAGAGTACGGCCCTCACGAAGAGGAACTCTTATCATTGACCGTTTAGCTTTATCAACTGCCTTTTTAACGGCATCTGGAACTTCTCTAGCTTTACCAGTCGCATAACCTACGCGACCTTTGCCGTCACCAACCACAACAAGTGCTGAAAAGCGCATGGTTTTACCACCCTTAACAACCTTTGTTACACGACGTACATTTACTAATTTCTCAACGATTTGGTCTTCACGATCACGTTCACGTTGATCATTATTACCTTTTGTTTGCCTAGCCATACTTTATCCTTAAAACTTCAAACCAGCTTCACGAGCTGCGTCAGCCAATGCTTTAATACGTCCATGATATAAATATCCAGAACGATCAAAAACGACCTTATCAATTCCTTTTGCTTTGGCTAATTCCGCAACTTTTTTGCCTACAAATTTTGCCGCTTCAATATTCGAACCATTTTTCAAAGAACTTCCAGGCTTGCCAGGAGTTCCAACCAACACAAGACTCTGTGTTCCACTGCCATCAGTAATTTGTGCATATGTATGCAAATTAGTACGATGCACGCACAAGCGTGGCAGACCTACAGAAATTTTACGTAGTTTCGTTCTAATGCGTTGTTTGCGTCGCTGTTGTAGCTGAGCTGAACTTAACATGGCTACTTCTTCTTTCCTTCTTTACGAATGATAAACTCGGTTTCCCTAAGAACACCCTTGCCTTTATATGGCTCAGGCTTCCTATACTCACGTAATTGTGCCCCAACAGATCCCACTAGCTGCTTATCAAAGCCAGTTATAGCGATCGCAGTTGGTTTTTCACACTTAATCTCAATTCCTTTTGGAATATCGTAAACAATATCATGACTGTAACCTAGTTGCAAAGTCAATTTATTGCCTGCAACAGCAGCACGATACCCAACACCAACTAGGGTAACGTTTAAGGTAAACCCTGTGTCCAAACCTTTTACTATGTTTGACAAATTACGTTGAGTTGTACCCCAAAGAGAACGTCCTCTTTGAGTGGTTTCTTTTGGACTAACCAAAAAACCCTTTTCAGTTTTTTCAAAATTAATACAGTCTGGGACTTCGTAATCTTTAGTTCCAGCTCTACCTTTTAAAGTAATTACATTTCCCACTTGAGACATTACTATCCCTGCAGGTAGTATTATTTCATGTTTACCAACGCGTGACATGGCTTATTCCTCTTAAAATACTCTACACAAAACTTCGCCGCCAACTGTAAGTTCGCGAGCTCTAGCGTCTGAGATAATACCTCTATTTGTTGACAAAATTGAAATACCAAGTCCATTAGCAACCTTAGCAAGTGTCGCAATAGGCGAATATACTCGGCGACCTGGCTTTGATATACGATCAATAGTTCGTATAACCGGTTCATTTTCATGATATTTAAGCTCAATTTTTAGCTCTTTGTGCCCAGTCGCAGCAACTCCAAGAGAATAGTTTCTAATGTAACCTTCTTCTTGAAGAACTTTAACAAGCCCTTCTTTTTCAATTGAATAAGGACATAAAACTGAATCTTTACGAGCTCTTTGGCCGTTACGAATACGAGTTAATAAATCTGCAATAGGGTCTGTCATTGTCATAATTTTTCTACCAACTTGATTTAGTTAAACCAGGAATCATTCCTTGGTTACCTAGTTCACGCAATGCAATTCGTGATATTTGAAATTTACGATAAAAGCCTCTAGAACGACCTGATATTTCGCAGCGATTTCTAACTCGAATTGCAGCTGAATTTCTTGGGCGTTCAGCAAGCTTCATTGTTGCACGAATACGATCCTCTAAAGGAAGATCCTTATTGTAAATAATTGCTTTTAGCGCTGCACGGCCAACTCTTTGGTTTTTAACCATGGCTATGCGGTTTTTATTTTTTTCGATAGAGCTACACTTTGCCATTTGTTCTTTATCCTTGAATTGGGAAGTTAAGTGCTTTCAGCAATGCCAATGCATCAGCATCGTTTCTTGCTGTTGAGCAAATTGTGATATCCATACCACGAATCTTATCAACCTTGTCATAGTTAATTTCAGGGAACACAAGCTGCTCTTTAAGACCTAAAGAATAGTTTCCATTTCCATCAAAACTCTTTTTTGATAATCCTCTGAAGTCACGTACACGTGGCAAAGCTATATTCACTAAACGATCAATAAACTCATACATACGATCTTTACGTAACGTAACCTTCACACCAATGTTCATGCCCTCGCGAAGCTTAAAACTCGCAATTGAATTCTTAGCTTTTGTAATAACTGGCTTTTGCCCTGCAATTTGCATCAAGTCATCGTAAGCTGCTTGAATTTTTTTGCTATCTTGCGTTGCTTCCGAAACGCAAATATTGATAACTACTTTTTCAAGCTTTGGAACTTGCATAACATTCTTGTAACCAAGCTCTGTTTTAATAGCTTGCTTGATTTGAGTTTCGTATAATTTTTTAGCTGCACTCATGATTAAACTTTCAAAATAGCATTGCCGGTTTTTTTGAAAAAGCGTTCGTTTTTGCCTTCTGCATTAACACGAACACCAACTTTTTCAATTTTATCCGACTGTGGATTAACAATTGCCACATTAGACACATGAACCGGAAGAATCTTTTCAACTTGACCACCTTGTGGGTTAGTAGCCGATGGTTTTACGTTACGAATAACTTTATTAACGCCATCAATCATAAGCTTCTCGTCCTGCAAAAGTACTTTTTGCACAACACCACGTTGACCTTTATTACGACCCGTTGTTACTTCAACTAAGTCACCTTTTTTTACTTTAAAACGTACCTGAGTCATTATAATACCTCTGGAGCAAGAGAAATAATCTTCATATAGCCAGCAGAACGTAGTTCGCGTGTTACTGGACCAAATATACGACTTCCGATTGGCTCACCTTGCTTATTAATTAAAACAGCTGCATTTTTATCAAATGAAATTGTAGAACCATCAACACGCTTAACAGCTTGCTTCGTTCTTACAATAACAGCTCTAAAAATTTCACCTTTTTTAGCTTTGCCTCTTGGCACTGCATCTTTTACGGTAACAACAATAACGTCACCTACCGAAGCATATCTTCTTTTAGAACCACCCAACACTTTAATGCAAAGAACTTCCTTTGCACCTGAGTTGTCTGCTACTTCTAATCTACTCTCTGACTGAATCATACGTCACCCTACTTCGCTACTTTTTCTTGAGCTACCCAAGTTTTTGTTTTAGAAATTGGGCTTGACTCAACAATACGAATAATATCACCAATATTGAATGCATTATTCTCATCATGAGCTGCATATTTTTTGTGACTTTTCACGTATTTACGGTAAACAGGATGCATAACATCTCTCTCAACCTTAACAATGACTGTTTTTGCAGCCTTGTTACTAACAACTACACCCTGCAATACACGACGTGGCATACTTAACTCTCTCTTACGCTGACTTTAATTGTGTCAGTTTGGTTTTCACACGAGCGTAATCTCTACGGCATTCACGCACACGAGATGTCTTCTCCAATTTTCCTTCGGCTTTTTGCATACGCAAGTTAAACAGTTCCTTTTTAATAGAAACTAAAGATTCCACTAGCGCTTTCACATTTTTTTCTTTTAATTCAACAAACTTCACAGCAATCACCGCTAATTAATATAGGTTTAAACTAAACGTTTTACAAATTTTGTTTCGATAGGAAGCTTTTCAGCAGCCAATTTAAAAGCAACCTCAGCCACTTCTTCAGAAACACCATCCAACTCGAACATAATCTTTCCAGGCTTGACTCTGCACGCCCAAAATTCTACGCCACCCTTACCGCTACCCATGCGTACTTCAGCTGGCTTTCTTGATACTGGCACATCTGGAAAAATACGAATCCAGACTTTACCAACACGGCGCATGTGACGTGTAATTGCACGTCGAGCGGCCTCAATTTGCCTTGCAGTAATACGCGCAGGCTCTAGAGCCTTCAAACCAAATGCACCATAGCTTACTGAAAAACCAGCTTTGGCAACACCATGAATTTTTCCCTTAAAGGCCTTACGAAACTTTGTTTTCTTTGGACTCAACATGGCTTAATTCCTTATACTGCAGCAGCACGTTTATCATGGATCATTGGGTCATGTTCTTTAATCTCACCCTTATAAATCCAAATTTTTATACCAATAGCACCGTAAGTAGTCTTAGCGGTAGCTGTACCATAATCTATATCAGAACGAAGTGTATGCAATGGCACACGTCCTTCACGATACCACTCCATACGAGCAATTTCGGAGCCAGACAGACGACCTGATGAATTCACACGAATTCCCAAAGCCCCCATACGCATTGCAGTTTGCATTCCGCGCTTCATAGCACGACGGAAAGAAACACGACGCTCAATTTGCTGTGCAATTCCTTCAGCAACTAATTTCGCATCCAACTCTGGCTTGCGGACTTCAACTATATTAATAGCAGCCTCAGCATTAGCAAGAGTTCCAATTTTCTTCTTTAGCTTCTCAATGTCAGCACCTTTTTTACCGATGAGAACACCAGGACGCGCAGCATGGATAGTTACACGTGCTTTTTTAGAAGGTCTCTCGATAACAACACGAGAAATTCCAGCCTGAGCAAAGGTTTTCTCAACGTACTCACGAATGGCAAAATCTTGGTGCAGAAAATTTGCATAATCCTTACCACTAAACCAACGAGAATCCCAGGTTTTGTTAATTCCAATGCGAAACCCAATGGGGTTAACTTTTTGACCCATACTAATTACCTTCTTCTACAGTTTTTTCGGTCACAACAATACGTAAGTGACTAAAGAATTTTTTAATAATACCATTCTTTGAGCGACCACGCGCTTGAAAGCGACGCATACACAAACCTTTTCCAACAAATGCTTGATCTACATATAGGTTATCAACATCAAGACCGTGGTTTGCTTCCGCATTTGCTACTGCTGAACGAAGAGCCTTAAGAACATCGTGCGCAACTCTTTTCTGAGAAAAGCGAAGAGCATTCATTGCTTTATCAACTTTTATACCGCGAATAGATTGAGCTACCAAATTCAACTTTTGAGGGCTCACTCTTATATTTCGTAACTCTACTTGCGCAGATTTTTCACTTACTTGCATAACTTAGCCTACTTCTTAGTTTTCTTATCAGAACCATGACCGTAGTAGTTTCTTGTTGGTGAAAACTCACCAAGCTTATGACCTACCATATTCTCAGACACTAATACTGGAATAAACTTTTGCCCATTATAAACACCAAACGTAACCCCTACAAATTGAGGGATAATGGTGGAACGACGAGCCCATGTTTTAATCACATCTTTACGTCCAGAAGTCTTAACAACTTCCACTTTTTTTAAAAGATACCCATCAAAAAAGGGGCCTTTCCAAACTGACCTTGGCACAACTTCCTCCGTTACGCTTTACGACGACGTACAATCATTTTTGTTGTACGCTTGTTAGTACGAGTCTTCTTACCCTTTGTCTTTTTACCCCATGGCGTTACCGGATGGCGACCACCAGAAGTGCGTCCTTCACCACCACCGTGAGGGTGATCAATTGGGTTCATTGCCACACCACGAACGATAGGTCTACGACCCAACCAACGCATACGACCAGCCTTACCATATGAACGGTTTGAATGATCCTGGTTTGACATTGCTCCAATTGATGCAAAACATTCACCATTAACAAGGCGAACTTCACTAGAGCATAATTTCATAATCACATTATGACCGTCACGGCCCATAATTTGAGCATAATTTCCAGCAGATCTTGCTAGCTGACCACCTTTTCCAACTTTTAGCTCAATGTTGTGAACAACAGATCCAATTGGAATATTTTTTAGTCGCATTGCATTACCTGGTTTAACGTCTACCTTATCACCAGAAACAACTTGATCGCCAGTCTTTAATCGCTGCGGAGCCAAAATATATCTTTGCTCACCATCGCTATATTTAATTAAAGCGATAAAACCAGTACGATTTGGATCATACTCAACGCGCTCAACTGTTGCAACATCGTCATGCTTATCACGACAAAAATCAATAATACGGTAGCTTTGTTTATGTCCACCACCACGATTCCATGAAGTAATGCGTCCGTAGTTGTTATGACCACTCTTCGAAGATTTACCTACTGTAAGCGCTTTTAATGGAGAACCCTTCCATAACTCAGAACGATCAATGTTAATTAGCTGGCGTTGCGACTGTGTCGTAGGCTTATATTTTTTTAATGCCATTTTACGCCCCCAAACCAACTGCTATTGAATCACCAGACTTAAGGCGAACAATTGCTTTTTTTGTATCTTGTCGCTGACCTTTACGGCCTTTGAAAACTTTATTCTTACCAAATTTATTCAATGTGTTAACTGATTCAACACTGACATTAAACATTGTTTCTACTGCTGTCTTAATATCAGCCTTTGTAGCCGCAGGAAGCACTTCAAATGTATATTGGTTTGATTGCAAACCCATTTGAGATTTCTCCGTTACCAAAGGACGCTTAATCACATCGTACAAGTGCAATGCTATTTGCTTTTCCTTACTCATTTCAAACGCTCCTCTAAAGCTTTAGCTGCATCTGATGTTATAATAACTTTTTCTTTTCTCACAATATCGTAAACATTCGCACCGATTTGAGGCACAACGTCTAAACCTATTATATTGCTTATAGAACGAGCAAAGTTAACATCCACAGCATCGTTAGCAACAAACAGCATTGAACTTGAGTGAAATGCAGCTGCTATTTCCTTGTTAATTCTTGGCTCTGAAGTCATCAGATTATCGATAATAATTAAATTACCTGCCTGAGCTTTCGCCGAAAGAGCCATACGCAAACCAAGTTTACGCACTTTTTTAGGCAGATCGTACTCATGCGAACGAACAACTGGACCAAATATAATACCACCCTTACGAAACTGCGCACCACGTCTTGCTCCATGTCGAGCACTACCAGTACCTTTTTGCTTGTAAATTTTCCTAGTGGAACCACTTACTTCGCTTCTAACTTTCGTTTTATGGTTTCCAGAGCGACGCTTAGCTAATTGCCATGTAACCACTCGAGCCAAAATATCTTCGCGTGGAGTTAATCCATAGACCAAATCATCTAATTCGATATCACCAACTGCTTTTGCATTTTGATTGACAACTTTTAATTTCATGACAATAACCTATCTTGCAACTTTAATTGCATCGCGAATATATACGATACCATTTTTAGAACCAGGAACACTTCCACGGATAAATACAAGACCGCGATCAGCATCAATATCTTCAACAACCAGATTTAAGGTTGTAACACGATCCACACCCATGTGTCCAGCCATTTTCTTATTCTTAAACACTTTTCCTGGGTCTTGACGGTTACCTGTCGAACCATGCGCACGGTGAGTAACTGACACACCATGAGAAGCTGGCATACCACCAAACCCATGACGCTTCATTCCACCAGCAAAGCCTTTACCAACAGTAATACCAGCAACATCTACAAGCTGACCCTTTAAAAAATGGCTAGCTTCTAACTTTACACCAGCATCAAGCATATTTGCTGCATCCACTCTGAATTCACGCAGATAACGCATTGGCTCTGCTTGTTTCTTTTCGTAAAACACACGCATAGGCTTAGAAAGCTTATTTGCTGTGATTGGGTCTGTGCCCAACTGCACTGCATTGTATCCATCTTTTTCAGCAGTTTTTTGAGAAACTACCACACAAGGCTTTACCTGGACTACAGTTACTGCCACTTGGGCACCTTGTTCATTAAACAACTGGGTCATACCCAACTTACGTCCGATTAATCCACTACGCATAGGACCCGCCACCTTATAACTTAATTTCTACATCCACACCGGATGCAAGATCAAGTTTCATTAATGCATCAACTGTCTGAGGCATCCAATCAACTATATCTATAACACGCTTGTGTGTACGAATTTCAAACTGTTCACGCGACTTCTTATCGATGTGCGGTGAACGGTTCACTGTAAACTTTTGAATATGAGTTGGCATTGGTATAGGACCGCGAACATTTGCTCCTGTACGTTTTGCCGTATTCACTATTTCCTTCACAGACTGATCCAATAAACGGTGATCATACGCCTGTAAACGAATTCTTATGCTTTGGTTTTCCATAAAACTCGACCTTATTCCATCCCGTTTTTATTTTTGAATTTTAGCAACGACACCAGCACCAACGGTACGCCCACCTTCGCGAATTGCGAAACGTAAACCTTCGTCCATTGCTATTGGTGCAATCAATTCCACATTCACATTCACGTTATCTCCAGGCATTACCATCTCGGTACCTG
>CALPGA020000023.1 GCA_943322985.2 Candidatus Finniella inopinata
CATACGCCTTTGCGTCCTGGTAAATGGGGCTCAAGCAAAAACCATACTTTGTCTGAGATATCGTGTCTTCTGTGCGCTTTCATCTTTTCTCTCCTATCTTTTTAGCAGAGCATATCACTCTTTCTTATCTCGTGACTACACTATCTAGGTCCTTCCGAATGTTCTTAAAAACTTTTCGTCATAGTTTTGTTCTGGTCTGTATGTGTTTTTCGCTAAATGCCATGGATGAAGGGTTTTATCCTTTGCCTGTTAGTTCTCCTGTTGGCTCTCCTACGATCAGAAAATCTCTTGGAAAACATATGGAACAACAGAAAAAAATTGTTGAGCTTGTTGATTATAAGAAGCTAGAGGAAGGCACGCCTGTAATTATATGTGATCCATACGGTGGAGTCATAGGAGTTTATGAGGACTCACCTCGTTCCCAAGAAAATATCAGCGAACTTGAAAAACTCCAAAAATCACTAAAAACTAATGTAATGTTTTATAGATCCCATGCCATTGCCAATACATTTCTTCTTGGCGGCGTATTTTATCAGTCAAGCGATTTTTTGGGTATTTCTGCTTTGTATTTTTGTTGGTGTGCGGCTGTATATGGCGCCTCCAGTCTCGACACCAATAAGAAGTGTTTAGAATATCAAAATTTAGATGAACAGAATATTCTAAAAAGGTTATGCTCTTTTCAACGCAATCAGGCGTGCATAAATTTGGTAGCAGGAACTTGTTTTTTAGCTGGAGATTTTACTGAAATGCCCGAAGTTGGTTATACACTCGGTGGTGTGGCCTTAGCAGCTGCTGTTGGGAATAGTGTTTTTTTTTTTTTGATGCGCTAATTGATTTTTCAAGTAACAGGCATTGAAATTTTTATGATTTTGTTCTCTGTTGGTAAATAGAAAAAATTTCTCAGAATCTCTTTCATGCTCTTAAAACCTTTTCTCCAGTGTTTTGTTTTTCTATTTTTTTCAGCATTTTCAGTAGGTGCATCAGAGTTATATTTCGATTGGGATATCGAAATGGGTCCAGGAAACTACAGAATTAGCTCAGACGCATCTGCTGCTGATATTAAGCAGGTAATAGGTATACCCATACTAATTGGTCAAGCTCATGCTGGTATAACTACTACCTGTCTTGGTTTGCTTCTTTATTATGACCAAAAAGATGCCTTTCCTTTGGTTGCTCTTTACCTGGGCTATTCTTCACTGATTTATTGCGCATCAAGCTTTGATAACTTTCAAACATGTAAAACTCTTCAGCATCCTGAAGCAAAAATCGCACTGGAAAGATTTATTTTTCATCAACAAACTCAAGCATATTTTTATGGTTTAAGTAGCATCTGTTTTTTTGGTGATGCGATTGTTAATCCCTCACTTGATTTTCCATTTAAGCATTACGGAGCTGTCTTTGTAGCATGCGCTGCAGTAAATAGTTTTCTATTTGAATAGCTTAATTTTCTGATGTTATGACATTGCACAATTGGACATTAACAAAAATTCAATGGCCTTCAAGAAACTCTTCGCGAAAGAAACTTACTAGACCATCAATAAACGAAAGAGCAAAAATTTTAGCGAGACAGAAGCAAGCTTAAAGATGGCTTGGACTCAAAAACCTTGCAAAAAGTGCCCAAATTTTGTAATACTTTGAAATAAAATTCAAAAAAGCAAATATAATGAAAAACAACATAACTACAACGCGTGAGCAATTTTTTAACTTTATTAAACAAGAAGGGGATACTGCAGATAAAGCGTTAAAACCAACGCAACACTATTTAGATTATTTTGATAAATATCAAGCAACGGGCAAAAAAATAAGCTGGAATTGGAGTGCTTTATTAGGT
This sequence comes from Candidatus Finniella inopinata, assembly GCA_943322985.2. GTDB lineage: Bacteria > Pseudomonadota > Alphaproteobacteria > Paracaedibacterales > CAITNM01 > CAITNM01. Next base: position 1,832 of record CALPGA020000023.1, read on the forward strand.
TGGAGCCTTTGGCTTTTTTACAGAAAAATGTTCTTATATGGTATTACACTTGCAGTTATTCCAAGCTTATTACCAATTGCTTTATTGTGGTTTTCTACCTATTTTTTTGATGATTTCAACTTCTTTAATACGTATTGGGGTATTGGCTATTTCTTATTTTTTATAATTCCAACAATTTTGTACCTGCTTTACAGTGATTACATATACCTTAGATTTGCAAATAAAAAAGTCCTTAATGGAATTTTTTATAAAGGGGTGAATTTTTGGCCAGCAGCAATTTACTTTTTGATTCACATAGTTTTTCAAATTTTTGCTAAAGAGATTATAATTCTTATGCTTCCTCTATCTTTGCAATCCTCGTGAAACGCTTTTCCATGCTCGTTTTATCACGAAAACCTTGCAAAAAGTGCCCAAATTTTGTAATACTAGTCCGATAGATTTAACTTTTTGGTAGGCATGTCCAGCGTGGCACGAGCTAGTTCTTTTGAAGATAAAACAACTCCCTTCGGAGCATATGACCGCAATGCTTTTCTAAAAGCATATGAGCAAATGGTGCTAATTCGTCGTTTTGAAGAACGAGCGGCGCAGCTTTATGGCATGGGTCTTATTGGTGGTTTTTGTCACTTATATATTGGACAGGAAGCTGTTGTGGTTGGTATTCAATCGGCCATGCAGCCTCAAGATACTGTTATTACCTCATACCGTGACCATGGCCATATGTTGGCATGCGATATGGACCCACGCGGCGTTATGGCCGAGTTAACTGGTCGTTCCGGTGGGTATTCAAAAGGTAAGGGCGGTTCAATGCATATGTTTAGCCGTGAAAAAGGGTTCTACGGCGGGCACGGAATTGTTGGAGCTCAGGTTCCAATTGGTGCTGGGCTAGCTTTTGCTCATAAATACAAAGGGGATAAAGGCGTGTGTGTTGCCTATTTAGGTGATGGTGCTGCAAACCAAGGTCAAGTATACGAAACACTTAACATGGCGGCGCTTTGGAAGCTTCCAGTGGTTTTTGTAATTGAAAACAATGAATACGCTATGGGTACTTCAACGGCACGTGGAACATCTAACGCTAATTTTGAAAATCGTGGCGAACCCTGGGGTATACCTGGGCGTGTTGTTAACGGAATGAACTTAATTCAGGTTCGTGAAGCTGCTGATTGGGCGCTAGAGCGTGCACGGTCAGGTGAAGGACCTGCAATATTGCATTTTAAAACCTACCGTTATCGTGGACATTCTATGTCTGACCCGGCTAAGTACCGTACAAAGGAAGAAGTTGAAGAAGTCAAAACATCGCACGATGCTATCGATGCCATTCGTAACCTAGGCCTTGCCTCAGGTAAAATCACCGAAAGCGATTTTGAATCAATTGAAAAACGTGTAAAAGACATTATGAAAGATGTTATTGAATTTGCTCAAACTTCACCGGAGCCTGATGAATCAGAACTATATACAGATATTTTGGTGGAGGCATAAATGGCAACATTAACAGTACGTGAAGCGTTACGTGATGCAATGGCTGAAGAAATGCGCCGTGATGGTGACGTTTTTGTTATGGGTGAAGAAGTTGCAGAGTACCAAGGGGCTTACAAGGTTACCCAAGGTCTTTTACAAGAATTTGGTGAAAACCGCGTGATCGATACACCAATTACTGAACATGGTTTTGCAGGTATGGGCGTTGGTGCAGCATTCTTGGGGTTAAAACCAGTCGTTGAATTCATGACCTTTAACTTTTCCATGCAAGCAATTGACCATATTATTAACTCAGCCGCGAAAACTTTGTATATGTCTGGCGGGCAAATGGGTTGTCCTATTGTTTTCCGTGGGCCAAATGGTGCGGCATCACGTGTGGGTGCACAGCATTCCCAATGTTTTGCCAGCTGGTATGCACATATTCCAGGTCTAAAAGTTGTGGCACCTTACAGTGCTGCTGATGCTAAAGGACTTTTAAAATCAGCTATTCGTGATCCAAACCCAGTTATTTTCTTAGAAAATGAACTTATATATGGTTCAAGTTTTGATGTGCCGGATGATGAAGATCATATTGTTCCAATTGGCAAAGCAGCCGTTGTGCGTGAAGGGTCAGATGTGACCATTACTGCATTTTCCATTTGCGTTCGTCACGCACTAGAAGCAGCTGATGCATTAGCCCAAATAGGTATTGAAGCTGAAGTTATAGACTTGCGTACCATTCGCCCCCTAGATACTGAAACCGTGTTGGAATCAGTTCGCAAAACTAACCGTTTAGTAAACATCGAAGAAGGTTGGCCATTCGCAGGAATTGGTGCAGAAATTTCTGCTCTAGTCTGTGATCAAGCTTTTGATTATCTAGATGCTCCTCCAATTCGTGTATGTGCAGAAGATGTGCCATTACCCTATGCTGCGAATTTAGAAAAATTAGCTTTGCCTAATGTTGAAAAAATTATCCAAGCTGTAAAAACCGTTTGTTATAAGGACTAATATGCCAATCCAAGTTTTGATGCCCGCCCTCAGCCCAACCATGACCGAAGGTAACCTTGTTAAATGGTTGAAAAATGAAGGGGACAAAATCAAAGCTGGCGAAGTGATTGCCGAAATCGAAACTGATAAAGCAACTATGGAAGTTGAAGCGGTTGATGAAGGCACTCTTGGAAAAATCGTTATTCCAGCAGGTACTGATGCCGTTAAGGTGAATTCCCTTATTGCCCTCATATTGGAAGACGGCGAAGACGCATCTGCCATTAATGTTCCCGTCGCTGCTGTGCAGCCTCAACCTATGGCAAAACCTGAAAATGCTCCAATTGAAGTAAAAGTGAATATCGCTGCCCCAGCTCTAGTTTCAACTCAAGGTGACCGTGTGTTCGCAAGTCCATTGGCTAAAAGAATTGCTACGCAAAAAGGTATTAATCTGAACCAAATTCAAGGTTCTGGCCCACATGGTCGTATTGTCAAAAGTGATGTGGAAAACACCAGGGGAAATTCAGCGCCTATAACTTATTCTGATAGCGGATTTGAAGACATTAAGCTTAACGGTATGCGCAAAACCATTGGCAAGCGCCTAACTGATGCTAAACAAACCATTCCACACTTCTACCTGACTATTGATTGTGAATTAGATGAATTACTTAGCTTTAGAACAAAGCTAAACGCAATGCCGAACGCTAAAGTCAAACTATCAGTCAACGACTTTGTGGTTAAAGCAACAGCACTTGCCCTCATGGACGCGCCTGATGCAAACGTAACTTTCCATGGTGATTATGTTCGCTGCTATACCCAAGCAGATGTTTGTGTAGCCGTCGCCATTGACGGAGGACTTGTTACACCAATCGTAAAAGCTGCAAACCTAAAGTCTTTGAACGAAATTAGTCTTGAAGTGAAAGACCTGGCTGAAAAAGCTAGGGCAGGGAAGTTGCCACCAGAAGCTTACCAAGGCGGTAGCTTTACCATTTCAAACCTTGGCATGTATGGCATTAAACATTTCGATGCAATCATTAACCCACCCCAAGCTTGTATTTTAGCGGTAGGTGCAGGTGAACAGCGTGCCGTTGTGCGCAACGGAAACATTGTTGCTGCTAACATGGTTACATTGACTCTATCGCTTGACCACCGTGCCTTAGATGGCGCAGTTGGCGCTGCATTTTTGAAAGCCTTAAAAGGTTACATTGAAAACCCACTAAGTCTGTTGATGTTGTAGTAATTATCCCCGACTTAGTGACGGGGATAATTTTCAAGTATCTATTGAATGTTTTCAACAACCCCATCTAACCCCATTAGAAGAGTATAAACTTTTAATTTTGGAAATTCTTTTTTCAAAATCTCTCTTGCTTTATCAAAAACAACTTTGTGGGAATGAGTTTCTTTTTCCCTTGTGGCCGCATGTTCTTTGCCTTGTAAAAGCTTATAAGCGCCACAACCTCGGTGATCTAAGAAAATCACGCGTTTAATATTATGCAATTTTTCTATAAGACCAATTAAATCTTTAACGGTTTTGCTCCAGTGTGGATACTTAGTTTGCACAAGTGCTAGCGATGCACCAGGCAGAGCAATCTCATCGTAATCATCTAAAAGTGACAAGCATGATTCCATTAATTTATCTGTTTCGTCACGCAAACGAAAATCAACACAAGAAATTAGCAGTGTTGATGCTTCATGCTTTTTCTCAAGTTCAGGATTGCTAACAGGCACTATAATTGTGGATTGTTGAATCAGCTCATCAAAAGTTTTGTTATTAACTGTTGTATCCGCTGAGCATCCAACCACGAATAAGAAGGCAATCAATTGAAATATATACATTGTATATGTTCTGTTAGAGTTTATATTTTAATTATGCATTTTTTTTATTAAAAAACTGTTAATCTGTTTGGTCATCAAATAAATAATTTCTTTCAGTAGCATTTATATGTATTGCTCAAATGTTGATGAGCTTTATCAGAAAGCCCTAAACCACGGTACAACATCATTAGCAGAACCTAAAGCTTCCTAGGTCTGTCAGATTTTTTAAAATTTACCATTCAAAGCCTGCAGCTCTTAAACCATCTTTCATGTTAATGCGCCATGCAGGCCAACGTTTGTCATCTTGGGACCCGTGGGAATTATGACAATATATATTGGTCAAGCCATTCGGTCCCCTCAGGCTGATTGTATATATTGCACCTTCTTCAATAGTTGCTCCAAAATCGCTTTTCAATATGTTAAGCGCATGCATGAAATCCAGTATCTTAGGCCGCTTTAAACTAGATACTGCATCGCTCCAAGAAGAAGTTCTTGTCGCTGGACCACATGAAGAGCTTGTTGCTAGTCTAGATACAACAGAGGCCGCTACCTTATCATGTGTCTTAGCCGTGAAAGAAGTTGTTGCTGCACTAGTGCTAGTGGAGCTGTTTAACGCCCGATCAGAAGGTGGTAAATGCACCGCTTTCCACTCGCGGACAGAAACTAATGGTTCTGCAGAATCAGAGGTCTCCTTTTTTGCTTCAGGTTCAGGAACCACAAGTGAAGTGGTTACCTCGCGCATATTTTTTTGTTTTTTATGCTGTTTTTTATGCTGTTTTTTATTAGGTGTTTTTTCTTCTTTATCTAATAATTCTTTTTCAGCTTCCGCAGCTAAAAATCCGATTACTTCATCCAGTTTTGGTGCTAGATGACGAAAGTGCCAGTTCATCTGTGCTATAGTCTTGCCTATTTCAAAAAACTGTTTTTGTGTTTCATAATATGTTATGTCATATGAAAGTATTTTCTTATCCTCAATCATCTTGATTGCATGAAGCCATGTTTCAATGCATTGGAAGCACTTATCTATCGTAATTTTATGGGTTTGTGGTAGTTCTCTATTATTTTTTCGATGCAAAATATCACGAGCTTTATCAGATATGGGGGAAAAATCTGTAGTCCCTGCTGTGAAACTTGTTATACATGCATGATTTTCTATACATTGTTCAAATGTAATCATTTCACTTATATCTTTATAAAAGGGTAGAAAACTGAATGCTTGCGCGTAATTGCACATAATTTCGTAAAAAAAAAGTTCATAAAAGCTAACGTTATAAAGGTGGTCGGTACCATCAGCAAGTTTTTTTTTGTATGATATATCCAAATTCATTTGAAGAAACGCCAAACACTCAAGGCTATTTTCTTGAGAAGTCAAACACTCTTCCAGAATCTTGTGTGTAATTTGTAATAAATCAAAATCAGGTTCAATCCACTCCTTAAGCATTTGAGCGGTTCTTAGTTTTTCTATACCTTTGAACCCTGATGCAAGGTAAAAATTTTCAACTCTTATATTATCTTCAACGTCATCTTCATTAAGAATGTCTAGTAAAACTTGATTGTAACGCAGGCGCCCTTCTACAGTTGCTTTAATTTTTTCTAAGGCAGCTAATTCGTCTTCGTTAAAAGCTTCTGCAGCCATTGCAGTTTGAAACACACAGGCAAATACTATATAAAATAAAATTCTCATAAAAAGTTTCGTAAATAAAAAATAACACACGGTCAATATAGTGATAAAAAACCCAAATGTAAACTTTTATTTCTTTTATTGTTATACAGAATTGGCTATTATACAAAATCTAATAAATCCAGACCAATTTGTTGCAACCACAAACATATACCACTGCGTGCGGAAAAACCGTTCTTATTCAACGAAAGCTTTTTCTGAAAAAGCTAACCTTGCGCTTTTCCAAAAAGCAAAAGGCTTTTGTTGTGTCTGCGCCAAGTTTGCTTTCATTTTCAAAAATTACCAATTTTATAGATAGTGCACATGCCTGGTTTGCCAAAATAGAAGCGCATCAACCCAAAGCTTCACCTGCAATTGCCCCAGGTGACAGCATTTCAATTTTGGGAAAAGTGGTTCGCGTAGATTTTATTCAAAGCCCCAAAGCAATGGTAGTGCTGAAAGATGCTGTGCTAGAAGTGCATGGAATTCAGTCAAAATTTGGACAGACATTAAATAAATATCTTAAAGATTTGGCCTTTGGTAAATTCTCCCACTACAGCCATGAATACGCAGCAGTGCTGGGCGTTAAAATCAACCAAATTGTTATTAAAGACATGAAAACCCGCTTTGGTAGTTGTTCATCCTTTAGAAACTTAAATTATTGCTGGCGTGTGGTCTTGGCGCCGGAACCAGTTCTGGCTTATTTATGCGCCCATGAAGTTTCCCATTTAAAGGAGATGAACCATAGCAAAAAATTCTGGGGACACGTTGAACACCTATGCCCTGATTATAAAAACTTACAAAAATGGCTTAAACAGCATAGCAAAGAACTATTTGTACACTTTTAGTCTCTACATTCATTCATCAGCACCGGCCCAACCCGAATTGGCTCAATTGCAATCGCATGACCATTTGGTCCACTTTCAATGAATACACCACACACGGTTCCCTCGCCAGATGCTGGCTCTTTTTGTTTTGGCTTAGGAATCTTTTTGAAGAAACTAGCTAATGCCGTTTCGGGCTTTAGGCCAATTACAGAATCGTAATCACCGCACATGCCAGCGTCACTTAAATAGGCTGTGCCACCCTTCATAATGTGCGCATCTGCAGTTGGTATATGGGTATGTGTACCAACTACAGCAGTAATTTTCCCATCAAAATATTTAGCCAACGCCATTTTTTCAGATGTTGCTTCCCCGTGCATATCCACAAAAATAGCAGATATTGACCCACCCAGCGGATAGCGCTTCAAAACATCTTCCACAGCCATAAATGGACAATCTAAAAACGGTTCCATGAACAGCCTTCCCATGGCATTTATTACCAACAGTGTTTTGCCATTGCTTGTGTACAGGCCAACCCCTTTTCCAGGAACAGCTTTAGGGTAATTTATGGGACGTAAAATTTTATCGGTTTGGCTCATTAATGAAATAATTTCATTCTTATCAAAGCTATGGTTACCACCGGTAATAATATCAATTCCCATTGATAGAAAATCCTTAGCCATATCAGGTAGCAGACCAAAACCATGGGCGGCATTTTCCCCATTTAGAATCGTAAAATCAGGTTTGTATTTCTGTTTTAGCGTGGGTAAGTGTTTGGCGACAGCATCACGGCCACTGCGACCAAAAACATCACCTAAAAAAAGAATGCGCATAATTTCATTATATATATTTTGGCCTGAGTATAGCCCATCTTTGCTTTTTAGGTGTAAAAATAAAAGCGCAAACCCTCTTTGCTTTTTGCTAATCCTTCCCTATCATGAATTGCATGAGCACACTATAAGGATCTGTGGCAACAATGAGCCCAGCAGACGACAACAACGATAATCCTTGGGATGTAAAAGGCGATAACGCTAACTCAAGTAAAAAACCAAAAAAAACTGAAGACTCAGGACCTTTTGGTCGTGGGCCCTCTGGAAATCAACCCCCTGAATTTTCAAAAGTTATTCATGAGTTTCAACGACGATTCAAGGAAACGCGAACTGGCGGCGGAGGAGGGGGTGGTGGATTACCACCTCAGAGTCAATGGACAGTGTTTGCAGGAATTTTTGGGTTGATTCTTTTGGTATGGGGTGCATCTGGCTTTTATAAAGTCGAAGAGGGCGCTATTGCCGTTGTTTTACGATTCGGTAAAATGGTGAGAACTGCACAGCCTGGCTTGCGTTATCGTTTGCCGTCTCCAATTGAACATGAAATTGTTAAAAAAGTAGCTGTAGTGAATCAAATTGATAGCAATGCTCACGATGGTGATGCCGATCAAAGCCTTATTTTAACAGGCGATGAAAACATGGTGCTTACAAACTATACAATCATGTGGAAAATTAGCGATATTACCAATTATTTATTCATGGTGCGCAACCCAGAAGCAACAATTAAAGCCGCTGCTGAAAGTGCTTTACGTGAAATTATTGGTCAAACAACGGCTGTAAAAGCATTAACAGATGATCGTGATCTTATTGGAAACCAGATTCAGGACCTTCTGCAAAAAATTCTTGATAATTACAATACAGGTGTTCAGATCACTAGCTTCCGCTTACAAAAAGTGTCACCGCCAGCACAGGTTGTTGATGCGTACAACGATATGCAAGCTTCGCGTATTGACGCTGACCGTTTAAGCAACGAAGCGCAGAGCTATAGTAACGATATTTTGCCAAAAGCTCGCGGTCAATCTGAAAGTATTTTACGTGGTGCAGAAGCTTATGCAGCGGAAGTTGTGGCGCGTGCGGAAGGTGAAACTTCAAGATTTACTCAGGTTTTGAAATCAAATAAGAAAAACCCAACAATTACCCGCATTCGTATGCATCGAGAACTTATGGATCAATTAATGAAAGAATCAAATGTAACCGTGGTAGATCATGATTTGTCAAAATCGTTGCAAAATTATAATCAGTTAACACCAATTCCTTTGTTGAATAAGAAGGAGGGTGCGTAAATGTTAAAAAATATCCCTGTTTGGCTTCGATATTCACCGATTTTTGTTTTTGTTGTGTTGGCTAATTCATTATTTATTGTCAATCAAACAACCCAAGCAATTGTTTTGCGTTTTGGCGAGTATCGTCGTATTCATACCGAGCCAGGTCTTAAGATCAAGCTTCCATTTATTGAGGATGTGCTGTTTTATGAAACACGTATTCTAGACCATGACTTGCCTCCAATTGAATTACTAACCCAAGATAAAAAGCGTTTATGGGTAAACACATACACGCGCTATAGAATTTCAGACCCTTTGAAATTTTTTCAGTCAGTAACGCCTGCATCGGAATCTGGTTTGCATTTGCGTTTAGAAGCAATTATTAGTAGCTCTGTGCGTAACGTGCTTGGTAAGGTTGAGCTTGGAACAATGCTTCGTAAAGAGCGTTCTGATAACATGCATCAAATTTTAGAAGAAGTGCGTGCTATTGCTGAACCTTTAGGGATCAAAATTATCGATGTTCGTATTATTCGTGCTGAATTACCTACAGAAAACAGAAATGCGGTATTTGCTAGAATGAACTCAGAGCTTGTGCGATTCGCTAAAGAAAGTCGCGCAAAGGGAGAAGAAGCAGCTATTGGAATTCGAGCCAAAGCTGACAAAGACAAAACTATTATCTTAGCTGAAGCAAATAAAAAATCAGAAGAAATCCGCGGTGGTGGTGATGCGCAAGCAATAGAAATTGCGGCTAGCGCATTTGGTGCTGATCCAGAGTTCTATGAATTTTATCGTACTCTTGAATCGTATCGTCAAAGTATTAAGCCAGGATCTACGTTTTTACTTTCTACAAATAATGAATATACTAAACACTTAACGAACTGCTTGCCAAAGAAATGAGAAATTTTACTAAAATGAAAACTAAATTTTCAGAGCCCAGGGGAACTATGCGATTTTTAGCCATACCACTATTTTTACTTTGTTCATCACTGTTAGTAGAAAAAGTAGAAGCATCAGCTTCTACTTTTGATGTTAGTAAAGGTTTTTCAAGTGTAGTTGATAAACTTTTACCTGCTGTTGTTAGCGTTCAGGCAACTCAAGTTGTAGAGCAGCGTCCAAATGAAGGTGGAGTAATGGCAATGCCAGGTCTGCCACCTCAAGGTCGTATGGGGGCAGGTAATCCTTTGGAAGAGTTGTTCCGTGAATTCATGGGGCAAATGGATCGTCCACGTAAAATGCAAGCTGTAGGCGCTGGCTTTATTACTTTTTGTGATGGTAAAATTGCATATGTAGTTACGAACCATCACGTCGTTTCTGAAGCTAAAACCCTAACTGTTGTGCTGGAAGATAAAACTGAAATACCAGGAACATTGCTTGCTTCTGATGAAAGAAATGATGTCGCTGTTATAAAGCTTGATTTGTCATCTCTTCCAGCTGACAAACGCAATCTTCCAACCGTTGACTGGGCAGAATCTGATAAAGTTAAAACTGGTGATTGGGTTATTGCTATTGGAAATCCATTTAACTTTGGTGGAACTGTTACAATTGGTGTTGTTTCCCATAAGGGACGTTATGTTCCCTCAGGTATGCAACAAGACTTTGAATTTATTCAACATAGCGCTCAAATCAACGTAGGCAGTTCGGGTGGAGCACTATTTGACGTAAATGGCAAAGTTATTGGTATTAACAACGCCATTATTACCAACACAGGCGGAAACATTGGTATTGGTTTTGCTATTCCTGCCAATGTTGCTCGTCAAACAGTTGATCAGCTTGTTAAGTACGGTAAAACACGCCGGGGTCATTTGGGTATTCGTATTCAAGCTCTGGATGAGGATGCAGCAGAAAGCCAAGGATTAAAAGACCGAGGCGTTATTGTTGGTAGTGTCATTGAAGGTGGCCCTTCAGAAGGCAAGCTTGAACGAGGGGATATTATCCTTGAATTTGAAGGCAAAAAAGTTACTGAATCTTATATTCTCTCAAGAATGGTAGGAGAAACAGAGATTGGTAAGTCCATCACATTGAAAATTTGGCGTAAAGGAAAAACAACTGAATTTAAAATTAAAGTTGAGGAAATGCCAGATGTTAAAAAAGATGATCACAAAATAAAATTAGCCGCAGATGGCAGCTCTGCGACTGTCAATATAGCTGGTCTTGAAATCAGTAAGATCCCTGCTGACCTTAAAGAGCACTTGAAAGAACTCAATAAGGAAACTAAGGGAGTATTAATTCTTCGTGTGGACCATAACAGCATCGCTGGTGATCAAGGGTTGCTAATGAAAGGTGATATTATTGAAGAAGCAAACCACAAAGCTCTAGAATCACCTTCTGATTTTGAGTCAATTGTGAAGCAAGCTAAAAAAGAAAAGCGCAAAAATATTTTGTTATTAATTTCTCGAGATGGTAAACCAGCTTATTTGCCATTGCGCATTGAAGAAGAAGCGCCTGCAAAGCCTGTAGAAGCAGTCAAGGAAGAAGCTAAACCAGAGGAAAAAAAAGAAGAAGCAAAAAAAATTGAGCAACCAAAAGAAGTGGTTCCTCCGCTTCCAGAAAAAACAGAGCGCGTGCATGCTACCGACACAACTCCCGTTCATGAAGCAGAAGAGAATCATGAAAATGAAGAAATCCATGAACTTCAAGATGCCGATGAGGATGATGCAAAGCCAGTAAAAGAGGGCATTTCAGACAATACTCTTGCCAAAGACAGTAGAAGTGCGCTACAAGAGAATGGTAGTGATTCTTTAACTTCACGTGTAGTGAATAAGTTAAGGTCAATATTTGGAAGAGGTTGATGTTTATTCAAACTGAAGAAACTCCAAATCCACAGACTTTAAAATTTATACCGGAAAATCCGGTATTGACTGAGGATTTGGGCGTAAAATCCCTTGAATTCAAAAGGAACCAAGACGCATCGGCATCGCCGCTTGCTAAAAGGTTGTTGTTGGTTGAAGGCATTGAAGGCGTTTTTTTTAGTGCTGATTACGTTTCCATCACCAAGCAAGAATCGTTTGATTGGTATGTTTTAAAGCCAGTCATTCTTGGGCTTTTAATGGAACATTTCATTAATGGACTTCCAATCTACACAGGAAATACCGAAGAGGCTGTGGATGAATCAGACCCACTTATTAAGCAAATTCGAGAGATTATTGACACCCGCGTACGTCCATCAGTAGCTATGGATGGTGGCGACATCACTTTTGAATCATTTAAAGATGGGATTGTTTATTTAAAGCTTCGCGGGGCATGCAGTGGCTGCCCTAGTTCAACCGAGACATTAAAATCAGGCATTGAAAATATGCTAAAATATTATGTTCCAGAAGTTCAGGAGGTCTGTCAGTATGCAGAATAAATTAGGTCGTTTTTTTCTTCCCTTACTTGTAACGCTAAGTAATTTACAACCAGCAAATGCAATGGTTGCTCCCGCTTTAAAAAACAAAACCCCAAAGCGGTTGAATTTTTCAAAAAAAGACTGCAAAAATCTTATTAAACAGCTTGAACAAGTGCACGGAATTCCAGCAGGGTTGTTGACAGCTATCGGAGCCGTTGAATCAGAACACACTCCATTTGCAGTAAACTGTAATGGAAAGGCTCGCATGTTTACCAATCATGACGCAGCTAAGCAGTATATAAGAGAGTTGAGAAATCAAGGAATTATTGATATTAACATCGGTATTTTGCAAATTAATTATGCTTATCACCAAAAGCGCTTTAAAACTGCTGAAGAATTTCTTGATCCTAATAACAATGTACCATATGCAGCTAAATACCTGGCTTCTCTGAAACAAATTCATGGTTCTTGGGAAAAGGCTGTGAAATTCTATCATTCTCCAGTTGCTAGGTATCAAAACATGTACTTTACAAAAGTGATCAATGCATTAAAACAAATTGATGTGAGTACACATCAACAGCTTGTTAGCACAAAAACATCAAGCTTCAAATTGGCAAGATCTAAAAAAACAGCAGCATAAAATATAGGTGACTAAGTTCAATACACATCAAACAACTAAAATTCTTTGCGGAACAACCCAGGCAGATGCCCAGCAAGTTCTTATAGCTCAATCTGCTAAAGAAATAAAATTAAACAGAGGGTGGGCTCCGTGTCTTACAGTTGTTTTGGTTGGAGAGCATCCTTCAAGTCTTGTTTATGTTGGGGCCAAACAAAAAGCCTGTAAAAGTGTTGGTATCGAATCTAGAGTATTGAAGCTGGGAGCAAACACACCTCAAGCAGAACTTCAAAAAATAATAGAAGACCTGAATGCTGATTCATCAGTTGATGGTATTCTTATTCAGTTACCTTTGCCGAATGGCTTAAATGCTAATGCATTGTTGGATATTTTAAATCCAGAAAAAGATGTTGATGGCTTAACGCCTCATAATCTCGGTCTACTCATGAGTAAGCGTCCCGCTTTTATTCCTTGCACACCGCTTGGGTGCATGGATTTGATTACGCAAGTAATTGCCCCAGCGGGTAAAAAAGCTGTGGTATTTGGACGTTCTATTTTAGTGGGGAGACCCATGGCGCTTTTGCTTGAGGCGGCTAACGCCACAGTTACAATAGTCCATTCCTTTTCCACTAATGCAAAAGAGATAGCTCGTGAAGCAGACATTGTTGTTGCCGCAATTGGTCAACCTAATTTCATTACAGCTGATTACATAAAACCAGGCGCTGTAGTAATTGATGTGGGCATGACAAGATATGAGAATAAGCTATTGGGTGATGTGCATGAATCAGTTGCAGCTGTGGCAGGATGGTTGACCCCTGTTCCTTTTGGGGTGGGACCCATGACTATTACTAAACTTTTGAGTAATACGGTATTGGCAGCACTTCGACATGCAAATTAATGCAATCAAAACTCATAAGGTATCTACAAATGAATCCTTGGAAAGTGTTCTCAACCAATGCGTGACTAACCTTAATAATGGCGATATTTTGGCCATTACTTCAAAAATTGTTAGTCTTTGCCAGGGACTGGTAGTTGAAAAATCATCTGTTTCTAAACGTGATCTCATAGCTCGTGAAGCTGATCGTATTTTGCATACAGACCATAATCCGTATGATCTGTACCTTACTATTAAAGACAACATCCTTATTCCATCTGCCGGTGTTGATGAATCAAACAGTAATGGTGTGTATATTTTATACCCCCAAAACGTGCAGGCTGTTGCTCACACTATTTGGCAACATTTGACTGCTAAATTTTCCATAGAAAACTTAGGGGTTATTATTACCGATAGTCATACAACCCCAATGCGTCGGGGTGTTACAGGAATTACCCTTGGTTGGTGTGGGTTCGAACCACTGCATTCTTATGTTAATAAGCCAGATATTTATGGAAACCTGCTGCATGTGACCCAAATTAATATTCTTGATGCGCTGGCAACGTCTGCAGTTTTCATGATGGGGGAGGGGGATGAACAAACCCCCCTAGCAATTATACGTAATGCTCCTAAAATAAAGTTCACATCGCTTGCACCAACCACTGAAGAAGAGAAAAGCGTCACTATCACCATGGAAGAAGATTTGTACGCCCCGCTGCTTATGGCTGTAAAGTGGACTAAGAGTTAGAAGTTAGACGTTATCTTTTGTTTCGTTATCTCCATTGGATTGTGCTGATGCGTCCTGCAGTTCTTTAAGACGCTGCAGTTCTTGTAACATGCTGGGAATTTTGGCGACAAGCACACATTGATACTGACTTAGTGCAACCGTCACTTCATCAAAATTAGGCTGTTCGGTATTTAATGAATTAAAAATACCTTCGAGATGAGTTCTTATATGAAGCAAATAAAGTAGGAGAGCAGTATGTTTATCACTTTTTTGAGTTACTGCAGCTTCTGTTTCTGAGTCATCACTATCATTATCTCCATGACTACGGCTACCACTATTGGTTTTTGTTAGATAGTGTAGTCACGAGATAAGAAAGAGTGATATGCTCTGCTAAAAAGATAGGAGAGAAAAGATGAAAGCGCACAGAAGACACGATATCTCAGACAAAGTATGGTTTTTGCTTGAGCCCCATTTACCAGGACGCAAAGGCGTATGG
>CALPGA020000024.1 GCA_943322985.2 Candidatus Finniella inopinata
ACTGTTGGCGGGGATATAATGCTTTAGATGTATCTGAGTTTAAGCATTGTCGCATCAACCATTCAAAGCTTTTTGCGGACAAACATAATCACATCAACGGGATTGAGAATTTTTGGAATCAGGCAAAAAGACATTTAAGGAAATTTAATGGTGTACCAAAGGAGAGTTTTCCTCTATTCCTAAAAGAATGCGAATGGAGATTTAACAATCCAAATCCAAAAGCTCAATTAGCCCAGTTGAAGCAATGGGTTAAAGGTATTCTAAACTAGTTATCTAGGACAGCCCCAAAGAAATATTTGAAAGATATATTGAAAATCATGTTTCTAATCTCACGCGTGAATATTTAGCATACCTAAAGCAAGCAATGATCATTAAAACTGATGACTACGGATGCGCATCGCTGTACGAATAACCTCTGCAACAACCTTGTAATATTCTGGTGGGATTTGTTGATCTAAGTTAACGCTATCGTATAGGGAGCGTGCAACAGGAGCATTTTCAATAATTGGAACCTTATGTTCTTTTGCAAGTTCTCGAATTTTAAAGGCAAGAACATCAGCTCCTTTGGCGATTACGACAGGAGCATCCATGCTATCTTCTTCCCACCGTAATGCGACAGAAAAGTGGGTTGGGTTTGTAACGACTACAGTAGCTTGAGGAATATTTCCAAGCATTCTTGTGCGTGAGCGCTCACGTTGCATTTCACGAATTATCGAGCGAACTTTAGGGTCTCCTTCTTGTTCTTTATGCTCGTCACGCTGTTCTTGTACAGTCATTTTAAGGTTTTCCTTAAAAACATGACGCTGATACCAAAAGTCAAACCCACTTACAAACGCATAGGCAATTAAAATAACGCTTAAATACTTTATGATTAGTTGATTAAGTGTAACAAGGTACTCAAAGGGGCTAGCCCAAAGCCAAACAGTTAACCTTGTCACGTGATCTTCAAAGATAAAATAGAACAGCAACCCCAAGAAAATTAACTTAATCGTTGATTTTAATGTCTCTACTACTGATTGTTTGCTGAAAATGCGCTGCAAACCTTTCATTAATGAAATATGAGACGCTTTAGGTTGAATACTTTTTGTAGAAATCGCTTTATAGCTTTGGCTTAATCCTACGACAACTGCTGCGAGCATAAGAGCAAAAAATGGAACCCAAAGAACCTCAACCATTTTTAATAAGACGTTTTTTAATAAAAATCCTAAATTATCAGGCGTATCCACATGCAATTCGCAAGACATACTAATGAAGTTTGTTAAAAAATCCAAAGTACGGCGAAGACACCATGGTAAAATCCATGCGCAAACACCTAAACATGCAACTAAAAAAGCAAAATTATTAAAGTCTTTTGAAATAGGAGCTTGGCCTTTTTTATAAGCATCCTCATATCGTTTAGCGCTCGGGTCTAATGTTTTTTGCTCTTTATCCGGTGATTCATCAGCCATGCGCAAAACCCATTATTGAATAAGCAGATGTATTGAGTTTTTCATAAAACAAAAGCATTGCTCCAAAACTTACAAGCAACACAAACCAACCCAAAAGAATCTGCAATGACATGCCCAAAAAGAAAACTTGTATTTGAGGCACCAGTTTTCCTAATACTCCTAAGGCGAATTGTAGCACTGTATTGACCAAAAGAAATGGAATGCTTAACTGAAACCCTGCCTTCATCAACATATCACTTAAAGTAACAATTCCTTTGAAAAAATCATTTAGTAATGGCGATTCCAGAGAAAACCATTCAGGAGGTAGCTTAGAATAGGTGCCTATCAAATTTTTAAACAACATGTGATGGCCATCTAGCACTAAAAAACTAGTCATAGCTGCCATCGTTAAAAACACGCTTACTACTGATCCATGATTTGCTTGGCTTGGGTTGAAAACAGTTGCAGATGAAATTCCTGCAGCAAAACCAATAATTTGTCCGGCAAATTCAACTGCAGCTAAAGCGAATCGAGCTATTAATCCTAAAAAAAATCCAACTAAGAATTCCGAAAAAAATCGACAAAAAGCCAACGTGAATGTTTGTGCTGTTGGAAAGTAATCATCAGGCACCAATGGATTGAACGTTAAGGTAAGTGCAATACATGCCACTGCTCTGAATTTGCTAGAAACTTCAATCTGACTTAAAAATGGCATGCCCATTACTAAACCAAAGACTCTGGCGAATACGAAAAAAAAATGATGAAAATCAGAAAACCATACTTCAAAGGGCAACGCTAGCCTCTTTAATGACTATTAAATTAAAAAGGTCTGCAGCAAAATCCTGCAAGGAACTCAACATAAATGGCAGCAACAACACTAACACCCCAAAAACTGCTAGCATTTTGGGGACAAAAGTTAGAGTTTGTTCTTGAATTTGTGTAAGTGCTTGAAGCAGAGAAATTACGACACCAACAACTAGTGCAACAAGCAAAATTGGTAGGCTCAGCTTGATGATTAGCAGCACTGCCTCCCTTAATACCGAAATGGCTAAACCTTGATCCATGAAAATATACAACTAAATCTATATAAAAATCTTGACACAAACGGGTAAATCGCGATAGATATTTTAGGTGCTATGCATTTTGTGTAGGCAAAATATTTTATAATTACTTAGAGAGATGCTATGTTTGCAGTGATCAAAACCGGCGGAAAACAATACCGCGTAGAAGAAAATAACATCATTAAGATAGAAAAATTAGAGTCTACTGAGGGTGAAACAATTGTTTTTGATCATGTGCTAATGATTGGTGACGCGAAAAAATCAACAGTTGGGGCTCCAATTATTGTGGGTGCAAAAGTTGAAGCGCTTATTTTAAAGCAAATGCGCGATCGCAAGGTTATTATTTTTAAGAAAAAACGTCGTCAAAATTATCGCCGTAAGAAAGGCCATCGCCAACACTTAACGGTTGTTAAAATTACGAAAATTATTGCAAGCTAATTAACAACAGGAGATAGATCCATGGCAACAAAAAAAGCTGGTGGTAGTTCACGAAATGGTCGGGACTCTGAAAGTAAACGTCTTGGTGTAAAACGCTTTGGCGGACAACAAGTGATATCAGGAAACATTATAGTACGTCAGCGCGGAACTAAATTTCATCCTGGTAAAAATGTAGGCATGGGTACAGATCACACCCTGTTTGCAACAATTGAAGGCGTTGTTGAGTTTTCTAAAGGTAGAGCCAATCGTTCTTTCGTATCTGTTATTCCAGCTGCGTAAAGATTATTTGGACACTCTTTAGCGCTTCGAATTGTTCGAAGCGCTTTTTTTATAGGTGAGTTATGAAGTTTCTCGATGAAGCAAAAATATTCGTTAAATCTGGCGATGGAGGAAACGGATGTCTTGGCTTTCGGCGTGAGAAATTCATTGAATACGGTGGTCCCGATGGTGGTAATGGAGGGAAAGGTGGAAGCATTTGGGTAGAAACCTCTGATAACCTTAACACTCTGATAGATTATCGCTATCAACAACATTTTAAGGCTGCAAAAGGTCAAAATGGATCGGGACGAAATCGTACGGGCCCTGATTCACCAGATGTTATTTTAAAGGTTCCTGTTGGTACGCAAATTTTGGAAGAAGATAAAGAAACCCTGATTGTTGATATGGATCAACCAGGGATGCGATACCGTCTTTTAAAAAGTGGTGATGGTGGTTTTGGTAACAGTCACTATAAAACTTCTGTCAATCAAACTCCAAGACGTGCGGATCCAGGTTGGCCTGGAGATGAAAAATGGGTATGGCTGCGTCTTAAGCTTATTGCTGATGTTGGGCTTATTGGCTTGCCCAATGCTGGAAAATCTACATTTTTATCTGTTGTTTCTCGTGCTCATCCTAAAATTGCTGATTACCCATTTACGACGCTGCATCCTCAATTAGGAGTTGTGTATGCTTATGAGAAAGAATTCGTTTTAGCTGACCTTCCTGGCTTGATTGAAAATGCTCATCTAGGTCAAGGCCTTGGTCATCGCTTTTTAGGTCATGTAGAGCGTTGTGGGGCTATGTTACACCTAATTGATGCTACCCAGGACGATGTGGTTGGAGCATATAAAACTATCCGTCATGAACTTGAAATGTATCTAGAAGGTTTAGTTGATAAACCAGAGGTGCTTGCATTAAATAAAATTGATGCACTTGATGAAGAAGAAATAGAAGAAAAAAGAAAAGAACTTGAAAAATCTTCAGGTAAAAAAGTATTTGCTATTTCAGGTATTTCAAAAGCTGGAGTGCATGATGTCGTTACAACTCTTATGAACATTGTAAAGCCAGGCCCTGATCTAGATTGATAAACTTGATTCTTGACAACTTTTATATATGAGCTTACTCGTAGGCACAGATACAAAATTGTAGCGAGGTAAACCATGACTGGTGGAACAAGAGTTCTTGCTTACGTATGCATGTATTTGGTGTGCTCGACTGATATGTGTGCCTCTGTAAGTAGCTTGCTTGAAGTAGCAAGTTTGCGTCGCTATTTACCTGAATCAATCATAAGATTAGCATCGACTAAATTGGGGGAGATAATGCAAAAATCTGACAATAAGCAACCTTCTTTTCAATTTTTACGTTTGGGTGATCCAAAGTTGTATGAAGTAGCGCAGCCATTTGTGTTGCCTTCAGAAATGCCTTTGGCGCACCAAACACTACAGCTAATGAAGCAAGCAACGCAAGGCATGGGTAATGTTGGTCTTGCTGCTCCTCAAATTGGTATTTTAAAGCGTATTGTAATGTTTGAAGTGCCAGCTAAGCATCCTCGTTATAAAACAGATGGTGTGGCTATTCCTATGCAAGTCTTGATTAATCCAAGCTATAAACCCTTAAGTGATAAGCAAAATCTTGAATGGGAAGGGTGTCTATCGGTTCCTGGAATGCTGGGGCAAGTGCTTAGATATACAGATGTTGAGTATCAGTACACAGATCTTGAAGGAAATATTTGTGTACGTAAGGCGTCAGGCTTTCATGCACGAGTTGTGCAACACGAGCTTGATCATTTGGATGGCGTCCTATTTCCTTTGCGGATAAAAGAAAAGGACATGCGGTCTTTTGGTTTTACAGAAGCAGTCATGGCGTCATCTGTTTTTCTACAGAGCAGGCAAGAAAGCTAACTAACAGGGAACAGCAATGCGTTGTTCTTTTTTATTTTTTTTAATAGAAACTCCAGCATACACACGTTTGATAGCGGATACTCCAACAAGACCGCTAAATTTTTGTAATGTTCTTGTCGCAATACATTCAAATAGCCACGATCCCAAATTTCCTAACCGGGTAGAAGAAGGGAAATTATAAAGCCCTCGCACCACTTCAACGGGGATAAATTCACTTTTTTTAAGAATATTTGAGAGCTGAGTTAGTGTGTATGGTTGCCCAAAACCAAATGGTGTTTTGTCACTACGCACCCAGATCCCGCGTCTATTCGGCACAATAACTACAAGACGTCCTTCCGGGCGCAAACACCTATAGCACTCTTGAAGAAGGTTATCAGCATGTTGAGTGTGTTCTAGGCCGTGAATAAGAATAATCTCATCGAAAAGATGATCCGTGAATGCCCAGTCATTTTCATAACACAATACAGCCCGATTATTTTGGCTATCTGGCCAAGCCAAAACACCTAAATGCGCTTGCATTAGTAGGATTTCATTTTGAGTTTGGTTAGCAAAAGGAGCGCCAAATCCTACAAACAAAGTTCTATTAGCTGCTTGTCGCAAGCTCTTTAGTATTTTTTGGATAGTATCAATTACTATTTTTGACAAGGGAGACCTATAAAATTCCTTTAGATCGATAATATCTAGGCTCATGACCTTATGCCTTTCCTGACTCTGGGAATTGAAATGCTAGATAATAATCCCATGCTAAGCATTAAGGTTATCATGGCTGTTCCTCCGTATGACATAAACGGTAAGGGTACGCCCACAACAGGCAAAAGTCCCATGACCATAGCAATGTTAATAAATACATACAAAAATAAAGTTGTGGTTATTCCAATCGCTACTAACTTTCCAAATTTTGATCTTGTATGATCAGCAACTGTGTAACCCCAAAAAAACAATATGCAAAACAAACTAATAACAATTAAACAGCCTATCAGGCCAAATTCTTCGGCAAACATCGTGAAAATAAAATCCGTCTGCTTTTCAGGTAAAAAATTCAAATGACTTTGCGTGCCCTTAAGCCAGCCTTTTCCAGTAAACCCTCCTGATCCTAAGGCGATTTTTGATTGTGAAATATGATATCCAGCATGTGTAGGATCGCTTTCCGGATTTAAAAACACAAGGATTCTCTTTTTTTGATAATCGTATAAAAAATTCCATAAAATGGGCACAGCACAAATTACTGTTACAAATCCTGCAGTGAAAAACCACCAGGGCACACCACTTACAAAAAATATAGCAAGTCCAGAGCTTAGTAATAGTATTGCCGTGCCAAGGTCAGGCTGCCGCATAGCTAAAAGCATTGGAACGCAGATTAGCATCAATGGAAGAATTAAATTTTTAAATCGCTGAACTTCCTCTGCTTCTAAGAAACTAAAATAGCGAGCTAATGCCAAAATAAGAGCTACACGCATAAGCTCAGAAGGCTGTAGGTTAAATATATACAAATCAAGCCATCGTTGAGCACCCATGCCCACAAATCCCATAAGCTCAACCAGTATAAGCATGACCAAAACAACGGCATAAATTGAATAAGCATGTTGTGACCACCATCTAGAATCGCTTGCTACGATTACGCCAAAAATAATTAACCCCAGTAGAAATCTTAAAAGCTGTTTTATAACCCAAGGATGTATGCTGCCATTTGCCGCTGAAAACAAGGTGACAAGCCCGATAAAAACAATGGCTATAATCACGCCTAGAACAGTGCGGTTTACATGAAATAGGCGCCTAATATCAAACATATAGGTGTCTTGCTGCTTGCAAAATTTGACCTGCTACTGGACCTGCAACCCCACCACCACTTACACCATGTTCAATCACAACACTTACAGCATGTTGTGGTTTTTCTATAGGTGCATAACCAACAAAAATAGCATGGTCTTTTAAATGGTAGGGTAAATCTTTATAAGTTCCATCAGCACGTTGTTGCATTGTAATGCGGCAAACTTGAGCACTTCCTGATTTGCCTCCAAAGCTCCAATCATTTAAATTTGGATTTGCTCTATGAGCTGTGCCTTTCGGGTCATTAACAACTTTGTTCATCGCTTGTTGGATCCACTCCAGCCAATGAGGTTCAATTCCCGCAACAAATTTTTCTGGATGAATGACCTCAGTTTTTACTAAATGAGGAGCGATAATTTTCCCTCCGTTGACCAGCATGGCAATCATTCGTGCCATTTGTAATGGTGTGGAAAGAATGACTCCTTGTCCAATTGAAATATTTAAGGCTTGCCCTTTTTGTTTGAAAAATCCTTTGCGAAACTTTGCCCATTCAGGACTTGGAATTAATCCTTTTTTTTCACCACTTAGTTCAATACCTGTTAGTTGACCGAGTTCAAAACGGGAAGCCATTTCAACCATTTTTAAGGAGCCGATTTTTAAAGCTAAATGATAAAAATAGACGTCACATGATTCCGCAATGGCTCTCTCTAGGTTAACTGTCCCATGACCTCCATTCTTCCACGTCCAGCAATGAATACGATTGCTTCCTAGATTATAGTGTCCAGGGCAATGTATATGACTTTCTTGATCGACAATACCTTCATTTAGGGCAGCTAAAGCTACTATCATTTTAAAAATTGATCCAGGGGGATATTGTCCAGCAAGAGCTTTGTTAATAAGAGGCTTATCTTCGTGAGTTAAAAGATTTTTCCAATCATCTTTTTTAATGCCTGACACAAAAAGATTACTATCATACCCAGGCTTGGAAACCATAGCTCTTATAGCGCCTGTATGGACATCCATAACGACTACGTTGGCATTTCGATAAGGCTCTAGAATCTGAATGATTTTTTCTTGAAGTGCAATATTTATAGTTGTGTGCAAATCTTGTCCAATTTTTGGCGAGGTGTGATCAATAATTCGGACAATACGTCGCCTTGCATTGACTTCCACGCGCTGCATTCCTGGTTTTCCATTAAGAGTATTTTGATATGTTTTTTCTAAACCGCTTTTTCCTATGCGTAGTCCGGGAATGGGTTCAACGTTATATTCATCTAAATCTTTTTGGGAAGCTTGTGCTACATACCCAATTGTATGACATAAAATTTCTGGATACATGTATTGTCTTATTTGAGATTTTTCTATGAGTAATCCTGGTAAATCAGGAAGCTTTAATTGAAGTGCTGCCATCTCTTCCCAGGTAAGGCTTTCTTTAACGATGGATGCAATTTTTGATTGCTGAGTAAGTTGCTTTTTTAGTTCTTTTGTGTGTTCTGTGCTTAAATTTAACAGAGATTGCAAAATGCTAATCTCAGTTTCAACATTTATATTTGCATCAGGAGTCATTAAACAACGATAAACATTTTGATTAATTGCTAAAACTTTTCCAGTGTTATCAATAATTTGTCCTCTTGGCGGCGCAATGAGACGAGTTTGAATACGATTACGATCAGCAAGAGTTCTATAGTAATCTCGATTGAAAATCTGTAAATGAATCAGTCTTCCAAGTAAGCCAGTCAAAAGTATGCCCTTACCTAAGCCAAGAAGAAAGCTTCTGCGTTTAAAAACATGACTAAAGGACTCATCTATCATAGTGCTGCAAAAACTTAAAGACAAAGGGATACAAGGAAAAAGTTATAAACATGCTTAAAGCAAGCATAAACGAAAAAACAATTTGTTGGCCTAATAATAAATGTAGCGCATATTCAACCTGATTGACCAAAATCAGTACTCCTAAAAAAACAAGCCATCGCATGTATTGATGACTGACTTGAAGGTAACGTTTTTGCGTATAGAGCACAATGCTCGTAGCAAGTATCAAAAAGCTATGAAATCCAAAAGGTAAGTGGTAGATAGCATCCCAAAAAAAACCAAAGACTATTAAAATTAAAAAATCTCCAGAACGGGGAGTATACAGCACCCAGCGATACAGAACTATCAATGCCGTTTGTAAGCGTAATCCTATGCCTTGGAAAAGGATAAATGCATCGAAAACGTTGCAGCATGCAAAAAAGATGAGCCGCCATAAGAATGTGGTGAGTTTAAGCTGCCAGGTGGTCATATAATATTCTTACTATTTCAAGTGTATGAAATGATACAAATGGCTTCACAGAGATTTCCTCATCTTTTATAGCAGTTACAATTCCCACCATAATGTCGGGTGGAAAAATGCCTCCAACACCTGAAGTGACAAGGATATCCCCTACCTCTGTAGGGCGTTTGTAGCTATTTGTTATCATCTCTCTGCTTTGTAAATGTTCCAATGACATGATAGAAGTGCCGTTTCCAACAGCTATGGCATTTTCACCAGTTTCAAGAATTTTAATAGGGACTCGTGATGCCATATCCGTTATGAGCATAATACGAAGAATACGACTGGATGCTTCAACAACTCGGCCCACTAAGCCTTTTTCACTCACTGCAATATCGTCTTTTTTCATAACTATATTAGCAGAAGAAGAGGTGATGAGCTGAGCATCATAGAAACCAATGGGTGAACCATAAACGCGAACAGTGGTGCTCTTAAAGAGATTGGGAGTTTTGAAATTTGTTAATGGCTCAAGCTGGTCGATAAGTTTTTTTGATATCACCAAATCTAGTTTTGTTTGTCGAAGCTCATCTTCAAGCTGTTCTAATTTTTTAAGCTGGTTGTGCAAATATGTGCGAGATGAAAACCAATAATGAATATCGTTGAAAATACGAGGTATGCTTCCAAAAAAACGATTTGATGTCCCTATTGAACGAAGTAGCGGAGATGACAAATTTTGAAGTGAATAGTGAGCGTAAGGACTATTTGGAAAATACCAATAACTTACGCTCAAATATAAAACAGATGCCGCGCAAAATAGGATTAAAATCCGGCGCACGATGCCACATCAATTAGTAAGAGTTTACTAAAACGGTACGCAATGCTTCCATTTCCTCAAGCGCACGACCAGTTCCAAGGACCACACAGTTTAATGGATTTTCAGCAACAAAAACAGGAACACCGGTTGCGTTTGCTATAACTTTGTCAAGATTTCTTAAAAGAGCTCCGCCGCCTGTCATTACAATTCCACGATCAACAATATCCGCTGATAATTCAGGAGCCGTGCATTCAAGTGCTGTTTTTACACCTTCTGCTATTGCCGCAACAACTTCTGTCAATGCTTCAGCTATTTGTTTTTGGCTGACTTCAATTTCCTTTGGAATGCCGTTAATTAAGCTACGTCCTTTGATAGAAAGGACAGTCTCTTCACTATTAGGCATTACAAGAGCTGAACCAATTTTCTTCTTAATTTTTTCTGCAGTTGCTTCACCAATCAAGAGATTATGTGTGCGACGAATATAGTTAATGATGGATTCGTCCATTTTATCTCCACCAGCACGAACCGATGTTGCGTATACAATACCACCTAAAGATAGCACGGCTACTTCAGTGGTCCCTCCACCAATATCCACAATCATAGAGCCAGTAGGCTCTGTGACCGGCATTCCTGCCCCAATAGCAGCTGCCATTGGTTCTTCAATTAAATATACTCGACGTCCGCCTGCGCTTTCAGCAGCGTCTTGAATGGCACGACGTTCAACCGGAGTTGAGCCTGAAGGAACGCAAATTATAATTTGCGGTGCTGCAAAACTGCGACGATTATGTACTTTTCGAATAAAGTGCTTAATCATTTCTTGTGCAATCTCAAAATCTGCAATAACTCCATCACGCAATGGGCGGATTGCCTGAATGCCTCCGGGCGTGCGGCCAACCATCATTTTTGCTTCTTCGCCGACAGCTAAAACTTGTTGACGTCCGTTACGACTGGCTATAGCAACGACTGAAGGTTCATTTAAAACTATTCCTCTGCCCTTCACATACACCAAAGTGTTTGCAGTTCCCAGATCAATAGCCATGTCAGCAGATAGGTAACCAAGAAGACGAGACAACATAATATTTCACAAAATTTATTAATCGTTACCGTAATGTACTTTGTTGGCAAAAAAGAATCAAGATTGGATCATGCTAAATTAATTTAAAAATGATCATCGCTACAGTAATTCCATAAAATGTTACGCGTTTTAAAATGTGCGGGTGGGGGTGAATCAACGATGCAACGGTGAAAATGATTAACCCTGGATAAATAACATCCAAAATTGGAGTTAAGAATGCAGAAATCCCTTTGAAATCTAACAATGATAGAGAAAAAGAAATAAAACTTGTAGAAGCTAGCACATAATAAAAATGTTTATCACGTAGTTTGAATAGTTTATGTAAAAAACTAGCGTACAAATTATTTAATGCGGTTGCGGTTGTGAGGCATGAAAAGCCCATTGCGAAAGCAATAACTATTGTAGAGTAGCTGCCAAGAAGATGTTTTGTTAAAGTTGGTAACATTTCTGTTGGCTGTACAGCTTGTATAACGCTAGCGTAAGAAGCGCCTAAATAAACCAGTCCACCATATGCCAATGCAATAACAGACGCTCCAATCAAACTTGCTTTCGCAGATATCCAAAAAATAATTTTAGGGTCAGTAGTTGATTTACATTGTTGCTGTACATGATTAAAGATGAGAGCAGAAAAGAAAAATCCAGCAATTAAATCCATAGTTTGATAGCCTTGAGATAATCCAAGTTTAAAAGCACTTTCGTATGTGCGTGTAGAGCTGGGTAAAAAAGGTGCGCCTATAATTCCGGCAATTATAATTAAAGCAAGCGTACCAAGCTTAACCGGGGTCATGAATTTTCCGATAATGTTTAGCATGCGCGTATCTTTTAGGCCTGTTAAAAAACAGATCAACGTGAAGCTAAGTGAAAATGTCCATAAAGGAATATTTGGTTCAAGCACATGAAACCCACCGAAGGCAACAGTTATGCAGCGCGGAACTATGCCAAAGGCACCTAAAAGAGACAATAAAATTAAAGGAATGATAACGTTTGCGCCAAAACCAAGTTCCTTGAAAAATTGATCATATGAGCCTTGATAACGTTTAATTGCAAAAACACCAGCAAAAGGAATCAGTATTCCACTGATTAATAAACCCAAAAAACCAATTTCCCAATGGTTAAGGCATGAGATGCCAATTTGCATTGGAAAAACTAGATTTCCTGAGCCAAAAAACATAGCAAATATTGAAAAACCAAGTATAAAAATTGATGGGCGCATGACTGTAACTCCTAAAAAATTATGAAATAAATAGCGAGAAAATTGAATCAGGGCGGTTAGACCGCCACAGTCACGACCACGGGAGACAGTGTGTATTTTTGATGAATCACGATACTTTCCCGTTGTTATATTAGAGAGTCTATATGGTACTTTTTCATCTTTAAATGATCAATCATTTTTTCAATAGACTCATCAACCGAATTAAATCGTGCAAGTAATTGCCCATCATAGTCATCGCTACCTATGGCGATAGCGGCCATGTTTAGATTCTTAGCAAACAACCAGTCAGTAATACTGTCACCAACGTACACAGCTTCACTAGCTTGTAAGTTTAATTGCTTTAAAGCAATCAGTCCCATCTCAGGGTGAGGCTTATCAAAAGGAGTGTCTCCTGAACCAAGAATCAAGTCGGTTGGCACTTCAAACTGTTTGATTTCTTCGCGTAGCAAGTCACCTTTTTTGTTGCTAATAATGGCTATTATATGCCCAGAATTTTTTAGTGATTGCAGCAAAGGCATTGTTCCTTTGTACAATTTTATATCATTTTTATTTTCGTGAATTGCTTGATAGAAAACGGCCAAAGCTTCTTTCCAATTATCACCAAATATCTTCGGAAAGCTTTCACGAGAAGAAAGCCTAGCTCTAATTTTTACTTCTTCCATGCTTACTTCAGATAATCCAAAGTGCTTTAATGTAACATTAGTGGCCTTAAAGAGAATTGGCCAAGTGTCAACTAAGGTATTATCCCAGTCAAAAAAAACAGCCTTAAATGTCGGTGAATTATTTATAATTTTCATTTCAAAGGTCGTGGGTCTGTAGTGTATTTATCCATTAATCGGTGGTCAGCTCCATCTGGCGTGGCACCATTATCCATAATTGTTGCCTTTAAAACAATGACCAGTTCTACAATTGTATCACCTTCGGTTAAGCTGCCGGTTAAATCGCGCAGTATTGGGACCTCATCTAGTCCTGGTAATCCTTGCTTATGTTCGGATGAGCGTACTTCCATTAATCCACCCAGAACGGCCATTTCTTTATTATTCAGTCTTAATACCGAATCAATTTCACGAACTTCAACAACGGGAATCATTGACTGAACAGGTGCTTTAGTTACACTGCCTGTTGTATTTCCTGCGTTGTAAGCAATATCAATTGCAGGGTCTGCTACAGATTGAGTTAGCCGAGATATGCTTGGTCTTAAAAATAATATAATTTCTCCTGTTTCGGGATCAATTGATGGCTGCACCATCATTAGTAAGCCGATTGGAACTGTCTGAATATCGCTTGAAACGGTGGTGCTTTGTGCATTGTTTTGTGAATTATACATTTTGTCGTAATTAAGCCTAAAGTACACTTTATTTTGCGCAACTTTTAAAATTGCAGCTTGGTTATTCATGACCGTGAGACGTGGGCTTGATAAGGTTCTTACCAATCCAAATTCCTGCAAGGTATTTGCTATAGCAGAAAATTTAGAGCCCTTTGCGCCAAAGCTGACCATGTCTGTTTGAGCGGTGCTTGGGTCTAAAAATGCACCTTTTCTGGCCATCTCGCCGAAATTAGCGGTAATTTCTAAATCACCTTTTGTGCCCAATGTTTGCCAATTGATTCCGCTCCTGTATTCATCTTTAAGAGTCACTTCAATAATTTTTGCTTCAATTAACACCTGGCAGCATGCTACATGGCGTAATTTCTCCAAATACAACTGAACTTGTTGATGCTGTTTTCGTGTCGCGTGTAATGCAATCAACCCCGCTTGGCGGTGCATTGAATATGTACCTTTTTCGTTTCCTGATACCAAAATTGTTTTTAGATTTTGTTCTAGTTCTTCCCAAAAATCATTTTTAGTCGTGGCCTTTAAAGCGCTCTTTGAAACGTTGTCGTTCATATTACTTTTTGATGGACCAACACTTGAAAATACATCAGACGCTACAGCTAATTGATCTTCGCTTGTTCTAGATAAGTTTAAAAACTGCACATTATAATTTTGTGAATAAGGCGTGTCACGCTCAATGCGAATGGCATTTCCTAAAACGTCATATCTTAAATTTGCCATTTCACACATAGATTTTATAACGTCTATAAATGGACGTTTTTGAGCGGTAAAAATAATTTTTGCATCAATGGTATGATCTAGTTGTAAATCAATCTCAGCTTGCCTGGCCAATTCAATGAACACATTTTTTAATGAAATATTTTCAGAAACAGAAATGCTAACCAATTGATACATCATCTTTGGTAGTTTGGGCTGCTCTTTTTTCTGCAAATTTTTTTTTGTTGATAAAATTTGTGGTTCAAAATTAGCTGGCTGAGCAAGTTCTTTTGCTTCTGTTTTATCAACTCTGGGCATTAAGGGGGCATGGTTAACCATTTCTCTACAGCCAACTAATAGAAAAAATAGCAAAAAAAATGTCCGCAAATACGTGCTCTTTTTTATTTCATTACCTTAAGTGAAGCAAAAGCAGGAATTTTTAGCTAGAGGGGGGGATTATTTTGCCGGTTTACTATAGTAATAATAAGAAAATTAACTTTATTTTAAATAATATAATTTATTCTTTAAATATATAATTTGCTTATAGTGCTGAAAAATGAAAATTGTGTTTATTTTTTTTCTTGTGTCTATTTTTACCTGCATAAAAACCACATTGAATGCAGCTACTTTGGTTACTGCTTTAGAAGGATTGCATTTAACTGAAGCGACTACTGATTATTTGGAAGCACTGCCTATAGTTGACACAATTATGGGTAATCGCAGAACAAATGTGGGCTGTCACCAAACCTTATATCCTATGGTGAGTACGCCTTTGGTTGTTAATTGTCATCCATATAATCCTACTGATGTTGCAGGTAGTCCTGCCCCTTCATATGCTTCACATCCTCTTGTTGTGCGGTATAATCCTGATATCGTTCGCGAGATATTGCCAGAATTTATCAGAGATCTACTTGATACTGCGGGTCCTACATGCCAGCTTTTTTTGAATGCTCAAGATAATCCTTGGAATGGAACGCCAATACAATTACGGGCGCATGCATTTTCAGATTTTTTTCCTGCAATGGGTGGAAATTATCAGGGCGTTAATGTGCATGTGTGTCGCAGTGACGGCACGTCACTTCTTAGTGGTTCTGGATCAGTGCATTTGCATGATGGTATCGCATCACCTAGTAATTTTGTTATTACGGGGCTAGATCACAAGCATACGGAAGATTTTTACAGCATTGTAAGCCATCAAGCTAGAACGGTAATTACTCGTCATATTTTATTTACGATGCCAGTCCGCGAGAGTTTTCAAGACCTTTTGTGCACACCAACAGTTAATGATCGTTCCCCTTGTTTTTTCTCTCCATTATTGAGCGCTGATTATGCTGTCTTTTTGCATGAGAATGGAATTGTGTGAGGTGTTTTGAATGCAATTTTAATCGGCATTAACTATTACTTAATTTTTATTTGTTAATTTTAAAGAAACGACTATTTTAACTAACGGAGATCTCTCGTGTTTTCAAAAATTTTTCTTGGATTGGTTCTTACTACAGCTTTTATGCCAGATATGTACTCAGCAGAAGCTGCAACTGCAGAAAGTCCATTTTCTCCAGAAATAACAATGCTTATAAAAGATGCTATGGCAGGAAAAAATAAGGGATCTAAAGAAACCATAAAAGGATTCTCCGTTGAAAAATTAGATGACCAGACAGCTCCAAAAGGAGAGCTTTTAGCAGATACACGTTCAAAAATTGATGAGGTGCTCACAGCAGAGAAATATCCCGATAGTGGTCACTATTTTCAGCTTATTAAACTAGATGGGCTTGATGATGTTTATCGTGTTGTGAGTTTTACCTTTAATAAAGATGCAACAAATGTTGAGGACAAGATTACGAACGTGCAAGAAATTGCATTAGTTGAAATCAAAAAATCAGGTCTAGAAGAACACGCTCACCAAGTTGTAGCAGTTGAACCTGCACATGAAGAGCATCGTGCACATGTGGAAGAACACGCTCACCAAGTTGTAGCAGTTGAACCTGCACATGAAGAGC
>CALPGA020000025.1 GCA_943322985.2 Candidatus Finniella inopinata
AAGAAGTGCTTAAAAATTAAGCAGTCATATAAATTAGTACTGATCTATCTGCCTAAAATCTGAACAATTCCCTCTCAAAGTCTCCGCGTATCCTTCAAATAAACCAAAATACTTATCTAGTCTGAAATTTTGCAGAGGGTTCTATATAGAACTTTTATTTTTGGTATTTTATGAAAGAAATTTTTACAATTTTAGCGGTTCTATTATTTTCTCTACCTTTAAGCGCCGTAGACAACAAGGACCCCTTAGAAATTGATCAAAATAATGGTGATAGTAAAGTAACACGTCCCGGGTATTTTTATAGTAGTTTGCAAGAATTTAGTCACGTAGCAGGTAATTCATTGCTGTATTTAGGTGCAGGGGGAATAGCAGCAAGTGCATTTTTAAACTACACAGCAGAAAAATATGCCAAGCCTTTTATCATTGTGTCGCTTGCATGTTTTGCTGGCGGGGTGCTTTTCAAAAGTATTGAGCAATCGGTGAAAAATATGCAATGGATTGATAAATTAGCTCAAGATAAACTTGAGACATCTCATAAGTCCTCAGTTAAAAAAACAGTTGAACAACAGCCCAGTTCGGCAACCGCTCAAATTCTTGATGAAACCTTTGTAGACGTTGAATCAGCCATTAAGCCTCCAATCACAGTTGTATCTGCTTTAGTTGAGATGGTACCTGTCAGAACTGACGACCTTACAATTGCTGTTAAAAAGGTTTTAGAGCAGCATAATCCGTCTTCAACAGTAGGCGCACCTGTGTCTGATGATGACCAAGAACAAAAGGATAATGATAGCGACACATCCGATGATTGGGATGCAGTAAAAGCGCCAGTATCACCGGTGTCAAAGGGAACAGATTATAGTCTTAGTAATGCTATGCAATACATAGGCAGGGTAACTACGCCCTATCTTTCTTGGCTTTATGGAAAACAAAATACTCATTAGGAAACACGAACAAAAGGGGTCCTGCCCTCAAATTGCTGCTAATTTAAATGCGTTTTGAATGCGAAGAATCTGTTTTTCACGCTCTTCCGCGGAATAAGCGCTTTCTACGCCGCAATACCAAACCGGACGTGGCCATGCTCCATCATTTTCAAACCTTGCCACCACATGCACGTGTATTTGCGGCACAGCATTGCCAATACTGGCTACATTCAATTTTTTAGGATTGTACAATTGACGCATCACAGTGCTAGCTAAGCAAATTTCCTTCATCAACAGTTGTTGCTCGGCTTCGCTTAAATCTACCAGCTCAATAACATTTGTATTGGGAACAAGCATTAACCATGGAAATGCAGCATTGTTGCACAGGCGAACTTGGCACAAACCTAAATTTGTGACATATGCTGAATCTGCTTCTATGCGTGGATCTACATTAATAGTTTCTAATGCCATTAGGATATTTTTTTCCACAAAGGATCTTTAAGTAACTTTAAAAATTCTTCGTGTTCATAGAGTTCATTTTCATTAACCGCAAATAGTCTTGGTTCGCGATAAACGTTACTTGAAGTAATGGCAGTGGGCTTATCAGCTGCTTCTGGCTTGAATAGCTCAGTTTGCCTGCCACCCATAAGTTCAATATAAACTTCTGTCAAAAGCTGGGCGTCAATTAATGCACCATGTTTTGTTCTTTTTGAAAGGTCAATATTGAACCGCTTACACAAAGCATCAAGGTTGGCAGCTTGGCCCGGAAATTTTTTTCG
This sequence comes from Candidatus Finniella inopinata, assembly GCA_943322985.2. Lineage (GTDB taxonomy): Bacteria > Pseudomonadota > Alphaproteobacteria > Paracaedibacterales > CAITNM01 > CAITNM01. The sequence goes on from CALPGA020000025.1 coordinate 1,700, forward strand.
TGATAATACAACTGTATCGATTGCCTCTTTAACATCAAGGAAAGGCAAATTCACACGGGAAAACTCCGCATTAATAAAACCAATATCAAATGGCGCGTTATGAATTACTAAAGTCGCTTCTTGAATGAACTCATGAAATTCCTGAGCAATTGAAGAAAAGGTCGGGAAATCTTTTAAAAAATCGTAAGTGAGACCTGAAACAGCGGATGCGCCTGGTGACACGTCTCGCTCAGGATTAACATAACAATGAAAAGTGCGACCAGTTGGTATACGGTGAACAAGCTCAACGCATCCTATTTCTGTAATGCGGTGTCCGTCCTTATGGCTAAGGCCTGTAGTCTCAGTATCTAGGGCAACTTCACGCATGTTGAACTAACCTTCAAAGGTGTTATTTATCTTTTAGCTTATCGCTAAGCACAGAAAACGGAGAAACTTTTGCTTCTTTCTCGTTCTCATCAAATTCTATGTGGTCTCCAGTTTCCCCTGCAAGCTTTGGGTTTTCTGGCAAAGTTAAGGAAAGATATTCTAATGCCAAATTTCCAATGTCATATTCGCCATCAACAAATACATCACAATCATCATCAGGATGTGATTCCTCATATTCATCTAAGCGCTTTTGAGAGGGCATCAGCATTACGGTAAATTGTTCGCTAATACTAGTCGTTACTGGCTCGCAGCTAACAACGCTTGACTGCACAATGATCGCGTTCAAACTCCCGTGTACTTCGTACGTTTTGTTAATTAGCTGCTTAATCTGAGTCTGAACAGTAAATGACTTCAAACCAAGCAAGTCAAAGACTTCCATAATTTGTTCACACTGCTCTTGTGATGCACTAAAGGACATGGCTCTTCCACGAAGATGCGCTTGTTCTAAATCAATAACGTGGGAAAAATAATTCACAGACAAACCAAATTATATTAATGGCGGGAGTGACGGGACTCGAACCCGCGACCTCCGGCGTGACAGGCCGGCGCTCTAACCAACTGAGCTACACCCCCGGGTTTATTACCCTAGGCAATGATCTGAAAGTAATCAATCGCCGTTTTTTTGTCAAGCAAATTCCGAGGAATACCTTAATATAATACCAGGTTAATCCTAAAGTCATTGTTATGCACAAAGCCATTTTGCACATTCGCTTATTATCACCCACGATCAAAGGATTACCAAACTTTAGGCACCCATGAGAACCAACCTTTTTTTTCTGGTTGTGGATGGCAAGAATTGTGCAAAGCTGTACAAAAATTGTTCGCTGATGTCATTGATAATGAACTTAATTTCTTTCCTTCGCTTAAGTTTAGAGCAAGAAAAGCCGATAGCTTTTGGCAATTACCAGTTAAAGGAAGTTGTATACCTGCTGGCACATACTCCATACTACCTTGAAATTCACCATTACGCTTAAGCTCAGAAAATGCATCATTACTTAACTGTTGCGCATTCGACAAACAAGCTCCGCCCAACCATGTTTGAGGATCAATAACACGTAAGGAATCTTCCACACCTTTTTCATTAAATTTAATTTCGATAGTTGTGTGATGAAGAATTTTTTGTTGAGTGATTCTATTGGTCAATTGCATAATAAAAGGCATACATGTGACCTCTGCCTTTGTTGACAGATTTAATTTTCTTGCAAGTATAATAGCGTCTTTTACATCCATACACATTTCAAATGATATAGCAGCATTTCCATTGTTATGAACCAGCGTATTAGAGCCCTTTTTCCAGTTTTCGTGAGGCAATCTATTCAAGGCAAACCATGACGAACAAGACCCACACTCTGCTCCCAAAAGCCGATTCGACCTAAAAATTTGAGTTGATGCATCCATCACGTATTGATACATACTGATAGGAGCGCTGGCTGCTTGACCTAGTAAATCATATGCACCCTTCGCTAATGAACCACACCAACTAGCCTTAGAATTAACAACAGGCGCCACTTCTAATATTGGTAAATCTTGCACTGTTTTGCCATGGGCACTATACCCATGCACTGTTTGTATCAATTCCAAGGAATCAGGTGTTTTCGCGTATAGCGTTGGGTTTGCCAGCAAAACACCCCCTAAAGTAAAAATGGTCTTGACCAGATTTAAATTAAAAATAGTTTTTTTGATCATTTAGATCTCTAATAATAACCATCATGAATCATATATAGAAATTAAATAACCAAATTACAAGGGTTTATTTTTCAAAAGTGGCAACAGGCCACAAAAAAATATGATTATCTACCAGCTAGCGGCAGATAATCATAAATTCTGACAGAAAATTATTATGCATTACACCAACAAATCCAAGAATCCCGCCAGCTTTTCACCTTCTTGAACCTTTAAAGTACACAAATCACTATCTTCTTGCCATTGCTCAGGCTTAGCATTTTTATAAGCTTCATTTTGTAATTTTTTTTCTAAATGCAGCGCTTCTTTTTCAAGTGTCTCTTTTTTTTGAGACAAAATACTTTTAGCACTTATAGTATCAAGCGCCGTATCAAAGGCTACATAAACGGTTGCTCCTTGCACAACACAAGGTAAACTGTTTTTAGGCGGCGTATCTGAATCCCATGATTCAATTGAAGAAAAACGCGCCATTGAGCTTAATACACATAAATAAGGATCAAATTTATTTTCAATCTCTGGCTCAAATTTTATATACGCCTTAAGCATGGCACCACCCGAAATATTTAATAATCCCTTCAAAGAACGAACTTCATCAATCAAGCACCACAACGTAGTTGTGTGATTAGAAGCAAAATGAACTTTCTTTTCGGCATGTTTGTAATCAGTTAAACACTCATGCATTTTGAAATATTTTGCTAAATAGCTTGTTATGCTCGGCATAATTGGATGCAACAAGCTTAAGTAATCAAATAGAGCCTGCATCGCCATTTTTTTTGTAGTGTCAGCTTGGTCACCTTGTACCAATACTTTTAGTGCTTCTAGGTACTGATCACAAAATACATACCAAAAACTTTGGTAAAGGCCTTGTGCAGCAAGATCAAACCGATGTTCATTCAGATGATTTATTGTTGCGTCTTTAAGGTCAGCAAGATGATTAGCCATCCATTGGTCAATCGGGTGTGCATCCGATGATGGAGCAAATCCTTGCTCAAATTGACAATTATTCATTTCTAAAAAGCGTGCGGCGTTCCAAATTTTAGTACAAAAGTTGCGGTATCCTTCGATTCGGCTTTCTCCAAGCTTAATGTCGCGCCCAGGCGCTGCAAGGGCTGCTAGTGTATAACGCACCACATCAGAACCGTATTTATCCATCAAGATCAAAGGGTCGATTACGTTTCCCTTGCTCTTTGACATTTTTTGACCTTTTTCATCGCGCACTAACGCGTGTATATACACTGTCTTAAACGGCACATCGCCCATGAAATGTATGCCCATCATAATCATGCGGGCGACCCAGAAAAAGATAATGTCAAATCCTGTTACCAAAGTATTGGTTGGATAATAGCGGCTAAGTTCAGGCGTTTTGTCTGGCCACCCAAGGGTTGTAAATGGCCATAGAGCACTTGAAAACCACGTATCAAGCACGTCTGTCTCACGCCTAAGTGTCACATTTTCGCCTAATTGCTTGCGAGCTGCTGCGTATGCTTCTTCTTCTGTTTTCTCAACAAAAATTTCTCCATCAGGTCCAAACCACGCAGGAATCTGGTGACCCCACCAAATTTGACGCGAAATACACCAAGGCTGAATATTGTTTAGCCATTCAAAGTAAGTGTTTTCCCATTGCTGAGGAACAAAGCGAATTTTCCCTGTTTTAACTGCATCAATGGCAGGCTTTGCCAAAACAGCGGCATCTAGGAACCATTGGTCAGTTAAATAAGGCTGAAGCTCAACCCCAGAGCGCTCTCCATATGGTGTGGGGCCTGTGATTTCTTCAGTCTTTTCAATAAACCCTTGTGCTTCCAAATCAGCAACAACCGCAGATCTTGCTTTAATACAGTACATGCCTCGGTAAGCTTCAGGGGTGGCTTCATTTAGATGAGCACGCTCATCAAGCACATTAATTTTTTCTAGGTTGTGTCGCTTCCCTATTTCAAAGTCGTTAAAATCATGTGCAGGCGTAATTTTTACAGCCCCCGTCCCTTTTTCCATATCACAATAATCATCAGCAATAATCGGGAATGTGCGGCCAGTTAAAGGCTGAAGCACCTTACGACCAATTAATTTTTTATAACGCTCATCTTCTGGGTTAACTGCAACGGCAGTATCGCCAAACATTGTTTCTGGTCGTGTGGTCGCAATAACAATGTTTTCTTGTGGGTTATCAGCCAACGGATACTTAATATACCAAAATGGTTTTTTTTCTTCTTTTGTCACAACTTCTAAATCAGAAACCGCTGTTAACAGTTTTGTATCCCAATTCACCAAACGTTTATCGCGATAAATAAGTTTTTCTTTATGAAGTTTTACAAAAACTTCAACAACAGCTTTTGAAAGCCCTTCATCCATTGTAAATCTTGAACGCTCCCAATCAGCTGAAATGCGCAAACGTCGCTGTTGCGTCACAATAGTGTTGCCTGAATATTCTTTCCATTGCCAAACTTTTTCTAAAAAAGCATCACGACCTAGGTCGTGACGTGTAATCCCTTGCTCAAGTAACTGACGCTCAACCACCATTTGTGTTGCAATACCAGCATGGTCTGTTCCTGGCTGCCAAAGTGCGTCAAACCCCATGGCACGTTTAAAGCGAATCAATATATCTTGCAATGTATAAGTTAAAGCATGACCTAAATGCAATGAACCAGTCACATTTGGTGGCGGCATCATAACTGTGTAAGGCGCTGCAGATTTTTTTAAATCAGCTTTGAAAAATGATTCTGATTCAGAGTAAAGTTGGTCTTCAATTAATTGAGGAGTAAATTTATCGAGCATTTTTATATGAAATTTATATTTTATAGCATCATAGCGAATTACAACTTAACTGTCATGAATTCCTATTAACCTTTTTTTTACACTATGGTGCCACAATGGTGTTAAGCAAAGAAATGTCAAAGATTATGAAAACTACATTGATGATTTTATGGAGCGTTATTTTAAGCACAGTAAGTGCAGCACAAGCACCAATTAGCTGTGCAAACCCAGGATCAAATGGACAAAACTACGCCGCACAAAAACAAGTGCCACCTCCGTATCCTTACGCTCAGTCTCCTTATTCTCAGCCATCATATCCTTACGCTCAGTCTCCTTATTCTCAGCTATCATATCCTTACGCTCCTTCACCTTATCCAATGACAGGGCCACAGCAGGGTGTTAATCCTTATATGCAACGCGGACCAATGCAACCTAACATTGGCCAAACAATGGGGCCACAGCAAGCAATGCAGCCTGGATTTATCCCTGGTGTTGTTCCTCAGCAGCATATTAGTAATGGTTTTGTAAATTCCAATGGTAACGTGTCTACTTTTCCACAACAAAGTGCCCAAGCTGGTGTGCAGTATGGCAATATAACACCGCCCGTAGCATGTAGTTGCAGTCCAAAACCCGGGCAAAAAACTCTTGCGGCTGCAAATGGTGTGACCCCTATCAGCGCTCAACCAACAGATCCAAAAATTATTGCTGCAGAGCAAAAAGTAGCTCAAAGCGCCATAGAGACAGCAAAAGCAGCAGCAGAAGCTCAAAAAATTGCAGCTGACTCCGTGGCAAGCTCTACTCAAGAAGCTCAAAAAGCAGAACAGATAGCTAAGGAAGCTACACAAGAATCTGTAGCTAAGCAACAAAAAGCTGATGAACTTGCTGTTGTTGCTCAGAATGCATTGGCTGCAATTCCAGCATCAGCAGCTAACGATGATGGTGTAGTGAAATTGTATGCAGGTATGGCAGCAGATCCACAAAGCTCTTTGCCTGGAGCTTCTGTTACCGAAGAAAAAGAAGGAATTAAAGTTATTTACTCGGATACTAGCGCACCGGTCATTATCAGGCCAAATAAGTTAACTCCAGCACAATCCGAGGTGCTAAAAGCCCAAGCTGCTGAATCAGATCATCAGGTTGCTTCAAGTGTTGATGCTGTTGTTCCCTCTTCTTCTGCTCCTGCAGCTCTCGCTGCAGTTCCTGACTCTCCTGCATCTACAAATGCAAGCTCAGCACTTAATGCAGAGCTTGCTATAATGAACAGCTTTAGCCAATCACTGGATGCTCCTGCAGCTTAGCTTGGTGCAAGGCCACAATACTGCCCATCCATTTTTCGTAATTGCATGTGGAAAAACCTTGGTTCAATATCATTTCACGTAAAATGCTTGGTTCTGGAAACTCACGAATGCTTTCTACTAAGTATTGGTAAGCATCCCTGTCTTTAGCAATTTGCTCTCCTATCCAAGGAATAATTTTGAATGAATACAAGTCATACAGCGGTTTTAATGGACCATTAGGTGGTGAAAACTCTAAGCAACTAAGTGTGCCTCCTGGTTTTAAAACCCTAGCCATTTCATTCAGTGCTGCATCTTTATTGGTAACATTTCTAAGGCCAAATGCGATTGTTACCCTGTCGAAGCTTGCGTCAGCATAAGGAAGTCTTTCCGCATTTCCAATATGCCACTTAATGCCTAATACTCCAGCGTTCACAGCCTTGTCTTTTCCTTGACGCACCATTTCATAGGTAAGGTCACAAACGGTCACCTGGGGCGCTAAATAAGCTTTATCTTTAGCAATACGAATGGCAATGTCTCCGGTGCCTCCGGCAACATCCAAAATTTTCATATTTGGCTTTAATGCTAATCTTTCAATGAACGATTTCTTCCAACATCGATGCAATCCAAAGCTCATGACATCATTCATCACATCATACTGATTAGATACACGCGAAAATAAATCGCTAACCAATCCGGTTTTTAACTTTGATTTAACGCTTTTAAAGCCAAAATCAGTATAGTCAGTGTTGTGGTCGTGTTCCATATATACAGGCTCATAAAGCTAAGGCATAATGCTGTAGCTTAGCATAGGAAAAAAATATGGTAGAGATTCTTCTGTTTGCGGTGTTGTCAATTTATTTAGCGTACCGTTTGTGGGGCGTTCTTGGCACTCGAACTGGTAGTGAAAAACAACGTCAATGGTCACGTCCAGAAACTATTGATGACAACGTCATTATTTTGCCTCAAAAAAATACAGTACAACAGGCAGAACCAGAAGTTGTTATTACTGCTCCTGAGCCTTTTCTTAGTCAGCTAAAAACCATTAAAAAATCCATTAAAGACTTTTCACTTGATCGTTTTGAAGCAGGTTCATGTAACGCTTTTCGCGCAGTTGTACAGGCTTTTGCCCAGGGAAACATTGAACGTTTGGAACAGTTGGTCGGCCCAAAGGTCCTGAAAGGTTTTCAATCTGCTATTAAAGCGCGCACAAAACAAAAAGAAACTATGAATATCGACATAAAAAACGTTGAAGTTGAAGTTGAAGATATTATCTTAGTAAAAACGATTGCTCAAATTCTGGTTCGCTTTACCAGTGATCAGGTTGTTACCACAACGAATAAGGCCGGTGAAATCATTGATAACACCAACCTTATTACAAATCGTATGATTGACCGTTGGACATTTGAAAAAGACCTAAAAGAATCTGGTCCCATTTGGCTATTAGTAAAGACCGAAAGCTTGGCCTAAACTGCTCCAAAAGCTTGTGTTTGCTTTTTTAAAGCCAGCTTGTTCAATTGCCTCGTAGTTACTAACGTCTAAAAAAGTCAGGGGTTTATTATTTTTCTTCGAACCAATTTATTTTCTTTGTTACAAGCATAGCAACTGTAATAAGCGCAAACGTACCCAATGCGCCAACAAGAAGTGCAAAATCTTCTAAGCGCAGCACAATAAACAAGTACGCATACAGACTTACAAGCAAGCCTACGAACAGTGTGCGTTCAGATTTTTTGTGTATAAGTCCAAAAGCGTAAAAAGCTATTTGAGAGATAATAGCAAATGATGCTATGCCATACGCTAATTCAAACGACATATGTTCAGCGAAGGCAGTTAGTAAAAGCGAAAAACACAGCAATGAACAAGCCGTTATGCAGTATTGAAAGATATGAATTTTAGTTCTTTTCACGACTTCAAATAAGAAAAATACCAAAAAAGTATAAAACACAAATAAGAAACTATATTTAGTGGCCCTTTCCGCTTGTTGATAATGATCAGCAGTTTTTAAGAAACGTACACCTAATGACTTGTTAAACAAAGCGGCTTTAGGGTTTGAGAGATGCACTCCTAATGAGTTATTAAATGAAGTAACTTCTTCGTAATTTTCTTTTAAATCGAAATGGCTAGGAAAACTAGTAGCAAGGGATGAAATTTGCCACTGAGCCTGAAAATCTTTTTTTGTAACATTTTTTGTGTTAGGTAAAAATTGCCCAATAAAGCTTGGATCTGCCCAATTTGCTTTTATTCCAATTTTATTTGATTTAGCTATAGGCGTAACATTTAACGTGTCTGCTCCCTTTATGTTCATATGCAGCTTTATGTTTAGTGGCAGAGCCAAATTAGTAATGGTTAATTTTGCATGCACTCCTGGGTGTTTGTTGTTCAGCGCATCGCTTCCTGAATCAATAGACACTTCGTGGCCGTTTACATTTAGCATGATGCTGTTTAATCCACGGACATCATCTAGACAAACTGCTAGTTTTGCTTGGCCCCAGTGCAAGACTTTATTAGCATCTTTGTATTGTTCAGGAGGTGAAAATTGGCAATTGATTTCAAGTTCAGCTAGGTAGACAGATACATCAAAAATTCCTCTATGGCGAATTTCAGGAATGGCATCACTTGAAGACTCAAGCTGCTCAGGCAAAAAGACCATGTGCCCCTGCACCTCTTTTTTTTGAGCGTCTGTATACGGAACAATCAAGAGTGGACCTAGAATAGTTTGTGGGCCTGCCCACGCTAAAATAATATCTTGCTCTGCCTTGTTTAAAAGCTGCTTTCGATTGTGAACTGTGCTATTAAGCCAAAAAGAAGAATATAAAAAAACCAAACCAACAGCAAATATTGTTGCAAGTTTCACCGCAAAGTAACGAGATTTTGAAGGAGAGGAATTGTTTGTCATTTTTTACGCATTCTAGACTGATGATTCATTCTAGATGAACTATCCATAAAAATACAATTAATAAATTATTATATATAAGTGAATTTAGAATAATACAAAATAAAAGTCTAACTTTGAGAGTACGCTTCATCATCTAAGTGCGGCAATATATCAAAGCCAATAATGTAGCGTGTATTTTCAAACCTATAAATTTGATTTGTGCACAACTTCCCAAGCTGCACACAGCTAGGAACATTCTTTTTTGCTAGTAGATAATGTATTTCTATATCAACCCAAGCAACATTAGGATTTTCTTCATCAGCATCAATAGATTTCGCCTTAATCTCAAATAAGTGTCGCTCATCATTAAGCACTTTTCCAAGCTCAAGCAAAATTCTTTCGCTTTTTCCAGTATAGGTATCAACTATCGCAACAGAAACAAATCCGGGGAATTTTGCTGCATTAATTGGACATAAATATAATAAAAGTAAAATAATACGTTGCAAAATCTGATTGTCCACGTAATATAGGGAATTATTATTTTTAAGTTTGCCACATGGTAGTATCAACGGAAAGCCTGAAAGAACAATTAATTGCACTTCTTGATGACAAGAAGGCAGAGCATGTAAGCGTAATTGATTTGCAAAAAAAATCTATTCTTGCTGATTATTTACTTATTGCTTCAGCTCAATCATCTCGACAGCTGTATGCTATTGCGGAACATATCGGCATTGAATTAAAGCGTCAGGGCATTATACCTATCGTTGATGGTACACCACCTACTGATTGGGTGGTTGTGGACGCTGGTGATATTATTGTACATCTATTCCGCCCAGAAGCGCGAGATTTTTATAATCTAGAAAAAATGTGGGGAAGCATTATGTCGGAACAAGCCGAAACGCCCACTTCTGCCGTACATTAATGAAGGTTCAAATTATTGCCGTGGGACTGTTAAAAAGCGGTCCTGAGAAAGCTTTGTTTGACCAATATACCAAACGTTTAAACTACAAATTAAAAGTCATTGAAATAGAAAGCCGACAAGACAAGCGAATACCTGCATCGGCTTATCTGAAATCATTATCCGAAAAAGATATTGTTATTATTTTAGATGAAGGCGGCGAAAATCTTTCAAGCAGGTCTTTTGCTCAAAAACTAGAAATCTACAGCCAAACAGGCAAACAGCTAAGTTTCATTATTGGTGGTGCCGACGGCATTCCAGAAGAAATTAAACTCCTGGCAAGCTTCAGCATATCATTTGGAAAACTAACCTGGCCACACCTATTGGTGCGCGCCCTTTTTGTAGAACAACTTTACCGTGCACAGCAAATTATGTGTAATCATCCCTATCATCGCGATTAAGCAATAATATCAGGCCTTAACATTCCGTGAATTTTAATAACCTGGTCACGAACTTCATTCTTTTGCTTCTTGATTTTGAAAAAATCAAAATTAAGAACACCAGAATTACTACGTACTGCACCATCTAACTGATGATCGAGATCAGTTTGCTGCTTTCTAAGCTTTTGAAGCTGCATTTGCAGATTTCCTACTTCGCCAGAAACCATCATACTAAATCTCCATTTATAATTTACCTACTATAGTTGTAGGACGATTTTTGAAAATTTCAATAGAAAAATTAATAAAAAATAAACTTTTTTGTGAAATAATGCGAGAAATGGTGCCCAGAGCCGGAATCGAACCAGCGACACAGGGATTTTCAATCCCTTGCTCTACCAACTGAGCTATCTGGGCAACATAAAGACGTTTATAACCCGAAATAAGAACCTTGTCCAGCTGGAAAATATGTACTTTGCCAAAGTGCCACTAATTAGCTAAATTACACTAAACATATTTCCCGAGTGCTAATGATAAAAATTATAAGATCTTTCAAATTTTTGATGGTAATGGTCGCTCTTGGTGTGCTCGCGGGAATTTCTCAACAACCACAGGTTTTAGAGTTCGCTCGTATTTTAAGCGATGTTTTTATGCGTTTACTAAAATTAGTTAGCTTGCCAATCATTAGTTTTTCTTTACTTGCAACCTTAACGGGTATGGGAAAATGGTCTGAAATAAAAAATCTTGGTCAACATGTCATTCGCTACACTGTCATAACAACCTTATTATCGGCAATTACAGCTTGGGCCTTATATATTATTGTTGAACCAGAAGCTGCTATTCAAGTAACTACCATACCAGATATGGCAGGTATAAAAGATGCATCGTACCTAAACGCCTTGCTTAATATTTTTCCAAGTAATATATTGCAACCCTTTTTGGAACACAACGTCATGGGCGTTATGTTCATTACAGTCTTTTTAAGCTTTGCTGTGGTGCAGCTGCCATCAGAAAAGCTTGATTATTTGCATCAATTATTTGACAGCTTATTTTCAGCTATCATGGTTATTATCAGGTGGATCACTGCTTTAATGCCATTTGCAGTATGGGCATTTATTGTCGAATTCACCCAAGAAGTACAAAAGGGGTTAAAAATAGGCGAACTTGCTTCGTATCTAGGCATTATTATTGCAGCAAACCTTATTCAAGCTAGCGTTACCTTACCGTTAATGCTTAAGAAAAATGGCATTCCCCCACTGCAAGCATTCAAAACTATGCTCCCTGCCCTTTCTTTAGCCTTTTTTTCAAAATCATCGGCTGCAGCTATGCCTCTTGCTATGCAGTGTAGCCACCGTTGTGGGGTAAGCAATAAAGTCAGTCAGTTTAGTTTTCCGTTGTGCACTAGCATTAACATGAATGCCTGCGCGGCGTTTATATTAATTACGGTCTTATTCGTTGCGGAAAACTACGGAGTCCACTTCACTTTCTTAGAACGTATTCTTTGGATTGCAATGGCAAGCGTTGCAGCTATAGGTAATGCTGGTGTTCCTATGGGGTGTTTTTTCCTAAGTTGCGCTCTTCTTACAGCTATGGGGGTCCCTATCACGATGATGGGGGTTATACTGCCCTTTTACGCTCTCCTTGATATGCTAGAAAGCGCAATCAATATTTGGTCAGATGCCTGCGTAACATTAATTGTAAATAAAAAAGCCGAGTAAAAACCCGGCTCTCTTTTTCTTGAAGTTCTTTATCAATGTTTGGCCCTTTTAGCGGATGAACCTCCCTTAGAAGAAGATTTTCTTTTATTTCCTGCAGCTTTCTTTTTTGCATCAGCTTTCTTTTTTGCATCAGCTTTCTTTTTTGCATCAGCTTTCTTTTTTGCATCAGCTTTCTTTTTTGCATCAGCTTTCTTTTTTGCATCAGCTTTCTTTTTTGCATCA
>CALPGA020000026.1 GCA_943322985.2 Candidatus Finniella inopinata
AGACACCTTGTTGAAAATGCTTTTCTTCACCTTAAACGCTGGCGCGGCATTGCAACAAGATATGCGAAAAACACAAAATCCTTTCTTGCTGCAATTCATATTCGGTGCATCGCTCTTTGGGCTAATATCTCGTGACTACACTATCTAGAAATTTACGTATGTGTTTAAGCAGAAAACAAAACTATACAGAATGCAATAGTGTTAAAGCAGAGCTCAATCTAAACAAGCGTTCAACAACGCTTTTGTGTACTCGTGTTGAGGGTGTTCAAAAATTTGCTGAGCATCGCCCTGCTCTACTATTTGACCTTGATGCATAACAATCATTCGGTGCGCCATGGCGCGAACTACTTTTAAATCGTGACTGATAAAGATGTATGAAAGCTGCAAATCATTTTGTAACTGACGAAGCAAGTCCAAAATATCGGCCTGAATAGAACGATCAAGGGCCGATGTTGGTTCATCCAAAATAACAACCTTTGGATTTAGAACAAGGGCACGGGCGATTGCCACCCTTTGGCGTTGACCACCTGATAATTCATGGGGGTAACGATATAGAAATTCAGCGCTAAGGCCAACTTGCTCTAAAACTTTTTCAGCCCGAATACGCAATGCGTCTGCTGATAAATTGGCTTCATGAACTTTAAGACCTTCGCACACAACATCTAAAATAGAAAAACGCGGATTCAATGATCCAAAAGGATCTTGGAAAATGATCTGCAAATCCTTACGAAGGGGACGCATTAACTTTAAAGTGCTAGGCAATTCATTGCCCATAAAAATAATTTTACCGCTTGAACTTACAAGACGCAAAATTGCAAAAACCAAAGTTGATTTGCCTGAACCACTTTCCCCGACTACCCCTAAAGTTTCCCCCTGTTTTAAGGAAAGAGAAACTTTATTCACCGCAATTTTAGGGGGAAGCTTTTTAAAGCTAAACAGTGACTTATTTTCAAAAGCAACTTTCATGTCAGTGGCTTGCAATATGGTTGCTGCATTTTTTGCAAGAGGTTTTGGCGTACCCTTGGGTTCGCAGGCAATAAGCCTTTGTGTGTATTCGTGACTGGGATTGCCAAAAACATCTGAAGTATTGCCAGATTCAACAATTTTTCCATGATTCATAACAGCCACTTGATGGGCCAAATGCTTGACCATGCTTAAATCATGACTGATCAGCAACATTGACATACCAAGGTCTGCTTGCAATTTTTGCAATAGCTTAATAATACCAGCTTGAATGGTTACATCTAATGCTGTGGTTGGTTCATCGGCAATTAGTAAATCTGGGCCGCAAGCAAGCGCCATAGCAATCATCACGCGTTGACGTTGCCCACCGGATAATTGGTGTGGAAATGCATCTAAACGGCTTAACCCTTCGTGGAATTCTACCAGTTCAAGAAGCTCTTTGACACGTTCCATTGCTTGAGTTTTTGAATAGCCTAAATGCAAGCGAACTGTTTCAGCAATCTGTTTACTAATGGTGTGCAATGGGTTTAGGGCTGTCATTGGCTCTTGAAAAATCATGCCAATGCGACGACCACGGATACCGCGTAATTTCTTATCAGAAAATTTTAAAAGGTCCTGACCATCGAAAAGTATTTCACCAGTCGGGTTACTAGCCATAGGGTATGGCAATAATTTTAAAATGGAAAATGCAGTAACTGACTTTCCTGATCCACTTTCACCAACCAATGCCAATGTTTCCTTGGGCTTTATGGTGAAGCTAACGCCTTGCACAGCTTCAACCACTGGGCGCCCTGGTGGTGCGAATCGAACAGAAAGATTTTTTACATTAAGCAAAGACATGAACGAACTATGCCATAAAAGTTAGGAGCTACCAAAAAGATTTTTGAATTTTAATCTTTAAGGTTGTGAAAAATTCCGTTTTTCCTATAGCGGAAAAGTGTGTTCATTTGCTGAGTTAATGAGCTAACATCTGCAATGCTATTCTAAAAACACACTACATTCTGGTGTCCAAGGCTCAGCACAGGTAACATATAGTTGCAAAACTTCAGTATTAGAAGAATTTGTTACTTTGTGATGCGCACCAGTGGGAATTGCAATAAGATCCCCTTGTCCAAGGGCAACATCAACTCCATCAACAGTGACAAGTGCGCTACCTGCCAGCACAAAATACGTTTCTTCAACTTCAGGGTGAAAGTGATTTTTTGAACTTTTTCCTGGATCAATATCAACAATTGCAATGCAGTGTTTGTGAATATTGCCGTCAATAGGCCCCGCGAGTTCATATATCCGCTCACCATAACCTGTGTCACGCGGAACAACGTTTGCTTTATTAACAACATAAGGGGTTTTGTTTGTAGCTTTTTGGCATACCGTCTTTATCATGTTTTTCTCTTACAAAATATTAGTCAAAATTAAGCTTTAAAATTTCACTAACGCAAGCACAAGCTTTGTTGGCTCGTGTTCAAGGTTAACAGCGGCTCCAAAGTTTCTTGCCCAGTTGTAAATAAGCATTCCAAGAGAATGGCGGCTGGAAGGCACATCAACACATCCACTTACAGCATCTTGAATTTCTTTTGATAAATAACATTTTTCGCCCGATGCAGTTACATTGCCTTGGTCTGCATCAATAATGATTTTTCCGCCACGTGGAAGGCTCTCCAAACAAACCAGTGTAAGCGCTAGAATAAGTCGAACGTATTCGCCTTGGTAATCTTCTGCATGAACGAAAGTAACCTCCGTTGATTTTAGTTTGGCCATTGCACGTATTGTAGTTGCAGCATCGGAATAAGTAGGAGACTGCGCACTTCCGGTCACCATTAATCGCCAATAACTAATGCGTTGCGATAATGTTTCAATACTCAGTTCAACAAGCTCTGCTGATTCTGGCAGAGCATTTTTAATATCATCCATGCATAAAGTTAAAGCCCCTAAAGGGGCAGCGATATCATGTAAAATTTTGGCGTAAAGCAATTGCGCTTCATTTGTTAAATATGGATTCGACATAGCACAAACAATCCTGGTGGCTGGGGCTAAAGTTGTTTTCCACCCACCATTGATGGGCACGTTGCAAATAGTTTCCAACAATTGGGCCAGGTTGGCAACCAAGTTTTAACAGGTCTTTTCCTGCAAGGGGAAAAACAGGATTTGGGATACTCCAAAAAGTTTGTGCAAAAATTTCGTCAGCGTTTTTTTTGTATTTGCATGCCCAGCACAACACAAGTTCCTTGGCACTTTCGCCATATTGCAGATAGCTTATGCGAAAATCATGATCAATCAACAAGGCATTAGCAGATTCTAACCATTCTTGCTGTGATTGATTCAAGCTTAATCTATGCACCAAATGTTGAATATGAATGGATGGCAACAGCAAGTGAGTTAGCAATAAGGCGTCTCTACCTTTATAAGCCAAATAGTTAGCGATGCTGATTTTTGCACCAAATAAAGTGCTATCAATATCGTTAGTTTCCATAACTTGCAAAACTCTTAAAGTATTTTTTCCAAATAGTATTTTTGACCATTCAGACCAGATGCGATTCCCTGATAAATAACGAAGCCCTTCTTGATGATCTACGCAAGCTTTAAGCCCTTCCTGATTTAGTTCATTCGCGTAAACACTTGAAAAACGAAAAAAGCGTAAAATTCGTAAATAGTCTTCTTGAACCCGATCATTAGCCTTGCCAATAAATTTGACCTCATGCTGTTCCAGATCTTTTTGTCCGTCAAAAAAATCAATAATAGCCTTCTCATTCCAATACAGAGCATTAATTGTAAAATCTCGGCGTTCAGCGTCTTCTGCCACATCTGTTGTGAACGTAACTTTTGTGTGCCTGCCATCTGGGTTAACGTCTTTGCGAAGTGTTGTGATTTCAAGCCATAAGTCTTCATAGTTAACACGCACACAACCAAATTTTTCTCCCTTTAGATCAAGTTCAAATTTTTTTTGAAAAAGAGGAATACAATCTGCAGGATGAGCTGTGGTCGCGATATCGTAGTCTGTGAAAGGTTTCTCGAGCAGCGAATCGCGCACACATCCACCAACAAACCAGCTATCAAAACCAGCTTGCTGTAAGGTTTTCAGCGCTTGCAATGCACGCTCATCAAACACGAAATTACTCATGGATCCTCCACAACCTTAAATCTAGCACGGTTTTGTTTACTATACATCTTGGGTTTTAACATAATTTTTGTTAAAGTTTTAAAGAATTAACACAATTAAGAGTTCTATGCGGCTTCGGGGTTGGATATTTTTAGCATTACTGACTTTATGTGGCTGTTCTTCTGTACCAGATACCCAAAGTAAAAAAGTAGAAGAAGATGAGTTTACGCTGCACGAACCTGATCCGTTAGAAACGTTTAACCGATATATGTACGGTTTTAACCGTGTTTTAGATGCAGCAATTATTAAACACGCTGCAATTGCTTATGACATGGGAACACCGGAAAATGTTAAATATTGCGCTAGAAGTTTTATAAAAAATATTCATGGACCCATTAATTGTATAAATCACTTGCTTCAAGGACGTGTTGAGCACTCAACAACAACAACACTTAGGTTTATTTTAAATACAACATTCGGGATTTTTGGCTTAATTGATTTTGCTGATTTTATTGGTATCAAAGAAGAGCTAACAAGCTTTAACGAAACCTTAGCAACATGGGGTGTTGAAGCAGGACCATACATTATGTTGCCGATTCTTGGACCCACAACGTTCAGAGGCGCAACTGGCTATGCATTTGATTGGTTTGCCGACCCAGCACGCTACTTTGCACGTCATTCAAAGAGTCATCATAACAACCATCATCAGTTTCAAAATTGGCTTTGGGGTGTTACTGCAGTGGATATTGTTGATATTCGTGCTGGCCTACTTAACAGTTTGGATGACATCTACGAGACATCGTCAGATTCTTATGTTACGATTCGTAGCATGATTTTCCAGCGTCAACAAAAAATAGATAAAAAGCTGAATAAGGGGTAAGCAAATGGCAAAAAGAATTGGTATTTTAACCAGTGGTGGAGATTGTTCTGGTTTAAATGCCACAATTCGCGCAATTACGTTACGCGCCATTCAGCATTATGGTTGGGAGGTTTTTGGTATTCTAAAAGGCACAAGCGGTTTGATTCGCAGACCATTAGAATACATCCCCCTAACAGTCACTCAATGTGACCAAGGCATGGTACGTTCTGCCGGCACAATTTTAGGAAGCACAACGAAAGAAAATCCTTTCTTTTTTCCGTCGGAAGATGGCTTACGAGTTGATCGCTCTGATGATGCAATAGAAGGTTATAACGACTTGAAGCTAGATGCTATTATTGCCATTGGTGGAGATGGCAGCATGCGTATAAATAGCAAGCTAGCCAAAAAAGGCGGCATGAATTTAGTATGCATTCCAAAAACAATCGATAATGACCTTGCTGAAACAGAACTTTCCATAGGGTATAGCACTGCAGTTAGTGTTGCCGTTGAAGCGCTTGATAGGCTACAGCCAACTGCAGCTAGTCATGACCGTGTAATGATATTAGAAGTCATGGGACGTGATGCCGGGCACATAGCTTTATCTGCAGGCATTGCAGGTGGCGCTGATGTAATTCTTATTCCTGAAATCCCTTATAATATTGAATCAATCTGTCAACAGATTCAAAACATAAGTAAAAGGGGACGGAATCATTCTTTAATTGTTGTATCAGAAGCAGTTAAAAGACTTGCTGATAGCTCTGTTTTACAAGGAAAATCACATAATGAGATGCCGAGATATGGTGGCGTTTCGCAGTACCTTTGTGCAGAACTTGAAAAACGTATTAATGCCGACACAAGAGCAACTATTTTGGGTCATGTTCAACGTGGCAGTCAGCCGAATGCTCAAGATAGAATCTTAGCAACAGCGTTTGGGGTGAAAGCCATAGACATGGTCGCCGCTCAAGACTTTGGAAAAATGGTCATTTGGCAAAACAATCAGCTAAAGTCAGTTCCAATTGAATCAACTATTGATATCTACAGCACAGTTGATCCCAAAGGATTATTGATTCAAACAGCAAAAGGAATTGGTATTTATGTTGGTGATTTGTAGCTTATGAAAGTTGCAATACTGGCATCACACAAGCAAAAAGCAAAAAACTTTGCAAAAATTGCGGAAGGCATTTTAGAAGCAGTGCCAATTGAACAAGCTGAAGCAATTGTCGCTTTTGGTGGTGACGGTTTTATGTTGCATACGTTGCATCAATTAAAAAATCATAAAATCCCCGTTTATGGTGTTAACACAGGCACTATAGGATTTTTATTGAACAACCCCGAACAATTAGAGAAGCTGCCTGAAAGAATAGCCAATGCCAAGTCGACTACGCTGTTTTCCTTAAAAGCCAATGTGACAGACGCATTTGGAGAAAAATACGAAGCGCAAGCTTTTAACGAAATCTCTTTATTTAGAAGCTCTGCACAAACATCTAAAATAGTCATTAAGTTAAATGGCAAAACCCAATTGAATTCATTAATTGGAGATGGGCTAATCATAGCCACACCTGCTGGCAGTACCGCATATAACTTATCAGCAGGGGGTCCTATTCTTCCTTTAGAATCGGGCTTAATTGCTCTCACTCCCATATGTCCATTTAGGCCACGACGTTGGAAAGGTGCTTTAGTCCCTAGTTCAGTGGAAATTGAACTGGAAGTGCAGCAACCTGAGCAACGGCCAGTAAAACTAACCGCTGATCAAAGATTGATCCACAAAGTTCATACGGTAAAAATTGTGCTAGATACCTCTATGCCCTATACGCTTTTGTTTGACCCAAATCACCACTTAGAAGAACGTATTATCCACGAACAATTCCTAGAGCACTAAGTATACATACCAAAGGGTGGTTCATCCTTTATTTTTTTAACTGGCGGTGGCAAATGATCTTTTACAAATTGCTCAGTCAATGTGATTGTTCTTGCTCCATCAACTTCTGTAATTAATTCTTGGGGCAGGCTATATAAAGGCGCTAACACGTGTCCTAATAATTCTTCAAGCTTTCGCGCACCTGTTGAATCTTCCAGAGATCTTTTTGCTATATCCCTTAATCCTGCATCATCAATTATCAAGTCAATATTATGTAGTTTTTTAAAAAAGTTGCGTTCGTGGTTATATACACCCTCTGTGCTGTTTTTCAAAATATTAACTAAACTGGACACTGTATGCGGCACTAGTTTTATAATTCCTTGGCTAAAACGATTAATAAGTTCCAGAGGCATTCCTGTGTAAGCACTCAAAGACTCAGCTGTAAGACTTACAGAATCAGGCACATGAGCACATGCATCTGTTGCAATGTAGGTAAAACAGTGAGTGGACATGGATTCTTCTCTACCATCGGGACCAGAAGATAACTTTACATTTGCCCCATCCATATGAGCCAACAAAGTTCTCATGATGCTTCCACCATATTTTGGAGCATCGTCACCAGACCCAGTTTTCCCCATTTTTCCTGCTTCATCTAATAACACAACTGCATAGGGGGGGATTTTTCCTGCTTGTTTAAGCTGATCATAATAATATGACAAAGTTGGCCCCTTAAACCCTTCTCCCACTACTTCTGGAGCATTTACTCTAATCCACGGAATGCCAATAATTTTGCATAACTCAATAATCGATTGGGTTTTCCCTGAACCTGATTTTCCAACAAGGAATGCATGAGGAGGACGGAATCTCCATGAAGCATCTTCTTGCTTTAAACGAATTTGTGCCATGATTTTATGCCCAATAAGCCCTAAAGTATTCATGGCAGCATCTTGGCCCCGAATATTCACTTTAAGACGAGTAGCAATTTGTTCAGGAGTAAGCAGACCACTGAAGGCAGCACCCAAAAAAGTTTTTGCTTCAGCAATCTGTGCGCGTTGCTTCAGCTCACGTTGATCAATAATATACTTAGCAATCCGTCTTACTTCCTCTTCGTATCGGGCGATAATTTCATCAGCTTGAATAGGATTATATCCTGGGATTGGTCTTACAGTATAAACACCAATTGCTTCTAATTCTGATAAAACTTTTAATGTTTCTACTTTTCTTTTTCGCTTAACACCTCTACCGAAAGCAAATTCATTGAAATCACTACGTAAGCTTTCTCTCATGAAAGGAGATGATGCCACGTGGTCACCAACGCTAATAAATTCACATAAAAGGTTCCGTAATTCAGATACAGTGCATCCATCTTGTGCAACGTTTACATAAAAATGATTACGTGCAACCCAAAAAAAACTTGAAATATTGTGGGGGTATAAATCAAACGCCTCTTGAAGATGGCTAGTTGTTGCTACAGCTCCATTACCAGTTAAAGAGCGTATTGATGAAGAGTCACCCAAAGTTATGGCTTCTCTTGCTTCCAGTTCATCCAACGCGCTTAACACGCCAACTAGCACATCTGCGCTTAAACCGCTCGACAATCCATGCTTATTAAAATCTTCACGGAGCTTGTCTTTTACAACGAAGTCAGCCGGTATGTAGTCGCAAACCTTTACAAATTCACAAATTGTATTTTGAAAATCTTCTTTTGTAGCCGCAGGGTTTGACAGCCGACTATAAAAATGTGTTCGAAATTCCCAAAATAAGTCAGGTAAATTTTTAGGATAAATGTCCGTTGCGCTTAAGGTGCAGGCTGATTGAAGATATGTTGCGAGAATTACCAGAAAAAACTTGCGTATCATGACTTCCTCCGATGTTTTTGCGGTGAAGTCACACAAAATAAAAACTTACTTTACGGCATACGGTTCCATAAAGGACAACCTACACTAGTTACGATTTTGTAGTTTGCATTGTTCATATCTGCGTTTTTTTCACCTGTTATTGTATTTTTAGTATACAAAACAATAATTAAAGAACAATTAAAAGAAGTTAGGGTTTATTTAAAATTTGCCGTTAATTTTCCATAAAATTTTAAATATGATAATGTAATTAAAATCTCGAAATAATTTAAGAAATTAGCTATATTGCATTACAATTTTTATTTTGTGTTTTCATATGTTTTTAAAAAAAGTTACTAGCTCTTGTTTTTTAATGTTGCTGTGCGCGTGCTCAAGCACTCAACAAACAGCCGAAGCACCACAATCACGTGAAGACAAAATAAAGCTTGGGTTTGGATCACTTGCTGGACCTGAAGGTATTACTCTCGGCTCTGATAAAATCAGCGGACGCACTAACGATTCAGCGGGATATGTTGTAAATAGCTACTTATGGAAAGCTAGCCTTGATACTTTGAAATTTGCGCCGCTCGTTTCATCTGATGGACCTGGCGGGGTTATAGTCACTGACTGGTATCAACCTGCAGGGGCAAAAGACCGCCTTAAAATTCAGGTGCGCATTAAAGACAGTAAGTTGAACTCTAACGCATTAGAGGTTAGCGTATATAAGCAGGCAAAACAAAATGATGGCTGGCGCGATGTTGGAATGGATAACAAAGCATCACGAGAGCTAGAGAATATCATTTTATTAAAAGCCAGAGACATTCGCGTAAACACGCAATAAGGATAATCAGTGGAGTCTTTACCTCTTAAAAAACCTGATTGGATTAGGGTCAAGGCCCCAACATCAAAAGAGTATTTCCAAACAAAAGCTATTGTGGCAGAGCATAAGCTGCACACAGTATGCGAAGAAGCTGCATGCCCTAACATTGGTGAATGCTGGGCTAAGCGCCACGCCACTTTCATGATTCTGGGCGATGTGTGCACACGTTCTTGTAGATTTTGTAACGTTAAAACTGGCCTACCTGATCTGTTAGACCCACACGAACCAGAACGCGTGGGCAAGGCTGTTGCAAAAATGAATTTATCTCATGTGGTTATTACATCAGTTGATCGTGATGATTTGGATGATGGCGGCGCCGAGCATTTTTCCCAAGTAATCCGCGCTATTCGTGACACGTCACCACACACAACTATTGAAGTGCTAACACCTGATTTTTTGCGCAAAGAACACGCCATAGAAATAGTTGTAAAAGCTAAACCTGATGTGTTTAACCATAATCTTGAAACCGTGCCACGTTTGTATGCATCGGTCCGGCCTGGCGCCAGATATTTCAATTCCTTACGATTGCTTGATACAGTGAAAAAGCTTGACCCTACAATTTTCACCAAATCTGGCGTTATGGTTGGTCTTGGGGAAGAAAAGCACGAAATTTTTCAAGTAATGGATGATTTGCGGTCAGCCAATGTCGATTTCATGACCATAGGTCAGTATTTGCAACCCACCCCCAAACACCACCCAGTAATGGATTTTATTACCCCGGAACAATTCAATGATTACGCAAGTCGTGGCCGTTCAAAGGGCTTTTTACTAATTGCTGCCAGCCCACTTACTCGTTCATCGTATCACGCGGGGGATGATTTTATGCGACTTCAAGCTGCACGCAAAGCTATGGTAAATGCAGATGTTTCAAACATCTAAGGTACTTCCCTACCCGACCACTTTTTTAAAAGACATTGTGGCAGATGTTGAACAATACCCAACATTCCTGCCCATGCTAAAAGCAGTGGCCACATACCCTAAAACCCCAGCATTTTTCGAAGCCGACTTAACCATAGGGGTTGGGACATTTGATAAAACCTACCGATCAGAGGTATTTATTTTTGATGATGCCGTAGAAGCAAAAGCCAAAGCAGATGGCACATTCAAATTTTTAGAATCTCGCTGGCAATTCACGAATCATGAAAACAATCATTGTTTAGTGGGCTTCACCCTTGATTTCAAATTACAGTCAGCCCTGTTACAATTAACTGTAGGCAAGCTATTAGACGGTGCCGCGCATACAATGATGACAGCTTTTGAACAACGAGCCGCCAAGTTATGGCAAGCAAAGAACAGAGGTGGTGGCTTTGATTAAAGAAATCACCCATTTGATTGCTACGCCTGCGTTGCAGGAATCGCTATGAATAAGACTATAGCATTTAATATTCAAAATCATTTTCATCTTCTAGAAGATCACTTTTCTAGCAGCATCAGCATAAATAAACACGTATTAGCCGATGGATTTATTGCCTATCTAGGCGGCATTGATGAAGCCAAATTTAATGTGCTTTTGCAACGACAACCCCACCCACAACCAGAACAGCTAATACGCGACGCTAAAGAATTCTTCAAAAATAATAACATTCCCCATTGGGTTTATGTTGTACCAAAAGACCTTGATACCCCAATACTGCAAAATGCATTGAAAAATCATGGGCTTGTTTTTGATGAAGCATCCACAGTTATGTATTGCGCCCTAAGCAATTCGGCGCAAAGTGCAGTTGAGCCTGAAGTTCCACTAATTATTCAATCAGCAGATGTGAATAAAGCAGGTTGGCTGCAAATTATGAAAGATGCTTTTGGCGGAACAAATGAAACGATTAGTCAATACGCCCAAGCCCTGGACCGTGCTAAAGCAAAAGGCACAAATATGCTGCATTTTCTTGGCACCCAAGAGGGACAGCCTGTATCAGCCATTACCTTAACCTTCTTAGATGATGGTGTTCGTATTGATAACGTTTCAACCACCCCAACCCACCAGCGAAAAGGTTATAGCACGCAGATGGTGCAATTTTCCATGAATTTAGCCCATGCACTGGGCTATAAACATTGCGTGCTTGAAGCATCCGCCGATGGTTTAAGCGTTTACCAACGCCTTGGGTTTGCTGAGATTTTTATTTATCACGTGTACGTGGCTTAATGGCTATCATCAAGATCAGATCAACCAAAATCTAATCTTCTAACTACCCCAGGTTCAATCACACCATGCTTTTTCATACTGTTAACAAAATGACTCTTGTTCGTATTTATAAATTCAAGCGCTTCTGCTGTGTCTGCCCTAGGTCCACCAGCTAGCAGCTTGAACCACCTAGAAAGAACGTGCGCTAAGCTTATGTTCAGTAGTCCATAATTTGTCATATAAGGGCCTTGATCGGGATCAATATTTTTTGGTGTATCAATCCTCTTAAACTTATCAAGGTATTCTACAAAAAATTTGAAAATATCCGAGATTTCGTAGTATGAAAGACGTACCAAAAGAGTCGTCTGACCTAAGCGCTCCATCAAAATGGTCTCATGCACACCATGTAGATCAAAAACTGATCGCCTTTGCCGATCAACCTTATATTGACTTCCATGTGGAGCTGGAGATAGAGAACCTTCATATGCTGCTCTTATTTCACGTTTCTGAGGTGATCCTGCTACACCACCAGCTGCAACAGCTGCTGCCGCAGTTGCGTATACAGGTAATATTTCATCCGGTATCACTATTTTATCTGCAGCACCAGGAGCTGTTTGATGTTGACGAACAACGGCTACACTAGAAAATACTACTTGCTCAATATCCCCATTTATTTCTTCTTCTGCTGCAGCGGCGGTGACTGCAGGCGCACCAACCCGCATCAACTCATTTACAAAACAACGCAATCGTTCACCTGTTTGTTCTGTATTAAGGGCATTAACATTATTTAGACCCACAGTTGGAATTTTATAAAGTGCAGGAACATGCTCTACAACAAATTCTACAAATTTTTGAACGTCAGTTATTTCACGCCCCTTTGGCAAAAGTGAAGCAATATTATATTGACTCAGTAGTAAAGTCATAATGCTGTGAAGTTTTGCTTGTGCTTGCGGCACTTCGGCTGGAATGCGACCAGCTATAATAGAATTCATATGTTCTTTTAAATCTGCGTTGGGAAGCGCTAAAGTATAAGCTGAGCGAATGACATCAGCAGCAATTGTACCTGCAGCTGTTCCTGCCTGAGCAATTGCAGCGGGAATATATTGCATGTGCTGATAATAAGCCCAACGGTTTGCTTCTATTGCTCTACGTGCTGAACCCCATTTTTGGGAAATATTTTGTCTTATAGCAGTTGTCACATCAGCAGGCATAGCAGCAATCAAATTCCTAATATATTTACTAAAGCTAAAATTCTGGTTTATATAAAACTGCAAGTCATGGGGGGTAAATTTATTCAACATCCACCCGTGGATAAGGCTAAAACCGTAAGGGGTAGCAAACAATGCCTTATGCGCTGGTACTATTAAAATTTGGTTTAGCTGTGCGTTATCTAATTTAATAAACTCCGCACGGGCCGCTACGGCCACGGAAGAATCGTAATTATCAGCGCGAACTGCTGTTAATAACTTTGTTAAATTCTGTACAGGATTTGCTGCTGCATCTAAGCCAGATGCCATCAAAAATATGGATACCGCAAATGCTAAAGACTTTTTAATAGACATGACTAAACCACAAAATTTGCACTTGGTTTATGGTACCAGGGGTGCGTTAATTATCCCAGATGCTAAACCTCCGCTTCTAGCGGAGGAATCAAAGTGTTTGACATAAACTAAAGATTTCCTAGATTCGAAGTGCTGCTCAAGGCACAAGGAAGAAAGGAATTAGAAGAATGCCAAACACAAACCATTTAAATCAT
>CALPGA020000027.1 GCA_943322985.2 Candidatus Finniella inopinata
CCAGAAAAAACCTAGCGTATTCAGTTTTTGATGCGATTTTTGGTGCAATGACAAAACCAGCTAGTGTTCCTGCATCGGTTGATTTTAGAGCTGACCAGTCTCCTGCTAACGTTTTAACTAGCAAAGTTCAAACGTTACATACAACATTAACGTTAACAGTATCTTCTTCTGCAATAGTTGTTAAAAATGATGGCTCTATAGCGACCATTAAAGAAGCTGATTTTTTAACTGGGATAGATTTGTCTTCAGAATATATGGTATCAATCCGAACTGCTACAGCAGAGTTGTTGGGTCAGGTCTTAGGGGCGCAAACTTTGGTTAGAGGAACTTTCGCGACTTCTTCTGTGACTGGATTTAGTGAACTAGTAGAAGCAAAAGCATCGCTACTACTACCACCTGCTCCGCTTGCAACTGCGCAAGTGGCTACTGGAAGTGATGTAAACCGTCTTGATACTTCTTCTCATAGTGAGGGAGGTGTGCTGGTTGACGATGCAGCCATCGACACAAAAGCTATCGACACAAAAGCTATTACGACTGAAGAAGCTACCGCCTAAAAAAACGGAAATCGAGCCCTTGCAATTAGTGAGGGCTCTTTTTTCAGCGCAGCTCTATTACATACATATATATTAAAATTTTATATTAATAATTTTAATATTTCTATAACACATGTTCACAAATAATAAAATCTTGAATTCATTACTTGTTTTTTTCTATAATGGAATCATAAGGAATTAAGCAAAGGGAATTTCTAGATGTCAGATAATCACAGTCCATACGTTGTTGTGCTAGGTAATGAAAAAGGTGGCACTGGTAAGTCGACCGCTGCTATGCACGTGATAACGTCACTTTTACGCCAAGGCTATAAAGTTGGTAGCATTGACGTGGACGCCCGTCAGGGAACTTTATCTCGTTATGTGGAAAACCGGCGGTTGCGCAGTGAAGCAAAGCCAGAAGAACACCTGCCGCTGCCAGATCATTATCCTGTATTCCGTTCTGAAAAGCCTATTGTCGAAGAAGCCCAAGCTGAAGATGAAAAAAACCTAAAAGAAGCTATGGAAAAACTATCAGGCAGTGACTATATAGTAATTGATACCCCGGGAAGTGATATGTATCTATCACGTTTAGCTCATAGCTATGCTGATACGCTAATTACTCCGTTAAATGATAGTTTTATTGACCTTGATATGTTGGCGCGATTGAACCCTGAAACACTAGAAATTATACGCCCTAGTACCTATTCAGAAATGGTGTGGGAACAAAAGAAACAACGGGCTATTCGTGGTGATCGCCGCGCCATTGACTGGATTGTATTACGTAACCGTTTAACAGCAGTTAATTCACGTAACAAAGAAGAAATGCGCAAAGCCCTTGAAAGCCTTTCAAAACGTATTGGTTTTCGCCTTGTTGCAGGGTTTGGTGAACGTGTAATTTTCCGTGAACTGTTTTTAAACGGTATTACATTGTTAGATTTGCGCGAATCACGCGTCGCGATGAGCTTGTCGCACGTAGCGGCTCGCCAAGAATTAAATCAGCTGCTAGAAATGATTCAAATTCCAAAGCAAAAAAAGAAAGTTGCCTAGATGATTAAAACCGCTGTTTTTCCTGTAGCTGGACTTGGTAGTCGTTTTTTGCCGGCAACGAAAGCTATTCCAAAGGAAATGTTGGTGGTGGTCGACAAACCACTTATTCAATATGCGGTTGAAGAAGCAAAAGCAGCGGGCATTGAAAAGTTCATTTTCATAACATCCCAAGGCAAAGAAGCAATTGAAGACCATTTTGATAGTCACAGCGGCCTTGAATCAATTTTGCAAGCGCGTGGAAAAACGGATGACCTTACTAAAATTCGTTCTATTCGTATTCCTGAAGGCCAGGCGCTATTCATACGTCAGCATGAACCCCTAGGCTTGGGCCATGCGGTGTGGTGCGCCCGTCATTATATTCAAGAGGATGCATTCGCCCTGTTATTGGCCGATGACTTAATTCAAGCAACAACACCCTGCCTAAAGCAAATGGTGCAAGCCTATTCGGAAGAAGACGGCAACATGGCAGCGGTTATTGATGTGCCAAAAAATGAAGCAAACCGTTATGGCGTGCTTGATATTTTAATGCAGCTCGGGCAAAAAGTTCGCGCCAAAGCTGTGGTTGAAAAGCCTGACGCGGCAGTGGCGCCATCATCTACTGCGATTATTGGTCGCTACATTTTGCGCACATCAATTTTTGAACCCCTAGGGTTTAAAAAACAAGGAGCAGGGGGGGAAATTCAACTGACCGATAGTTTGCAAACTATGCTTGGTGCGAATGTTCCCTTGACTGGTTTTCGTTTTCAGGGTGACCGTTACGATTGCGGCACAAAAGTGGGTTGGCTGCAGGCCAATTTGGCGTTGGCTGCTGCCGACCCCGAGCTGCGTCCCTATTTAGAGTCAGTCATGACCACGTTAAAAATACCAATGGCGGTTTAGGGTACTTCCATTATTTAATAATTTTTTAATGTTTAAGCTATACAGTCTAAGTAATGTTTTAAAATTAAATTTTCTTTATGACTGTATCAGGCTACTTTTTTCGAGCATTTTTTGCGCTGTTATTAGCGGTAAGTTTTGGTAAAAACGCTACAGCAGCTGGATATTTTGACGATTTAACTGCAGAAGAACGTGCGTTCATTGAACAAGAACAACGTGAACAAGAACAACGAGAATTGCATGCTGCCATGGCTGCTAGCCACCACCACCATGCTGCAGAAAATGTCGCTAGAGAAAGATTACAAATAGAAATGGCTCTTGCAGCAGATGCGCACGCGCAACAACTAAAACAAGAAGCAGATGACTTAGAGCGTGCGCTTGAATTAAGTCGTGAATCACATCGTGTTCCAGCTGCTGCTCCTACTGCTGCAATTTATGGTGCTGAAGAAGACGAAGACCTAGAAGCAGCACTTGCATTAAGTATGCAGCCAAACACTTCTGCTGCAGCACCAGAACTTTCTGCAGCGGTTGCAGCACCAGAACTTTCAGAAAAAGAAAGACTGAGAATCGAAAGAGCTAAGCGCTTCCAATCAGCCCCTTCTATAGTGCGATCAATCGACGAACAAGTAGATGCAGCTTTTGAAAAAGAAAAAAATGAAATTCAAAATGAAATTCACAGATTAGAATCAATAAATTTAATTACGGCGTACCCAAAACCACAAGATAGGCCTAATGCTCGTAGAGAAATAGACGCGCGGCTTACAGAACTAAGAAGTAACCTTCAAAATTACACGCAGCTAGGCAAAGCGACAGCAACCAAATTAAGACTAAAGTCTTCTATATCTAGTCAGCAGAAGAAATAATAAAATCTGAAACTGAGCCCTCGTCAGAGGGGGAAGGGTTTCAGTAAGTAATTTCTGCTTTGTCATATTCGCGAAAGTGGGTATCTATAATGGGTAATGTCAATGGATCTCCGATCAAGCCGGAGATGACAAGGAAAATGAATTTACTCACTGGATCCCTACGCCCTAAAGGGCTCAGAATGACGCTTTCACTCGCGTCTTCATGAGGAGCGAATGCGACGTAATGATCCAGCGGATAACATCATTTTCTATTTCATCAACCTAAGATTTATTATATAAAAGCTTTTTCAAAGAATTCTTGTCTTGGGGTACTATATGGCCATCCGTAACAAGTTCACTTACCAGATGTTCATAAGGTTTGCCTGCTGAAATAATAATTTTTGTATTTTTTTCATCGCGAAGTAAATGCGTCAAATACACTTTAGTAGAGTTCAATAAATAATCTTCATACCAGCCAGGCCAACCATAAATACCATTAATAACAACGACATCATACCCCTTTAAATGTCTTAGATGATTCTCAGGAAAAAGACCGTAGGGTGTGAAACATTTATTTTGAAAATAGGTGGACATAGAGCTGGTTAAAAACAGTACTCTTTTCTTCTGGGAAGCCAGCTCATATGCTGCTGCAACAGCCAAATGTGTTGCATCGACTGTTCTGGGGCCTAAGTAAAAAAGCTTAGATTCTGCAGTCTGCGGAAGTGCCGTGAAGGCTTTTAATTGGTCAAGAATTTTCTGATCTTGAGCAAAGTCTATTGGGTAGTTATTAAAACGAGCATGTTGCTTTTGCAGGTAACTCTGTTGACCATCAATGCCACCAAAAAACCTGGTACGTAGTGAAATATTTCTTGTCGCTACGTGAACGGGGCGTCTAACAAACTCTGTCCCCAGCTGATTCGATGTAGTAAATTTTTTGATTTTTTGTGACCCAAACAATTTTCGTTGCTGGCGATGAATTTTTTGTAAATTGGGTTACAACGGCAAAGTCGTCCCCTCTGGTTTCGGCAACGGGATCTCTTGTAAGTTCGGCATCTGTCATTGCTGATAATTTGCCTTCTCCTGCGTAAAAATGCAGCAGATATTGTTTTAAGTATTTCTTCACTTTTTCTTGTTCAGCAGGTAATAGATCTTTGTACCCTAAACGTGCAAACACAGCGTGCGCAGTGCGTTCAATGTCTAAATATTTATTCACGTATTCGCTAAGCTGATGACGCTTTTCCACGTGGGACAAACTATCGTCATTAACAATTTCAAGACATGTATCAACCAGGTTTTTGATAAACTTAACTGATTCGGCTTTGCTGTTTTTTACCGTATTAGCTTCCATTTCAGAATGTAGTGCCGATGCCGAAAGCAAGCATGCAAACATACACATGAAAACTGTCACGAAGATTTTTTTTATTTTATTTTCGTTGAACAGTATTTTCATAATGAGGCTCCTTTTCATTCGCTTAAATGAGGGCGCGAGACTCAGAGATTAGCTAGCCCCGAAAATACAGGGCTAGCTTTTTAGGCGCTTGGTTAGATCATTTCAAGGTCGTTTTGAACATCTTGTACACCTGGTACAGCAAAAGCTGCATCGTTTGCTTCTTTGTATTCAAACCAGGAACTAACAGGCCCTGATAAACACACCTTTTTTCCTTCAACTCTGACCTTTATTTTATGGGCATGAAGTGCTGCATTTCTTTGAAATTCTCGCTCTATTTGTTTTTCAACATCTTGCACATCAAAAGTAGGGGAGGGTTTTAACGTAATTGCATTTATTACATTTTCGACGCCATAGAGTGACCTTACGTCGTTGTAAGCCCTTGTTCTTTGAGTGTTGAAGGCAACTTCCCCACTAAGTGTCACAATTGCATCCTCAACAACAACTTTTATAGTATCTGTGGGTATTGCTATATCCCATTCAAGGGCAGTGACAGCAGCTTGTGCTATTGTTTGATCATTACGTTTTAGATGCGTAGAAAGATTTACCCGAAGTTCATTAACGACTCCTTTAACTCCCCATACTTTTTTCACAACGTCAGCAGCATGAATTTTTCCAAAGTAGCTTGACACGGTACCGCTTAGGGTCACAATTCCATCTTCTACATTTACAATTACACCCTTTTCATCTACCCAAATGTCTAGCAAAAGTTTGTTCTGTACGTAGTCTTTCAATTTGTTATTATCCATGATGTTTCACCCTCGATTTCACGTTTCTACCAGTGAAACCTTGGGCTTTAAGGGGGGAAATCAAAACGTTAATTTTCAAACAAATATCACGTGAAAATGGGAGCACTTCTAAAAAGCTGCGTTTTGCCTTATTCTTCAACTATTCAGAAAAGGTTTTACATATGCACTAAGGGCATAAGAATGAGTAGAACCTGCGGGGTTTTTATCTTTCCCCGCAGCGTTTGAATTTCTATATGCGTTAGGTGGTAGCGTTTGTTTTGCAAACGTTCATTAAGAACATTTTCGTTACGCTGGTTTAGAGGCCGATGCGAGCTGCACTTTTAAATTATTTACGACCACTTGCATTTTACGCATAAACGCATCAGGCGTTTGGGTTATTGGATAGCCCAGTCCAAAACCATGATTATGACTAAAACTATAACGCAAATCATTTGCTAGCTTCTCCATATGTGTACGTTCGCGCTTTTCTGGTATACTTGTCGCTTTCTCTACAGAATCAGCAGTGCTAACTTGCGTAGTAGTGTTAGACGAAGAAATATCTGACAAACTACTATTGCTTTTTTCATAAGTAGCATTACTCAAAACAGCTTTAGTGCGTGCTTCTTGTAACATTTGTGAATACCGCACTGTGTCTTCGGGGGGTAAGCCTTGTGTGGCTACTAATTCAGTTAATGGCGCTATACAACTAGCGAAATCGCCTTGAGACTTGTATGCATTGATAATACCTCGTAGTAAGTCACTTCTGTGGATTCCATTGAACGTATAAGCTCCATCAATATTTCTCATATCTAGTGCTGCAGTGTATAGCTCTTGGGCTTCATTAAATTTTTCTTGTTCGAAATAGGTAGAGCCCAACATAGTTATGCAGTCTACTCTGTCGAGTCCATTGAGAGCATAAGCTCCATCAACATTTCTTTTATCTAATGCTGCAGTGTATTGCGTTATGGCGTCATTAAGTTTGTCTTGTCTGAGATAGATACCGCCCAGAAGAGTTAAACAATCTGCTCTTCTTTCTTCAGTTAGGATGCAAGTTCCGTCAATATTTCTCATACCTAGTGCTGCAGTCAAGTGTGTTATGGCCTCAGGAAATTCTTGCAGTTTAGAGTGGGCCATTCCCAGAAGAAAAAGAGAAATTGCTCTGTGTTTACCAACAAATATAGCCGATTTGCTTATTAATAGCTGTTTGGATTTAGCTATTTTCCCGGCTTGATAATGTGCTGTTGCCAAGGCTATTAGGGCAGTCATTCGCTGTTCTCCTTCTAAGACAAAAGCATTTTTAACTCGCATGTTTAGTAGTGTAACTAATTCCTTCTTAAGGCTTTTATCAACAGTAATCTCACCAAAAGTGAGGTCATCTAAATTGAATTCGTTCAGCATCTCTTGGATTGAGGCCGCGGAGCGCTCGAGCACCTCTTTTAATTGGTCACGTTGTTCTAGTAATTGTGTTCTGTGAATTCCATTGACGGTATAAGTTCCATCATCATGTGTCATATCTAGCGCTTTCAGTGCGATTCTTATGGCTTCAGGATAATTAAATTTTTTAAGTTGATAAATCATATCTTTCGAGAGCGAATCGAGCAAACTCTCTGTCTCCGTCAAATCTAGTCTTTCATGTGGAATTGCTATGGCCTCAGCATCTTCAAGATGAGCAACCGCAGCTTGAGTGAGTTTATTCCCTTCTTCCCTAGCTCTCTGAGCTTTCTGTTCGGCACTAGGTTCTGATCCATCTGCTTCCTCAATGGTCGAAGCAAAGCCAGCATTCATAGAAAATGCAGTGGTTAAAAGTAGTATGTTAAAATATTTCATTGCGAACTCCTGTATCAAGTTGATCAATTCATGTTATTAAATGGCTTTACGTGTAACACATATAGCCATTATTAATTTATTTGACTACCCGTGAAAAACCCGGGTATGGGCATGAAAGTAAAACGACAAATGTTAGTGAATTTATCCATCAACCAACATGATGGATGATTAAGGGGATTGGCCTGATTAAACCAGCCCCGCAGATTTTCAAAGAAGGCAAAATGCCCCCCCATGCGCCTAACCCTATGTGTTACCACCCGTACAAACTAGTTCTTCTTCTTTTATTTACTGTTGTTTGTTGTAATTTTTCATTTGACCTTTTTCCGGATGTTGCTACGTTTCCATCTGGAGCTTGCTGATTTATACCAGAGCTTGCATTTTCACTCGAAACAACTTCTGTTGGTTGCGTGATGCTGAGGATAGAAGAACCCGCTGGGGTTGGTTGAACAGATGTCTGAGCTGTGTCTGCTGCATCTTCTCCTTGCAACCTTATTATAGATTTACGAGCAGGAGAAAATTCTGCAGTTGACAATATAGACGACGTAGCTATTCCCCCACCAGCTCCATCATCTTCAGATGAGGATTGGCATGAACTAAACCCATCCATAACTACATCGTTTTTTTCTTTGTGTTGTGCTCTTGCTTTTGTTCGTGCTTCTCGCACTTCTGGGTTATCTCTTAGGAATTCTTCAATATAGTGTTTGTTATAGCCTATTTTTATTGCTATTTCCTTGTTCGTAGCTAACGGATCTGCAGTAATAGCATCTTTAACTTTTTCATATTTTTCTAATTTTCTTTCGCTGCGATCTTGAGGACGTATACTGGTAATGTTTGAGCCTGTTAGAGCTTGCATCGTAACAGTTCCAGGTGCGCATGGTTTAAATGATGGATTTTCATTATAAAAGCGGTAAATGTATTTGGCTGAAATGTCCGAGATTTTACCTTTAAGGTTGTTAGCTATAGTTTCAGCTGTCGCTGGTCCTTTGTGTGTGCGGAGAAATTGCTTGATAATTTCATGCTTTGTTTCTTTTTGAGCTGTAGCCTCGGATTTGGTTCTTCTTTGGTTAGCTTTTTGAGGAGGTATACTAGCAATGTTTGAGCTTGTTGGAGCTTGCATCGTAGTTGTGTATAAAGAAGTAGGTGATGGCTCTACTCTTGCTGGCTGAAATAGATCGTTAAGACTCCAGCCGGTTGATCCTTGTGCACTAGTTGTGTCTGTTGCATCTTTTTCTAACGAGCTTAAATTAGATTCAGTAGCACAAGAAGACACTACCGGTATTGGATTAATAGGTTTATTACTGAAAAAATCTTCTATTGCCTTTTGTGCCCATGCATCTTCTGCAGTTGACAATATAGACGACGTAGCTGTTCCTCCACCTAAACCCTCAGGGTTTTCTCCTTCGACCGTGTCAGCTGATGACAATATAGACGACGTAGCTGTTCCTCCACCTAAACCCCCAGGGTTTTCTCGTTCGACCGTGTCAGCTGAATATGCGTTACTAAACGTGTTGCTTAACAATAAGCTCAACACTGTAAAAATAATTTTTTTCTTAATAATCATTGTTTGAACCTTTCTTGGTTTATATTATTGCTTAATTAAAAATTTTAGAATCCCAGTGTTAGTTCTTAATTGCTTTACATGTATAATCATTGTTAAAGTATTTTACAACCCGGGAAAAACCCGGGTATGAAAATATAAATAACTAATCTGAATTGCTTCTAAAAAGCAGCGTTTTGCCTTATTCTTCAACTATTCTGAAAAGGTTTTACACATGCACACACCCAACCCTGTTATTTTGCGCGAATATGATATCCGCGGTACTTTTGGTGGAAATTTGTTCGAGGCTGATGCCACCTGGTTAGGGCAGCGTTTTGGAAGTTTATTATACAAAAATGGCGGGCGTAACGTTGTTGTGTGTCGTGATGGCAGGGCCAGTTCACCCGCACTTCATGCAGCTTTGTGCAAAGCGCTAATCGATTGCGGCCTGCATGTGCATGACATTGGGGTTGGCCCCACGCCATTTAGCTATTTTGCCGGTTATGAATTAAAAGCCGATGCTACCTTAATGATTACCGGTTCCCATAACCCCAAAGATGACAACGGTATAAAAATTACCCTGGGCAATAAACCCTTTTTCGGGGGGCAGATTTTGGCATTACAGGCAGAGCCTGCGCTTGAAAACGCAGGGGGCAGTTACACTAGCGCTGAACATATTTTTGAAAAGTACATTAACCGCCTGGTGCAACGTCATACATTTAAAAAGCCATTACGCATTGCTTGGGACGCTGGAAATGGTGCCGCAGGACCTGTGGTTGAAGCAATTTGTGCAGCATTGCCTGGGCACTTCCATGTAAAATTATTCACCGAAATTGACTGCAATTTTCCCAATCACCACCCGGACCCCAGTCAGCCCAAAAATTTGACACACTTAATAGATGCTGTTGCCCAGCATAAATGTGACATTGGTTTTGCGTTCGATGGTGACGGTGACCGCATTGGTGTGGTTGATTCAACCGGCCGCATTATTGCCGGTGATGAATTAGTAGCAATTCTCGGCGTTGCAATTTTACAAGAAGCACCAGGCGCTACCATTATTGCCGATGTTAAATGCAGCAATCATACGTTCAGCGCCATTACGGCAGCTGGTGGCAAAGCGATTATGGAACGTACAGGTCATTCGTGGATTAAGCAATCGATGGCCCAAAATGGCGCAGCCTTTGCCGGCGAAATGAGTGGCCATATGTTTTTCAAACACACCTATTATGGCTTTGATGATGGGTTATATGCAGCTGTTTTTTTAACGGATTACATTCAAAAATTAGAGGGCAGTTTTGCCAACTTAGTGACCCAACTTCCAAGTTCTTACAGCACCCCAGAAATACGTTTGGAATGCCGTGAAGAAGACAAATTTTCAATTATTGATGAGTTGAAAGAAAAGCTAATAGCGGCAGGAAAACAATTCAATGCAATTGATGGTGTGCGTGTTGAAGAATCCCACGGCTGGTGGTTGGTGCGCGCCTCTAACACTCAAAGCGCTTTAATCATTAGGGCCGAAGGCAATACAGAAGCTGACCTAAAAGTTATTTTGGATCAGTTGAAGGTCTTTGGGGTTGATGTACCTCCTTCTTCTTTATAATTTCTTGACTTATTGAGGTGGTGGCAAGCTTTCCCAAAATTCTTCCATGGCGGTTAAATTGTTTGTAATTTTTGCGTATAAATCTTTATTGCGCCTAACCACATATTGATTGATTGTTTTGTGAAGGCTGTCAAAATGCTGCTGCAATTCTTTCAGGCCATCTGCGACTTCAGGGGTATGCTTTTGTTGTGCAAGGGTTTGGTTTATGTAGTCTTCCATAGCATTAGAAAGTGCAATTGATTTATAGACCGCTTTTTCGCCCGTATCTATGCTGGCTGCTAATTTGTACGATCTGAACAAACGTTCGCTTTCCTGTAGTTTCAGATTAATATCCTTCAAAACAGTTGCGATTTGCTGATTAACCGTTAATCCTTGTATGGCAGTTTGTTTATATTTTTTATACATTTTTCAATCCTAGTGTCTATTGTTGTTATTAAACATGCCTTCTAATTGCTTCGAGAAATTTTCATAATACGCTCGTGTTGCATCTACACGGGCGGCTTTCGCCATCCATATTTTTTCATCTCTTTCGGCTCTTTTTTCAACGGCTTTTACTTTTTCTTTCAACTTATCGTTTGCTTGTTTTACTCTTTTTACCTCAACGGCAAAGTCACCTGTTTCGCTATCTAGGGTTTGCTTCAATGTAGTGGCTGACGTGGCCGCAAGCCCCTGGGTGGCAGTCATTGTAAAGGTTGTTGAATTTCCGGGTGATATAGGGGCACCTTGGTAATCAATGGCAATATTTTGAAATACGGAACCTTTTTGACCTGCCAAACGCGTAGAGCTTGTTTGCAAAATGTTTCCAGTGTCATGGCTTCCACATGTAAACCTTGCATAATACGAACCACCAATATTGCTATAGGTAACCGATATGGGTCGCCCCGCAATTATAGGATCTATTGTTGGGCCCAAATCTGACACGGAAAAATTAGTGTTTGAAACGGTTGGGTAGTTTCCAAATAACCTTTTTACTTTTTCAAAATTGTTGTTAATGGCGGCTAAAACTTTTTGAGCATCTGGCACGGTGAATGTTCCGGTTTGAAATCCTGTTGCGGTTTCATCGCGAACAATTCCAATATCGGCACAAGTTCTATAGTCGCTTGCACTAGCACCTAGTACGCTAAAATTAGAAATGGCGGCTAATTGTTCTCGTAGCTTTTTGATTAAAGGGGACCTTATCATTGAAGCTTCTGGATCAAGGGGATTGCCTTCATCATCCATCATTAGGTTGCGATTTATTATTTCTTGAATTTCGTTATAGTGCTGGAAAAAAGTAACAATGCCGTCGCATGTTTTTTCTGTGTTGTGACTAATGCTTATGTTTAGGTTGTCATAGCCACCGGCACTGTTTTTTGTGGTGCTTAGTAATTTTAGGGTTACGCCTGGGATTAAGTTTTCAACGACATTGTTATTAAAGGAATAAGTTTTTGTAACAACTCCGTTTGCACCGTCAATAACATCACACTGAATTTGCGCTTGAAGCCTTGATAAATCGGTAGGAGTAGTTGTGTTAATACCAAAGTGGTTTTGCAGTAAATTTCCATCGTCAACAAACGTAAGCACCGTTGCGATGTTTGAGCCATTTAAGGTTAGGTAGTAGTTTGAGCCATTTTGACTGTAACTGGCGTGCACATTTGAATTTGAATTGTTAATGGATGAAACAATAGAGTGTAGGGTATCAGTTGCTGATACGGTAATTGTGCTGCCTCCGTTAATGGTGAAGCTACCTGCTATACCTAGTGCGTCGTCAGCTGAGGTAATTGGAGATGAGCCATCTGCTTTTAAAATTGTAGCGCTATTGGTGATGCGCGAATCAACAACAGCGAGTTGTGTCACGCGAATTGCTATGGCGTTAGTTGTGGCTTCGGCAACGGTATTATCAATAGTTACATCTACATAGTTTGCGGTGGAAAATTCTCCTGATTTCACAACAGATGATTGAAGGTCTTTAAAGGTATTAGAAACACTAGTCATACTCCCTAGGGAATTACTTAGTGCAACGGCATCGGCTCGTAATGATTGGAGCTTTGCTTGTAATGTCGTAATTGCAGGCAAAACAACGGCTTTGTTTCTTTCTAGATCATCGCTTTGTTTTTGCACGCTTGATAGGGTGGCTGCTTTAATTTGCGCACCCATATCAACCATGTCAACGCCACCATAGCTGCGCCCCACCCGAGGTGCTTTATGTCCCTTTGGATCTATAACGGCTTTACCAACAGTGCTTTCAATTGGCATGGCAGTGCTTTTTTTCTTTTGGTTTCTTGTTTTTATATACAAGAATCATGCCAGGGAAGGGTGGATGTTGGAGGTGGAGTTTTGATGTTGAAGGCGAGAGTGAGACCGTCATTTTAATAGAAAAAATCCCACGGCCTAGACGACCGCGGGACCAATCAAACTTAATAAGTACTACAACGCAGTACCAACAGTAATGTTACGTGCCCAAGTTGAGCTAGCACCTAGTTTTAACATTGATCCACTATCAAACTTTAGGGTGCCAAAAATATCAGCGCCAGTATGGGCAGGAACTGTAACGCTGTTAGCTACTTCTAGAACAGCACCA
>CALPGA020000028.1 GCA_943322985.2 Candidatus Finniella inopinata
ATGTTCGCTTTTGGGGAGCGGCGGATCAGGTCTAAAAATGAAGTCATTATCAAACGATATACTTGAATTTCTTATGTCAAACTTACCATATCCCTAAATCTCCTTCACCCATTTATTAAACTTGCTTCAGGGGTTTTGCAGAGGGTTCCTATCTACAATTTATTCTCTAAAATTTTAAATAAAAATCACGTATACTGGTACCAGGTCACCTTTAATCTAAGATCTGCCCTTGCTTTATCGCTCAGAATAGTGTAATTAAAAGACGATTTTAGATAACTTTCATAGTACGAATTATGCAAATAGAAATTAAAAACCTAAGGGGCATTCCCCTACCCAATTACGCAACAGAAGACAGCGCTGGCATGGATTTAACAGCAGCAATTGATACTGCAATTGTTGTGGAACCCGGAAAAAGATTGTTGGTTCCGACAGGGATAGCAATTGCCTTACCGAAAGGTTTTGAAGCACAAATTCGCCCTCGTTCAGGTTTAGCAATTAAAAATGGTGTTACCTTGGTAAATTCCCCAGGCACTATTGATGCAGACTATCGTGGCGAAATTTCTGTCATTGTTATAAACCATGGCGAAGAACCTTTTACTATTGAACCAGGTATGCGAATTGCACAAATGGTAATTGCTGCTTATCAACGCATCACCTGGAATGAAGTAGAAAATTTAGACAGCACTGTTCGTGGTGCAGGTGGATTTGGATCAACTGGATGTTAATTCGCTTTTTCATTATCTTTCTTTTTGGTGCTGTTTTTGCAAGCCAAACGCAAAGCTTACCTAGGTTTGTGTCACTTCGATCAGCATCGATTCACATGCATGTAGGGCCAGGAAATAACTACCCTATTGAATGGAGATTTGTACGCCAGGGATTACCTGTTGAAATTATTGCTGAATTTGATACCTGGAGACGAATTCGTGATCACCAAGGAACTGAAGGTTGGGTGCATAAAAGCCTGCTTTCGGGAAAGCGTATGGTTATCGTGATGGGAAGCATACAGAGCCTTCATGGTAAGCCAGATGAGCAATCAGAAGTTATTGCGCGCATAGAACCAGGAGTAGTAGCGACAATGTTAGAAACCCAACCAAATTGGTGCAAAATAGAAATTCGCAACGACCAGGGTCGCTTCAAAGGCTGGGTTTCTCGCAAGCAAGTTTGGGGACTTTATGCGAATGAGTCTAAGGCTTAAGCCTTATTAAAACGTGCTGCTAACTCTATTTTATGCTCAGGTGCTAATGTCGTTTTATCAAATTCATTAGTCATGCCTTCAAATTTTCCACCAAGATTATCAGCAAGGAAGCGCTCAGCAACCGCATAAAATGCAAATTTATTTTCAGGTCTTGCAAATCCGTGTCCTTCATCCATAAATAGCATATAAATGTAGCCCAAGTTTTTTGCTTTCATAGCAGCGACAATTTGTTCAGATTCAGCTTGTTTTACACGAGGGTCTTTTTCACCTTGAGCAATTAAAACAGGAATATAAATTTTATCAACATGTGTTAGCGGAGAGCGCTCTTTTAATAAAGCCAAACCTTCTTCTGTGCGATTATCACCAATTCTTTGGTATAATTGTTCCAAGAAAGGTTTCCAGTATGGTGGAATTGTCGCCATAAGTGTTTGCAAGTTAGATGGACCAACAATATCTACAGCGCATTTAAACACATCACCAGAATGGGTTGCGCCCCAAAGCGCTGCGTACCCACCATAACTACCACCATAAATGGCAACTTTTGCAGGATCAGCGATACCTTCTTTGATTGCCCAACTTACAGCATCTAGTAAGTCCTCATGCATTTTAGCGCCCCATTCGCGGTCACCCTTTGAAATGAAAGATTTACCGAAACCAGTAGAGGCGCGATAGTTCACTTGCAGTACG
Organism: Candidatus Finniella inopinata; assembly: GCA_943322985.2. GTDB lineage: Bacteria > Pseudomonadota > Alphaproteobacteria > Paracaedibacterales > CAITNM01 > CAITNM01. The sequence goes on from CALPGA020000028.1 coordinate 1,883, forward strand.
GCATACCCACGATTAGCTAACCATTGAGATTCTGGGTCATATCTCCAAACATCACGTGCAACTGGTCCACCGTGTACCAAAAGAATTAGTGGCACAGGACCCATAGCGTTAATTGGTTTTGTAAGATAGGAAGGCAGCTCTAAGCCGTCACGCGCTTTAATGACTACACCTTCCATTTTAGCCAATTGATAGCTCGTTAAATTCTCACGTTGATTGAACAGAAATGTTAGAGCTTTTGTATCTTTCCGATACAGATAATACCCAGTAGGACCGTCATCTCTGACGTCAGCAACAATCCAAAGATTATCATCTAACGTACGGCTAGCAACCCCCAATTCGCCTTTTGTGGTTTGCTTTATGGTATTCAAATGATCTTCTATTTCTTTATCTAAGCATGACCATTCTGTACGCAGATAATTGGTAGAATAAGCTTCAATTATGCCTGTATGCGGATGAGACATAATTTCGCCAATATCAGCCTTTTTTCCTTGAGCCAAAATTTTTTCAGCTTTAGTTTCTAGATTGATTTCTTTTAATACGTTTAGGTCATGCCCGCGGCTATCAAGCATATATAAAATATTACCGTCTTTAGTTAGTCCTAATGCTTGGGTTGTATAAACATCTTCAAGGCCAACTTTCATAAAGCTTTCCCAAATATATTTTCCTGGTTCAGCAGCGGGAATCGCTTTAAATGATTCTGCACCACCGCCTTCGGTTGTGATTGTTGCAAAACGCAAATTGTAATCATCGTCGAAAATGAAATCACTAAAATGACGATCATTTTGCAAAACAAGTGTTTTTTCACCAGTCAGAATATTTAAGCGATACACATCATGGTACGCGGGATCACGATCATTTAATCCAACTAAAATTTCTTCTGGAAACTGATCTGATACATGATAAATTTGTGCGTTAACTTTTTCTGGAGTGAAAGTTTTATCTTCATTTGTAGAAATATTTACTACGTGAATGCGCCAGTTTTCATCACCACCATCGTCTTTGAGATAAGCAATGTGTTGGTTAGTATATAGCCAAAAATATTGTCGAATGCCCCTGCCTGTATCTTTGGTAATAGCAGTGCCCTCATGTGGCGTGTCAATTTTTGCTGTAAAAATATTCAATACGTCATTAGAATTTGCCAAATAAGATATTTGCTGACCATTTGAACTTAATCGAACCATCGTTTTTTCAGGATTTCCAAACAAAATTTCCCGTGGAATTAGCTGAGTATTCATAGAATGGTTCTCCTGTTTTTTGTACATAAAATATCCTAGTCCACTAGCTATAAGTGCGGTGAGTATTATTGCTACTTTTTTCATAAAAACCCTCTTGAAATTTTAGTCATCATCCATTTTTAATGCCGCAATAAACGCGCTTTGTGGAATTTCAACATTTCCAAACTGGCGCATACGCTTTTTACCAGCTTTTTGCTTATCTAAAAGCTTACGCTTACGACTAATATCACCACCATAGCATTTAGCTGTAACATCTTTACGCATAGCAGAAACTGTTTCACGGGCAATAATTTTTCCGCCAATCGCTGCTTGAATCGCAATTTTGAAAAGCTGTCTAGGAATAAGATCCTTCAAACGAGAGCATAGAATTCGCCCTCTGCTTTCAGCTCTCCCTTGATGCACAATCATACCAAGCGCATCAACTGGCTCTGCGTTCACCAAAATTGTAACTTTTGCTAAATCACCTTCGCGATATTCTTCTATTTGATAGTCAAAAGAAGCGTAACCACGAGTAATTGATTTTAAGCGATCATAGAAGTCAAAAACTATTTCATTCAAAGGTAATTTGTACACAACCATGGCGCGATTGCCTGCATAGGTTAAGTCTACCTGTTCACCACGACGTTCTGTGCAAAGGTTTAGAACCGACCCCAAAAATTCATCAGGCACCATAATTGTGGCTTTAATCCATGGCTCATCAATGCGCTCAATTCGGACCACATCAGGCATATCTGTGGGGTTATGCAATTCAAGAACCTTGCCAGTTTTTAAGAGAATTTTATAAACAACGCTTGGAGCGGTAGTAATTAAGTCTAGATTAAATTCACGTTCAAGCCGTTCTTGAATAATTTCAAGGTGCAATAAACCTAAAAACCCGCATCGAAAGCCATAACCCAAAGCAGCTGAGGTTTCTGCTTCAAAATGAAAACTTGCGTCATTCAAGTGAAGCTTAGCTAAACTATCACGCAGATGTTCAAACTCAGCAGCATCAGATGGAAATAACCCACAAAAAACTACTGGAACTGAAGGTTTAAAACCAATCAATGCCTCAGCTGTTGGTTTTTTATCATCAGTAATAGTGTCGCCAACTTTGCAATCTGCCACGCTTTTTATGCTAGCTGTTATAAAGCCAATTTCACCTGGGTTTAATTCCTTTTTCAGCTCTTGCTTTGGCGTAAAAAAACCTACCCGATCGACGTCATAAACAACACCGGCATTCATCATTTTTATACGTTGATCAACCTTTAGAACGCCTTCCATAATGCGCACTAAAATAATAACCCCAAGGTATGGATCATACCAACTATCGACCAGCAATGCCTTCAAAGGTTTTTTAGCAGCTTCTAAGTCATCTGAATTGCGCGGAGGCGGCAATCTATGAACGATAGCTTCTAAAACATCTTGAATACCTAAGCCTGTTTTAGCAGAAATCAACACCGCATCTGATGCATCTAGACCAATTACATCTTCAATTTGTTGCCGGATACGATCAGGCTCTGCTGCTGGCAGATCAATTTTATTCAGAACTGTGACAATATCATGGTTATTATCGATAGCCTGGTAAACATTCGCTAGAGTTTGTGCTTCAACCCCTTGGCTTGCATCAACTACTAACAATGATCCCTCACATGCAGCTAAAGACCTACTCACTTCATAAGCAAAGTCCACATGTCCTGGTGTATCCATAAGATTCAAATTATATGTCTGACCATCTTTTGCTTTATATTTCAAACGAACAGTTTGAGCCTTAATAGTAATGCCGCGTTCGCGTTCGATATCCATAGAATCAAGGATTTGCTCCTTCATATCTCTGGTTTCAACGCCACCACAAAATTCAATAAGACGGTCAGCTAAAGTAGATTTTCCGTGATCGATATGAGCAACGATCGAAAAATTTCGAATATTTTTCACTTTAATAATATTAATAATAGAAACAGCATTATACTAAGGCCTTGCAGCATAACACGCAAGCGCATAAGGCGATTGCTTAGCACTAAACGATTTGATGACTTTGAAAACATCGTGCTGAGCCCAAGCCCCAAGACTATAATAGTTGCCCCAAGTGAACAAAAAAATAAAATTTCCAGAAGTCTGTGCATAGCAATACAGAAAAAATTTCTACCCTATTATCAGCAAAGTTTGCAATTTTATTAAAGAGCATTCCTCTTTTTGAAATTTAAAAATCTTATTAAGACATATAAGCTAATTTTCTTCAAAAAATAACATAGTTTTTGATTAGCTTGCTCTTTATATGCTACTGTTGAGTGTTACTAACGATAAAAGAGATTTGGGAAAAATATGTCCTTGGCAAATAAGGTAAACGATAGCAGCGTTAAAAATGAAAAGAGAGAAGATGTTTCTGCTCCTTCAAAAGCCTGGTTTATTCTTGCTTGTGGTTGGTCATTTTACCTTTATGAATACATTCTACGTGCATCGCCAGGTGTAATCACCAATGAGCTTATAGCAGACTTTGGCATTTCAGCAGGCGCTGTTGGTACATTGATTGCTTTTTATTATTTTGCTTACGTGCCATTACAAATTCCATGCGGCGTCATCACTGATAAATTTGGCCCACGTATGGTTGTAACTATTTCGGCACTCCTTTGTGTGATTGGTGCAGTTGTTTTTGCAACTAGTCATTCTGTGGTATGGGCGCAGTTTGGTAGATTTTTAATTGGTGCTGGCTCAGCATGTGCATACATTTGCTGCTTAAAAATCGCATCCGTTTGGTTTGATAAATCAAAATTTGCCTTCATCGCAGGTATATCCATGATGATGGGAACCTTTGGCGGAATGGTTGCCGGGTTTCCCTTTGCAAAACTTTCCAATAATCAAGGATGGCGTAACGCAATGCTTATTGCCGCAGCTGTTGGCGTTGTTGTAATGATTGTTTCTTGGTTCGTGATAAAAGATAAGCCTGATCACAAAAAATCACAAATCGCAGAAGGCGGCCTTTTAGATGGTCTTAAAATTATTGCTGCAAAGCCTCAAAACTGGTTAGTTGGTCTATATAGCTTAATGATGTTTTTACCCTTATGTGTTTTTGCCGAATTATGGGGCACTCCGTATTTAATGCAACGCTTCGGCATCAGCAATGAATTAGCATCATGTGGGGGCATTATGGTGTTGATTGGATATGCTATTGGCTGTTCAGTAAGCTCTAAATTATCAGATTATTGGCAAAGCCGTCGCAAGGTTATGGCTCTGTCTGTCACCTGGACATTCATCGGATTTGCTGTCGTTTTATATGCTCCGGGGCTTTCATTTTATCCTGTGCTTGCAGCAATGTTTTTATCAGGAATTGCTTCTGGCTTTTCAATTCTTTACTTTACAACTGTTCAAGAAAATAACCCGAGAAAATACAGTGCGACTTCGGTTGGGTTCACCAATGCACTTTGCATGGCAAGCGGTTTTATTTTTCAACCCTTGCTTGGAAAATTAATTGACTATTCATGGGACGGTAATTTTAGTGCTGATGGCGCCCCGCTTTATGCACTGAAAGATTATCAATTTGCCTTATCTGCAGTGCTTTTTGCATTTCTGCTTGGCAGAGTTATTGTTTTCTTTATTCAAGAAACTTACAAAAAATAAAAATTCGCACAAACCAATATACACTTTGAAAGTGCTATTTTTGTTATATTGGCATGAATGTGTTATCGTTCAAGGTTTATAAGGCATATGAGTTTAGAAAAAGGTTTGCTTGTGGCTAAAAAGAAAAGTACAAATGGTCCTGATGAAATCACCACACAATCAAGCTATAGAAACATTGCGGCAGGAGCTCTGGCCACTATGTTTGAATGGTATGATTACGCGGTCTATGGCTATTTTGCAGTAATTATTGGAAAAAATTTCTTTCCACATGCCGATAAAACCATGGAGATTATGTCAGCTTTTGCTGTGTTCGCCACTGGGTTTATTATGCGCCCTCTCGGGGCTATTCTCTTTGGTTATATTGGCGATAGACTGGGACGTCGCAAGGCACTCTCTCTATCTGTTGTCATGATGGCAATCTCCACCTGTCTGCTTGGAGTTATTCCTACTTACCATCAAATTGGTATTTTAGCGCCAATTTTTTTGGTAATTATCCGATTAGTTCAAGGACTTGCTGTTGGGGGAAATTATGGGGGATCGTTTGTTTTTGCCATTGAGCATGCACATGCTGATAAAAGAGGTTTTGCAGGTAGTTTAGTTACGGTCGGCGTAATAGTTGGCTTTTTAATGGGCTCTGCCATGGCTGTGCTTTTTAGCAACATATTAAGTGAAAATGAGTTGCAATCATGGGGGTGGAGAATTCCATTTTTGCTTGGTTTAGTCGCCCTATTTGCTGGTGTTTATATTCAAAAAAACACAGAAGAAACCCCCTATTTTCAAAACATGAAAAACACAATAAGTGAAAAAACTAGACTGCCAATTATGGCTATTTTTAAAGATCATAAACAAAAAATTACCCAAGCCATGGGATTTATCTTATTTGATGTCGTTGGCATTTATATTTTATTTTCTTTCATGACAACATATTTAACAACTTATGCAAAAATGCCTATTCAGACAGCTTTGCAAATGAACACCGTGAATTTACTTTTCATGGTAATATGCATTCCTATGTTCGGAATAGCTGCCGATAAGTTTGGTTATAAAAAAATCATGTATTTTGCTGCCACATCTTTTTTGATTGTATCTTACCCGGCATTTGTGATTTTTTCCCAAGGTGATGTTCTTCAGTGCTGGCTAATGCAAATGTTTTTCGCCATTGTCATGGCAGCTGTTTATGGAGTTCTGCCTGTAGCAATTGTTGAATTGTTTCCTGTGGATGTCCGATATTCAGCCAGTTCTTTTGTTTGCAATGTCAGTGCCGCCATTTTTGGTGGAACGGCCCCATGGTTTTCCACGTGGTTAATCTATAAAACCGAGCTATTAACGGCACCTGCATTTTACCTAATGCTAATTAGCATTTTTGGATTTATAGCAATTCAATCAATGCAATTTGTTAGTAAAAAATAGAAATTTAGCGCGAATAACGCCATAACAAAATCACAGGAGATTCAAGGTGAAGAAGTCAGACATGCTTAGTTCAGGCAACCACAAAGTTCCCTCACCCACTAATACAAACCGCAAGCCGGTAATTGTTAATGCATGGGCTGTATGGGTAGCTGCCGCAATTTTTTATTGGTACGAAATGATATTGCGCGCAGGCGCTTGCGTAATGACTCAAGGCATTATGGATACGTTTACCATAAATGCAACCAGGTTAGGTCTGCTTACATCATTCTATTATTGGGCATATGTGCCATTGCAAATTCCATGTGGAATGCTGCTTGATAAAATTGGAGCCAGATTAGTAATAACGATCTCATGCATTTTGTGCACAACGGGAACTTGGATTTTTGCCACAACAACTGATATTACAGTCGCTGAAATTGCGCGGTTTTTAGTAGGTGCAGGTTCTGCATGTGCATTTATTGCTTGCCTAAAATTAGCCAGTGATTGGTTTTCTGCGGGAAGATTCGCTTTTATTGCAGGGCTTACAAACATGCTTGGTACAATTGGAGGTACATTTGCTGGCGTCCCCTTAGCAAAATTAGTGAACTATACCACTTGGCAACAAGCGACATTATGGTTAGCTTATGCAGGAATTGCCGTAACAATTCTTTGCTGGACACTTATTCGTAATAAACCAAAAAAAAGGTCTTTGAGCAAATCAAAAACACCTGAGTCAGCAGCAGGATTACGTAAATCTTTATTCATGCTAGCTTCAGACAAACAGATCTTTTTAGCTGCAGTTATTGGTGGATTAATGTATGTGCCAATATCTTCATTCGCTGAATTATGGGCAGTTCCCTTCTTAATGAATTCTTTAGAAGTTAATAATGAATGGGCGTCATTTGCAAGCACAATGGTATTTATTGGGATGGCAATAGGCAGCCCAATTATTGCAAAACTCGCCTTCAAGCAAAAAAGCTATATCAAGATGATGAAGATGTCGGCAATAGCCAGTGCTGTATGCTTTTTTGTGGGATCATACGCGCAAAGCATTGGGTATTTCCCAACAGTTGCAGCTTTGTTTGTAGGTGGATTGTGGCTTGGTGGACAGGTGCTTTGCTTTAGTGTTGTAAAAGAACGCACATCAAACCAAATAAGCGGAACAGCTATGGCTTATACAAATGCCATTGTTATGCTGAGCGGCGTTATATTTCAGCCGCTAATGGGATGGATTTTAGATAGAGGCTGGACGGGGTCAGTAGATAACGCAGGCGCACGTATGTATTCTGCTGCAAATTATCAACAAGCAATATACGCAGTACCAGTATGCTTGCTATTAAGCTGGTTACTTTTGAAACTATGCAAAGATTCGCACCCTAAGCTTGATTATTAAGCGCTAGCCAACAACCGCAACTTTATTTTCAACATGTCATGCCACACCTGGGCTTTTTGTCCAGGTGAACGCATTAAATACGCCGGATGATAAGTTGCAAAACAAGGAATAACATCTCCATGCTGCGTTTTGTATTCGTGAAATTGACCGCGTAGTTTGGTAATTCCTTCAGTTGTTTTTAAAAGTGTTTTTGCCGAAACACCCCCTAAAAAAACCAGCAGTTTTGGTTTTACCAAGTGAATATGCTGCTCAATAAATGGCTGGCAAATTGTAATCTCTTCATTTGTTGGCGTACGATTTCCAGGCGGTCTCCACGGCAAAATATTTGAAATGTATAACTTGTCACGAGGCAAGCCAATTGCTTGAAAAATTTTACAAAGAAGCTGCCCGCTTTGTCCAACAAAAGGCAGACCTTGTGCATCCTCGTCTGCCCCGGGAGCTTCGCCAACCAACATAACATCTGCGCTAGGATTACCATCACAAAAAACGGTGTTAATGGCTGTTTCTTTTAATGCACATCCTTTAAAAGTAAGCATAGCATTTTTAAGCTCTTCCAAAGTTTTGCAAGCATATGCCGGATGTTCAGATTGAACATTTGAACGGGCAACAGTCGGCGCACTTTTAAAATCTACTGGGGTATCTTGGTAAATATAATCGCATCCAAGCGACTTTAAGGCATTGCTCATAAAAAAACATAAATACTACGCATGAAAGGAGTCTATCAGTTTGTAAAAAGAAGTTATAGTGGCTCTCTTTCTAACAAATCACTTTTTTCTCATCAATTGCTTTACGAAAATTTCGCCCTAAATAAACTGCAATTGCAAACCATAGCACTAATAATGGAAAACCAATGGCTCCACTTAAAGTAAGATAATGTGCTCTACCTGCTACTGCTCCAAAAATAGACTGCATAGGCCATAACAACATGTTGAATAGTGAGCCAGCTTCTTTTGAAGCGCGCGAGCCAAAAGTTTCAATCCATGCTTGTGCTTTGAAACGCACATCAGAAGTTGTGGTAATATAAAGCTGCTTCAAAGCTGGACCGTTTAAAGCATAATTTATAGCTTTTGATCCAACCATTAACGCAAATAAGAATGATAGCGAATCAAGTGTTAAAAATCCAAACAAAGCAAAGCCTACAATAATTGGCATAGAAGCCAAGGCCACTCCAACACCTAAAAAGCGCGTTACATTGCTTATGCCTAAAAGCAAACATAATAATGAAAAAGTGTTCACGCTTGATGCATAAAGACTTAAGTAATTACTAAGCGCCACACCTGTATAGGCTGTGCCTGCTGCTAGTTTAAAATTAAAATCAAAGATGGTAACAATCAGTTCATAAATAAAATTTGCCGCAAAAATACAAACTAAATAGCGATGAGCCAGCATCAATTTTAAACCTTCAAAGAAACCTGGTTCATGATTTGTTTCTTCTTTTTTGGTGTTTTTACCGAATGAGGTCAAAAGATTACTGGGAGTTGCTTTTAAAAAATATTTAACTAACGGGATAATTGTAAGGCATAGACCTCCAAGAATAGCCATAGAAAGAGTGTCAGTTTCCAGCCCAAGTCGATGTGGAAGACCGCCGATTGTATAAGGAAAAAGAATTCCACCCATTTGACCAATTGCGACAACTAATGGGAAGCCTCTTTTTGCTGAAGGAGCTTCGGTTGTGTCAGTTGCAAAAGCCCAAAATAATGCAACAACAAGAGAACCAAAGCTTTCGACAAACATATACCAAATGTACCCCAATACTTGGGTGGCAACAAAAAGAATCAAAGAACGAGAAGCTATTTCTTCAGGAGATGCCTGTGAAGCACCAATAAGAATGCTAAAACATAAAATACTAATGCCATAAAAGGCTGGCAATATGACCAACATTTTTTCTCGCGATGTTCTTCCCAATAATTTTGTATAAAACATCACTAATGGCAGCAATGCCAACACTGAAATAGTTTTTGCGTATGGCAGATACATTTTATCGACCAATTGCATAAAAATAGAATCTTTTAAAGGACGAAGGGTCCAATAAACCCCAATGATAAGCGCAAAAATACTTCCCATTCGTAAGAATTTTTTGAATTCTTCTTTTTCAAATGTGCCAAAATTAAAACGACATATACGAATAAAAAATTGAAGAATCTTCTCTTGAGCTTTCATTACTGCTGCTTTGCTTTTTAGTTTCATAATGTAGTCATCATATTACATTGCTGATTTTTTGTATTGTCGATATAATTAATATGCAATATCGAAAAAATAGATATACAGGTCTTATAAAAGCATGAATCGCTTAAGCCACCTACGAATTTCTGATTTAGAGCTTTTTATAACAGCTGCACACTTAAAAAGCTTAAGCAAAGCTGCATCCTTTCATAACTTAAGCCAAAGCGCGGCAAGCACAGCTATTTTACGAGTAGAAGCAGCTTTCGAGCGTCCACTGTGTACAGATGCTTCTGCTTAACTCACGAGGGATCTACTCTTGTCCCCAAAGCTGAAGAGTGGCTGAAAAAATTTCGAGATTCTATCGCGATAGACAGCCCTAGACCTATTCGCCTTGCGACCACCCATGCTATAGCACGTGTTGTTGTTCCGGCGCTTTTGTCTATTGAGTCAGTTAACCTTAACTTAATGCGCCCTGATCGTGCTTACGGCGCAGTTCTAAGGGACGAAGCAGATATTGCACTTGTGCCAGATAACGCACCTTGGGAAGAAGCGACATCTGTAGAAGTAGGAGTAGGATTTTTTCAGCTGTATTCCACATCTGCGAACACGCCTATAGGGCCTGTTATTTTGCCAGAAAATCAAGTGGAAGTTTTAAGCCTTATACAACGATGGGAACATCTTTATAAAAATCGCTTAGAAATCAAAGCACGAATTCCAAGCTGGTCTTTAATTGCAGACATATGCGCATGCTCAAATGAAGTTGGTTTTCTTCCAGATTTTTTAGATCTAAGAATGGATTTACACTCAGTTGAATGGCAACCAAAACCATCTGGTTACAGGGTTTTAGCGTTGCATCGTTCTGCTGGAGAAGCTCTTCAACAGCGACTTAATAATTTTATCAGTCAATGTCAGAAAATTTTTGCAGGGAGCAGATAATAAAAACCCCTACTAGCATAAGCTAATAGGGGTCAAATAATCTATTTTTCTCAACTTACGCTGAGATCCAATTATTTTTGAATTTTAGCAACGACACCAGCACCAACGGTACGCCCACCTTCGCGAATTGCGAAACGTAAACCTTCGTCCATTGCTATTGGTGCAATCAATTCCACATTCACATTCACGTTATCTCCAGGCATTACCATCTCGGTACCTG
>CALPGA020000029.1 GCA_943322985.2 Candidatus Finniella inopinata
ATCACCCACTACAAAAACACTTCTGTCGGTTGAGTGGTGATCAAACAAGCCTTGAACAAGATGCTCTATAACATGCCATTGATCAACGCTAGTGTCTTGCGCTTCATCTACCAAAAGATGATCAATACGATAGTTTAAATCCAGTAGAATTTGATCAAAATCATCAAGCTTTAAAGTTTGTAGGGTTTTTTCAATTAGGTCATTAAAATCCCAAAGATTGTGTGTTTCTTTTAGGTGCTTATAATGCTTTTGAAATATTTGCTGAAGTTGCCAAAAATGCAATGATTTTTGAACCTGATCGAAACGAATTTTTTTAGAAAAATAATGAGCTAATTCTTCTGCGTAAATTTTTAAAATTGGCTCAGCATCAGGGTATTGTTTTTGAATACTTGCTGGTAAAATTTTGGCTCGAACTGTTCCTTTTTGAGTTAAAAAACATTGCGCAAAACTATGTTCTTTTGAAATAGTATCGGTGGGAATAGTAACGTTCAATAACCCCTTAAGATAGCCTTGAATTTCCAAAGGAGGCAGGGGGAATTGAGGTGCCCCACTAATATCAAATAATTCAAATAATCGTTTTTGTGCATCATCAAAGTTTAAGCTGTGAACGGTACGTGTTGTGCTGCTTAAATATTCAAAAAGGACCGTCTCTCCATGAAAAATAAAAAATTCTTCTAAATAGTGAGTGGCCTCTTTGTCTTCAATGAGTTTTTCAAAAGCTTGGGTTAAGTAAGTACGTTCTTCGAAATTTTCCATAACACGCGGCGTTGAGTTTAGAATATTTTGTCCCATTTGTCGTTGCAGTAAATTTTGACAAAAGCTATGCACAGTTTGAATAGAAACTGGCTGAGATTTAATAATTGAATATAAATTTTTTGCTTTAGTAACATTGGCAGAGGTGGGCTGTTCGCCTAGGCTTAATAGTTCATCAGTAATAGTTGATTCTGATATTTCTGCGAATAACTTTATTTTTTGCAGCAACCTTTGTTGCATTTCACTGGCTGCTGCTCTTGAAAAAGTTAAGCAAAGAATTCGATCAGGGTTTGCGCAATGGATCAATAACCGAATAATTCGATCAATCAGAACCTTAGTTTTACCCGATCCTGCTGACGCGTTAACCCAACAGCTAGAGCTAGGATTACTAGCTTTTTGCTGTAGATTGGTTGTTGATAGTGATATTTCATGCATTGCACAAGACTAAGTGAATAAATGAATAAACTTCATGCCAATTCACTTTGTCTTAGCTGTCTACCTTGCCTGTAAAGGAAAAACGCCGCTAAACCTAAAACGCCTACGAACACAAGAATTGAACTGAGTGCAAAGACATATTCATCGCTCGAATATACTCTTATTCCTTCATTATCCATTGCTCCATTCCACTTGAAATCAAGCAAAAATCCAACGGCCTGCATTAGGCAGGCACTTCCCATTACGCAAAAAGTATTAATAACTCCAAGAGTGGTACCGGATGTTTCTGGTGTTGTGTAATGAGAAGCTGCGCCAAAACACAAAATTTCACAACTACTTAAAATTCCTATAAGAACCAGCATGAAAACCAGAGAAAAAGCAGACAAATCGCTGTACAACAAAACAATCAAGCACGTGACCATGCCAAGCCAACTATAAACAATGCCGCGATTATATTCATTGTATCTTTCGCACAGCCAAGGAACGACTAAACTGCTAACTGCTGCTCCAACGTAAACCAATGTTGTTATGCTAGCTGCATTGATTCGCTGCAGATTAAAGTGATTCATTAAGAATGATACGCCCCACAAATCTGCAATTACAGAAAAGGGTGAAAAAAAGCAAGTTGTCATAATCGCATAGGCAAGAATATTACGTGTGTTGAAAACGTGAACTACACTTTTTTTAATCTCAGGCCATTTAAGAACAGCTTGAGAATTAATAGGTTCTTTGGGCATGACAATAACAAGAGAAAACCATAAAATCACTCCAATGACAGACAGCACCGTAAAGGCATAACGCCAACTTGTAGCCTCTATGAGAATTAATAGGGGTTTCCCTGCTAGAGGTCCTAATAATCCAAGGGTCAAGGCTGCTCCCATGAAGAATCCACGATTGGATCTTGGAAAACTATCTGCTGCAACTTTCATGCAGCCTATGTATCCACAAGCTGAACCAAGCCCCATGAATATACGGCTAACTTGGGCTTCCCATAGACTATTCCCTATAATTAATAGTCCATTTCCAACCAAACATAGCAAGATGCTTGATAAAACAACACGTTTCACTCCAAGCCTATCAATTAGCACGCCGCATGGAATTTGTACCAATGCGTAGATAAACATGAAGAAAGAACCAAGTGTTGAAAAATCATTTGCGGTCATGAAAAAAGCGCTACGAAGCTCTGGTTCTACAAGCCCTGGCGCAATACGAAGAACGTATTGATATAAGAAAAATAACGCAACGCCTCCCCAAGCAAGATAAGCATGCATAGAAGTTTTTTCTTCGTTCATTAGGCCAAGCGTTCCAAATTTTTATATTCGTTATACTTTGGCGTTTTTGAAGGCCACGGGCAAGTTAAAAATGGGGAATTTTGCGTTAAATAATGATGCGTAACTTTCTCAAGTTCTATTTGTAAGGCTTCGACCGGAACAGCGATGTTTGATGAAACAATTCCAGCAGGTTGCGTTCCTTTAAGTTGCCAAAATTCGGCTTGAGTGGCTGCATTAGTATAAGTTTTAGCGCATAAAAACATTTCAATAGCTAATTGAGGAGCATACCCGTTTGTAGCTTCTGTTTTGCTGGGAGGCATTCCCGTTTTGAAATTTACAATCAAATTACCTTGAGAAGTAAAAATACAAGCATCAACTCTAGCTTTTAGTGTTATTTGTTTTGTAGTTATTAATTGAGTGGATAAGTCCTGCTCACTTTGAATTTTAATTGTATGCAGATCATTTACTTGGGTTTGTATCCACTCAAGAATACGTGAAAGTTTACCCTTCCACAAAATCGGATGACTACTTAATTTTAAAGTGTGTATGTGCTGAACTGCAGCTTCTAATCCTTCTTTTAAGTACACTTCAATAATTTTGTGAGTTGCCAATCCAAATTCTTTTGCAAAATTTTGTGTGCAGCTTCTTTCAAGCTGCCTTAATTTTAAAATGTAGCGAGCATGAAATCCATATGGATCTTGCATAAGTTGGTTAAACCCGGTTGCACTAATAGTTGTAGGGCGGCTGCTGACAATAGGGTTGGCAATGGGTCTTTCCCCAATCATGGAGATTCTTTTTACTTGATGTTTTTCAAGTGCATTAGCTTGCACCAAAGGGTGCTCAAATGTTGCATCAGAAGAATAGCTCAAAACATTAAGCTGCTTTTTTGCAGCCCATTGAAAAAGTAAATCTGGGAAATTTTTCCCATTGACGATTTTGAACAAAAGATGGCTTTGTAACGGACGAATTTGGTTATGTTTTAAACAAAATACAACGTGCTCAGGTTTGAATTTTAACGCTGCATGAAGTCCAAAATGAATTTGTGAACGATGATTTTCTAAATTCACAGCGCCTTTAAACCATTCTAAACAATCAAGAGTGCCATCTAATAGTTGTGTGAAATCGACTAATGGCGATAGCTGTTGTTGAATTGAAAGTGGTAATTTTTGAAAAACTTCCGCAAATGTAGCTGAAAAAATTTGATTGCCTGCAATATTTAAGAGCTGATGACATAAAGGATGATTTGGTAAATCAGTACCCAGAGTTTGCTGTTGATTTTTCCGAAGGCTGTATTCCCAATTCAATACAGTTTTGTGAAAATCAGTATCCACTTTTTCAAGTAACGGATGCCGCAGCATTTCAATAGCGTTGACCAAATTTTTTTGTGTTGTGTATATGTATAATTTTTGAACCCAATCCAATGCTGCGCTAGTTTGATTATTGGAAACAGTTTGGGTTATTTGCTGCCATAAAGTTACATCGTCACAAATAAGCACAAAGCTTTGTTTACACAATTCTAAAGCTTGCTGACTAAGTAAAAAAAGTGAAGAAAACTGATTTTGCTTTGAAGTATCTAATTTTGCAGTGCACTGAAATGACAAATCTACTTCATGAATTTTTTTAATTATTTTTAGAATGTTACGTTGATTTCGCTGTTCCAAATTTGCTGACGCAATAGACATTGTGCCAAGTGTTTTGATTTCATCTGTAATTTGCCAAAGGTTGCAAAAATCTGCAAATCGCATGGTTGGAAATTCAGATCGCGCAAGTTGTATGGAAGCCAGAAAATTATTCATAAGCTTGTGATTTCGTAGTAGGTGATAGAGTTAACAACTCGGCTTATTTTGTAAAGTTTTGTGAAAAACTGCAAGCATTAGTAGTGCTACTAAGCTTATGGCGCCGCTTACGATGAATGTCGCGAATTGATCATACATATGTTCAGCAATACCACCAATACCCCCAGCTAATAAAAGGGCTGCTGCACTTATAAGGTAGAAAAATCCAATTCCAGTTCCACGTAAATCTTCTGGTACGTGGTCGGCTATAAGGCTTAAAAACATGCTTTGGCTCATGCCAATTTGAATGCCCCATAGCGCAACACCAATCATCATAGTGGTTAAGTTTTCTGCAAAACCTAAAAATGCATCGGCCAAAATTAGAATGAAAAAACTCAACCCTAAAAACCCATAGCGACCAAATTTATCAGATAGGTATCCAACTGGGTAAGAGCACAAAGAATTCATCACATTGTATAAAATTAAAATTGCATGGGAAAAACTTTGGTCTAAATTAAAGCTACCGGTTGCGTGCAATACGAGAACTGATTCGCCAACACGTGCGCTCATGAATACAAGGGCTATGCCCATTAAAATCCAATAGGGTTTTCCTAAACGTTTAAGGTCACTCAAATGAATAGGGTGGCGAATAGGCTTTTTATCGACTGTTACTTCTTCCGCATGAGAATCTTTTACAAAAAATAGAACAAGCAAAAGACCAAGAAAAGCTGGCACACTGGCTACTGCAAATACAGTTTGGAAATTTTGATTGGTGGATACCATGCACCAAATGCCAACAAACCCACCAATGAATGAGCCTGCAACAGCTAAACTTTGTCTAAGACCAAAACAAGCACCCTTAATATTTTCAGGTGCAAGGTCACCCACTAACGCATCGCGAGGGGTTGATTGTATTCCATTTCCTAAGCGATCAAGAATGCGTGCTGTTAATAAAACCCCAAAGCTTGATGACAAAGCAAAAAATAATCTAGCAATTACAGTTAGTGCAAATCCCCAAACCATAACTAATTTGCGTTTACGCAGATAATCACTAATAACACCCGAAAAAAGCTTCATGATGTAAGCCAAAGCTTCAAAAAACCCTTCAAGCAACAGTACAATTCCTGTAGCTACGCCTAAAATTTGCTTTACGTATAAAGCAGCAATGCCAAAAATCATTACGGCAGATATATTAAGAAGCATGCTGGCAAAGCCAATAGCCCAAATGGACGCAGGAATCCTGGTCTGAGATTTTTTCATCATATTGCTAATAAAGAAGGGGTATGGCCAAATGGATTAACGACCTGTCAACATATCAAATTTGTAAAGAGAGTGCAATGAAAGTTATAAAAACCGTATTAGTCACGGGTTCATCAAGTGGAATAGGGTATGGCATTGCCAAAGTGCTTTTGCAGAATGGTTATCAGGTAGTGCTTCATGGTATTGAACCGCATTCTCAGGTTACATCTTTGGTGGATGACTTATCTGAGCAAGGTAAGGTTCTTGGGTATTACAGTGTTGATATTGGTAATCCTCAAGCTATTGAACAGTTTTGTAGCGATTTGAAGATGGCAAATATTACAATCGATATTTTGGTCAATAATGCAGGTATTCAGCATGTTGCGGCGATTCAAGAATTTTCTGTACAAAAATGGGATCAGATTTTGGCTGTGAATTTATCATCAGCATTTCATTTTATGCAGCATCTTCTGCCTTATATGCAGACTCAAAAATGGGGTAGAGTCATTAATATTTCTTCGTGTCATGGCTTGGTAGCATCGGCAAATAAATCAGCCTATGTTGCTAGTAAACATGGTATAGTGGGGCTCACAAAAGTTGCAGCATTAGAAAATGCAAAACAAGGCATAACGTGTAATGCCATTTGCCCGGGCTGGGTGTTAACACCACTGGTTGAAGCACAAATTGAAAGATTGGCTGCTGAGCAAGGTATTAGTATAGAGCTTGCACGGTCAAATCTATTGCTAGAAAAACAACCAAGCGGAAGTTTTGCTAAGCCAGAAGAAATTGGTGAATTTGTTTTGTTTTTGTGTAAACCTGAGGCAGCTCAAATTAATGGCGCATCTTTAACCATGGATGGTGGTTGGACGGCGCAATAAGGAAGTAAAAGATAATGAATTTTGATATTGTGTTTTGGGCATTAGCTCTTGTTGCTGCCGGTCTTGGGCTGTTCTGTTTTCGTTTGTTTAATCAAAAACAAACCTTGCTTATCGAAAATATTCAATTACTTAGTCAAACTCAAACTGACCAGCAAGTTCAACAAATGTGGCAACAACAAATTGAACGTCTTACGCAGCAAGCTTTAATTAATCAATCGAATCAATTTTTAGGACTAGCTAAAGCGCAGTTTGACGGTGTTTTGGAAAAAGCGAATTTGACTTTTGAACAACGTCAGGAGCAATTTAAGCACTTGCTCGAACCTATTTCAAAATCATTAGAACAAGTAAATACTCAGGTTCAAACCGTTGAAAAACATCGTATTGAAGCATTTGCTGATTTGAAACGTCAACTTACTGACATGGTTATAGGGCAAAAAGATTTGCGCCAAGAAACTGCGACTTTGGTTAAAGCTTTGCGAACACCACATGCTCGGGGGCAATGGGGCGAAATGCAGCTTAAGCGCGTTATTGAAATGGCTGGAATGGTTGATCATGTTGATTTTCAAGAACAAGTTTCCACCGTTGATGGCAAGCTTCGTCCCGATATGGTAGTGCGTTTACCCGCCGGTAAAACAATTGTCATTGACGCCAAAACGCCATTAGCTGCTTACCTTGATTACTTGGAAGCGCAAGATGACGACCAAAAAGCACAAAAACTGCAAGACCATGCTCGCCATGTGCGCACCCATATTCGTCAGCTTTCTCAAAAAAGTTACTTTGAACAATTTGAAAATAGTCCTGAATTTGTGGTGTTGTTTATTCCCAACGAAGCAATGTTCAGTGCTGCTTTGCAAGCAGATCCTGGGCTAATTGAAGCAGGAGTAAATGAAAAAGTGCTTATGGCAACGCCCACAACATTAATAGCGTTGTTACGCGCTGTAGCCTATGGTTGGCGTCAGGAAAATATTGCAGAAAATGCCAAGGCTATTTCAGTTTTGGGGCAAGAACTTTATAAGCGTTTGGGCGATATGTCAGGTCATATGAGCCGTATGGGTAAAGGGCTAGAAACAGCAGTAGAAGCTTATAACAGTACTGTTGGGTCGTTTGAGCAACGTGTTCTTGTAAGTGCTAGGCGCTTTCAAGAGCTTGATCCTAATCCCCTTACCCTTGATGAGCCAAGCGAAATTGACCTAACTTTACGTTCATTAAAATCTGTATAAGGAGAAAATATGCCAAAACCAGCAGCATTTATGGGATCATTGCATGTATGTCCACAGATGACAGCCATTATTCCTCATGTTGGCGGTCCTGTTATAGGCACTGCTGCTACTGTTCTGGTAAGTGGTCCTCCTGCCGTAAATATTAATGACATGTCTGTGTGTGTAGGTCCCCCTGATAAAGTTGCTCTGGCAAGTTTCACAGTCTTTGCCAAAGGAAAGCCAATGGCACGCATGGGAGATTTATGCGGTCATGGTGGTGTTATTGTCTTGGGAATGCCAACTATTATAGTTGGTGATTGATAGTCCCTAAAGTTCATCATTATCTATGGGGTTTTTTTTATAACATTTTCCCGGTAATGTTGGCCTATGATCATTGGCCATACATCTCCTTTTGCGATTTTAGAATCAGCGCTTGAAAATAGGCAGCATCATGCATTTTTGCTTGGTGGTCAGCGGGGTATTGGAAAAGCAACATTGGCTCGTGAATTAGCAATAGCTGCTTTGGCCAAGGCTAGTTCTTTTAATAAAAAAATCGTTGAACAGCAATGTACAGCAGGTGCGTACCCTAACTATTTTTATATTTGCCAATTCAAAGATGATGATGGAAAACTGAAAAATGACATCACCATTGAACAAGTACGTACTCTTCTAAATAGCTTAAAACAAAAAGCGGCAGTTACAGGTCCTAGAATTATTATTATCGATTCTGTTGATAATTTAAATCGGCAAGCTGCAAATGCCTTGCTGAAAATGCTGGAAGAGCCTCCTCAAGATGCTTTTTTCTATTTGATTTGTCACAGTATTGGCAGTGTGCTGCCTACTGTTAGGTCGCGGTGTTTGACGATCAATTTCAAGTCGTTATCAGACAGTGACATGGCTCAAGTTATTGGATATGAAGCTGATGCGCTAATTCTTTCTATGGCATCTGGTTCGCCTGGAAATTATCAAAAAATTGTGGCAGCTGGTGGTAGTGTTACCATACAAGCTATTCAGAAACTTTTGATGATCACCAACTTGAATGATTTAAAATCAGCTATTCAAGACCTTTTAAAACTAAGTGACGATACCTTTTTAGGGCATTTGCTTCACCAGTTTTTATACACGCAAGCTTTGAAGGAACCAGAAATATATGCGCACTCTGCTCAAGCAGTAGAAAAATTTATGCGTCATACCCACAATACACATCTTGATGGTTCTCATCGGTTGGTTGCGGCAGTTCTGTTGGCTCAAAACCCAAATCATGAACAGGCTATCTATGGCTAATGCTCTTGTTGTTTTTTTAAGCGGAGGGGCAGGGTGCTTAAGTCGTTATTTGCTTAGCTTGTGCGTTTTTCCCATTATGGGATTACCTGTAGCCACATTGATTGTAAATGTAAGTGGAGGATTTTTTGCAGGAGTTGTGGCAACTAAATTTGCACACCTAAAACCAATATTGCTTATAGGATTTTTAGGCGGATTTACAACATTTTCTGCATTTTCATTAGAATGCTTGCAGATGATTCAAAATCAACAAATAGTCATGGCTTTTGCTTACATAATAGCAAGTGTTTCTTTAAGTATTTCAGCTGCTTGGCTTGGTTGTTATTTATTTTCATAATAAATAATAGTTAAATTAACTAAATAAAAATACATTTAGAATTATATTAACTTCAGTTGTCTAATTACACTGTTGTTAATATCATGTGTGCAAAAGAATTCTTTAAAAAACTAGCTGTGTCATTCTATTTAATAGTATCAGTATATGCTGCAACAGAAGCTACAGAAATTGAATTAGTTCCAAGTCTTGGACTTGGTAGAACTATTCCGGGTTATTTTAAAATCTTAACTTTTGATAAAGCCAAATGGTCAACATTTGCTGATACATTCCCAGAACAACCTTTGGCGCAAAACATAAAACAACATATTGATTCTATTCAGTTAGAGCCTCTTGTGTCTTCGCGAGAA
Source organism: Candidatus Finniella inopinata (assembly GCA_943322985.2). Lineage (GTDB taxonomy): Bacteria > Pseudomonadota > Alphaproteobacteria > Paracaedibacterales > CAITNM01 > CAITNM01. The sequence goes on from CALPGA020000029.1 coordinate 9,516, forward strand.
GATATTTTTTCAACTGAATTTTTCAAAGAAAGGATAAGACAAAAATATTGCACATCGTTTAAAGGAGATCGCCCTGTTGCTCCTAATCTACGTACTGTTGATAGTGATGGGATGTTTGCAGGGATTTTAAATATATTACACACAACAGAAGGAGATGCTGTTGGATTTGAAGCTTTTGTGGAAGAACTAATTACTCAGTCTCAAAGTGTGATTGCTGCATACAATCACCGATTGGAAACTAGTGGCGGTAATAGTGAATTACTAAAACACTTTTTGGGAAAGATATTTTTTGCTGAAGAGGCATACTTAAATTCTGGCTTTACAGCGATGCGCATGCATTTATTGGTTGAGGGGTTGGTTGCTGGTGATCACCATCTTTTTGACACAGAAATAAGAAGTCATACTTTTACTCAATCACTTCTAAGGCGTATAGCATTAGAAGGAGAAGCCGACACACTAGTTTTGGGTTGCGGTCATTCTTTGATAGCAGATGTTGCTGGAACATCTGCATATTTTGCTGACGACTTTTTAAAGGCTTATACAAATAAAACTTTTGTGCATTCTTGCCAACATTGCCAATGTGATCATGACGGACAGATTGCTGTCGCCATAACTGAAGGGGGGGGGGCGGCTAATATTTCTTATGATGGTGGTGCTCATGCTGATATTTTTGCAGATGCTGTGACTCCTACTTTCTGGGCGGCATTAATTCAATTAAAAACAGAAGGCAGAAGTCCCATTAGAAATATTATTGATCACGCCTTCATGCTATCTGCTCATGAGGAATACATCGCAAACAGTTTAGGTATTGGCGGAACATTTCGAACTTACCTACCAGACCTTACAGAAAAATTTGAAACAGTAGGGTTTGCATTGCAGGGCACGCAGAAATTTGGCGAACGTACTGAGTACATTTTTGAAAAGGTTAGATAGTATTGCTATCTAACTTGCACTAAACAGTGTTGTTTCTTACCCAAAGATATTTTTATAGGCGCTGCACGAAGTGCCAAAACATCAACCTCTTGTCTTGGGTCAGTAACTTGTTCGCCATTAATACGAAGTCCACCACCTTGGGCTAGGCGCTTTGCCTCACCTTTACTTGCGCACAATCCAGAAGCCACCAATAACGTTTCCAACGTTGGTATGTCAATTTGTGATTCTTCTATCCATTTTGTTGGAAGATCAGCGTCGCTACCAGCACCAAAAGCTGCCTGAACTTGGGCATGAATTTCAGTCAAAACACCTGTACCATGACACATACCTGTTGCAGCATCTGCTAAGGCAATTTTTGCATTATTTAAGGCTGACCCTTCAAGCTTTGCGTATTTTTCCAGGTCATCAATAGTAAAATCGGTAAAAATTTTCATATATCGAATTACGTCTGCATCGTCAGTGTTGCGCCAGAACTGCCAGTACTCAAAAGGACTGAGCATATTATCGTTCAGCCAAACCGCACCTTTTGCTGTTTTTCCCATTTTTACACCACTAGCAGTTGTCACCAATGGGCTGGTTAGGCCAAATACTGGTTTGCCTAAAACTCTACGTGTTAATTCAACACCATTAACAATATTTCCCCACTGATCAGATCCACCAAGCTGCAAAACGCATTTATGCTTTTTAAACAGTTCCATGAAATCATACGCTTGCAAGATCATGTAGTTGAATTCTAAGAATGATAAAGGCTGTTCACGATCAAGGCGTGATTTAACACTATCAAAGCTGAGCATGCGGTTTATTGAAAAGTGGCGACCGTAGTTTTTTAAAAAATCAATATAGTTAATATTCATTAGCCAATCGGCGTTATTGACTAAAACCGCATCGGTGGGGCCGTTTCCAAATTTTAAAAATTTTGCAAAACATTCTTTAATGCCCGCAATGTTAGTAGCAATTGTTTCATCACTATTTTGTTGACGCATTTCGTCTTTGCCTGATGGATCGCCTACTTGTGCTGTGGCTCCGCCAATTAAGACAATGGGTTTGTGTCCATGTTGTTGCAGTAGGCGCAATGTCATAATTTGGCTTAGGTTGCCTACATGCAAGCTGCTAGCGGTTGGGTCAAAGCCAATATAGGCAACAACTGGTTCCTTATTTGCAAATAGCTCGTCTAAAGCTTCAAGGTCAGTTGCTTGAAAAAGCAATCCTTTAGATTGTAGATTTTGCAAAAAAGGACTTTTCATAAAAAACTCAATAGCTATTTTGGAAAACTATAGCAGGGGGTGCGGTACGTTTTCTAGAGCTTGGATATCTTTTGGTATTTTAAGTGGTGCTGTTAATAATTTGTTAAACATTTTCTGTTTAAAATCTATATTGTTAATAACATTTTTACTTAATGGATAATATTATGAAGAACCCTCTGCAAAACCCCTGAAGCAAGTTTAATAAATGGGTGAAGGAGATTTAGGGATATGGTAAGTTTGACATAAGAAATTCAAGTATATCGTTTGATAATGACTTCATTTTTAGACCTGATCCGCCGCTCCCCAAAAGCGA
>CALPGA020000030.1 GCA_943322985.2 Candidatus Finniella inopinata
AGCTGTTAGAGCATCTGTATCTGACGGCGTAAGTTACAGCAATCCTAGCGCAAGTGCCATAGCTATAGCTGCCGCAATCAATGGAAATGGAACAGATCTTGATGCCCGTGCCGTTATCAATCCTACTGTTACAGACGTTTCTGATTATAGTGAATCAGAAAACACGCAAGGTACCATTACAGTAAACGGCGTAGCCACCTCAATCATTTCAGTAAATAGAAGTCTAGCTGATAATGTGGCAAACGCTATAACTGCAATCAACGCAATATCAAATGAAACTGGTGTAGTTGCTTCCGCAAATGCTGCTGGTCAGTTGATTTTCACAGCTCAAGATGGACGAAACATCACAATTGAATATAGTGAAGGCATTGAAAATACTGATCTTGGTTCTGTAGATGCTGGCACAACAACTAGCACAGTAGCATTAACATCAAGTAAACCTATCACTATTGGTGGTGCTCATCCTGAGTACGCTGGCTTAACTGGAGGAACAGTATCTACTTTAACTGTATTGGCTACTGCTGATTTAAGCACTCAAGCTAATGCTATTAGCTCTTTAGCCGTGATTGATGGTGCAATTGATGCAATTAGTGATATTCGCTCTAACTTCGGAGCTGTAGAAAACCGTTTATACAGTGCGATTGAGAATTTGAGCAACAATTCGGTTAATCTGCAAGATGCAAAAAGTGAAATAATGGACACTGATTTTGCTACTGAAATGTCGAATTTTGCTAAGCACCAAATTATGCAACAGGCAAGCACTACAATGCTAGCTCAAGCAAATGCTGAACCACAAAGCGTTCTCAAGCTGCTTCAGTAACAAAAACTCTCTCTAAGTCTTCAAAAGACCATAGGATAAACTCCTATGGTCTTTTGTATTTGTTATCATTGCAGTTAGCTCATCAATCTGTAGAATTTGCTTTGTTCTTTCCAATCGGCAAAATTTACCTACTCATCCTTAAAATAACGGCAATTTTTGCCTATAGAACATCTATAATCGCATCTATATCAATAAGAATAACTTTCCTTAGAACCCCCAATACTCGCTCTATGTCTGGCTTAGAAAGCAGTTAAATACAAGAGTCCACTTTCTGGCACAGAAATTGCACCAGACAGCTTGTCATACTAAAAAATAATTAAGGAAAGAGAGTACAATATGCCAATGGTAATCAACACAAATTCATCGTCTTTAAATGCGATACAAAACCTAGAAAGAAATAAATCTGCGTTAACTTTATCTATGGAGAAGTTATCATCTGGATTAAAAATAAATAGAGCTGCTGATGATTCAGCTGGTTTATCTATTGCTTCTAGAATGGCTGCTCAAATTGGAAGTATGAATCAAGCTTCTGCAAATGCTCAGTCTGGTGTTTCACTTATTAATATTGCTGACGGAGCCCTAGGTTCAATTGCAAGCTCATTATCAACACTTCGTGCTCTTGCTATACAATCTGCAAACGGCACCCTAACAAGCAGCGATCGCTCATCGATCAATGCAAACGCTGAATCACTGCTAACACAAATTAACAGTGTAGCTGAGCAAACGAATTTCAATGGTATTAACTTATTAGACGGCACGCTTAATACAATTTTACAAGTTGGCACAGAAAAGGGAGACACTATTGCTCTTGCTGCTAAATCTGCAAATACTGCAGACATCGGTGCTGTAATCCTTGCTAGCGATTCTGTTAATGAAGCTCTTAGTGCTGGAGATTTAGTTATTAATGCAGCAGCTATTAGAGCATCTGAGGCTGACGGTGTCAGTTATCATTGCGCTGACGGCAGTGCTATAGCCATAGCTGCTGCGATTAATGGAAATGGAACAGATCTTGATGCCCGTGCCGTTGCAAACCCTACTGTTACTGATGTTTCTGAATTTGAAGAATCAGTAAATACAGGAGGAAGAATCGTAATAAATGGCGTAACCACTTCAATTATTTCCATAACTGAACATCAAGCTGATAATGTGACAAATGCTATAACTGCAGTCAACGCATTATCAAATGAAACTGGCGTAGTTGCTTCCGCAAATGCTGATGGTCAATTGATTTTTACAGCAGCTGATGGACGCAATATCACAATTGAGTACGGTGAAGGTATTGAAAATACTGATCTTGGTTCAGTGGATGCTGGGACAACGCGTGCTTCTGTAACATTAACTTCTAGCCAACCTATAACTATTGGCGGAGCACATCCAGAACATGCTGGCTTGACTGGTGGCACAACATCAGATCTCACTGCCTTAGCTACTGCTGATTTAAGCACTCAAGCTAATGCAATTCGTTCTTTAGCAGTGATTGATGGTGCAATTGATGCAATTAGTGACATTCGCTCTAACTTCGGGGCTGTAGAAAACCGTTTGTACAGTGCAATTGAGAACTTAAGCAACAATTCAGTTAATCTTCAAGATGCAAAAAGTCAAATAATGGATACTGACTTTGCAGTTGAAATGGCGAATTTTGCAAAACTTCAGATTATGCAACAAGCAGCGACTTCAATTTTAGCGTATGCAAATGCTGCACCACAGAATGTTTTAAAACTTCTTCAGTAATAAAACGCTTAAGAAAGTTAAAAAGCCATAGGGCCGAAAACCCTATGGCTTTTTTTATTTCACAAAAATTTTGTTAATTGTCAGTAGCCTATAAGCCGGGTTCTGTCCAAGCACAATGTGCCTTGGGCGACCATTCCTCTGGGATGACAGTTACCTGCCACCTCGTGCAACCTACCCGAGCAAAAAACGGCGCACAAACACACCGGGTCCGAAAACCTTTTGCCCCTATTTGGTCTTGCTCCGGATGGGGTTTACCTTGCAAAGCATGTCACCATGCTCACGGTGCGCTCTTACCGCACCTTTTCACCCTTACCAACTTAGATTTTGCAATTTAAATTGGCGGTACGTTTTCTGTGGCACTTTCCCTAAAATGGGCTTTGAGCCCACCCCGCTGGACGTTATCCAGCATCCTGTTTGTAAGGAGCCCGGACTTTCCTCTGCATGACACAGCGATCGCCCAGCTACTGACCTCTGGAAGGCTAGCTCATTTTTATAAGTTAAGCAAAAGTTTTGTATATTCATTTTCATGGACGTCTGCTTACTTTTCTGATACTTTTTCTTTGTATATGTAATCCCTGTATGGAGACTAGTTATTAGCCGATTTCCCAACGATGGCACGAATCAACGCGAATCACGCGGACATGATGGGCCTAGAATAAACAATGAAATTCACGCTTCAAGTGTTCGGCTGATTGATGAAGCAGGAGAAATGCTTGGTGTTGTAACAAAATCAGAAGCAATGAATTTGGCACAAAAAGCTGGTATGGATTTGGTTGAGGTTTCTCCAAATGCTGAGCCACCTGTTTGTAAAATTCTTGATTTTGGAAAATACAAGTACGAATTACAAAAGAAAAAAGCTGAAGCAAAGAAGAAGCAAAAAGTCGTTGAAGTCAAAGAAATTCAGCTGCGCCCCATGATTGACCCTCATGATTTCGGTATAAAATGCAAAGCCATTCAACGGTTTATTGAAGAAGGTAACAAAGTTAAAATTATCATGCGTTTTCGTGGTCGTGAGCTATCACACCAAAATATCGGCTACGAAATTTTAATGAAAGTGAAGACCCAGTTTGAGGAAGTGTCAAAAGTTGATCACAGCCCAAAACTGGAAGGTAAACAAATGATTATGATTATTAGCCCCAAATAACAATCGAGGATTTATATGAACACCCTATTAATTATACAAATTTTTATAACGTTGGCACTTATTGGCGCTATTCTTTTGCAACGCAGTGAAGGTGGCGCACTTGGTATGGGAAGCGGTGGCAATAGCTCAAGCATGTTTACAGCCCGTGGATCAGCGAACCTTTTAACTAGGGTAACAGCAGTATTAGCTGCTTTGTTTATGGGGAATTGCTTGATTATGACTGTAATTACAAGTCATTCGATTAAAAACGAAACGAAAGTCGTTAGCCAAACTCCAAGCCAGTCATAAATCATGGCTAAATTTATTTTCACAACCGGTGGTGTTAGCTCATCTCTTGGTAAAGGTCTTGCATGTGCTGCATTGGGGGCACTATTGCAGGCACGCGGTTTAACAGTTCGATTGCGTAAACTTGATCCATACTTGAACGTTGACCCAGGTACAATGAACCCATATCAACATGGAGAAGTTTTTGTAACTTCTGATGGAGCCGAAGCAGACCTTGATTTAGGGCATTACGAACGGTTTACTAACCAAGATGCAACAAAATTTGATAGCGTCACTAGCGGTAGAATTTACTCATCTGTAATAGCTAAAGAACGCCGTGGGGATTATTTGGGCGCCACTGTTCAAGTTATTCCACACATTACCGACGAAATTAAAGCTTTTATCTGCAATGGCAGTGATGATGTCGATATAATTATTTGTGAAGTAGGCGGCACCGTTGGTGACATTGAAGCTTTGCCATTTTTTGAAGCAATGCGCCAGTTACGCAATGAACTTGGCAATGAAAATAGCCTGCTTATTCACGTTACCCTTTTGCCATTTTTGGCAGCTGCAGGCGAACTTAAAACAAAACCAACACAGCATTCGGTTCAAGCATTACAAACACTAGGACTTCGTCCTGATATATTATTGTGCCGAAGTGAGCATGAAATTCCAGATGATGCGAAACAAAAGCTAGCCTTGTTTTGCAACGTAGCTTATGAAAATGTTATTCGCGCACAAGACGCTGGAAACATTTATGAAATTCCTACTGTGTATCATAAGGAAGGGCTTGATGCAGCTGTTGCAAAAGCGTTCAAAATTAACGCAGCACCTGACTTAAAGCCATGGAATGACCTAATTGTTAAACTGAAAAATCCAAAATCCAAAGTTCGTATTGGCATTGTTGGAAAATATGTCCAACTTAAAGATGCTTACAAATCTCTTGATCAAGCCATTACCCATGCTGGCATTGCTGAGCAAGCTGAAATTGAAAAAATTTGGATTGATGCGGAAGACAAAAAACTTCTTTCTAAAATTCAAGGCGTTGATGGACTAATTATTCCTGGTGGATTTGGCGAACGTGGAATTGATGGAAAAATTAAAGCAATCAATTACGCTAGAAAAAATAATGTGCCGCTCCTTGGTATATGCTTAGGTATGCAGTTAAGCGTTGTTGAGGCGGCTCGTACTGAACTTGGCATGGTTGATGCTTCAAGTACTGAATTTGGCACTACAAACACTCCAATTGTTGCCCGCATGACCGAATGGATGAGCGGCGAGCAAAAAGAACTTCGTGGTATTTCTGATGATATGGGTGGCACCATGCGTCTTGGGTCATTTGCGTGCACTATTACTGAAGGTACTCTTGCACATAATTTATATAACAAAACACAAATTGATGAACGACACCGTCACCGTTATGAAGTGAATTTCAAATACCGTGATGTTTTAGAAAGCAAAGGGTACGTGTTTTCAGGCATGTCACCAGATGGATTATTGCCTGAAATTGTTGAGTACCACCCTCACCCATTTTTTATAGCTTGTCAGTTTCACCCAGAATTGAAGTCACGGCCATTTAGTCCGCATCCGTTGTTTACAGGTTTGGTTCGGGCATGCTTGCCAAAGTAGCATAATGTTTTACCACCTGCGCTTGATAATACGCTCGCTTGTCATAGGAAGTTTTCTTTGGTCTTCTTTCTATAGCAATCAGTTAAACTCTGAGCAAGTTAGTAATTTGCTCCGAACACCTGAAATTTCTAAACCTAGTGATTCAAATATTTTAACTAGGGTTCAATCACGTAATCGTCCAATATTTTCACCTATAGACATACAGACGGATAAATCTTATAAAATCGATGGTATTCATCAAATCACTTTTTCTGAATTTAAAACTTTAAAAAACTTCACCAAAGCGCTTGCTACCAAAGAAAATTATGCTTTTTTGTTAATGCGCATGGTTGCCAAAGAAATATCAGCTTCATCTTTCAAGCATTTCAGAATTAATTTTATGCCATCTGCTGAAGGCGTCAAATTGGTGTTTAGCAATACATCTTCAACTACAGATGGCGTAAATATTTATTCGCCTTACGAGAGGCCTGCTGATTTTGCTTTTGAAGAATACTTAAATCAGAAAAATGAAGCAGCTGTTTTTAAAAGCTCTCCATATGCGGTTTCGTTTCCTTCTAATGGAGGGAATATGCTTGTTATTCCGAGAGGAAATTATGTAAATTTTTATGACTTTGCTTTAAATGCAAATGCCGAAGAAATTTTAGATTTTTGGAAGCATGTGGACCTGCTGATGAATGAATTTGACTCAGAGCAGTTTGACCTTGCATCTCATGCTGGAAGTGAGGCTGCTCAAACGGTATTTCATTTTCATTTACGATTTGAATTTCATGATAAAGCTACAAGAATCCGTATTAAGGAGAAAAAATAAATGACTAATCACACAAAAGTTTTAATCATTGGTGCTGGCCCTGCCGGATACACTGCAGCTATTTACGCCGCGCGCGCAAACTTGCAACCTATTCAATTATTGGGACCCCAACCTGGTGGACAATTAACAATTACTACTGATGTAGAAAACTACCCAGGTTTCAAAGACGTTATTCAGGGCCCATGGCTAATGGAACAAATGCATGCTCAGGCTGCCCATGTAGGCACTGATATGCGCTATGAATCGGTAGAGAGTGTTGATTTTTCAAAGCGTCCTTTCGTCGTTACAACTGATACCCCCGCAACTTATACGGCTGATGCGGTGATTATTGCAACTGGCGCACAAGCAAAATGGCTAGGGCTAGACAGCGAAAATCACTATCGCGGATATGGTATATCAGGTTGCGCCACTTGCGATGGTTTCTTTTTCAAAAACAAAAACGTTGCGGTTATTGGCGGTGGAAACTCTGCAGTTGAAGAAGCAATTTATTTAACGAATCACTGCGCCCATGTAACGCTTATTCACCGTCGTGATCATTTACGTGCTGAAAAAATTGCCCAAGATAGAATGTTTAAAAACCCTAAAATTTCTGTAATCTGGGATTCAGCCGTTGAAGAATTCTTAGGTAGCGATCAACCATTCAGAAGCTTAACTAGTTTGAAGCTTAAAAATTTAAAGACTCAAGAAATTTCAGAACACACTTTTGACGGTGCGTTTGTGGCAATTGGTCACTCGCCAATGAATGGTCCATTCAAAGACCAACTGGCATGTGATGCGGAAGGCTACATTATTACAACGCCTGGCAGCACAGCAACTTCAATACCGGGTGTGTATGCCGCTGGTGATGTGCAAGACAAAATTTTCCGCCAAGCTGTGACTGCAGCTGGGCAAGGATGCATGGCTGCCCTTGAAGCAGAAAAATTTGTGAATCATTAGATCAGGTAAGATATGAGACTCCGTAGCTTGTTCTGTGGAGTCTCATTTTAAAAATTATTCTTCGCTATCATCTTCGTCATCGTCATCTTCTTCGTCGTCATCACTTTCTTCTTTATCATCATCTTTTTTTTCTTTATCGTCGTCTTCGTCACTTCCTTCTTCGTCATCATCTTCTTCATCAGCATCGTCTTTATCTTCTTTTTTACTTGAAGATTGTGGTGATGAGGATTTTTTAGAACCTGCTGCTGTTGCGGGAATTTCAACAAGCAAAGCCATTAATTTACTAGAAGCAGCCACAGCACAATCGTGTGCTTTAGTTAGCCCAGAACTAGAAAAAGGATCATTACTTTGCAAAATCAGCTGATTGTCCACAACAAATTTCAGAGCATTTTGAACATCTGAAAATGCAGGATCCTTATGGTCAATAGTATTATTACACTTAGCAACCATGCCTTTAATAACATCCAACACCGTTTCTGCCTTTGCTGCATCAGGCCTTGAAGCAGCTTCTGTTGCAGCTGGCAACACGCTTACAAATGTTTTTATATTTTGTTCATATGCAACTGCTGCATCATACAAATCAGGCGTGACACTTTTGCAAATGTTAGCAGACAACACGCCACAAAAAAGAATCATAAAAATTATGCGCATAAGAATTAGACCATACATATTTTAAATAAATATACATCAATATACTTAATAATAAATTAAACTTCCCAAATAAATAAATTAATACCTGCGTTAACTAATTTTTAATTTTTAAAGCTATTTATACATTTTGGTACTTCAACGTTAAGTGCAATCATGAACCTTACCCATTCCGTACAAACGCTTGTTTTATACACCTTGTTCCTTGGGCTTATAAATAGCTTAGAGAGCGCAACGACAACACAATCAACGTTTCTTCCCAACCCTGAATACGAGTCTATAGTCAAAAAATCTTGCGCATCTCAATATGACTTTCCCCCTCCGGTTATACACCAATCTTTATCTGATCCCCAAAAACAATACTGGCTATTATCCCTCGACGGAGGTGGCGTACGCGGCATTCTCCACTTAGCAACCCTTGCAAAGCTTGAAGAACAAACCGGAAAACGAATTGTTGATTTATTTGATGGTATAGCAGGCACATCTATTGGTGGAATTATCGCCGCTATTCTTACAATGCCTGATCCTAATGATCCATCAAAACCTAAATACAGCCCCAAACAATTATTGAATATATTTTTTGCACGGGGTCACACGATGTTTCAGCCAAAATGGTTATCATTCAATGGAATTTTACGAACGAAATATAAAACCAACGGCATTAAAGATTTCTTGGCAAACATGTTGGGCAAAAATACCTTTAAAAACAGATGGTTACCAACGGTTTTAGTTACTCATGATTTGCACACCTACAACGTTAAAATATTTTCCACCAATGATGATGAAGATTTTTTCGCCAAAGATTTAGCCATGGCCACTGCTGCTGCGCCAACCTACTACAAGCCACAGCACGTTTACCCAATTAATAATCCTTCATCTAATGGATATTTCGTTAGTGATGGAGGCACCAGCATGAGCAACCCTGCCCTTGCAGGCATTGAATTAATTCATAAACACTATAACGCTGCCATTGACCAGATTCATGTTTTTTCCCTTGGAACAGGCATGTCTAACATAAAATTAACAAACAGCGCATTACGAAGGGGCGCAGGACTAAGTTGGATGTGGGAATTAACAAACTTATTCATGTATGGCCAACAAAGTGCAGACATTAACACGGCAAGGTTTTTTTGTGGTCACAGGTACCACAGACTTAACCCACCATTGCCGCTAGCAAATTTAGTATTTGATGACTTATCTGACGCAAACAAAACTGCCTTGATGAGTGCAAATGAAAAAATGTTAAGCGAAAATGCCGCTGAGTTTAATAAAGTTGCAACGTCACTGACAACTGCAGCAGATGTTAAACAACCGCGTACCATTCAGGATATGTCACGTGATATGTCAGTGGTTGTTATACCGGAGGAAAATTTTGCTCAAAGCGCATATGTCTGGGCAAATAGCTGGTGTAAAACATTGTTTTATTGCTTTGGACGGCTAATGGGATGAGACAGAAACCTGGGCCTGCAATATTTTCAACAGAATGGATTGAATAGCTTCTGGGCTTGTTGAGTGAGCAAAACTGCTAAGGTATGTGCCATCAGTTCCCATAACATACACAACGCTGGTGTGGTTAATTAGGTAGTCGCTAAATTCTGGCTTGTTTTCTTTTTTGGCATAAACGCGGTATTTGTTCATGGCATTTTGTACGGCTGTTTCTGGGCCGGTTAGCATAATAATATTGGGGTCAAAATTGGTACTATAAAGTTTTAACGTTTCGACTGTGTCACGGGATGGGTCAACACTTACGAACAACACCGTTATTTTGTCACGGTCACTGCCCAACATTTGCAATGCTTTGGTAATATGTTCTAAGGCCATGGGGCATACATCTGGGCAATAGGTATACCCAAAATACACTAACAATATTTTGCCACGAAATTCTGTAGTAGAACGTGCTTTTCCAAACTGGTCAGTCAAAGAAAAATCACCCCCGATTGAGGTTGTTATATCGGTACTATCTTTATAGACAACCGCTGCAGGCTGTTGAAATTTATACAGTCCTAAAACAATTCCCAGGCCTATAGCTAATCCCGTAACACCCAATATAACGAATCTATGCATTTGTACTTTTTATTTTTTGTTATGGGTCATGGTACACGCAACCGTACTGAAACTGAAGCGGATAGAAATTTGACATTAGTTATCAATATATTAACTTTTATTGCTATATATTATTACTAAAGACCAAATATAGGCTTCAGGAGCGTTTTTATGCACTGGAATGCATTCCCTAGATTACTTGTCTTTGTATTCACAATACTTTATGCAGCACCTGCGCCTTTTGAATTTCATTATCTTACGGCGTCAGATGGTGTGAAAATTCGCGTTGGGCGTTTTTGTGGAGATGGCTCAGCACCTGAAAGCGCAAATAAAATAATGCTGGTATTACCGGGGCTAGTTTCACGTATTGAACGACACGAACTTTTAGCAAAACATTATGCTTCGTTTGGGTTTGGCGTTTGGGTGCTTGATTTTCGCGGGCAAGGTGGGTCGCAGCGGTTAGTTGAGAATAAACAAATGATTCACGTTGATGATTTTAGTGATTACATACGCGATGTTGAAGCGCTAGCACTGTGGGATAAGTTTAATGGCAAACACATATCGATATTTGGGCATTCAATGGGAGGACAAGTAGCGTTGCAGGTTTTACGAAAGCATCCGAAAATGTTTGAATTAGCCGTGTTGGAAGCGCCCATGGTGCGTATAAAAACAGCGCCACTTCCATTTTTCTTTGCCGAACCCTTGGCATATATTTTTAAGAATTGGTTTGAACAGGGTAAACAGTACTGCTTGGGTCATGGAAATTATGACCCTATACAAGAAAGCTTTAAATACAACCGTAACTGTCGTGATAAAGCGCTATTTGATCAGCATTATTTTATTCATGAATCTCATAAAGAATTGATACCACGGGACCCAAGTTGTGGGTGGATGCATGCTGCGCTTTCAGCTTCACGGATGTTTTTAAATGATTTAAAACCACTTGAAAATGTGACAACCAAGGTGTTTTTAGCAACAGCCGGAAACGACAAAGTTCTAGATACAAGTCATGATGCCACTATTGTTTCTGCATTTCAAAAAGCAGCGCACCGTGTTTATGCAGACGCTTGGCATTGCTTAATACATGACACCTTAGCCATTAGACGAACCTATTTGGCAGATGTTTCTGCATTTTTAAGAAATCCTGATCTGTTTATTAAGGATCACAAATTAGCAATATTAGCCACTAAAATAGGATGGATAGAATGGATAAAAAGTATGATAAATTTTTGATTGACTAATTTAATTAGTTTAATATATGGTTAAAATATTATTAAAAGACTTATTATTAATTTTTAAGGGGCTGTCCTAGATAACACAAAGAAGTGTTATAAAGGGAAGCATGAGAAAGAGTCGATTAAGTAAAAAAACTCAAGATAAGTTAATGGAACATTTTGTTGCTGGCACAACGGCAAGATGTGCATCTGAACTTATAGAAATTAATCGCA
>CALPGA020000031.1 GCA_943322985.2 Candidatus Finniella inopinata
ACAAATGGCGTTGGAGAGTTGAAGCTTTCTTCGGGAAAATCAAAGAAAATAGAAGGATTGCGTTACGTGTTGATAAGCTTGACGTTACTTTCAATTCTTTCATAGCGCTCGCTTTGATCAAAAATCTAGTTTGTTAACAGTTCCTAATGAGTCCGGGCCCGGATTTTGCGGTTGTTGTGCGAAATAGTTTGATTTATAGCCGAAAAACAGCGGTGCTTACGGCGGTAGGAGTATCTTTGGGTATATTAGTTCATCTGACCTATATATTGCTTGGTTTAGGGGTTGTAATTGCTAAAACGGCATGGTTGTTTTGTGCGTTTAAATACCTAGGGACGGCTTACCTTATGTATATTGGCATTAAGGGCTTGCTGGCTAAAAAGCAAACCACAGACTATGGTGATGCGCCGGCCTTTCAAGAAATTTCAGCTTTCAAATCCGTTAGCGCAGGGTTTTTGACCAATGCAATGAACCCAAAAGCGATGTTCTTTTTCCTTAGCTTGATCTCTGCGTTTGTGACGCCGAGCGAACCAACACTTATTGTTGTGGTATATGCAGCTATAATTTTTTCGTCCACGCTAATATGGTTTCTCATTGTAGCAATGTGTTTTTCTAACAAGCGTTTGAGTTTGTTTTTTAAGAACTTTCAGTATTTGGTAGAGCGCGTTACCGGGGGATTTTTGATTTTATTGGGGTTAAAAATACTATTTACCAAGGGAAATTCATAAGTAGTTTTTAAAAATGAACTAGTTTTTGATTGCAAAGTCGTCAGCGATTGGCTAGTACTAAAAGGGATGTAGCCCAGTTTTAGCCAAGATATGTGTCGTCGTTTCAGAATAAGTAGATACGCCCTATGACGACGGCTTCAATTTCAAAAAATAATCATCAGAATACAAAAATTCATTCAACTGTTTGGAAAATCGGTTGGATGATGTTTCTCATTAATCTGTCATTCGTGATGGGGTATAGCTACATTGCCATTTACATGGACTCTTTAGGGGTTGCCATGGCATGGATTGGCGTTGCTGAAGGTGTAGCGGAAGCAAGTTCATATATAATGAAATTATTTTCTGGCATGCTGAGCGACTATTTTAGAAGGCGAAAACCTTTAATGATTGTTGGTTACTCATTGACTGTCTTTAGCAGAATTCTTTTTAGCTTTGCTAGTTCACTTATGCCAATATTTGCTGGACGTTTGGGTGAACGCATTGGTAATGGTATTCAATCAACACCACGTGACACTATGGTTGCAGATGTTGTGCCAGCTAAACGTATTGGCGCTGCTTATGGTTTGAAACGAGCACTCTCTCAAGGAGGAGCATTTCTTGGGGCGATTGTGGCAATGTTTGCGATGCGCTTTTTCGATAATGATATTCAATCAGTATTTCAGGCAGCCGTAGTCCCTGCAATTTTGGCCTACTGTATTCTCATATTTTTCATAAAAGAACCCAAACGGTTTAATCACTCTGCAGTTTCTGCTGAAATTCCATTACCGGAAGAAAAGCGACGTCATCCCATTAGCCTTAAAAACTTACCCTTACTTGGTAAGTCTTTTTGGCTGTTGATGTTGGTTGCAGCCATTTTTATGCTGGCGCGCTTTAGCGAAAGTTTTTTGTACTTGTATGCCAGAAAAACCTTTGACTTACCCTTAGAAAACGTTCCCTTAGTCGCCATGATTTATAACGCTACATGGTGCTTGACTGTGTACCCTGTCGGGCGCATGGCTGACCGCATAAACCGCTACTGGTTTTTAATTATCGGTATTTTGTTTTTAGTGCTAGCTAATATGGTGCTAGCTAACGCTAGTTCACTAACCATGTTATGGATTGGCATAGGGCTTTGGGGAGTGCAGCTTGCTATTACTCAAAACATCTTTTTATCCCTAATTGCTGAAATCGTCCCTGAAGACCTGCGCGGCACTGGTTTTGGTTGTTATTACATTATCTGTGCAACATCAGAATACTTCGCCTGTCACCTTATAGGTGGTGTTGTTTCCCAATACTTTGGTCAATCGCGCATGTTTTTGGCCAGTGGCGTAATTGCGGTGTTTTCTTTACTGGTCCTTATCGTTATAATGGGCTATAAAAATAAGAAATAGTATTGGACTACTGAAAGTTCAATTTTCAAGGTAAAGAGATTTTATGACTATTCCATTGATGCCAAAAGCAACTGCCGTTTGGCTTATTGAAAATACAGCCCTTGGGTTTAAGCAAATTGCTAAGTTTTGTGGTCTGCATATGCTAGAGGTTCAAAATTTAGCTGATAGCGAAGCAACGCATGGTATGTTAGGTTTTGACCCTATTGCTTCAGCGCAGCTTACTCTAGAAGAAATTCATCGTTGCGAACAAGACGAAACTGCAGAATTGCAAATATCTGCAGCCATTTCTGCAGATAGCGTTTTGGGCAAAAAGCGTCCACGTTACACTCCGTTGTCTAAGCGCCAAGAGCGTCCAGATGCTATTTCATGGTTGGTAAAATACTATCCAGATTTAACAGATTCTCAAATTTCAAGACTTATTGGTACAACGAAAATTACTATTGATGCTGTTCGTACAAAAAGCCATTGGAATGCGCAAAACATTAAGCCGCGCAGTCCTGTTCAACTAGGTTTTTGTACTCAGGCTGAGCTTGATAACGCTGTGAAACTTCTTAAGAAAACACAAGAAGCATCATGATTGTTGTTGCTGCACTTTATCAATTTGTGGCGCTGCCTAATTACCTAGATTTACAAGCTCCATTACTAAGCTTCTGCAAAAAAAATGGCGTAAAAGGAACCTTGTTGCTTGCCGCTGAAGGTATTAACGGTACTATTGCTGGAACCCGTTCAGGCATTGACGCAGTCGCTGCATACTTGAAAGAAGCTGGGCCTTTTCAAAACCTTGAATATAAGGAATCAAAAGCTGAAACCATGCCTTTTTTGCGCATGAAGGTGAAGCTGAAAAAAGAAATTGTAACCCTTGGTGCGCCTGCTGCGGACCCGACACAAATGGTTGGAACCTATGTTGCGCCTAGTGATTGGAACGCTTTAATTTCTAGAAGCGATGTAGTTACCATTGATACACGAAATGATTATGAAGTCATGATTGGTGCGTTTAAAGGTGCTGTAAACCCAAAAACGACGACATTTAAAGATTTTACAACATACACTGAAGAAAACCTTATGCAGTATAAAGACAAGCCAGTGGCTATGTATTGTACGGGTGGTATTCGCTGTGAACGCTCAACTGCATATCTTAAAGCAATAGGGTTCAAGGAAGTTTATCATCTAAAAGGTGGTATTTTAAAATACCTTGAAGAAGTTCCTGAAGAAAAAAGTCTTTGGGAAGGGGAATGCTTTGTTTTTGACCAACGCGTTTCTGTTCGTCATGGTCTTGAGCTTGGTGAATATGATCAGTGCTATGGCTGCCGTATGCCGATTACTGAAGAAGATAAAGCTTCAAAACACTATTTAGAAGGCATTCATTGCCACCATTGCTACGATGCACACAACGATGAACACTATCAGCGAGTACGTGAACGTCAAAAACAAGTTCAGCTAGCAAAAGCTAGAGGGCAAAAGCACATTGGTGATGTTTCAGAAATAAGACCAATTTCCATTTCAAATTAAGGCTTTTCCGTTGGAATTCGCTTCATCATCTGCCATACAAGTATTAAAAAACTCTAAGAATCGTCTTTTAGGAATTGACCATGGGGAAAAGCACGTTGGCCTAAGCCTTTGTGATTTAACCTGGACAATTGCATCACCATTTAAAGTATTAAGCAAGTCAGAGCTTTTACAGCAGTTTCAAAAACTCATCACACAAGAAAACATAGTTGCTGTTGTTATCGGATGGCCTGTGAATATGAATGGCACGGTTGGACCACAATGCGAAAAGGTTGAACAATTTTCTGAAAAACTCACCAAAGTTTGCAATATCCACTTTTGCGCTTGGGATGAACGCCTATCCACTATGGCTGTTCACCGCACTATGATTGAGGCTGATCTATCAAGAAAGCGCCAACGTGAAGTTGTCGACAAAATGGCTGCTGCTTATATGTTGCAAGGCTTTTTGGAAAGCTTAAGGTCGTAGTTTTGCTTAATTTGATACGAATCCACACAAAGCAGTAGAATATTTTTTTTTTCTTGAATATAATGAGCGCACTACACAGTCAGGCTTTGGGCAACCTTGCCCACCGATGCAGTATCGGCCTGATGAGGTTTAATCGGAAACAAAGGAGACTACTACTATGGCTATGCCAACATTTACAATGCGTCAGTTACTAGAATCGGGCGTACACTACGGACACAATACACGTCGCTGGAATCCCAAAATGGCACCGTACATTTTTGGTGAGCGCAGCGAAGTTCACATTTTAGACTTACAACAAACGGTTCCAATGTTACATAAAGCACTAGAAGTTGCTCGTGACACCGTGAAAGCTGGTGGACGCGTACTTTTTGTGGGAACAAAAGTTCAAGGTTCTGACATTGTTAAAGAATCAGCTAAGCGTTGTGGACAGTATTACATTAACCATCGCTGGCTTGGTGGCTTGCTTACAAACTGGAAAACAGTAAACCAGTCAATTAAGCACCTGAAAGAAATGCAAGAAGAGCTTTCTCACCCGGGCCGCATGACTAAAAAAGAAATTTTAAAGCTTCAACGTGAATACGATAAGCTTGAACTAGCTATTGGTGGTATCGCTGATATGGGCGGTTTGCCTGATATGCTATTTGTACTTGATACAAACAAGGAAGCAATCGCAGTTCTAGAAGCTCAACGTTTAAGCATTCCAATTATTGCGATTATTGATAGCAACTCAACACCTGATATGATTACGTATCCAATTCCAGGTAACGATGACGCAACTCGTGCAATTCGTTTGTACTGTGACCTAATGGCTGATGCTATTCTTGATGGTTTGCAAAAAGGGATGGTTGCTGCTGGTATTGATATCGGAGCATCTGCTGACCTTGTTGTTGACGATGTTATTGTTGACGACCAATCACAAACAGTTGCGTAGTTTAGGAGAGCAGAATGGCTGAGATTACACCAAATTTAGTAAGAGAATTACGCGAAAAATCAGGCGCAGGCATGATGGATTGCAAAAAAGCACTTGTTGAAAACAACGGTGATTTAGAAGCAGCAGTTGATTGGTTGCGTAAAAAAGGTTTGGCTGCCGCTGCTAAAAAAGCAGGACGTGTTGCCGCTGAAGGTTTGGTTGGTGTGGCTGCTTCTGGCAATGCTGCAGCAGTTGTTGAAATCAACGCTGAGACTGACTTTATTGCGCGCAACCCACAGTTCCAAGCAATGGTTTTGCAAGCAGCTGAAATTGCAGCAGCTAAGGAACATACTGTTGAATCATTAGCTCGAGCGCCATTTAAAGGCGAAGCAGCTACATTAAGCGAAGAAATTACACGCTTGATTGCTGTGATTGGTGAAAACATGAACCTACGTCGTGTTGAACGCTTGAGCGTTGCAAACGGTGTGGTTGCAACTTATGTGCACAATGCAACAACTCCAGGTCTAGGCCGTATTGGTGTTTTGGTTGCGTTGGAATCAACTGGTGACGCTGCAAAATTACAAGATCTAGGTCGTAAGATTGCAATGCATGTTGCAGCTGCAACGCCACAATCATTAGATGTTGCATCACTTGACCCTTTGGCATTGGAACGTGAACGTGCAGTTCTTGTTGATCAAGCGCGTGCTTCTGGTCGTCCTGAAGAAGTTATTCAGAAAATGGTTGAAGGTCGTGTTCGCAAATTCTACGAAGAAGTTGTGTTGCTAGAGCAAGTTTTCGTTATGGACGGCAAAACTAAAATCGCTGATGTTGTTGAACAATTTTCAAAAGAAATTGGCACACCAGTGGTTCTAAAAGGCTTTGTGCGCTACAACCTTGGCGAAGGCATTGAAAAAGAAGAAACTGACTTTGCTGCAGAAGTGCAAGCTCAAGCTGGGATAGCAGGTTAACCTGTGCCCGGCTACAAGCGGGTTTTATTAAAGTTATCTGGGGAGGCTCTTGCTTCCCCAGATCCACATCAAGAAGGTGCATATGGCATTTCACATGCCATGTTGCAAAAATTAGCAACTGACGTTGCAGCAGTTCGTGCTACCGGTGTTGAAGTATGTTTAGTCATTGGTGGGGGAAACATCTATCGTGGCATCCATGGTATGGAAAAACATGGTATTGACCGCTGCGCTGCTGATTCTATGGGCATGCTAGCCACTGTTATTAATGGTATTGCCTTGCAAAATGCCTTAACCCATGCGGGTGTTCCATCTAGGCTTATGTCAGCTATTCCTATGCCATCGATCTGCGAACCTTATATTGTTCATAAAGCAGAGCGTCATTTGAAAAAGGGCAGGGTTGTTGTGTTTACAGCTGGCACTGGTAGTCCGTTCTTTACAACAGATACTGCTGCAACATTACGTGCTGCTGAAATGAACTGCGACCTTATGCTAAAAGCAACTATGGTTAAAGGTGTTTTTTGCAGTGACCCTAAAACAAATTCTGCTGCCGTTTTTTTGTCCAAACTTACCTTTGATCAAGTTAAGGAAAAGCAGCTAAGGGTTATGGATGCTACAGCTATTGCGCTGGCCCAAGAAAACAAAACCCCCATTGCTATTTTTTCGATTTATGAACCAGATGGTTTCAAAAAAGTCCTGCAAGGTAAGACAGAATTTACGTTGATTAGCTGAATATATCTTTTACCTCAATCATGTATATTTACAGTTAAATCACAAGATCAATTTCAGGATTAATACCAAGACGGCTTATTGCGTCTCTAAGGTATGAAAATGTTCTTTTTGTGTACTCCATACTTTTATTGTGGGCAAAAATCCCTGCCACAACCTTTCCATCGGCATCTAATAAAATTTTATGGGAACTCCCAGTAGATTCACGAATACTATTTTTTCCGTTAATTGCTCTCCAGAGAGAAGAATAATCTGCGTATGAAAGTGAAGATGAGGATCCACTTTCCATCAAGTTAATATAAGTTCTTAAGTGTTTGTAATTTAGTTTTGTTGAATTCACACGAAAAGTTTGAGTATGAGGATGAAAAGCTCTCATCCCTTTTGGTGCTAAGCGAGGCAATGCAGAGGAACTTGAAAAAATATTTTTTCGAGATGTTTTGCTGAGCGCATCTTTTGATGGGCCTGTACATTCGGTTTTTTCAACGAAATAAGTATCAGATACAACCTCAGTACATACAGCTTCAGTGGATCTTCCAATTGTGGTGGTTTTTTCTTGTGCTTGTGCTTGTGCTTGTGCTTGTGCTTGTGCTGTTGCTAAGGCCTCTACGATTTGAGCTTCTGCAAAATCTACTATTGTATCATGGCTTAAGACTTCTGCTTGTTCTGAATGTGGAGGGGTAATGTCAGGCGAAATACACGATGGCTCTTCCGACTGTGCTTTTGCTATTTGTAGCCATTCAGGAAATTGTCTCTCTTCAATTTTTCGATATTTTTTATCAATTTGGTTTCTCTGATAGCGTGTCATCCGTGTTGTTATTGTGGTGCCCTTGGGCACTCCTAATCCATAAACTGGCAATTGAAAAAGTTCACTTTTCTCGTAATATGTCTTGAATAGATAGAGATCACCATTAGGCCCCATAGAGCTTCTATCGTTTAGTTTTCCATAGGTTGCTTGGTCTGGATTAGGAAGTTCTTCTGATGCTTTTGTTAGTAAAGGCCATAAACTTGGCGAAATACTAATTAAAGAATGTATTTCGTAGGAAAGGGGCTTTTGAGATGCTAATAAGTAAATATCAGTAATTAACTGATCATAAAACTGACATATTGTAGTGTTACATGCTATTTTTTCTTGCATTCTTTCTGTGCCGTCATCAATGAATTCTCGCCTAAGAAAGCGAGCATAACGATGTCCCAATACTTCAAACCTACTGCCTAAAAATCCATGAAGCATCATATTTATAGTATTATGCGTACTTTTATCCGACCTATTTATGAACTCTTCCTGCTTCCTTAATTCATCGATGTTCATCAATATTTCCTGTTGATTGTAAATATAATCAGAATCACCCATTTGTATTTTTTCGTAAGCAAAATCAAGGTAATCCTCTGTGAAGGCCAAATATTTTTTAACAACTTCTACGGCTTTGCTACAAACGTATTCGTTTAGGTCATGCTGGCTTAATTCTTGTGCCTGACAAGGATATGCTTTTATACGAGCTAGCAGTAAAATCATAAAAACAAAGCGTAAAATGGTGTTTTTGCTCATATGTGTCCTAACTTATAATTGTGAGTAATTTTAATACAGAAAATGCTTCGAATACGATAACAATAAATCTTATAATCATATGTATGATATCGATCATAGTATCGTATATATATAACATATTATAGCAACATAAATACAAGTAAAATTATTTACAATAATTTTACCGAATCAGTTCGCAGCTACTCTTGCTTTTAAATGACGTAAAATTTATTATGCATTAACAGTTTTGGGTGTAGATCCAGAAATACTAGTAATATAAAAATAACGCGAGGAACTATGACAGTAAGCTTAGAAGAATTTACACGCAGAATGCAGTCAGCGATTGATGTTTTAGTAAAAGAGCTTTCAGGCCTTAGGGCAGGGCGTGCTTCGGCTAACTTGCTTGACCCCATAAAGGTTGATGCTTACGGAACGTACATGCCGCTTTCTCAAGTGGGTACTGTTACTGCACCAGAACCACGTTTGCTTGTTGTGCAAGTGTGGGACAAGGGCATGGTCAAAGCGGTTGAAAAAGCTATTCGCGAATCATCGCTAGGCGTTAGTCCAGCGGCTGATGGCCAGCTGGTCCGTGTTGTATTGCCTGATTTGAACCAAGAGCGCCGCCAAGAGCTTGCTAAGCTTGCTTCTAAATATGCTGAAGAAGCAAAAATTAGCGTGCGTAACGTTCGTCGTGAAGGTAACGACATGATTAAGAAACTTGAAAAAGATAAAGCAATTTCTGAAGATGATTCACATCGTTTAGTTGATGATATGCAGGAAGTCACCGACAAGCACATCAAAAAAATTGACGAGCTTGCCGCAGTGAAACAAAAAGATATTATGCAGGTTTAGGTGGTTGAGGTCACAATTTTGACCTCAAATTCCTACTATAGATATTCAATAAGATAGGGGCTTAATAGATTGGAATTTATTGAGATTTGTCTTGTTACAGGAGATAGTGGAGTGCTTATATCTGCAAGGTCGCTAAATTCTGACCAATGGCTTTCTTGAGAAATACCACCTTGTGGGCTGCTTAAAGTAGGAAAATATGATTGATCTACCCCAACTGTGAGCCTTGAAGCTGTTAATTCTTCTATAGAAGATGGAAAGATGACAGAGCTTTGGTGAAAAAGTGCATCAGCAGTTGGAACAAAGTTCATTCCGTTAACTTGCTCTTCAGCAGGTTGAGTGAATAATCCATTATAAAAAGGGCTGCTCAATAGATGGTAATTTATTGAATTTTCTCTTACAGGTGAAGAAAAAGTACTTTGTGGCGACATACCAAAAGGATATGGTGGGATAGTATGTAATGAGTCGTCACCATCAAAATAGCCTAATGGATAAATGAAGCTATCTTGTGAATTACCAGGTTGTTGACTGATTGGGGCTACAAAATTGCTTTGTGCTGTATCTAAAGGGGCATTTGGGTCCAAACAATCAGCACCTGAAACAACAACTATTTGGCTAACAGGCTCAGTTCTTAAACTGCCATCAGCAACAGTTGCAGGTTCAGGAAAGAATGCTTTTTTCTGTGCTTTTCTTGCACCCGAAGAAGCGGTTGAGTTTTTTCTTTTTTTTGTTTCTACTTGAACAGGAGAAGTACGCGCAACCCCCGTAGGAGATGGGTCTAAGTAATTTATTAAATCACTTTTATACTTTATTAAGAGCTTATTATAACGATTGTAGCTCTGTTTTGGTGTTTTTCCTTCTACTTTAACTTCACTGGTTTTTGTGCCGTTAAGCAACCTTTGAGTTATAAGTGCTCTATCTTCTTCATATGTCCATCTGGTTTTTAAGCTTGATGCGAATGTAAAAGACGAAGTTATTAGAAGTATTAATACTAAAATTTTAATCATAAATTATACAGTTCTTGGTTGAGAATAGGTAGTAAAAATACTGCAAAGAAATCAAAAAAGCAATAAAAAAACAGCGAGCGATACTAAAATTGCTTTTTACTTTTTTTATGTGGTAGCTATAGAGAATTTTGGGGTAAAAAGACATCCTAATCTAGTGTTTTTATATTGAATTCTCTGAGGAGGGAATCATCTTCACAAAAGGAGTTACCTTCTTCAAATACTTCTGTAAGTTCAGGGCCATCTAAAATTATGTCGAGTACAATGTCTGTTGGGGATAACGATTGCTGATCACTTACTGAATTGCTAGGGAGATGTATGGGGGCGTTATCAGGTACGACTAATCCAGAATGAGTCACGTTACTAGATAGCATTAAGAGTGACGGCAACAAGAGTGGTTGTCCATTTAGTAGAAGTTGAGGGTTAGATAAAAGATGGGGGCCACCAGAAGGTGCTGATGAATAAGGTAGTTGTGCGTGAAAAACACTACCTGTGACCGTGGGGTGTAGAACTTTCTTCTTCTTATTAGTACTGCTTGAACTAACTAAAGGAAGTGCTGAAAAAACTTGCTGGAGTGATGCAGTCGGGGCTTCTTCCAAATGCTTTTCATGTGAGGATGTGCGTTTTCTGTTTGTTCTTCCTAAATCTGACCTGTGGTGTGAATGCCAGACATTTTTTAAGTGTAAGTCTGTTCTTCTTTTTCCATTTGCAAATGTGAACAATGTTTTTGAAATTTCACCCCATTTTGGACCGAGTTCCTGAACAGCTAATTCAAGTGTTGAAATTTCTGCATCAGAAAGTGGGGTTTTATCTATTATTGGATCTAGGTGACACATATAGCGTTCACGACATTGCTTGTTTATCTTGCCCGTAACCTCTGCAGCTATTGTTGACCAAGAACTTGTTCCATGTTTTTGAATACTGTTCAGTAACTGCATATCTTGCTCTGATGTCCAGCAAGTCTTAGGGGCTGCGTAACAACAATGTAGCATAGCAAAAAACAACAAATGCAAGAATCTGATCATAAATATATAGTTCAAAAAGATTCTTTATTTTAAAATAATAGTTTAGCCAATCACTCCCACTAGAAGTGGGAGTTTGAATATGAACCGCTCAAAGCGGATTGATGTTACCTTTTTACCTGTCAAACAGGTTTAGTTGGTCTGTTCGTTTATCGTCTGACTCTTGATTCTGGATGTAATTTCTTATCATTTTTTC
>CALPGA020000032.1 GCA_943322985.2 Candidatus Finniella inopinata
GTTCGCTTTTGGGGAGCGGCGGATCAGGTCTAAAAATGAAGTCATTATCAAACGATATACTTGAATTTCTTATGTCAAACTTACCATATCCCTAAATCTCCTTCACCCATTTATTAAACTTGCTTCAGGGGTTTTGCAGAGGGTTCTAATAAGTATTGTATGCCCAAGTGCAT
Organism: Candidatus Finniella inopinata; assembly: GCA_943322985.2. Lineage (GTDB taxonomy): Bacteria > Pseudomonadota > Alphaproteobacteria > Paracaedibacterales > CAITNM01 > CAITNM01. The sequence continues at coordinate 174 of CALPGA020000032.1, forward strand.
TACTTACTACAGTAACTGTCAGCCTCTTTGCTATAGGTTTTGCATTGATTTATCCACCCATTTTTACTGCATCGTTAGAATTTTTTCCTGATATTAAAGGAATCGCTACTTCACTTGTAATGTCAAAGCGTGCAGTTATTGTGGCTTTTGCAACATGGACAACTGGTTGTTTTTATAATGGCACCCCTACAAGAATTGCTTTGATTATGGCCATTACTGTTGGAGCAGCATTGTTAGCATTAATATATTCACGTAAACAAAAAACACGCCCAAAAATTTAGGGCGTGCTTCTTGAAAAGTATATGCTTATGCTGCGGGTGCAGCTGAAGCTGAGGCTAATGAACTTACCAATGGGTGTGGCACAGATTTATTTAGTATGTCTGCAGTTAGTTGTTTATTATTTGGCACACCGTGTTCTTTAGCTATAGCATCAAGATCTGACATTACAGAAGTAGGGTTTGCAACCGGAGCCGCTGCTGGAATTGCTGCATGTTCTGCGATTGGAGCTTCTGGAAGTGCTTCACCTGGAGCTGCTGATACATCAACCGGAGCCGCTGCTGGAATTGCTGCATGTTCTGCGATTGGAGCTTCTGGAAGTGCTTCACCTGGAGCTGCTGATACATCAACCGGAGCTGCTGCAGGAATTGCTGCATGTTCTGCGACTGGAGCTTCTGCAAGTACTTCGCCTGGAGCTGCCGGTACATCAACCGGAGCCGCTGCTGCATCTAGAGCAACTGCATGTGCCTCTTCTGCTTGACTGAGCGCTTCTTGAGTGTTTTGTGCAACTCCAGCATTATGTTCTGCTATTTGAGCGTTATGTTCCGCTACAGCAGTTGTTTCTGCAACTTTATCATAAGCCTGCGCTGCGACTATTACCGCCGCATCTCTTTGCTGTGTCACTTGTGCTCTGGCTAACTCAGCTGCGCTCGCTTTAGCTTCTAATTCAGCCTTTTCTGCTTCTGCTTTTAACGCAGCTTCTTGCGCTTCAGCTTCTAATGCGGCTTTTTCTTCATTAAGCTGTGCAACAACTTCAAGGGCATGTTCACTTTCAGCTTTTATTTTAGCTAGCTCTTCTTCTTTTGCTTTTGATTCAGCTTCATGTTTGGCTTGCAATACTGCTACTTCTTCCGCTGATACAGGAGGCTCAGGAATAACGACATCATCGTTATTATATTTTACTTTTAACCCTGTTATGAACTCTTCTGCTTTTATGTAAGATACGTCTGTTGAAAATTGCACATCGGCTACTAGATCTATTTCTTGGTCGCTGCCTAACAATTTATATGCATTTGATATGCTAACATTTACAAATTGTCCGCCGCCTTCCATCGTTGGATCACTTTTTAGCATTGTAGCAATTATAGCGGTAGCTACTTTTGGTTGAGTGCTAAATAATTTAAATAGGCCCATCACTAGCTCATCAAACAATTCAGGGTGCTTTTTAGCTTCAGGGGAAGAAGCTAAAGCTAAAAATTTCATGCCTTCAAATTCAAATGTTTTTGTTAATGGTGCGCTTGGATCAATAGCTTGTGCTGCGCTTCCATTACCTTGAGCTGCTTTTGCTGCAGCAAGTTCTGCTTTAAGCTTTTCAACCTCTTCAGAAGAAGCTCCGCCACCAGAGCCAGCGGCTTTTTCTAATTCTGCTGATTTATTAAGAGCAGCTTGTAATTTCGCTGTTGCTTCTTTATTTGGAATTTTAAAGAAACGGGTAAAAGCCTGGCTTGCTAATGTTATGCTTGCATCAGCGCTATATTTTGCATCTCCATAAAAGGTCTCAGCCTTAGGGTCCAGTTTAACTTCAGATATAAAAATCTCATTTTGATCATTCATTAGCGCCCAGTAATGGTCAGCTGGAATATCATGATCAGCATCAAGAGGTCCACTAATATTTCCATCAGCACCTTCTATTTGAATGGTGACAGCACTAGGATCTGAAACCACCATATTGCCTAGCATTCCGAATAATTTTGATTTTTCGTCTTTTGCTGCGCTTGGATCCTTTTTTACCCAAACGTTAACAATTCTATACCCTTTAGGAAGCTCTTGCCCTGGAACAAAAGGGCCACTATGGTGTGTAGGTAATTTACGAAAAGAATCGACTGCATCTTGAGTAATGCCAGAGTCCATGATCGGAATAGTGTCGTAAATTGTTTGATCATTTTCTTTATAATAACTGAATTCTATTTCAGGCCCAGGTGTATAAGTTTTTCCATCAGACGAAGAAACCGTTGGAACTTTATATTTTATGGCTTCCTTCGGCGCATCAACCGCAGTCTTATCTCCCGCTGGTTTTATTTCCTCAGCAGCAATAGCAGGAGCCGCTTCTGCTGCTGCACATAATTTGTTTGTCCAAATAAACGCAGATCCTAATAACAAGGAAAATAATAATTTCTTTTTCATAAATCCAACCCAGAGTTCAGAATTTCTAACCTGAGTCTATTAGATCAAAAAGTAATTAATAAAATATTAAAGGGCCCACAAATATATAGTGGACCCCTTAATAAAATTTATGAAAAGTATTAGGCAGCTTTTTTTACTTGATCAACCAATGCTTTGAAACTTTCTGGCTGGTTCATTGCTAAATCAGCAAGAACTTTTCTGTCAATTTCAATGTTGCTTTTGTGCAATGCGTTCATGAATGTTGAATAAGTTAACCCTAATTCACGAACTGCAGCATTAATACGTTGAATCCAAAGCGCTCTAAAATTACGCTTTTTAACGCGACGGTCGCGATACGCATATAATAACGCCTTCTCTACACGTTGTATTGCTGAACGAAAACAAGTGCTTGAACGACCACGATAGCCCTTGGCCATCTTAATAATTTTTTTATGACGTGCGTGTGTAGTGACGCCTCTTTTTACTCGTGCCATGATGACTCCTTATACGTGAAAATAGTAAGTACGAATGCGCTTTATTTCAGGTGTCGCGCATATTTTCATTCCGCGTGCATTACGTAGAAACTTATTAGAACGTTTACGCATACCGTGGCGTTTTCCCGCAGGGGTCATCTTCACTTTACCAGTACCGGTAAGGCGAAAGCGTTTTTTTACGCTACTTTTTGTTTTTAACTTGGGCATTTTATCTCTCTTTAAATAATTAAATATTAATTGTACCGCAGCTAAGGCATGCCCGGGCACTTTGCCCCAGCCACGCTGCTATAATTTGTATAAATGGTTTTTTGCAATAAATCAAGAAAACTTTAAGGGGGTTGGCAATAAATTAATTTTTACTAGCTATAAATTGAGCAAAATCCCTCTAACTCTTTAACTATAATTGAAAATTAACATTTTATTCACATATTGCTCTTTAGAATAGTGATTAGCTAAGAGTATTTGCTCTTGGTTTAATAGTCATATTAGGGGTGATGGTATGCTGCATGGCAACCTGCAAGATGGGTCTGAAGGTAAAAAGAAGTCCAAAGATAAATCAAAAATCAAGACTAAACAAAAAAAGTCTAGCGAAAAAGCTCAAGAATTTTTTGAGGGTCTTCATCCGAGCATTACAGAAAACATGGAAAAACTGAATGATTTGTATACAAGCTTTGTATCAAATTTTACGCCTGATAAGCCTAACCCGCTCAATATTTTTAGTGCTGATGTGATGGCTAAAACTTTTTCAGAAACTCATAAAGTCATGGTTAACACCTTTGTTGTTAGCCCTGATGAATGGGATGCGAAACAAAAAAACTACCTAAGTGATTTAGAAGAATTATATCAACGAACAATGGGGCGTTTGCAGGGAGAAGAGGTTGTGCCGATCATTGTGCCTCAAGGAAATGATAAACGCTTTAAGTCTGTGGAGTGGAATGATTTTCCTGTATTTGATTATCTTAAGCAGTCGTACTTACTGCACTGTAAATACATGAATGAGTTAATCGATTCTCTTGAAGGCATGAATCCAAAAACAAAAGAGAAAGCAAAATTTTATGTACGCAGCATGATGGATGCTGCTTCACCAACAAATTCTCCTTTTACGAATCCAGAAGTTTTGAAAGAAACGATCCGAACTCAAGGGCAAAACTTAGTGCATGGGTATCAAAAATTTTTAGAAGATAATGCAAATTCAAATTTTTTAAGTTTGCCAATGTTTACGAATCTTACAGAATTTAAAGTTGGTGAGAATTTAGGGATGACAGAAGGGAAAGTTGTGTATGAAAATCCCTTATTTCAGCTGCTCTATTATAAACCAACTACTGAGTTTGTTTATGAACGTCCTTTGTTGATGATCCCCCCTTGGATTAACAAATATTATATTTTTGACTTGCAGCAAGAAAATTCATTTGTGGGATGGCTCCTTGAAAAAGGATTTAGTGTATTTGTGCTTTCGTGGATTAACCCAGATGAAACCTATGCTGATTACGGTCTGAGCGATTATGTTATTGATGGAGTGCTTGATGCAGTGCAAAAGGTTTTATCAATTTCGAAACAAGATAAACTAAATCTTTTAGCGTACTGTACAGGTGGTGTGGCAGCTACCCTTTTGACCGGTTATTTGGCTAAGCGTATTGAAAAAAATCCTATAGAAAGCCTTAGTCTTTTGGCGGCGCCAATAGATTTTGATCAAATGGGTGATTTGAAAGTGTTTGTTTGTGAAGATCAGCTAGAGCATTTAGAAAAGCGCGTAAAAAATATTGGATATTTTCCTGGTGACGAAATGGTTAGGGTATTTAGTTTTTTGCGTGCGAACGACTTGATATGGTCTAACTACATTAATACATACCTACTTAATAAAGAAACTTTTCCACTTGATTTTTTGTATTGGAATTGTGACACAACGCACATACCAGCGACGCTTCACATGGAATATCTTCGTAATATATTTTTTGAAAACGCGCTTATGCATCCCAATGATTTTCATATTAATGGGGTAGGGGTAGATTTAAAGGCAATTCAAACTCCTATATTCGCATTTGCGACAAGATCAGATCACATTGTTCCTTGGGCTTCTGCATACGCAATAAAAGAAATGTGTCCTGACAATACAACTTTTGTTTTAGGGGCTGCTGGTCATGTTGCTGGTATTGTGAACCCGGAACACCGAAAAAAATATTGTTATTGGAAATGTGAAGAGCCTGTTTTAGATTCGTCAGCATGGCTCGAAAATGCAAAAGAAGTGCCTGGTTCATGGTGGCCTGAATGGTATCGCTGGATGAAACCCCACTCTGGGAAAAAAATAAAAACTACTATGTGGGAAAGCACAGAAAACATTGAGCCAGCGCCCGGTCGGTATGTTTTATCAACTTCACCCAGCGATAATTTTTAAGAAGTTGTGTTTTTAGCTTTGCGTAATTTTCTATTCTTTGCTAGAAAGAAGTCTGGGGCCTGCTTGGTGGAATCGGTAGACACAGCAGACTTAAAATCTGCCGCCCAAAAGGCGTACCAGTTCGAGTCTGGTAGTAGGCACCATATCTTTTAAAGTCGAATAATTTACGGCTTCACTTCATATTTATGTAATTTATTGTTTCTGATAATACTTTGTTAATATTTTTAATATAACATTAAGTAAATTGACAATATACATGGATCGAAAAATGAATAAAATAGCAATTTCTCTAATAGCCGTTCTTTATTTAGGATTTTTAGGAACTATTAAAGCTGCAGAATCTGTAGCTCCAGCAGGTCTAAGTGGCGCTGCTCTTCAAAAAGAAGATCAACAAAAGATAGAAAATTTAAAAAGAAAAAAAGAAGAGCTATTAAGAGAAGGTGGAAATGCGTCAGTAATTGATGATTTAATAAAATTAGCGGAAGAAATGTTGGCGCTGAATGACAAGCGCCATAAAGTTCATGAAGCAACTAAAAGTTTTGAAAAGGCTATAGGAATATTTTCAGAAGATATTAAGCAGATCATTGAGAAAATAAATAAAATACTTGATGATCAAGCATCTGCTGCGGTTAATAATGCAAAACTTTCCGCTCTTATTCATCCACAAAGCAAAGACTGAGATGGGACCATACTTTTTTACTTGGAGCGGGCGAAGGGATTCGAACCCTCGACCCCAACCTTGGCAAGGTTGTGCTCTACCCCTGAGCTACGCCCGCTTAAGTGATTACATACTATCTATTTTATAAGGTAGTGCCAAGTGAATTTTTATGATTTTTAGAAAATAAGTAAAAAATAGCGCCAATACCACCTACAGCTAGCATCAATAATCCCTGTAAAATCCCCAAAGTGAACCCTTTTTCGGGCGGCAACCCATATGCTAGAAGGTAAGCTGTTAAGAAGCTTTCACGTAATCCCCATCCGGAAATAGAAATTGGAATCATGGTAATAAGCAATGAAAATGTATATAAAACACAGCTTTCCCAAAAATTTAAGGGAATTTGCAAGGCAATAATTAATAAATAGAATGCGGCAAAATTTACAAAAGTGGCTGTCAGTCCTGTTATTCCCAAAAAAGTGCAAGGTTTTGAAATAAATTTTTTCCCTAAGGCTAGAATTTTCCATAGTTTATTTATTAGCTTGTAGTTTTGTAAAATGGGAAATCTAATAAACAGCATTAAAATAACAATGCCACCAACTAAAAAACTGTAAGTAGTTAGGGCTATTATTTTTAAGGATGAAGGTAATTTTATAAAAAATAGCATAGGCACACAAATCAAGCCCATGCAGGCAAGTCCTAGAATGCGATCCCATATGATTGCTGAGGTGCTTAGTAAAGTGCTATTTTTCTTGGTGAGCGCGTAAATTCGATAGGCGTCACCGCCAATGCCACCGGGTAAAAGCTGATTAAAAAATGTTCCAGCCCAGGTTAGATTGATCAAAGACTTAAATGAATTTTTAATTCCTATCAATTTTGAAATATAGCAGAGACGAAGGCCATTAAGGCATACGCATAGACTCATCGTTAGTAAGGCGTAGCTGTAAGTGGAAACTGGAAGTTCTTTGAAAACTGAGTGTAGCTGATCAAGGTTTACTTGACGTAATACCCACCACAACGCCAAACCAGAAAATACAATCTTGAAAAATAAAAGCATACTATGCTGAAAGATTTTCTGTAGCTGCATCCATGCTAGTTTGAACATAAATCCATCCAGAATAAAGGGTTATGCCAGCTGCAATCCACAATAATAATTCTCCTATAGCTTGAAGCGCTATAGGGCTATGCTGTGGATCTATATACAGCAATACAGCCAGTGCAAGCATTTGAATGGTTGTTTTTATTTTTGTAAGAAAATTTACCGATAGTAAAACTCTAACCTCAGCTAAATATTCACGTAGGCCTGAAACAAGAATTTCACGGCATAGAATAATAACAGCAGCTAAAATGCTGAATTTTGAAATGCGATCAAATCCCACAAGCATTAGTAAAGTTGATGATATCAAAAGTTTATCAGCAATAGGGTCTAATATTTCCCCAAAGCGTGTCTCTTGATTGAATTTACGCGCAATGAACCCATCAAGATAATCAGTAATGCATGCAAGCACAAAAAGACAGGCTGCTATAAGGCGCGGAGTTGGATAATTTATAAAAAAAGTTATTAATATAAATGGAATTAAACTAATGCGTGCAAGGGTTAACGTGTTGGCAAGGTTCTTAAAATTCACCATAGCATTCCTACTATTTTATTGACTAGATAATGCCGTAATTCATGAGAGATGGCAAATATTAGAAGAGAATAAGTTACACATTTTCTAGCTTGGACTCATCTATTGCAATTGGTGGATGCATTTTTTCTTGCGATGAGAATGATTTAGAAGAGTCTGTAGCTTTTTGTAATATGTCGTTGAGCGACTTTATCTTTCTAATGGAAGGTTTGTGCTTTTTGATTTTTTCGGTCTGCATTGTTTGCATAAGTGTTGATGTTTCAGGTTTTTTTGTATTAAGTATTGGGGCTGTTCCGACTATTCCACGTACCAAGTTAACTTCGGTAAAAGCTCCAATGCGTAATCCAATAGCTGAAACAATTTCTCCGCGTTCTTTGCTATTTGTAAAAAATATAATCTTTTTTGGGGCAAACTGAGTCCAAACCCAAAGCTGATTAATAACTAAGCCTAAAATCTCGCCTAGGGGCTGGCTTTGACAAAGCACAATCCCAAAACGACATGAGGGCATACTGCCTTCAAAGCCACGAAAAATCTCATTACTTAGGCTAAAATTCTCTTCAAAGGGCAAAGCGCTCTTTGTAATACTATTTTGCCAAAACATAGTTTCAGAAGAGTGTTCAGCCAAATATAGCACTCTGGCGCCTTGTTTCTTAAGTGCAGTTATCGAATCAGCTACTTTTTGATTTTGTATAGTGGCAAATTTTGCGCCGGTAGCTTTTGGATAGAAAAGAGCTCCTTGCAAATCTACAAGGATAAGCAAATTTTGTTCTTGAGCAGGTGGAGGCTGATTTTCTTGTGTGTGTTCAAGAGCATCTCCCCAACTTAAGGGCATAAAAGCAATGATAAAAAGCCAGCGAATCATAAATATAGTGTTTGATATTTCTATGCTGAATGCAAGTAGGCTGCGTGACCTCTTAAAATAAATCAAAATTTTTGTTTAAAACTTTGATTTTTGTGCAAAAATTTTGTATATTGTTAGCACTGTCAGTCAATGGCTGCTAAAAACAAAAATATTAAGGAGAAAGCTATGTCACGTGTAATCGGAATAGATCTTGGCACAACAAACTCATGTGTTGCCGTAATGGAAGGAAACACAGCAAAGGTTATTGAAAATACCGAAGGTGCTCGCACAACACCATCAATGGTTGCCTTTACAGAAGGCGGAGAGCGTTTAGTGGGGCAACCTGCGAAGCGTCAGGGCGTTACTAACCCAGAAAATACACTTTTTGCGATCAAGCGTTTAATTGGTCGTACGTTTAATGACCCTATGACTCAAAAAGACATGGGTTTGGTGCCTTACAAAATTGTTTCTGGTGATAATAAAGACGCATGGGTAGAAGCGCATGGGGAAAAATATAGTCCAAGCCAAGTTAGCGCATTTATTTTGCAAAAAATGAAAGAGACTGCAGAAAATTATCTGGGTGAAAAAGTTACTCAAGCAATTGTAACTGTTCCAGCTTATTTTAACGACGCGCAACGTCAAGCTACGAAAGATGCTGGACGTATTGCTGGCTTAGAAGTTCTGCGCATTCTTAACGAACCAACTGCAGCAGCTTTGGCTTACGGTCTTGAGAAAAAAGCTACAGGCACAATCGCTGTTTATGATCTTGGTGGCGGTACTTTTGACGTATCAATTCTTGAAATTGGTGATGGTGTTTTTGAAGTGAAATCTACCAATGGCGATACTTTCCTTGGCGGTGAAGACTTTGATGCTCGTGTTATTGACTGGATTGCAGATGAATTTAAAAAAGAACAATCTATCGACCTTAGAAAAGACAAGCTTGCTCTTCAACGTTTGAAAGAAGCTGCTGAAAAAGCAAAAATTGAACTTTCAAATTCAATGCAAACTGACATTAATTTACCATTTATTACAGCAGATGCAAGTGGTCCAAAGCATTTGAATTTGAAGCTTACTCGGGCAAAATTTGAATCATTGGTTGACGAATTAGTTCAGCGTACTATTGATCCTTGTAAATCAGCGTTACGTGATGCTGGCTTGCAGCCAAATCAAATAGACGAGGTTATTTTGGTAGGCGGAATGACTCGTATGCCAAAAATATTCGAAACAGTGAAACAACTATTTGGTCGTGAACCACATCGTGGTGTGAATCCTGATGAAGTTGTGGCAATTGGTGCTGCAATTCAAGGTGGTGTTCTAAAGGGTGACGTTAAAGATGTATTGTTGCTTGATGTTACGCCTCTTTCTTTAGGAATTGAAACTCTTGGTGGAATCTTTACTCGCTTGATAGATCGCAATACAACTATTCCAACGCGTAAAAGCCAAGTATTTTCAACAGCTGAGGATAATCAAACAGCCGTGACAATTCGTGTGTTCCAAGGAGAACGCGAAATGGCAGCTGATAATAAAACGCTTGGTCAGTTTAATTTAGAAGACTTGCCGCCAGCGCCACGTGGAATTCCACAAGTTGAAGTGACTTTTGACATTGATGCAAATGGAATTGTGCAAGTTTCTGCCAAAGATAAAGCAACAGGCAAAGAACAGCAGATTCGCATTCAAGCTTCTGGTGGTCTTTCTGAAGAAGATATTCAACGCATGGTCAAAGAAGCTGAAGCTAACGCTGAAGATGATAAAAAGCGCAAAGAAACGATTGAAGCAAAAAATCATGCCGACGCTCTAGTTCATTCTACAGAAAAAGCCTTGTCTGAACACGGAAGTGCGGTTACTGAGGAAGAAAAAACAGCAATCGAAACTGATTTGGCAGCCTTAAAGGAAGCTTTAACTAAGGAAGATAAAGATGATATTCAAGCAAAAATGCAAGCGCTTGCTCAGTCATCAATGAAGCTTGGTGAAGCTGCTTACAAAGCATCTCAACCAACAGAAGGTGATGCTTCAGCATCGGCTACGGAAACACCAGAAGGTGAAACTATAGTGGATGCTGAATACGAAGATAAAGAAGATGATCGTAAAAAAGCATAATGACTAATGGATGGGGGAGCAATAACTCTCCCATCTATATTGACCTTTAGGGAAAATTCTCTTAAATTACAAATTACCGCGGGTGTAGCTTAGTGGTAAAGCTCCAGCCTTCCAAGCTGGCCATGTGGGTTCGATTCCCATCACCCGCTCCAAATTTATTTCTTTCCAGTAATTCACCCATTTACGAATCTTTTTAATCGCGATAAACTAAGTCAAAATTTTTAACAAATCTTTTAAGGGATTATCATGTCAAAAGAGAAATTTTCAAGGAACAAACCGCACTGTAACATAGGAACGATTGGTCACGTTGACCATGGAAAGACATCGTTAACAGCGGCGATTACAAAAGTATTAGCTGAAAGCGGTGGCGCACAATTCATGGCGTATGACCA
>CALPGA020000033.1 GCA_943322985.2 Candidatus Finniella inopinata
CAATCTTTACATTTGTAGCGCTGTAATCCTCTAACATGGCCTGATTTTACGTATAATGTTGATGTGCATTTTTTACAATTTAATTCTGTCATGATTCCCTCCATGACAAAAATTATACCATCTTATCGTTCTTTAGTTAAGTGTCCCAAAATAATTTTGTACTTGAACGATGCACTGTTCCAATAGAAGTCTCAAAATCTTCCCCTTTTCTATCATCAAAATTTGCAGCAAGTGCAGATATTAGCATTAAACTTAACAAAAATTTTTGCATTGAATTTCTCCATTAAATAAATTGATTTAGATCAAAAATAAACTCGCCTCCCGAAATTTTGACGGAAAGCGAGTTTTTGATACTTACGACAAACAATTAAGCCGTATTTCTCAATATATGATGGAAACATTACTATTTAGTTAAGAAGGATAAGCTACGCCAGGCAAAAGCGAAAATATACGCTTCATCAGTTCCTTAATGTAATTCACCTGAGCTGGAAATGTGGCATTATTTTGTTTTTTTTACCAATTCTGACTTAATAAATTCATGCAAAGCACGAATACGCCCTAAACCATCTAACGAACTAGGATAAGTGAAATACATTGTCATTGTTGGTGTTTGTATATCAGTAAATAATTCAATTAAATCATCATGATCAGCCGCTATAAAATCAGCTAGAATTGCGATACCAATCCCTGCTTTTACAGCCTGGAGCATTCCATATGCATTGTTAATTGATAGATATGGTACACGCAACACCCCTGGTTTTGTTCCAAAACGCAATAACCAGCTCGCATTTGAAGCTGGAGCTCCAGATTCTCCAAATGCAACCAATTTATGTTGATCAAGTTCTTCAGGAGTTTTAGGCATTCCATAAGTTTGAATATACTCTTTGCTTGCGTATACGCTCATACGAATGTTCGCGAGTTCTTTTTGAACAACATCATCAGTTGGAGAAGCTTCATGATAATTGATGGAGACATCCGCTTCGCGCATTGTAAAATCAACATCATCATCAGTTAGCTGAATATTTAGTCGTAGTTTTGGATAGTTTTGCATAAACTTTTTAAGCCTCGAGGCTAACCAGACTGATCCAATACCTATGGTCGTTGCCACTCTTAGGCTGCCTGATAAACCATCTCGTGATTCGCTTATAATTGTGCCAATTGCGTTGACGTGCGCAAAGATAATACGCGTAATCTTAAAAAGATGCTCGCCTTGCTCAGTTAAGACCAGACCTCGAGCATGACGATTAAATAAACTAACACCAATATTAGTTTCAAGGCTGCTAATTTGCCGACTAACTGCAGACTGACTAACATTCAACGCATGTCCCGCATCTGTTAGACTTCCAGCTTGTGCAACGATATGAAAAACTCTTAATCTATCCCAATCCATGGCATGACCTTTTGTTGAATCTGCTATGCGCGTAATATCACAGAGTTTTGTAAAATTGTACAGAAAAATAAAATTTCTCAATGTAAAGTTGAAGCATATAAGGCATATTTATTAAAATTATTTATATCGATTTTTAATTTTGCTATATCTATATATGTTATAACTTAATTATAAAAGAAAATTTATGAGTATAAAACTAGTTATTTTCACTTTGGCGCTTGTCCTTGGAATGAAAGCACATGCGGCTGATCTAAGAATTCCCACACAAAAGCTTCAAGAAGTTTTAGAAGGAAAATCTACCCGCACATCTGCTGGAATGGCTTTCAATACACTTCATGAAAGATTAGCAGAAATTTCTGGCCCAATAGATGAGGGCGCAGATGACAGACTCAAACAAAAAGAATGGACAGACAAAGACAAATTTGTAAACATTGTTTTATCACTTTCTGGTTTTTTAGGATTCAAAGATACAGCAGCATTAAGCCGCACAACTGCAGACTACGATAATCACATTAGATTAATCACGCTTGCGAAAAATGTTTTATTATATAGAATTGTCAACTGGTCAAACGACGAACGTAATTTAAATTTTTATGAAGCCAGATTACGTCGCCTTAAACTTAAATCCACAATAAGAAATGGACACGTAACATTAGATGATGCTGACCCATCTAGTACAGAACGCGGATACATTTGGTTTCTACTAAACAAGTATAATTCCCCCCCAAAATCTTTTTTATATGAAAAAGCATATCTTGTAGCACATTATGACTATTTTCCAACAGGAAATAAGGCAGCGGATTATAACAATGCACTTGAGCTTTTAAAAGATTTTATCTCTCCAAGAGGATCATCGAACAAACGCCCTAGAATAGGAAGTTTTGAAATAGATGCTGAAACAGATGGCCGCATAATAATACCTACAGCTACAGCAGTAATACCTGCAGCTCAATCTTCAGAACCAGAGATAGCGAAAAAAACAGCCCTACCTAAAATGAAAAATCAAGAGAAAGAAGACGCTAAGACACTTATTAAAATTCTAAAAGGCAAAATGCGTAATGCTGGAATAGCTTCACTTGAAAACTCAACTGACAGTAGCAGTAGTGACGAAGAAAGCAATAATGATGAAGACCACACTAGTTCTGCTGCGGTAAGGATTTTGCCTCCGTCAAGGTTAGCAAGAACTACGTTGACAACAAAAATAGCATCTAGTTCGTCAAACCCACCTAGTCTTTCTTCACTTATAAGACAACCACCAGCTGGACTATCTGTAGAAACTGTAGGGCTAGGACCAGTAATTGATGGTCTTCTAACACCTGCCGCAATACCTTCTGGATTACATATTTTCACTCCATTTTCTCCAGCTGCAAGTGCCACTTCAGCCCTAACACGTAGACCAAGAGCTGCTTGGGGATCTGGACTGAGATTACCAGAGTCACGAAAACCTGTAACAGTTACAGTGGAAGCTGGTTCAACAGTTGATCCAATAACGGCAATTGGTTCTGAAGTGGATGATAGTGATTTTATAAGCGCAGCAGGTGTAGTTGCAAGATCATATTCTAACGGAAGAAAAAGAAGTGACAGTGACTCAGAAAATGAAGACAGCAATTCTGATGTTAGTAACAATAATCGAGCCGCGGTGAAAATTGATATTGATTCCAACGATGATAGTGAATCAGAAGATGAATACTATGGTTCAGAAAATGAAGATAGCGATTCTGAACATGAACATGCTGCTTCATCCTCGTCATCACTTTCCAGACAGCAAAAAGATCGCTTGATTCGTGATGTGTTTGAAGAACTTGGCCCAAAAGAGGAATGGACCCAAAATTGGACTTATCAACAAATTGCAGAAAGAGCTGGATCAGGTATCCAAAAATGGGATGTGAGTAGCTATATACAGAACTCGGCACCTGAATTAAAAACTAGTACACGTAAAAATCAAGAAGAAATACGTCGAACAGATGAGCGAATTCGAGATGCTTTAGAAACAAATGCTCGACTTATTGAAATAAATCCAGGTGCAAAAATTTTAACACGAGCCGAGATTGCAGAAAAACTAAACAAAGACTCAACCCAACCTAGGGTAACTGACGCTATGATAGCACATTACATTGGCAGAAGAGGAACTGACTTAAAAGGGCTAAGAGCCCAACTAGCTGAAGATAGACGGTCACGAATTGCTGAAGCCTTAGCACAAAATGATGCAGATGTTGCAAAGGGAAAAAGACCTAAAACTCGCGTTCAAATAGCAGCAGATGCAGGTGAGGATATCAACGCTGGAATGGTGATGCATTATGTAACTGAGTTTGATACTCGACCTAAACAACCCCAAAAGCCCAAAACACCTAAATTAACAGACGAACAGAAAGAACAAATTGAAAAATTGCTTTCCGCGGACAGATCAATGGAGCATAAAGAGGTAGCCAGAAGGGTAAGCTGTGTATCCACGCAAGTTTCTAAACACGTTGATAAGTACGCGCGACATTTAAAAAAGCGTACGTTTGAACATTATGAACGTCGCGCTGCTGAAGAAGTTGAAGCCTCTGATAAAAAAATTAAAAAATTGATTAGAGAAAATATGAATATTAGAGATACTGAGATATGTGAAGGACTCGACATCTCTAAAGGAATGCTTAGAGCTTTTTTTAAAAGAAATCCCGATCTTCAACTAGCTTTTCGTAAATAATCCACTTTTGTTCCCTATGGAAAATTCCATAGGGAATTTTCATGTTTATTGCTCATGAAAAATATGCTCATACTCACCCTATGGAAGTATCAAAAAATAAAAGCATTTTACTGACTAACACTCGTCCACTTACGAGCAGAGAAAAAGCATTTTGGGCACGTTGCGGATATGTGGTACACCATCAAGCATTGCTGTCTGTACAATTTTTGCCAGTAAACCAGCTAGATGTTGATCCCCAAGCCATCGTTTTGACATCCGCCAATGGAGCGTTAGCTCTAGAACATTCTGACTGGGATCGCAGCATTCCCGTGTATGGTGTGGGCGTAGCTACTGCAACCACAGCTAAGAGTGTTGGTTTTATAAAGTGCTCATCACCTTCAGATAAGCCCTACCCTTCTGCCCTCAATTTGATTAATTGGATTAAAAATAATCTTGATCCTAAAGGTGGCGTAATTGTTTTTGGATGTGGCGAGTATTTACGCCATGACATAGCCGAAGAGCTTTCTAAGTTTGGCTTTCAAATGTTAAAAATTCTTTTATACAAAACAGAACCAGTGGAAAATTTTGATACTGAAATTACGCAATCACTAAAAAATGGAAATATTGAATCTGTCGCTATAAATTCAGAACAAGCCATTAAAGCATTTATTGCCTTATGCCAAAAAAATGATATTGCTTTTAAAGATTTTAATATTGTGGTTTCTAGTGAATTTTTAAAAAACTGCGCAATACAGTTGGGTTGCGTGAATATATCAGTTACTTAGCAAAACCACCAAACGCGAAACAAACAGCAAAAATTTATCGAAAAACAATAATTTTTTGTTGACTAATAAAAAATTTCGCATAAAATGCTCTCATTAACTTAAATTCATTACCCCACATGAAAGACCTACAAAAAGTAAGCAAATATCTCAAAAAAATGTTTCATAGCCTTGCTATAAGTACAGCTCCATATATCATCTTCTTTTGGCTTTTTATTGAGTGGTCACCCATCAATAATGCCATTCGTAAGGGATTGCTTATTGAGCCTATTCAAACACCCGAAGGAGCCATAAATTTAGCAACTGTTCAACTCTCTTCCCTTACAAAATTTATTGGATGTATTGGTCAGTTATTAGAAGCACTTCCCTATATTTTAGGGTTCGCGATGCTTAAGAGATTATTTGTAGCTTACGAGCAAAAAAGAATTTTTACAGTTGAGAACACCCAAATATATAAAAAAATTGGCTGGCTTGCATTCCTCAATGGGCTATTTTTTATTCCACTTGCTCAAAGCCTTATGGTGCTTGCAGCTACCTTATTAAGCCCTCCCGGTCACAGGTATATTACCCTAAACTTTGGCACTCCTAACGCAGAATCAATTTTTTGTGGGCTCTTACTTGTTGTTATTTCGCTAGTTATGCAAGAAGCACAGGGTTTGCAAGAAGAAAATCAGCTAACAGTTTAGGGAGATTTTTATGCCTATTATTATAAACTTAGACGTTATGCTGGCTCGTCGTAAAATGAAGCTGCAAGATTTAGCCGAAACCGTTGGCATTACCATACAAAATTTGTCGATCTTAAAGACAGGTAAAGCAAAGGCCGTTCGATTTTCTACCCTAGAATCCATTTGCCATGCCTTGAATTGCCAACCCGGCGATATTTTAGAATTTAAGGAGAAAGCGTTATGAAAAATAAAAAGCCCTTCAAGCCTTTATATGCACCTGCATTGCAACTGGCTTAGCACTGACAACTCATATATACGTCGCTGAATGGATGAGGCCTTTTTTAAACAAACTAATAACGGCACAAGGCGGTATTCCAAGCACAAATCCATCATTATATCCACCCATAATTATTTTTTCTGCCTATGCTACGGCATTTTTACTGATTGGTTTTTTAGTTTTTCTTTACTACCATACGCAACATTTAATTAAAGCCGAATCAAGGCTTACAAAAATTTTGCTTGTTACTTGCATTCTTTTTGGATTTAAAGGAGATTTAATCAGACAACCAATTATGAATTTTATCGGCATGCGAGTCTCTGGTTTTAATAATGCGTTTTTATACGTGATAGTTGATAACATAGAAAAGTGGATTGCTAATTTATTTTTAGCCACTTGCCTTGTTTATCTGTGTCCATACAAAAATAAGATAGGCAGCTGAAAATGAATTAAGAAGGGGACTCACTATAGTGCCCTCGTCTCACCCATGCATTAATAGCATTCGTTGCAATTTTTTCTAGATCATTGGTACAAATATAGTTTTCTATAACTTTTTTCCCAGCAAGCATAACTGTGTGTGGCTTCGCATCTGGTGCATTATTGATTAATACTGAACGCAATTTTCCATAAGGCAATGGCACAAAGCACGGATCTTTTAGTGACCATAATAATAAGTCAGCTCGCTGACCAACCTCTATTTTGCCACTACTCGGTGAATCAATAATCTTTAATCCGTTGGTAGTAAGCCAATCAAAAATAATTTCTTCACTAAAAACCAATGGGTCCTTATGTACGCCATTATGCAGCAGCGTAGCGAAATATGCTTCGTTCAAAATGTTGTTGGTATTGTTGTTGGAACAAGCATCTGTTCCAATGGCAATGTTCACTCCATTTTTGTGAAAATCAAGCATTGGAGCAATGCCCACACCAGTTTTTGCATTACTAACAGGGCAATGAATGATTGATGCACCAGAGCGTGCAATTAGTTTAATTTCTTCTTCATCAACGGTTGTAGCGTGAATAAGATTCCAGCGTTCATTTAAAATACCAAGATTTTCTAATAAGCGTACTGGCGATGTGCCACGATTTTTACGGCATGCCTCAACGGATTCTATACCCTCACTCATGTGAATGTTAACTCTGGTGTTATACCTTATGGCAATGTCATTGAACAAAGTTAGTAATTCATTCGAGGCAGTTAAAATAGAAGCCGAACCAATGTGAATTTTCAAATTTTCGCAGTTCGATTCAAAATATCTTGAAAATTGTTTTTCAACATCTTCTAAACTAATTTGAGCAGGAACATTTCCTTTGCCTTCCCAAACATCGTTAAAAACGCAATTAAGGGCACCAATAATGCCAATGTCGTTGAAAGCCCTAATAACGGGTTCAGGTCGTGATGCTATGGCGTACACACTTGTTGCGCCACTTTTTAAAGCATCAAGTAACACAAAAATAGCTTGATGATAGCGGTCTTCATCGTTCTTTTTTTGCACAATATGCATTGCACTTAGCAAGTTAGTAATTGAAAGTTCATCTAGCATGCGCCGATCAAGTAACTGATTGGGATGCAAATGGCTATTAACAAAACCGCTAGTGACAAAAAAATGTTCAGATGAAATATCAAAAGCACTTATGGCAGTACGGTCAATTTTTTCTATTACACCATCTTTTATAAAAATATCAGCCAGTTCATAGCTATTACTTTTATGGTGCGGCTCGTTGCCATAAGATTCTAAAATGACGCTTTTTAAAAAACTATCCATCCTGGCTTTCTTGATTTTACAAAATTATGTTACGGCTTTTCTGCAATCAGTATTACATTTTCGCGTCCATCTAGCGCCCATGATGTTGATACATAACTAAGCGGTTTCATGGTGCTTTCAATAACTCTAAATCCATTTTTTTCAAAAACAGACCTTAGAACTTTATCGTCTAAGAAAAAGAAAGGATCGTCTGTAATATTTTTACATTGTGATTCCGTAGTTACATCTCTGTTCAGATAAGGTTGCAGTGACTGAACAAATCCTGGATTTTTTTCTCCTGCTCCTACTCGCCTTTCGTATTCGGGGATAAAGCTTTCATAACGCTTTACGTAAGGTGTAATTGCAACAACAAAAATGCGTCCTGCAGGTTTAAGAAGAAGAAACAAATGTTTAACAGTCACTTCAAGTTGTTCTGGGGTCAGGTAATGCAAAACTCTACCAACAAAAATAGCTTCATAGGTGCCAATATTGCTTATGTCTTGATCCTTAGTAATATCAGCTTGAATAAACTGCACTTGCTTAGCGCTATCCATATCCAATTTATTTTCTTGCATCTCTTTAGCTAATCTTTTGGATGCTATAAATAAGTGGCGTTCGTCTAAATCGCTTAATGTGTATTTCGTATCTTTGCTTTGATGTAATGCAGTAAGCATGACACTACCGTATGCTCCGCCAATTTCTAAAACTGATTTTCCTTTTGCGTATTTAAAAAATTCTAAAGTTGCATAATCTGGTGCCGCAGTAACTGCCCCTCTTTTATTAAGAGTTTGAAGACGACCATCTGCATCAGGAACTGGGGGTTTTAAGTCAAGCTCATCACACTTTGCTAGTGCTTGCTCGTAAGTAAATACCCGATTACCATCAGGTTCTGCGCACACATGCGACAAACACATAACGGAAACAAATAACATTCTGATTTTTGCAAGATCTTTAAGCATTATATTCATAGTCACTGCCTTATTTATGAAATAACTGAGGATACACTAGTACTTTTTTCAAAATCACTCTATCGTTTTTTTTATGTGGAAGTAGCAAACTGCAAAAGGTTGCGCTTGAGCGCTTTAACTGATACATCTATCACACAGTAATTTACAGTTTTTAAAAATTTCAACTTCAAACTAATTTTTTTCTTTTTTATGGTCAGTCAACTTCAAAGTTCAAACGATTTTGACCATATCAATTATGCAAGGTCATTTGCTGCAACTCAAGAAAAACCGTTTTCTTGTTTTCAATTTGTGACCCATGTTCTTGCACAAAACGCACCTCTTGCACACCAAGAGTTAATGAAAAATCATAAAATTATTTTGCAGAATTTACCCGCGGAACACTGCACTCAAGATTTTATCCCTTATTATTATTCTTTATTACCATTCCCAACTTTAAAATATTGGAAAAAAATTGAAATCACAGATGTGCTATCGGGTGATGTTTTAATCTACATTGATAATGCTTACAATCCTGATCCTTTATCCAGAGCAGATAACATTCCCTCAGGAACACATGTTGCTTTTGTAGACACTGTATTAAGCAATAATGGGACAGACTGTCTAAAATTAAAATTGCTTGATAGCTCAAACCGCGTACGAGGACGTCTTCTTTGTCATGCAGAGAAAGAACCTCCTGGTACGGGTTGTGTTGCTTATAGTTTTGCAAAATTACTTTTTAGAAACTCGACTAATTCATGGGATATTAAGTTTGATTGTCAAAAACTTTTAACAAAAAAATACACCTATGCTTTTAGGATTTTAAAAAAAGTAAAATGAAACTCCATAGAGCTTCATAATAGGTAAATATAACGCATCCAATCTGTTGCTACAACGCAGTGCCAACAACTATATCACGTGCCCAAGATGATCCTGCACCTAGTTTTAATACCGAACCACTATCAAATAGTAAACCACCAGTAAATACATCTCCGGCAGTATGATCTGCTGGAACTGAAATATTGTCATCTACTGAAAGCACTCCGTATTGTTGCACTTCCATTAGTCCTGGAACAGCGCCAGCAGCAGTATTTGAACATAGTTCAAAAATTGCTCCAACAGTTCCTGTAGCACCAATTGTCATAGCTGCAGCTGGTAATTTTCCAACACCACTAACACGCATAGTTCCTGCTACCACATCAATCGGTAACGATGTACCACTCAAATCTGCAATCACTAATATGAATCCTGATCCAGATTTTACTAATGGGTTACTTCCTATTGCTCCGTTAAGTGTTAACGTATCAGCATTCGAAATTGTACCACCAGAAGCGCTAGTGTCTACGCTATTTACGATGGTGCTACCCAGAATATCTGTAGTCAAAATATGCCCAGCAAGAACAAGAGAACCTATAGTTATTGCATTAGTACTGTGTATTTCTCCATTACTTGTCATCGTTATTTTTGGAATGCTAAGGTCAGTTGTTGCTCGTAATATACCACCAAGATCCAATTCTATTGCTGGAATAATATCAGATGCATCAATAATCACTGTACCATCTTCTATTTTCAAGTAGTCTATTATGCTTCCTGCACAATCAAAATCAAGCGTTCCTCCACCTTTTTTAGTAACTTCGGCTGCGATGATCGGAGCCGTAATAGTTGCGCTATCTCCGGTAGCGACTTCAAGATTAATTTGAGTGTAGTGAGTTATATACGATCCAACTCCCAAAGTAACTGGCTGCCTTAAGTAAAGGCTTGGTGCATCGTGCACATAAACATGCCCATCATTCACTGTTAAATACAATAAGTTATAGTCAGCACCAGTAAGATTAAGTGTACCAGAACCTTTTTTAAATAATGTTTCTGCACTAATTCCGGCGGATATCGTGCTGGTGTCAGTGCCGTCTACCTCTACATCTAAAGAAGTAGCACTAAGTTGATCAGCCAAAACCATGGTGATCAAAAAAGCTAATGTAAAATTTTGAAAAATAGTCATTTTTAAGCTCCTAAAATAAAAAAAATCAATTGTGAACTTTTATTATTTCAAAGAATCGTTAAAAATTAATAAATAGTAATTAAAATTATAAATAAATTATTTATTTTTATTAGGTCTGTATTCAAAAAAAAAAAGAAAACATAATGTATAATTATGAAATTTTTAATAAAAATAATTTATAGGAACCCTCTGCAAAATTTCAGACTAGATAAGTATTTTGGTTTATTTGAAGGATACGCGGAGACTTTGAGAGGGAATTGTTCAGATTTTAGGCAGATAGATCAGTACTAATTTATATGACTGCTTAATTTTCAAGCACTTCTTGCCGTGCCTTTAGGAATTAGGCGCAACTCTCCTGTCTGGCGTTTTTTCTTAAGATACTCGCTGCCCGTTTTAAATTGTAGGCAACACACAGCAAATCCAGGTGCAG
>CALPGA020000034.1 GCA_943322985.2 Candidatus Finniella inopinata
AACAACTTGCCCGCCATTAACATTCAATGAACAGCCATTTAAAATGTTTAAAGTATTGTCACCTTGCGTGTATGAGTGTGAAATATTCAAAATTGAGAGCATGCGTTAAAGAAAATTAAGGGTACTACATTGACTTTTTGCACAAATTCCTGTATTTATCAACCGTGCAAAAATATGGAGTATGAAAAATGTTAAGGTTTCGAATGAAGATGTTGTCTAAAGAGAATTTAATGGCCAGAACAAGTGATATAGGGTCTTGTTTGGGATTGTTAGCTGGAAAAATATTGATTGTTGGGTTTGTTGTTGCTAGTGCTTATGGTTCGAGTGGTGTGGATCGTGACATTGATAGCAAAACAGGTCTTGGTTTGAAGCAATACGCTCAACAATTAAAAAATACAGCTGCACAACTTCAAAAACGCACCGAAGAGCTTCAAGAACAACTCGCAGCGCAGCCCGCACCCAAAACTCCTTTAACTAAGAAAAGACGAGACGCTTTAACAGACGCCGTATCTAATCCTCAAAGCGGAGTTCTTGCAACACCTCTAAGAGGCATGGATACAGACAGCATAGTGGCAGATCTTAAAGGTGTAGAACTAACTGGTGATGACGCAAATGATTTCCTTAGTCTTTGCAGTGTATTTGAAGTTTATGTTCAAAGAAAAGCCTCATCATCTGTTACTACCGTGGCTAGAAAAGACGAGGAACGTTCTTCAGAACCAACTGACCTGAATGATATATTGAAATTATTCAAGCTTCGTTTGGCAGGCATTATTGGTCCTGATTTTCTGGCGTTTTACACAAAAGAATTTGACGTGCTAGTTGTAGCGAGGAAAGCTACTGTGCAACAGCCAGCAGCTCCGACATTGGACCTAAAAAAGGAAGGCGCAAGATACGTTGGAAAAATTATAGACGTTGTTAAAAGCGAGGGTCAACTATTTAACTTAGTTGAACAATATAGATCATCAGATGAAGAGGACGCAGAAAAGCATGTAATGCTTTATCTAATGTTAGGAACCAATATAAGCGATGCTGCTACTGCTTTTAGACATACTCAAGATGCTACTACCTTGATTGAAGTTGGAGACCAGCTTAGAGATAAATTCTTTAATACGGCACAATTAACATTTATCCATTACATGAGTGGTCAAACTAATAAGACAAACGTAAGAGAAATTATTGCCATAACTAATGGTGGAAGAGGGCAAGCTATTCCTGACTGTGTCCTTTTTTCACTTAATCAAGAACTTGAGCAAATTTTTTATCCAAGAAGAGAATCAGGTTCTCTTACTGTTACTCAATATGAATTTGAAAGACCAAGAGGTGGAACTTCAAGAAGGCAACCTTTAGGTATAGCTAGTTGGCCATTTTCACTATTAAGTGCAACGGGTGATTTGGCAAATGCTCTGTTCGGAAACTGTATGCGGCCACAGCAAGGTTTGCTAACTAACGGAGACAACGGTGGCTCTTCTTCAACGCTGGCAATAAAAGAGAAAGGCAGTGACGAGATCTAACTAATATTCTGGCTCTCTTTCGCCAACGTTTGGCAAAGATCCTTCACTTTTTTTGCATCCATGGCCGCCAAAATTAGGGCGGCCTTTTTCTTGCCCATTCGCTTCACAATCTCTTTTAAAATGGGCATATCCATTAAATTTAAAATATTGGCAGCTAGCTTAGGTTTCATAACACTGTACACTTTTACCAAGTCTTCGAGCTGCTTTTCATCTTTTTCTTTAAGTTTATCTAGCATTTTTAATAGGTCTTGTTTTAACAAATCAAAATGCTTTAGTTTTTCATTCATGGAAGACTCAGCTGCTTTTAATAACAAGGCTTGCTGCTTTAAAGCTTCTTCCCTTGCATTAATTTCCCTCGACCTTTTTGCAAGCTCTTGAAAAAGAACTATTTCTTCTGGCGCGCTTTCATTTAAAGGATCAAATGTTATTTTTGCTTCTTTTGGGGGCTTAGTAGTTTCTTGTTTAGAAGCTTCCACAGCGGGCTTTTCATTGCTAGGGGCAGCTGAAAGCACAGCGGCAAGAACTGCTGTCTTTGTCATTCTCGCAAAAGCGGGAATCCACATGTTGATAAGCTCCATTCTCATCTATTGCTGACTCTGACTTAGTTCTTGCACAGGAGTATGTGTCACTCCTGCGTCTTTTGGATACCGCGAAATGACACGTTGCACGAATAAGTCCCTAGGGTCACTAGCTTTGCTTATTTGTATTTCAGGGTTAAGTTCTGCCTGTTTTTCAGTTTGGCGCATGCTTACAAGAACCGTTTGACGAAGGTTTTTTTCAATTTCACCAGCTTTGACAATAAGGTCATCAAGGCGGTAACTAATCCTATCGGCGTGTTCAATTAATAAAACAACATCTTCGCTTATTGCTTGTGCGTTTGGAATATAGGTTTCTATTCCTTTTTGACTTGTTTCTGTTGCTTGCTTTAAATAGCCAATCGCTTGGTTTGCGCCATTTAAAACCTGGGTCAATCGCTCAATAGAAGGGGCCAAAACAGTAGTGAAACCTTTTAAAGACTGTAACCTATCGCTAAGTCGGTAACAAAATCCAACCGCAATCATCAACAAGAAAATAAGACCAACATCTAACCACATCATTATATCTCTCCGTTCTTACCAAATAAAATATCATCTACTTTAACGGCTACATGCCCATTCTTTTGTCCCAGCTTCCCCAATAGAAGCTGATGATTTTGACTACGCAAATGAATTGGGCTTTGCATATCAGAAGAAAGTACAATCTGTGAGCCTTTTTTCCAGCTCAACACGTCTTTTAGGGAAAATACTTCTGTAGGTAATGCTGCATCGAGGCTTACTTCAGCTTCACGTATTCGATCTGCCAAATGATCTTCCCAAATTTGATCACAACCAAATTTTTCACCCATAAAATTTTGAATCAGTAAATCGCGTATGGGTTCAACGCTAGAGTAAGGGATTACAATGTCAAAATGCCCACTTCGGTCTTCCATTTCCAATTTAAAAACAAACTTCATTGTGACATTTTTTTCGTGTACTACTGCTGCAAAACGAGGGTTAGTCTCTAATCTTTCATATTGAAAATCAACAGCGCATATTGGCGAAAAGGCTTCGGTTAGGTCAGTTAATATGACTGCAATAAGTCTTTCTATTAAATTTCTTTCAAGGGTTGTATAAGGGCGTCCTTCAGCCCTACTTGTTGTCTGTGTACTTTTTCTGCCTCCTAGAAGCACATCAACTATTGAATAGATAAGCTGACTATCAATAGTGATCAATGCAGGAGTGTCCCATTGCTTAGCTTTAAATACGCCAATCAAACTTGGAAGGGGAATAGCATTAAGGTAATCTGAAAAACGAACGGATGTAACACGTGCACAGCTTACATCAACATTATCAGATGTGAAATTACGCAGTGATGTTGTTAAAAGCCTAACCAAACGATCAAACACCACGTCTAAAATTGGCAAGCGCTCTGAATGGATTTTTCCACCCTCAAGAATTGCTGCTATTTTTTTGTGTTGATTTTCTTTTTCTGTAAGCTTGGCTACGTCCTCATGATTTAAAACATCAGAAAGTGTGTTTGGCATGCTTAAAGGAGTTCTTCCTGTGGTATATTCCATGTGTGCCTACTGAATAATAAAATCTTTAAGGATTACCCGATGAATTTTAATCGGTCGCACAATATTGCTAATGCGTAAAAGTATTGCTTCTCGCATACGTTCAAGGCCAGGCCCTTCAAGGTCGCTTATTGATTGGTCGCGCAAATAAGACAATAGCTGATCAAGAATAATGGGCATGAAGTCCCTTATTCTTTCTTCGTCATCTTTATTATAAATTTGCAAATTAAAGGTTGCTCGCAGAATGTTTCCCTTAGGGTTTACAGAGCGAAGATTAACAACAATTTCTGGAATGGAAACGTAGCAATTGATTTCACGGTGGGTTGTATTATGATCTGAAAAATGATCATAAATGAACCAACCACCAACACAAAAGAGCAAAATAATGAACAGAATGGTGTTTACAAGCAACACTTTTGAAGATACTTTTTTCTTTCTAATACCTCTTTCAACAAGTTCTTCTATCTCATTTTTTAAGGTATAGCTGGTCTGATCAGCGTTTTCAGATTTATCTGTCATCAGTGTTCCCACTTTTCTTCTACCACTATCATCGTGAAATTTAATTAAAAATTTCTTAACTTTTACAATAATTGTCTTATAATAGAAAAAAATTTATCGATTAAAGGAGAAGTCGTTGATTACGAAACTTGATACTATTGATTTAAAAATTTTACAAATTCTACAAAAGTCAGGACGTATGACTAATGTGGATTTAGCAAAGCGTGTGGGAATATCTGCTCCACCATGCTTACGCCGATTGAAAAATTTGGAAGATGGTGGCGTTATTCAAGGATACCAAGCTAACCTCAATCCAAAATCACTTAGCTACAACATCACTCTTTTTGCTTCTGTTGGGCTAAAAGAAAACAGTGAAGCACAACTCAGCTCATTTGAAAAAGCTATGCATGGCATCGATTTGGTTCGTGAATGCTACCGCATAAGTGGTGAAGATGATTTCTTGTTGAAGATTGTTGCTCAAGACTTTGAGCATTATCAAAATGTTCTATCTAAAACATTACTAAATCTGAGCAACGTTGAACGTGTTCAGACAACAATTGTAATGGGTAACGCTAAAGCAGAGCCAGGAATTCCTGTAGCTGTTTATGAAGAAGCTGCGTAATTCATAACTAATTTTTTCCCGTTCTTTATATAAAAGGACGGGAAAATTTTTATTTCTTTATCATTGAGCCGCCACGCCTGTTTCAATAAAATTTTCTTTTTGCTACCCTTAATTAGTTAATAAAAAAATGCAGACTTGATGTTGAACATATTGCATGATTGGTGTACTCGAAGTCACTTGTATGGCTTTGTATTGCGAAAATCTGTGCATGGGCAACTTAGAGATATTCATCAAGACAGCTGGCCTTCTGTTGCATGGAATGTCAGGAGTTTGAGCGCTGGCCTTTACCAAGTGTGTGGTGCAACCCTAACAATAGCTGAAGTTCTCAAAAATTTAGCCGAACCAAAAATGGATCCTCCAACTGTATGCTTGCATACTTTCGATTTCATACGCGATCTACACACCCTTGGCGATAATAATAGTCGGCGTCTTACAAGGCAGTGCATTACCCATTGGATAGAAAACAATAGTCAGTGGTCGAATAAACCCTGGAGAAGTCCAAGCTGGAACCTTGATATTTTAGGATATCGTCTTTGTAATTGGTTGGGATTTTATGAATTTTTTGCCCATAGCGCGAATCAATTGTTTCGTAAAAAACTCATTTCCTCAATTGGTCAGCAGTATCGTTTTTTAAAGCGACGATACTCTAGTTTGAAAGACCCTATTAGTCGCTTTCGTGCATTAAAAGGGTTGATTTATGCAGGATGTGCACTTCCAGGAGAGCAAAATCAGTTAGGCAAATGGATCGAAAATTTACATAAATGCTTGCAAGAACAGCTTGATGACAATTTTAATCAGCAATCGCGTCATCCCGGAACTGTTGTTCTGTTATTACGTGATCTAATCGATTTACGTTTGCTGCTTCGTCATTTCTACGCAGGGCAGGTTGATTATTTAAATGATTACATCATTCATCTGGCGCCAATTGTTAGGCACCTCCGTCATGGAGATGGCGCATTAAGTTCATTTACTGGCAATGCAACGCAACGATTAGAAGCTTTTTGTAGTCCTGTGCTGGGTGATGGCCTAATAGATATGGCTCTATCCTTGGCTGATAGCCGTGTGGTGCTGCCTGAACCTGTTGCCATGGGATATGTTCGCTGCTCAACTAAGCCAGGATTTATTTTAATCAATACTCAACCCACAACCCTCAACACAACTCTTCATGATTGGTATGTAAAATCTACCGGCGTTTTAGATTTTGAGTGGTCAGAAAGGGCGCAACGGTTGATTACTCGGTGTGACGCAAGCGTGCATGCGCATGATTCAAATCATTTCATGCACCTAGAACAGAAAAAAAAGCAAACTCTCAAAAGTGAAATTATTCATGAAAAAGGTCATGCGTTTTTCTCAGGAGAATACCAAATAAATTGCAGTCCAAATAAGAATGACTTATATGGTGCTGTTTTACAGGTTAAGCGAGATTTGTATATTTCTCCAAACGGTGATATCCGAGGAGAAGAATTTTTTATTTTATCTCAACTGGGGCAGGGGAGTGTACGTTTTTTAGCAGCTCCAGAGCTAGAGTGGCGAATAGTCCAAGAAACCGAAAGCGCCTTCTTATGCAGAAAAACTAGCGAAGAAAAACCACAAAAACCAGAACATTTGAAAAAATTTCTATGCCAAGCTGATGCACAATTGCATATAGATGCACAATTGCATATAGTAGACGTTTTAGGTTTTAATGCATTGTGTGTAACATTTCCTTTAAATGCTAATCAACAAACATCTGTAAAATGGGCGCTATCACCTATTAGCTAACCTTTTTAAAGATCGGGTTGTTTCCTTCATGCAAAAAGCTTATATAAGCCAATGTTTGCCCCTTTTCATCTGATCCAAATTCAATAAAGTGTGGGTCTGTGCGCGACATGTTGCCGTTAAATTCCCAGCCATTAAGCGTAAATTCATCGGCATTCCAGTGCATAATTTTGCATGAATTATCTTTTATTTTAAGCCGCAATCCATTTTCTGTTGCCTCAATTTTCATTTCTCCGTACAGCTCATTAGTGTAGGTGCCTACATAAAATTTATCAGCTTTTTTGGGAGATGGGCTCTGAAGCTTCTTATTGGATCTTTGTGCAATTATTTTTTTAAAAGTCTGATCCTTTTTTTCTAAATATTCTTTACTCCAGTCTCGCTCTTCAAGTTCCAAGAAGAAATTTAAAAAAACATTACGCAAGGCTTCCGGAAATAAATTCAAATTGAAATGCCCTAGGTTTGTTAAAATGCCAACAGCAAACCCAGCAGAAGGGCACATAAACATAAAGCTTCGTTGTCCTGTATATCCACCCATATGTTCAAATACATGTGCAGTATTTTCTCCAACTCCATAGTCGTACATAAACCAGCCCATTCCATATCCCACATCTTTCATTAATTCTGGGGGGAATTGCATATCCTTCGGTTTAATTTTTGTGTGCTTAACCACAGATTTGCGCATGGCATTTATGTGTTCCACTGGAATAATTTGAACACCATTATGCTTTCCGTTATTTAGCTGACATTGAAGCCAAATTCCAAAGTCATGCGCGCTTGTGTTTATGCCAGAGGTGGAAGGAAATACATATACTAAAGGATCGAGTCCTATGCAAACAGCATTGCGTTCTAAATCTTTATCATGGCAAAGAGCTATATTTTCATCAAATCCAAAAATTCTTTTCACTGAATTCCAAAGTGAATTTTCTTGTTTAATAAGTGTGTGTCCGGCAGAGCTTCTTGTCATGCCTAATGGTTGATAGATATATTCTCTTAAAAGTTCTTCATAGCTCTTATGCGTAACTTCTTCCATGACTAATCCCATAAAGCCAAACATTTGGTTGCTGTACGTGTAGTCTTCTCTAAATCTGCTATCAAACGGAATTTGGTGAATTTTTTCTATAATTTCTTTTGTTGAAAGCCCAGCCTTCATTAAACTGTCGCCTGCAAAGCTTCCAATTCCCATGCGATGACTGATTAAATCTTGTAAGGTTGCGTTTTCGGAAGCTTCTTTATTGGCAAGTTTAAAATCGGGTATATATTTCCTAACTGAGTCTTGCAGTGAAAAGAATTTTTTTGCTTCAAGGATTCCAGCGAGAGAAGCTGTAAAATTTTTGGTAAGCGACGCTACTTGAAAAAGGGTATGCTCGTTAACGGGCTTGTTTTTCTTCACTTCTCTGGTGCCAAACCCCTTGCTTAACAAAACTTTATCTGGGGTAACAATCACCACAGCCATACCCGGGATGGCCCATGTGGGCATATTTTTCTCTATATACTGCACAAATTTGGGTAAAAACTGATTAATACGTTGTTCTGTGGTCGTTGCAGCAGACAATGCAAAACTACAAATAATTTGAACAATAAGAAAATATTTGAACATAACGAGAACCTTCTAAATAAGCGTATCTTAATCTTTAAATGAATAAAATTGATAATTTATTAATAATTAACTGATAACTTCAAATTAAGTATAACAAAAAGTTTTGTCGTGGAGAAGTTATGGGGCCAATGTTGTTATTAGTTCTTGGTATATTAAGTGCCGTGGGGTTTAGTCTTTATCAGTTTGGTGAACATCATCGTTTTGATATTGTCCCAGATGCCAAAGGCGGCATTTTCATTCTCGATAAAAAGTCAGCAGCAATAAATTATTGCAATGATAAAACATGTTCACTTGTTGGTAATGGGGCGTTGCCTAGCCAAATAATGCATAATCCCTCGGCGCTAGCTTCGATGCAAGGCGCTATTATGGGCGCTCCAGCAGCTGTGTCAGCTCCACAAGCAGGGCAGGCGCCAAATGGAATGAATGCAAATATTGCAGCTTCCGGAGTTGCCAACGCTGCCCAGGCAGATGTGGCGACAGCTGTGCATGATGATGGCGATGTTCAAAACGCTGATGCTGAAGCAGCGCCCCCAGAAGCAGAAGCTCCTCATCCTGACGAAGCAGAGCAACCAGCAGACGCTGCTGCGGAAGCTGCAGCACCAGAAGGGTATGCATTTAACTAAACACACCCAGAGATAGTTTTGCGCAGCTGAACTATCAAACATTAAGATTGCATAATCTAGATTATGGAAAATAATTATATAGCCCAGTTCCCAGAGGGTCTGTATATCTGTGGACAACTTCTGTGGATAAATATTCTGCTTGAGCTGCACCAAAGCCTTTGCTCTAATTACACATATAGTTTTTAAATGCACATATATGTTCGTAGTTGCGCCGTTACTATTTTGGGCTTGGTTGAATAACGAATCCCCAATTTACTCAAGAGACACTAAAGACAAAGCTGAGGTTGTAAAAGCAACCGAGGACAAAAAAAGTAAAAGTAAAGGCATTACCAAGAAAGTGCCAGCAGACAAAGCAATGGAAATTATGCTTGAACATGGATTCCTTCCGCAGTTATCACCAGTATATGTCCCTGCCCTAATCATTAATGTGCAAACTTCAAGCGCTAAGCATTTTCACGGGATAAACTATAAGGATTCCAAAAAGCCGGTTCTTTTACATTTTTGGGCTACTTGGTGTGGTCCTTGCAAGCAGGAGCTTCCATTTTTTGCCGAATTCGTGAATGCACAAGATATAATAGATGTCTATACAATAACTTCTGAGCTAAAAGAAAGTAACGCTGATACAGCAACCAAAATCTGGAATTTTTATAACGCACACAATATAAAAGGTCTTAATGTCTGCACCGATTTTCATAATAAGCTAGCATCGTTATTTGAGGTTAGCGGCATACCTGCAACTATTGTTATATCAGCCGATGGCGTGTTGTTAGGAAGGTTTTTAGGGGCAACTGACTGGGCAAACCCAGATTTGTCTGCCGCTTTGGTTTCTTACTTGGGATAATATGTAATCCCAAAAGCAGCTTTCATTGCTACTTTACGCGCTTTATGTTCTGCTACGACACAGTCTTCGTCTAATAGTATTTCATCTAATTTAGCCAAGGAAACTCTTTCGCTTACAGTGAAACCAACTTCCTTAAGTTTTTCAAAAAGGTCGTGCAAGTGATCCAACCCAACATGTGCAAAAGCAAGCTTAAATTTTTCTTCATTTAGTTTAACAAGCCTTTGAATCCAAAAACCATTTCTTTCAATAACATCTGGATCTTTATCAATGCACAGCTCTCTTGAATAAAAAATATCAAGAATTGCTGGATCGAATAGTGGATTATTATATTTTTCTTTGTCAGATTTCAATTCGTTAACATCATAAAGAAAATCGTCTCCTGAGCTTGCATCAATTTCACCTGCAAGCTCTTGGATAAAAGCATTTGTCATGCGATCGTCATTAGATTCAAATGCATAAACAGCTTTCTTCCCATTATATGTAAGGAAGTCTAAATGTTCATCCACTCCTTTAAACGCTGGAGCTGGATTCATATTACCCAACAAAGGCAATAATGCAAAAGGATGGATTTCTTGTCCATTGGGCGCTGGCACCTTAACAGTTTTTCCATTTATTTTTAGATTTATTGTTTGTAAAGAAGGTAAGCTTGCACAGAAATCACGATCGACTTTTTCAGCTTCGTTGGCCATTATGCCTGCTTTTTTGTACCAGTGATCTTGCGAATCAAAAATTTTGGAAAATTTTTCTTTAGTAGTGCTAGATAGTGTAGTCACGAGATAAGAAAGAGTGATATGCTCTGCTAAAAAGATAGGAGAGAAAAGATGAAAGCGCACAGAAGACACGATATCTCAGACAAAGTATGGTTTTTGCTTGAGCCCCATTTACCAGGACGCAAAGGCGTATGG
>CALPGA020000035.1 GCA_943322985.2 Candidatus Finniella inopinata
CAACCAATGATGGTACAGGCTCCAGCTCAAGTAATGGTAGATCCTAATGCGGCAGTTGTGGCACCACAGATGATGGTTCCAGCTCCAGCTGCTGAAGCGCAACCAATGATGGTGCAGGCTCCAGCTCAAGTAATGGTAGATCCTAATGCGGCACCACAAATGGTAGCCGCTCCTGAAGCACAACCGATGATTGCAGCACCTGTTGCGGCACCACAGATGATGGTTCCAGCTCCAGCTGCTGAAGCGCAACCAATGATGGTACAGGCTCCAGCTCAAGTAATGGTAGATCCTAATGCGGCAGTTGTGGCACCACAGATGATGGTTCCAGCTCCAGCTGCTGAAGCGCAACCAATGATGGTTCCAGCAGATGCAGCTGTGCTTGCACCTGTTGTTCCAGAAAAAGCTATGAATGTTGATGTTGCTCCTACTGCAAGTGCTGAAAGCAATGCAATAGCAGCCATAAATCAAGTACTTGCTAATGCGCCAGCTATAGTTGCCGAAGTTCCTGTGGAAGCTGCGCCTGAAGTAGCAGATGTTCCTGTAGCTGAAGTTGCAGCTCCTGTGGAGGTTTCTCCTGTTGCGGTTGCTTCTGGCAAAAAAGCAAAATTGACACCTGAGCAAATTCAAGCACTAAAAGATGCTGGTGCTGGAAAAACAGCAGCAAGAAAAGCAGCTAAAGAACAAGCAGTGGCAGTAATTGAGCCTTCTCAAGCTGTAGAAGAATTGCAGCCAGCAGCAGAAGAAGTTCTTGCGCCTGCGCCAGCAGAAAGTGCAGCTGTAAACGAGCCTGCTTCTGAACCAGCTATTGTTGGTGAAGCACCAGCAGTAGAAGCAGCTCTTGCTCCTGCGCCAGCAGAGATTGAAGCTGTAAAAGAAGCTCCTCATGAAGTGGCAACTGCTCCAGCAGTAGAAGGTGCTGCTCCCGTGGCAGCAGTGGAAGATCTTAAGCCAACTTATGCAGTAATCGTTATGAAGTTAGTGGATGGTAAGCCAACAATTTCACTTTCTGATACTCAAAATAATGAATTCAACAAAGCAGCTGTCGCTGCCGCTGTTGCAGCAGCTGCCGCAAATGGCGAAAAATATGCCGCAGCAAAAATTGTTGTTTCACCGAAACTTACGGATGCAGCAGTTCCAGCAGAACACACAGCAGTTCCAGCAGAACACGCGGTAGTTCCAGCAGAACACACAGCAGTTCCAGCAGAACACACAGCAGTTCCAGCAGAACACGCGGCAGTTCCAGCAGAACACGCGGCAGTTCCAGCAGAACACGCGGCAGTTCCAGCAGAACACGCGGCAGTTCCAGCAGAACACGCGGCAGTTCCAGCAGAACACGCGGCAGCTCCAGCTCACGATGCAGCAGCTCCAGCTCCAGCTCACGATGCAGCAGCAGTTCCAGCTCACGATGCAGCAGCAGCTCCAGTAGAAGCTTTGATTGTTCAAGGGACTCCGGATGGTTCAAAGGTTAATTTAGCTAATACTGAAGATAATGTTGTGTCAGCAGCTCCAGCTCTAGAAAAAGCAGCGGAGGTTAAGGCTGAAGTTTCGAAGACAGAACCCGCGGTAACAACAGAGAAACCCGCAGAGGTTAAGGCTGAAGTTTCGAAGACAGAACCCGCGGTAACAACAGAGAAACCCGCGGAGGTTAAGGCTGAAGTTTCGAAGACAGAACCCGCGGTAACAACAGAGAAACCCGCAGAGGTTAAGGCTGAAGTTTCGAAGACAGAACCCGCGGTAACAACAGAGAAACCCGCAGAGGTTAAGGCTGAAGTTTCGAAGACAGAAACCGCGGTAACAGCAGAAAAAGCAGCGGAATCTACAGTGGTTAAGCCTGAAGTTTCGAAGGTAGAACCTGCGGTAACAGAGAAACCCGCGGAGGTTAAGGCTGGCTAATTATTGCTAGTATTTCTTAATGCATAGCGAGATGCTCTTCTTAGGAAGAGCATTTTTGCTATTCTAATGTTTGTCTTTTGCAGGTAGTCTGTAAAAAATTAAAATATATAAATTATGACTCGCATCGATAAACGTAATCCTAATGAACTTCGCTCTGTCTTCTTGGGACCTGGGTTTGCAAAATTTGCTCATGGTTCCTGTTTTGTAAAATTTGGAGATACTCATGTGCTGTGCACAGCTACAATAGAAGAAAAAGTCCCCCATTTTTTAAAAAATACAAAAACAGGATGGATTACAGCCGAATACGGAATGCTTCCTTGTTCTACTCAAGACAGAGTTGACCGAGAGGCAGCGAAAGGCAAACAATCTGGACGTACTCAAGAAATTCAACGACTTATTGGGCGAAGTCTTCGCGCAATAGTTGACCTTAAAGCATTAGGAGAGCGACAAATAAAAATAGATTGTGACGTTTTGCAAGCAGATGGTGGAACACGCACAGCAAGTATCACAGGTGCGTACGTTGCGCTTTATCAAGCCATGCAAAGATTGGTTAATAAAAAACACATATCATCAATCCCATTTACTGACCAAGTTGCCGCTATTTCTTGTGGAATACATGACCAAAAAGCTTTGTTAGACCTCAATTATGTTGAAGATTCTTCAGCAGATGTGGATGCAAACTTTGTTTTGACCGCAAGTGGAAAAATCATTGAAGTTCAAGCGTGCGCCGAAAAAAATCCATTCGATCAACAGCAGTTTATGGATATGTTAACGCTTGCACAAAAAGGAGCTTCAGAACTATTTGAATTGCAAAAAAAAGCACTAAATTTATAATTTGTTAACTAGATAGGGCGTAAAACTTAGAAAACTTCTTCCAACCATTGCCAGGAGTTTTCACTAAGGATTACAATCAGACGAATAAAATAATTAAGGAGAGACAAATGTCTCATGAAAAATCAGTCAATGTTCAAGATGCTTTTTTAAATCATATTCGAAAAAACAAAACCCCTCTCACTGTTTTTTTAGTAAATGGAGTCAAATTGCAAGGGAATATTACTTGGTTCGATACCAATACAATTTTATTGCGTCGAGAGGGTCATGCACAGCTTATTTATAAACATGCTATTTCAACACTAATGCCTCATGGGCCGGTTAGCATCCTTGATTATCAAAATAACGATAGGGAAGACCGTTATGCGCAAAATAATGCAGAAACAGCCGTTGTGAGCCCTTCTGTCCATGAAGAGGATTATGACGAAGAGGATTAAATCTGAACGTTAGATATGGTGCGGTCGAGAAGACTCGAACTTCCACGGATTTCTCCACAGCGACCTCAACGCTGCGTGTCTACCAATTCCACCACGACCGCAGTGAGGAGAACATAGCAAAGTTAAACTAAGCGTACAAGACGTAAATATTAAGTACGCTTAGCTTATTTACAATAAAGTGTTTACGCTACTCACAGAGCAAATGCCTGGGTTTTCTTCTACATTTATTTTCAAAACTAAACCATTTTCTACAACCAGCAAAAACCTTATGCAGCGAACACCCATGTGCTTTTCTTGAAGGTCTAATTCCAAACCCAGTGCTTTAGTTAACGCGCAGCTTCCATCAGCTAACATAATAATATTGGCATCTGGAGCAACTTTCTCTTTCCATGATTGCATTACAAAAGCGTCATTTACAGCCATACAAATAATATTTTTATAGCCTTTTGTTCGCAAAGCTTGTTCTTGTTTTGCAAAATCAGGTAACTGTATTTGAGAGCAGGTTGGAGTGAAGGCCCCAGGAAGGCCAAATAAAATTGTTTTTTCCTTAAACAATTCAGTTGTGTTCATTTCTTTTTTTCCATCAAGTGTAACAACCTGTACTATCATTTCAGGAATCTTAGCGTTTACTGTAAGCATTTTAATCTCTAGGTTTTGTCATCAACGGTAGGATACGTGACAAGCAGAAGCGTCTCAAGGGTAAAAGATTATTTTTTTAATAGTAGATATAATTTGTTCCAAAATTTAACAATGAATTTCATAATAATTAGTTTTGTGGCCTGTCTGGCGAATAAAATGCAAATTTATACTTTTAATTGAGAATTTTGCTGACTTTTCCTTGTGTTTAGTAATGACAATTGGCTAAAGTACAATGCAAAAGGGGGCTATCAATGCACGGTGAATTCAGTATAACCAACATAGCCTTGGTAATTTTGGTGGCTTTGGTCTTTGGCTTAGGCATGACCCGCTTAAAACAGCCTCCTATCTTAGGCTACATAATTGCTGGACTAATATTGGGCCCCTCCGGTTTAGCTTTTGTTGAGTCTCGGGATCAAGTTAGCATTCTTGCTGAAATGGGCGTTTTACTCTTGCTTTTTGTTATTGGCATCGAGCTAAACTTGCGCACCTTTAAGAAGGTATGGCTTGTAACATCTCTGGCAACACTTTTACAAATTCTTATTTGTACAGGTGTTACTTGGAGTATTTCTTTCTTTTTAGGATGGAGTAATGGTTTAGCACTACTTTTAGGATTTATTACAGCTATTTCATCAACTGCAGTTGCTGTTAAAATGCTAGACACAATCGGTGAAGTGAATACAGAAATTGGACAAATAACTATTGGTGTTTTGATTGCCCAAGACTTTGCTATCGTGCCAATGATCCTTATTTTGCGCAACTTTCACAGCGACTTATCTGTTTTAGGGCTGTTTGCAAAACTTTTACTGGCTGTTGGAATTATTGCTGGTCTTATTTACTACCTTAGTCAGAAACAAAGAGTGCGAATTGGGTTTTTAGCTGATGTGATTCGTCAAAAAGATTTACTTCCCTTGGTTAGTTTAGCATTTTGTTTTGCAGCGGCTGCTATTTCTGGCTTGATTGGCTTATCTGCAGCATACGGAGCTTTTCTTGCTGGGCTGACAATTGGAAATACCCACGAACGAAGCGCTGTTTTAGACACAGTTAAACCAATCCAAAGCACGTTGATTATGGTGTTTTTCTTATCAATTGGAATATTGATGGATGTTGGATTTATCTACACAAATTTAGCCACATTCATATTATTATTACTTTTAATAACCGTTGGAAAATCTGCAATTAATATTTTAATATTACGTTTTTTGCAAATTCCTTGGTCCGAAGCCTTTTTGGTTGGTGTTGTTCTTGCTCAAATAGGTGAATTTGCCTTCTTGATGGCCTCTGTTGGCCATGAATCTAAAATTATTGATGAGTATGGTGAGAAATTGATTTTATCACTAACGGCTCTTTCATTATTGTTTAGCCCATTTTGGATGACCCTAGCGCGACACTTGAAAAATATAACAGATGAATCAAAAATATCTATCCGAGATATTGTTGCATGGATTAGCATGCCAGGAAGTCATGTTCTAAAGTTGATATGGAAACGTGCCGCAAAGGAGTGGCGTGAAGAAGAAAAAAATATTAAACACAAAGATGAAGATGCCTGATTTTTCTTTTGAACAAAAAATTATATCTCAAAAGGTAGCTGGTGTTGATGAAGCTGGATGTGGTCCTTGGGCTGGTCCAGTTGTTGCTGCCGCCGTGATATTTTTTGAATATAATCAGGGCTTGTGGGCAGGCCTAAATGATTCAAAAAAATTAACTACCAAAAAACGTGAACAATGCTTTGAAATGCTAACAAATTCTACTTCTCTTGTTTATGGAGTTGGCTCAGCTTCTGTTGAAGAAATTGACAACCTGAATATTGGAAACGCAACAAGACTGAGTGTGGAGAGGGCTATCGCTGCATTACCTATTCAACCAGAACATGTACTGATTGATGGAATTCGCAAACCTTCAATCAACATTCCCTTCACAATGATTGTTAAAGGCGATAGTTTATCATTAAGCATTTCTGCTGCATCTATTATTGCAAAATTTACTCGAGACCGTATCATGACTGAGCTTTCAAAAAAATATCCTGTTTACTGCTGGTCAAAAAACGCTGGCTACGGAACTTCTATTCACCAAGATGCTTTGAGAAATTATGGAGTAACGCCTCATCATCGAAAAAGCTTTGCTCCAATTCGTGCCTTATTAGGTGAAGCTGCATGACCTATTGGATGTATGGCTGGCATGCTTGCAATGCGGCACTGAGTAATCAGTCTAGAAAAATTGAAAAAATTCTTTTAGACAGACGACAAGACCCTAAAAAATTACAACTAACTAAGAAAATTCCTTTTGAAGTTGTGGATGTTAAAATTATAGAACAAAAAGTTGGTAAAGAAGCAGTGCATCAAGGAATTGCAATGTGCGTTCACGAACTGATCCCGGAAGATATTTCAATTCTTGAAGAAGATGCCCCTATGTTAGTTGTTATTTTAGATCAAATTACTGATCCGCATAACATGGGAGCTATCTGGAGATCATGTGCAGTTTTTGGTGCTGTAGGTGTTATTACGACAGAGCGCAATAGCGCACCAGAATCTGGAGTATTAGCAAAAGCAGCTTCAGGTGCACTAGAGGTAGTGCCGCGGATTGAAGTCAAAAATCTTGCAACATCAATTGCTGAGCTAAAAGATCTTGGTTTTTGGATGTATGGCTTTTCTGAGCACGCAAAAGATAACCTTCAAAATTTTTCTTTTGCCAAGAAAACCGCATTGGTTTTTGGTAATGAAGGTGATGGCATGCGGTCTTTAACTATGAAGAATTGTGATCAAACTCTTCAGCTTCCAACCTCTAAAAATTTCCAAACGCTTAACGTTTCTAACGCAGCTGCTGTTGCATTGTATGAAGTTTTCCGCCAACAAAATTAACTTTTAGGGAGCGTCTATGGCTAAAAATATTGTCATTATTGGTGCTGGTCCCGGTGGATATGTGTGCGCTATTCGTGCTGCACAGCTTGGCAATACAGTTACTATTATCGACTCAATGAAGCGTCCCGGTGGAACTTGCCTAAACATGGGGTGCATTCCTTCCAAAAACCTTTTGCATGCATCCCATGAGTATTACAAAGCAGGCCATA
The DNA here is from genome assembly GCA_943322985.2 of Candidatus Finniella inopinata. GTDB lineage: Bacteria > Pseudomonadota > Alphaproteobacteria > Paracaedibacterales > CAITNM01 > CAITNM01. Next base: position 6,865 of record CALPGA020000035.1, read on the forward strand.
AGTTTAAAAAGCTTGGAATTTCGGTCAAAGAGTTAGCTATTGATATCAAACAATTGCAATCTCAAAAAAATCAAGTGTTAGACGAGCTTGGTCAGGGTATTCAGTTTTTGTTTAAAAAAAATAACATCCGCTTTATTAATGCTGCAGCTCAAATTGTTAGTAAAAATCAAGTTAAAGCCGGTGACAAAATTTTAAATGCTGATGCTATTGTCGTTGCGACAGGTTCAATTCCAAGAGCATTGCCAAATATTCCGGTAGATAAATCGATTGTTTTATCTTCGACTGACGCTCTTGATTTAGATCATGCTCCTAAAACTATTGCTATTATTGGTGGCGGATATATTGGCCTGGAGTTAGGTTCAGTCTGGGGCAGGTTGGGGTCAAAAATTCATGTGATTGAAACCCTTGATCGTATTGCTCCAGGTCTTGACCCAGATTTAAGCCAAGCACTACACACAATTCTCGAAAAGCAAGGATTTGCATTTCACTTGGGTGCAAAAATTAAAGCAATTAAAACTGAAAAAGCTAGAGCTGAGTTGTTGTTAGAAACTAGTGATGGCACAGAAACTTTGACTGTAGATAAAATATTAGTTTCGGTAGGCCGTGTGCCCTATACAATAGGGCTTAACCTTGAAAAAATTGGAATTGAAACGACAGCGCAAGGTTATATCAAAATTAATACCCGCTTTGAAACCACCATTAAGGGTATTTACGCCATTGGTGATATTGTAGAGGGGCCGATGCTTGCCCACAAAGCTGAAGAGGAAGCGGTGGCTCTTGCTGAGCTTTTATCAGGCATAGAATCATGTGTTGACTACAACGTTATTCCTGCGGTGGTGTATACGCAGCCAGAAGTCGCAAGTGTTGGCTTCATTGAGCCTCAGTTACAAGCAGCTAACATTCCATACAAAGCTAGTAAGTTTCCCTTCTCTTCAAATAGCCGAGCAAAAGCAGTTCATGAAACAGAAGGTTTTGTAAAGTTATTAAGCCACCAAGAAACAGGGCTTGTGTTAGGTGCTCATATTATAGGTAGTTGCGCAGGAACGATGATTGCTCAGGTAGCTCAAGCTATGAGCATGCACGCAACAGTTGAAGATATTGCCCGCACTTGTCATGCGCACCCAACTCATAGTGAAGCTATTAAAGAAGCTGCTTGGGCAGGTGTTTCTAAAGCAATTCATGGGTAAGGCTATCTCCCCACACGCATTTTTTTAACGTCTTGTAATTACCAGAACTGCGCCCAACAGTTGGCGTGCTAATGGCTCCATCCTTAGTGCAAATTTTTAAATCTATATGCCCCCCATGAAGCCTTGGAGCGGCAACTACACGGCCAAAATCAATGTTCCTTGGTTCTTTTGCGAAAAGCAGATAACTGTAAGCTTCTTGCTCAAATCCTCGTTCACCACCCTTAAGCATGCGATGTTCTTTTGATCTGGGTACATTAACCGCAAAATGACACCAGTCATTATCTTGTAATGGGCATAGCTTTGTGTGACAGCACGGCCCCCAAAGTTTGGCTTCTTTAGCTAACATATAGTCTCTAATTATCATCAATCGCTTAAAATGAACCGTTGTTCCAGGTTCTATAATCAACAAATATTTTGTTTTATCCCAAATACTATCAAGAGTTTTTTGCCAATTTTGCACTTCACCCAGGGAATAGCTAAATACAGATAAATCAATATTTTTTGATATTTCTTCGTGGTGCACAATATTATTGGGGAAAAAATGTGTTAGGAATTCTATCGCGTAAGTTTTGGCTTGTTTGTCTTGTTCAACTAAATAATATTCTAAATTTTCAAAATGTTGACTTAATGCGAGCGATGCTGTGCCAATGCCACAACCCCAGTCTAAAACAGAATGAATTTTTAGATCGTTAAAATACTTACCTATAAGCTTTAAGCAAACTTGGTAGGTCGCTGGAAATCTGGTGAAGACATAGGCTTGCACTTGCTCAATATTTGCATATCCAACACACTCTCCAGCTCTGTAGCCACTCTGTAATGCTTGATAAGCTTTTTTAACATCTCTTGAATGCCAGCCTAATTCATGTTGAACGTATTCTTGAAGAAAATTCATATAAAAAAAGAGGCCCAAAGGCCTCCTTCCTCTTTTTACTTGCTAGCTTTGTGTTAAGCAGCAGCTTTTGCAGAACTTTTCTTTTCTGCACAACATGGTGCATCAGGAAGAGTTGTTAATGGAGTGTATGGCGTATGCATAGCATTCAAACGAGCAGTTATATCGTTTGCAGCTTTGCGGCTCACATGAGAATGACCAGAGTGTCCATGAGCAGCGTGCGTATCTCCATGTATTGCGGTGTCTTTGTGCTCAGCTTTTCCGTCAGCATCATCTGCTTTGTGCTCAGCGTTGTCTTCAGTTTTTGCGTCTGCAGCCTTACTGTCCGCATCAGCATGTGCTTCTGCATCCTTGTGCTTAGCTTTCTTCCCGCCCGCATTTTTGTGTTTTGCTTTCTTTGCTACTTTTGCATCTGTATCAGCATCAGCATCAGTTTTTGCATCGGCATCATCTGCTTTGTGCTCAGTTTTCTTTTCTGCTTTTGCATCTGTACCAGCAGGCTCATGAGCGGCTGCATCATCATTGCTCTTAGCTTTTGCGTCACTCTTTCCGTCAGTGTCAGCAGCGTTTTTTGCTTCTGCATTTCCTGCATCTGCTTTAGCATCTTTATTTCCAGTAGAAATTACTGCATACGTTGCAGAAGTTGAAATTGCTAACGCAATGCTCAATAATTTTAATAATTCTTTCATAACTCAAAAAACTCCATGTTAAATTTTACAGTCATTACATACTGTACCCTATAGTAGCAATATACAGCATAGTTTCTATTAGGCCAGTATATTTAAAATTAAGCATAATTTTTTGTTTTGTACTGTGGCATTTTCGAGACGTTTGCTGCTATAACTTTTTAGATTAATTCCAATGATTGCGTCTTCAAATTATGAAAATATTTCTTGCTACTGTTTTGTTCTTAAGCTCGCTCAGTGGTACGGATACATCAAGAACACTTGGAGTATATGATGAGCCACCATCTTGGTTTAATCCTAAAATAAGTGTGTCAGCTTGCTATGCTAGCTGCAGGGGGGAATACATTTTTCTGCAGCAGCAAGATGATGCAATATGGGGTGTTCCTGGTGGTAAGGTCGAAAAAAATGAATCTCCACTTAAGGCGGTCATTAGAGAATTTTTTGAAGAAACAGGAATATTATTGAAAGAAGATTCTGTAGGGCACATCAAAACAGTTTATATATCGGATCCTAGAAAAGACTTCATTTTCCATGCATTCGTTTATACTTTTAAAGCAAAACCGAAAATTGTATTAAATGAAAGAGAGCATCAAGCTTACACATGGCGAACGCTGCTAGAATCTCTTGAAATGCCGCTTATCTGGGGTGAAAAAGAAATGGGGCTGTCCTAGATAACACAAAGAAGTGTTATAAAGGGAAGCATGAGAAAGAGTCGATTAAGTAAAAAAACTCAAGATAAGTTAATGGAACATTTTGTTGCTGGCACAACGGCAAGATGTGCATCTGAACTTATAGAAATTAATCGCA
>CALPGA020000036.1 GCA_943322985.2 Candidatus Finniella inopinata
TGTTCGCTTTTGGGGAGCGGCGGATCAGGTCTAAAAATGAAGTCATTATCAAACGATATACTTGAATTTCTTATGTCAAACTTACCATATCCCTAAATCTCCTTCACCCATTTATTAAACTTGCTTCAGGGGTTTTGCAGAGGGTTCACAACAACTTGAACATTCTTGGGTTAAAGACATATTCACCCCTGAAGAATTAAAACAATATGCAGCGTTTGAATCAGAGTGGAAGAATAATTCTACTGTGGAACTCAAAGCTGAATTCGAAAAAAAATGGGCTAATTTGGTCGCGGAGATTAGCAGTAATCTTGGCAATAATCCAGCATCTGCATTTGGCATTACCCTTGGTGAAAGGTGTATGCAACTAATCAATGGAGTGTATGGCAGAAAATATGCCCATTTGCGCACCAAAAAATTTGAACAAGGTTTCGCTGAAGGCAAAGGCCTTGAAGAAGTAGGGTTAACGCCTGCATCTGTAGCGTGGTTAGACAAAGCAATAGATGCTTACTGGCATGATCGTATTTATGGAATTTTGAATAAAGTAGGATCAGAGCCTTCTGATACAATCTTAAAGCTTTGGAATGAAGTGCTTGATGATATGTATGGCGAAGATAATGCCCGTAAAACAGAAATTTATGGTATTGCTTTAGCTGATCAAAAAATTAGCCAGGCTGCCAAAGATTGGCTGAAAACACTTTAAGAAACGGGCGGGCTAGTGATAGCTCGCCTACTTACATTCTTTCCACACTGCCCGCACTACGGTACTAATAATCTCTGCGGTGTTTTATTTGTTTATATTTTTTTTGTTTGTTATGCTACAAAGCATATTAATGTAACAATAATGTAACTAAAATGCTTAAAAATTGGCTTTATTTACTTCTTGCATTCTTATGCTTTTCAAATGATGCTTTTGCTGTTATCGCGGGAGGCTCTCCTTGCACGTTATCATCAACATCATCAAGACCAGCACCATATGTTCAAAGTGATGAAGATGTAATAAGGCGCTGTTCAGAAGCGCTCGCAGCAAAATTTGGTGAGATTAAAGATATATCTTTAGTGGATGGATTCTGTAGATCTGATTATTTTTCTGTTTTGGCTTGGTGCCAAGTACGCGATGATGAAATTAAGCTTTTCCGCATTAAAGGTTCTGCAGCGGAAGGTGTTTCTCTTGAAATATTGCAACCGGCAGGACTAGATCTCTGTTTTTTTGCTTATCAGCCATTGCATCCAGTTTTATGGGCAGAAGGTTTTGTTGCAACAGTAAGTGTTGGAGATTCTTCCTTGAGGTTTAAAGCTAAGAATCCCGAAAATACGGAAGAATTTGTTTATTGGAAACTTACTTCAGATGATGCTTGGTTACTCAGTTCAGAAGATGACTGGATATATTCACATGATGAACATATGCAAAAAATTCAAGCTTTATATCCCGGACATATTTGTGATATTAAACGCGTTGAAAAAGAAAAAGTTTTAGCATTTTTGACTGATCCGGTAAATTTAGCAGTTAAAAGGGCCATTGTATTTAGGCGTTTACAAACAGCTGTTTGTGAACAAACTGAACTATTCACAGCAAGTACCGATAGCATTAGAACAGACGGTTTGCTTGTAAATTATAAAGGAATAGACGGTAATCCATACGCAAAGAAAATTAATTTAGAAAGTTTAACCCTAGAAGAAGTTTTGCCGGCTCATCCCTTAGGGTTACGTTGGCACGAACTAGCTTTTAATGAATCAGGAAATTTATTATTTGCAAGACATTCACTACCCGCATCGCTGATTGCACAATATTGGACAATTCAAAATGGAAATTGGAAACTTTTGCACGAAGGAGCTTATCCTGCTCAGACTTTAAGAGTGGGTAGTACTGGTCAAGTTTACCGATATTCTTATGCAGACACTGGCTTAACGCTAGAATGGCTTAATGCAGAAGGTGAATTTGAACCTACAAATGTGAATAATTTTTTTATTCAACTTATTTTTGGGTGGGTTTGTTCTTCAACCAAAAATCCCCGTGAAGTTTTAGCATTGCAAGATTATAGCGAAGGAAATCTTTGTTGGCATTTTCCAAAATCCAGTGCACCAACCCTTAAAGCAGAATATGACAAGTGTTGTGAGGCGGTTCGTAGACAATGGAGGGTAGAGGGGAAGCATTACGCTGATCGATCAATATCAGTTGAATTGATTAACATAACTGAACCCGATAATCTTCATAATTTATTTTTTAGCCTTCATCTTCCCCTTGATAAATTATTTTTTGGTTTTTCTGAAAATTACTTTTTGAAATGTAGTATTGATCTTAATGGTATTTTTTCAAACATTTGGTCACGTGGAGATGTTAATCAGTTTCATCAGCCATTACAGATTCAGAAAGTTGATGTTGAAGGCGAACCTGTCCCATATTTCTATGTGCCACCAGAACCAGGAACATCAAATAATAAAACCATCGTTATGATGGAAGGTGGGCCAGAAGGCGCTTACACAGGCAGCTATTCACCTTTTGTTAAAGCCTTCACCCAAGCGGGTTGGTCTGTTATTCTTCCCCAAGAAAGCCTTCGTACTGGCCATGGTTGGAAGCATTATTCCAAAGGCATTGGTGAAATGGGTCGTAAAAACTTACACCAATTGTTACATATTTTTCATGATGCTATAGGAAAAAATCTAATTCCAAACCAAGAACAGGTACACTTGTACGGTTCTAGTTATGGTGGGTTTGTTGCTGCTTCTTTTGCGTTGCGTTGGGGTTTTTTGCATGCACAAGCAAGCTTACCTAAATTATTTAATTTTCAATCAATTGTAGCTGATGCTGCCTGTGTAGATAGTGGCTTAGTATCTTGGTCAAATAGAGAGGCTATTCTAGGAACAATGGACTTAGAAACATTTCGTAGATCTTTCATGCCTTTGCATTTAGTGGGTCGTGAATTGTCAGCGCCCCTTACGTTGGTGCACGGAAAAGTAGATATCAGATGTTCAGCGAATGACATTAGGGCGTTCTCAACTGCGTTAAAAACCGCGGGTCATTCTTTCAATATGTTTTGGCATAACGGTGGGCATGGAGTTGCTCCTGAACGCTATCCTGAATTTTTGTTAGAGCTTATGGAAGGCAGGTCCGTTACTGATATTGCAACCGCAATAGGGCTTACCCAAGAAGTGTAATGCCTACTTACATTCCTTCCATACGGCCCGCACAACGGTGCTAATAATCGCTGCTGCAGGTAGTGCTAATACAATGCCAAAAAAACCAAACCAGGTAGCGCCGGCAAGCAAACTAAACAAAATCCAAACCGGGTGCACACCAATGCGCCCACCCACAAAGCGTGGAGTTAAGAAATTGCCTTCAATTGCTTGCACAATTAAAAATACCAACCCAATGGAAATTAAGGGGTTCCACGTATCGTTACCGCTCAGGTGAATAAGTGTGCTCAAAAGAAAACCAATCAACGCGCCTATGTAGGGAATAAATGAAATGCATCCGGTGAATATGCCAACGAACACGGCATTTTTAAGGCCAACAGTCAGCAGTCCAACTGAATATAATACAGCCAAAATAAGGCAAACCAGCATTTGTCCTTTTGCGTAGCTTGAAAGATTTTGGTCAATCACTTGGCTGTAATGAATAATTTTAGCAGCACTTTTTTTAGGCAAAAGTGACCGTGTTGTTTCAATAAAGCTTGGCCAATCTTTTAAGATATAGAACATAACCACAGGTGTTAACACAACCATGGAAACAACGTTCGCCAAAGCCAGGCCGTTGCTTAAAACGTTGATAATAAATTGCACCATCCAAGTCATTACGTTTCCGAATTGTCCGCTGATCTGGGTTTTGATTTGGGCAATATCTTCTGGTGGCAAGCGTTCTGCGGCAAAATCAAGCACTGGGTTGATCAGACTATAGAAATGCTGCACCAGCGCTGGCATATTTTTTGACAGAAGAATGAATTCTTTTTGTAAAAAAGGAACGGCTACCATCATTAATGTGCCTAATAGGAATAGCACACCAAGAATCATGAGTAGGGCGCCGAACCCACGAGGGACTTTTATTTTTGAAAGGGCAGTGACCGGATGGTTCAAGATGTATGCACCAATAATGCCAGTAATAAATGGCACTAAAATAGTTCCTAGGCTGTGCAGGGCAAAGCCCAATATTACAGCGCCTACAACGCCTAAAAGTGCCAAGTAATTTTTCATGAATTAGTCCTAGACATATTATGTATATTTTCTGCAATCGGAAAAATCTTATTAACAACTTCAAAAAAAGCGATGAATGAAATCGAAATTAACAGGGTTATTAACAATCTTTTTAGTAATGTGTAAGATCTAAAGTGCGACAAAAAAATATAAGGAAGCATCAAAGGGAGTAGGGTGCTTAAAAATTTTTCTAGGATTACGTATTTACACCACACATAAAGACCAGCAAGCACTATAAGTAGTGCCGTATTTCTAATTTTTTCTTTCATCAAGTAGCCTGTTGTGCCGAGCTTTGTTTTATCTCTAGTGCATCATTCTTTTGGGTTAAAATCAACTGCTCACCACTTTTCAAGGTACCTTCTAGAATTTTTAATGCCAATGGGTCTTGTACCGATTTTTGAATAACACGCTTTAAAGGGCGCGCACCATAAACGGGGTCATAACCCTGATTAGCTAGCCACGCCGTGGCGGATGGTTCCCAGGTTAAAATCAATTGCCTATCTTCAAGGCGTTTTGCTAGTTGCTTTAATTGAATTTCAACAATTTTTTCCATGTCAGCTTTTTGCAGACGGTTGAAAATGAGGATTTCATCCAAACGGTTTAAAAACTCTGGACGGAATGCTTCACGCACCGACAGCATTACCTGGTCACGTACTTTAGGAACAATCACGCTTTCGTTTTCTGGTTGATGAATAAATGCATCTGACCCAAGGTTAGAAGTCAGAATGATAATTGAATTTTTAAAATCAACTTTTCTCCCCTGTGAATCTGTCAAATGACCATCATCTAAAACCTGAAGAAGAATATTGAAAACATCCCGGTGGGCTTTTTCAACTTCGTCAAACAAAATCACGGCATAAGGGCGACGACGAACTGCTTCGGTAAGCTCTCCGCCTTGTTCATAACCTATATATCCAGGAGGGGCGCCAATAAGCCGGGCAACGCTGTGCTTTTCCATGTATTCCGACATATCAATGCGAACTAGGTTTGATTCATCATCAAACAAAAACTCAGCCAAGGCTTTGCACACTTCAGTTTTTCCTACGCCAGTTGGCCCTAAGAAAAGGAATGATCCCATTGGGCGGTTTGGATCTTGCAATCCTGCCCTGGAACGACGCACTGCATTACCAATAGCGTTAATTGCATCTTCCTGACCTATCACGCGCCTGTGAAGGTGTTCTTCAATTTTTAAAAGTTTTGACTTTTCGCTTTCCAACATTTTCTCAACGGGAATGCCTGTCCAGCGTGCTACCACTAAAGCAATATCTTCTGCGGTAATTTGTTCTTGCATTCCAACCTTATTATCAGTTGTTTGCAATGCGTCAAGGTTGGCTTGCAACGTTGGTAAACGGCCATACATAATTTCACTAGCTTTGGCTAAGTCACCACGTCGTTGAGCAATTTCAGCGTCGGACTTTAGTTTATCAATTTCTGCTTTTAATCGCCGATTCTCAGCAATGGATTTTTTATCATGCTGCCAAATTGCCGAAAGAGTGCGTGATTTTTCTTCCAATTCAGAAAGCTCTTTTTCTAATTTTTCAAGACGATCTTTTGAAGCAGTGTCAGTTTCTTTTTTTAAGGCTTCACGTTCAATTTTCAGCTGAATGATACGCCTGTCTAGTTCATCAATATCTTCAGGTTTTGAATCTACAATCATGCGCAAGCGACTGGCTGCTTCGTCCATTAGATCAATGGCTTTATCTGGTAGGAAGCGATCGCTAATGTAGCGGTTTGAATATGTGCAAGACGCCACAATTGCACTGTCGCTGATGCGAATGCCATGGTGCAATTCGTACTTTTCCTTCAAGCCACGCAAAATTGAAATGCTGTCTTCAACGCTAGGTTCTTCAACCATAACTGGCTGAAAACGTCTGGCTAACGCTGGGTCTTTTTCAATATGCATTCGGTATTCATCTAATGTGGTGGCGCCAATGCAATGCAAATCACCACGCGCCAAGGCTGGTTTTAACATGTTCGATGCATCCATTGCACCATCGGTTTTGCCGGCACCTACTAAGGTATGTAATTCATCAATGAATAAAATCACATCACCTTCGGCTTTAGTAATTTCATTCAAAACTGCTTTGAGTCTTTCTTCAAAATCACCGCGGAATTTAGCACCAGCAAGTAAAGCGCCAAGATCTAAAGCCATTAGCCGTGTGTTTTTCATAGATTCTGGCACATCACCGTTGACTATACGCAACGCAAGCCCTTCTACGATGGCGGTTTTGCCTACCCCTGGCTCACCAATGAGAACAGGATTGTTTTTGGTGCGGCGTGTTAGTACTTGAATAGTACGGCGTATTTCTTCGTCACGACCTATAACAGGGTCTAGCTTTCCTTTACGAGCGACTTCAGTTAAGTCTTTTGCATAGCGATCAAGTGATTCTAAATTTTCATCGGCTGTTTGGGTATCCATACTTTGGCCCTTTCGCATGTCGTTAACTATAGTGTTAAGTTTTGATGGTGAAATATTGTGCTTTTGAAAAAATTCTTTAGTAGGCGAGGTAACACTTAAAGCCAGCATGACCATGTCTACGCTGGTATATTTATCTTTAATTTTTTTTGCATTTTCCTGTGCAAGTTCAAGCGCTTGTGCAAGCTCAGATGACAAATACATTTGATCAGCTGTGCCTGAAACCTTAGGGTGGCGTTGAATTTCTAAGGTGCAAGCTTCTTGAAAGCTTTTTAAATTTGCCCCGGCCTTTTCTAAAAGCCTAGAACCTAAGCTATTCGACGATTCTAGGAGTGCGTGCAGGACGTGCCACACGCTTAACTGCTGGTGCTGGTTCTTCTGTGCTTGCAGCTGGGCTGTCTGGAGCACTTGCTGCATCGATTGGGTAAACATTTCGGGATTCATTTTGGCCCTCCACGATTTCACGTTGTGTTTTTTCAGCTATTAATCGATCTTGCTGGCGTTCATTCAATATACGCTGATAATGATCAGCGTGTTGATAAAAGCCTTCCGCTGACACTCTATCACCAGATGTTATAGATTCGCGAGCAAAATTATTAAATTTATCAATAAATTGCCTAAGAAACTGTACGTTATGTCGACATCTTGAATCAACACGGCCAATTTCATTTGTGCCCGTATAAGGTTTCTCTTGTTGGCCTGATGGTCTTGTTGGGCGCCCTTTAATACGGGGCTTACGCATATGATGCATTTTCATTGTTTCTTGAATACCACTGATAACGTTTGGAAAAATTTGTAATCGCTCTTATACTTTTAGATATGCGATTAACACTTACGCCTTTGCGTATTTTACACATTAATGGTTCATTTCTTGATTGCCAAGCTTTTTTTTATACTTTTTAGCGTTTGCTGCCTAAATATTAACGCTGGAGCCCCATCTGCAAGCGTTTCTTGCGCAGATATAGGGAATGCAAGGTATTTGCAGTTAAATTGCTCTGGCGATAGTAGCTTGGCAATTTTTTCTTTGCGCGGGAAATGGTACATGGTTTGGGATATAGGCGCATCTGCACCAGATCTTCTTTTACCAAAACCAGCAGAATGTCCCGCGGGATTTCTTTCAATTGAACAAATCAAAAATGTAAAATCATCCAGACCATGTATTATTTTTTCTTTAGATATTTCTACAGAAATGATTCCTATGATAATGAAAACAGAAAAAGGTTGGGTGCTTAATGCTATTTCTGTTCATTTAATAAAAAATGACCCTAATCCCAATCAAGTTGCTTTTGATCATCAAGATCTTGGGCGTTTTCGTATTCTAAACACCGGCAACGCTTCCTCGGTAAAATTGGATATGCCAACTGGCGAGGAACTAAATATCATTCCAACAAATCAGCCAGATACGGGGCTTGATGCTTTAGAGTCAGATTATGTTGATGTGTATGAATCTGTACAAGGTGTTTGCCTATATTTTAAAAGTGACCAAATTATTCTAGAAAAACAGGGAAAAGACACCGCATACTATCCTGCTCGTAATCCGATGTTGCCTTCGCAAAAATGCTTAGAAGGACGTGTCACTTTAAAACCAGATTTAACTTTTATACGTTTTGGGGATTTTACGTCTGAATTTAGGTTCCTTCTTGCTGATAAAGCTCTTAGGAACAAAAAAAATAGATCATTGCATTTGCTAAGGCAAGCATGGGTAGAACTTGCACTATGTGAAGGTGAAGAATCAAAACAAACAATTTTACTGCTGGGTAAGGAAGTCCCCAAATTTAAGCGCTCGCTATTTTGTCAGCTAATCTTGGGGTATGCGCAGTTTTTATCGCAAGATTATCAAGAAAGCCTAAAAACACTAGAGCAATTACCCAATGTATCAGAAATTGATTTTTGGCGTAATTTATCAAAAAGCCAACTTGGCGAAAAAGTTGTTTTTGGTGAGGAATCTGTTTTTATTCTTCAAAATTACCCGCTGAATTTAAGAGATTATATTTTGGTAAAGTTAGTCCCTTATATGTTTGAAACTCAGCAAATGAAGCTTGTGAAGCTTATTCAAGATTCTATCTCTCCTCAGTCTGAACTGGCAAAAGCTGTAATGGGTTTCTATCATGCAATGTATGTATTTGCGTGTGAGGATAAAGACGAGGGGTGCAAATTGCTTGACTCAATTGCAAAAAATGCAATGAACTATTCTGTTCCGAATGAATTTCAAACGGAGGCTCGTCTAGAAACTTACCTTTATAAACACGGTGGCGCACCGATTGATGACATTATCAAAGAGCTTGATATGTTACGCATGCAGTCTCGTGGAAATGATATTGAAGTAAAAATCTGCTTAAAGCTTATTGAAAAGCTAGAAAAGAAAAATAATCTTGTAAAGATTATCGAAATTTTACAAGACCTGGTGCAGCGGTTTAAGAAATTCGATGCAACGTTAGGGTTAAATCAGCTTTTGAAAAATTATGTTGAAAAGTTCTTTATGCTAGAAAACGAGAGCGTTTCACCAGTTAAAATTATTGGATTGTTTCGTAAATATAAAGCAACTATTGAACATCATCCCAATTATGAAAAAATTGTCGAGCGTGTTGCTTATCAGTATGAACGTCTAGATTTGCTAGACCAAGAAGCAGAGCTACTAACTGAATTATTTCAAAAAACCTCAAATAATGAGAAAAAAATTGAATGGCAGTTAAAGGTTGGTGGTCTTTATGTGCAAAATGCAAAACCCGAAGAAGCAATCGCTCTTTTGTCTAAAATATTCCATTCAATCGAAGGCGAGCAGCAAAAAAGAGCGGGAAGCATTTTAGCGCGCGCTGATTTCATGAGAAAGAATCACCTAGAAACTATTAAGTGGCTAAAGCACCATCCCACAAAAGAAAATAAAAGGGTTATTGCAGATGTATATATAGCCATGGAAGGCTACGCTAATGTTGTTGATAGCCTGAAAGACTACTTATCATCTTTGAAAGAAAAAGAAGATGATGTTCTAAAAGAAACCGCGTTAGTGCAGCTGGCCGCTGCTTACTATATGCAAAAAGAATATGCTAATTTGGCAACCCTGCATGACACACACAAAGACTTTATGAAAGCGCGAAAAAGCTATAAGAATTTCGCAATGCTCTGCCGGTCACGAGCAGAAGATTTAAAAACATCTCAAGAAGTGCGTGAGTATATTAACGATGCTGACGTGCTAAAGGAAATCTTTGACAAAGCAAAAGTTTCGGTAGGATAATTTTTGTGTTTAAGTTCCAACCCCAAACTCATTTAGTGGGGTTGGAGTATCTATTTACCATCCATCGCATTCATATTGACCAGCATTGCGTGGGAAAATTTTCTTACTTTTTATTCTTTCTGCATAAAACTCAAGAACTTGAGTCGATCTACATCTCTCTTGCAGTCTTGCGTAATAAAGTTCAAACGTTCCTTCAATACTAGTTGCAGCAGAAAGTTGAACAAGAGCTTGGCTGTCTTCTTGTGGGATTGCGTAATATAAAGAACCCTCTGCAAAACCCCTGAAGCAAGTTTAATAAATGGGTGAAGGAGATTTAGGGATATGGTAAGTTTGACATAAGAAATTCAAGTATATCGTTTGATAATGACTTCATTTTTAGACCTGATCCGCCGCTCCCCAAAAGCGAACA
>CALPGA020000037.1 GCA_943322985.2 Candidatus Finniella inopinata
ACGACAAGAAGTGCTTAAAAATTAAGCAGTCATATAAATTAGTACTGATCTATCTGCCTAAAATCTGAACAATTCCCTCTCAAAGTCTCCGCGTATCCTTCAAATAAACCAAAATACTTATCTAGTCTGAAATTTTGCAGAGGGTTCATACAAATATAATTAATACAAATAAATAGTTTATATACTGTTAATATTAATACAGTTAATTATAAGTATTTATTTTAAAGTATAATAAATGTTATTAGAATTTCATCGTTTTTCTTTAAAAAAATTACTTAATAGTTCGGAACATTCGTTTTCTAAAACACCTCCAATGATCTCTGGTTTATAATGAGCGTGGTCAAAAATTTTGGGCCCATGCTCAACCCCACCAGTTTTGGGGTCATACGCCCCAAACACAAGCTTGCCGATTCTAGCTTGGGCAAGAGCTGCTGCGCACATAGGGCAAGGTTCCAGGGTTACATAAAGAGTGCATTCGTTTAAATACGGCGTTTGCAAATGAGCAATGCCCTGATTAATAGCCAACATTTCCGCATGATGAAGGGAATTGCAGTCCATAACACACTGATTATGGGTTTGCGCAATTATATGATCATTTAACACTAAAATGGCTCCAACAGGGACTTCATCATGGTGGATGGCGTGTTTGGCCAGGTGCAAGGCTTGGCGCATATAGTCCATAAAAATACCTGTCAAAAACCACTACTTAGCTTATTATACAGGCACAAAACACCCAGCGTTAACAATTAATTAACTTATCCCCAAAATCTGTGGATAAATCATTGGATAAATCGTGGATAAAGGTCCTTTGTTGAGGCCAGCTGTCATGTCTGTTCGCTTTGCTGAAAAAACAGGCTAGTCCCCCGAATGCCTTTGTATTCTGAAGGTTTTCAAATAAATTATCAAAAAATTTTATTTAATTTTCTGCATACAACCTATTCATAAAAATAGAAAAAAAAATGTGGATAACTATGTGTCAATCCCTAAATAGTCCATTGACATCATTTTTTTTGGACTTCATTGTGGTTTTTTTACAGATATTGTCTCGGGGGAGTTACGGCCCGTGGAAGTTATTTATAGAGACGCATTAATGCTGGCTATTAATAAGCCCGCAGGCCTTCCTGTGCACAAAGGTGCGGGGCGCAAAATGGCAACCCTTGAAGATTATTTAGATGACTTGCGTTTTGGCCTGCCCAAAAGGCCTGAATTGGCGCATCGGCTTGATAAAGACACTACTGGATGTTTACTTTTAGGCCGTAACAAGGCGGCCCTCAAACGGCTCAGCGAACTTTTCCTAAATCACCAGATTCAAAAAACATACCTTGCAGTGGTGCATGGAGTAATTGCCGTTCACAGCGGAGAAATAAACCTTCCTATTGCCAAAAAATCAACTGATAAAAAGTCATGGTGGGGAAAAATTGATCCCCAAGGGCAGCCGGCTTTTACCCATTACACTGTATTACAACGGTCTGCATCAGCAACACTGGTGAAATTAATACCCATTACCGGGCGCACCCACCAATTACGCATTCATATGCAAGCCATTGGGCACCCTATTGTAGGTGATGATATATATGGCATTAAGAATGAGAGGCAATCCTTATGTTTGCATTGCGCAGAAATGGAAGTGCCATTATATGCCAAGCGTGAAAAAATTGTGGTAAAGGCTGAGTTGCCAGAAAACTTTATTAAAGTAATGGAGACGATGGAGTTGCCTAAGAATTAAGCAACCTCAGTCTACGTTGGGAATTGATTAACAAAGTGACACTTACACCTGTATTTTTGTGAATTTTGTTATTTTGTTTTAATGTTTTATATGCATTTTAATATTTTTTGCCATAATTTTAGCTTATAAAAATGAATAACTATTGACATTTTCTGTGTTTTTAACTATATCTGGCCTCAACAAAGAAGGGGAAATTCGCATGAAAAGGTTATTATTGGCTGTTATTACACTAAGTACGCTTTGTGTAAAAGCTGGAAAATCTGCAGAGTCAACTACGCCACAATTTTATGCGGGTGTTTCGGTAGGCCATGACCGCATGACGGCGAAGAGGACTGAACAAACCACAACGAATGATGAGACTCTCTTCTTTTCAAACAAAAAAACTCAATCATCCAATAGCATAAACGGTAAATTGATTGCAGGATTTTTATGGACGATTCCAAATACAGCATTTGCATTAAGTCCTGAGATCTATGTTGGTCAAGGCAACGCACAAGTTACAGAACAAGAAAAAGCAAGAGAACAAACTGCTCCTCAGGATGTATCGCTACATAGTTCTTATAAACAAAAAACAATCATGGGGATAATACTACGTATGGGTGTTTATCTAACAAATAAACAAAATGATTTTCTATATGTTTTGTTAGGAACAGAAAAAAGTAAATTTGAAAATAAATTCACTTACTCAAGTGCAGGCAACATCGGAATAGATACTTTGTTTAAAAAACGCAATAAATTTTTAAAAAGTCCAGTTTATGGTGCCGGTTTTGAACACAAATTTGACCGATTCAAAATTGGAATAGATTGCCGTTACACGAATTATTCCAGTTGGAATAATTATTCTATAGAAGCACCAGTGACAAATGATGAACTTAAAAAAGACTTTAAGCCAAAGATAGTAACAACATCTTTAACATTTTGTTACCTTTTCTAACTAAAATAAAAACTTGAGTCAGAAGTATGAAAAAGCAAGTTAAAACTAGTTACTATGTCCTTTTTTGCATTGTTTTTACGCAGCTATACGGTAGCCACGAAGGGATTGATGAGTTTAGACCAATCACTTACCTTTTAACAGGAAAAGCAAAAAAAGGATCTTTAGCAGATGGAATTCTTGAGATAACCAGACGCACTCGTCTTGGTGATGAAGCAGCAATTAAATGCGAAGCAATGCTTAATGGTAATACCATGGAACAGCAAGAAGCTACACTCAATGCTTACAATGCTGAATTAAGAACCTTGCAAGCAAGATTACTGCAAGGTAAACAAATTGCAATAGACAATGGCCTTGACAGAAATTTCAAAGGAACACCTTCCAAAGCTATAGCAGCTGCAGAAATGAAAAAACTTCAAGCAGATATGGATGAAGAACGAGAGCAACAAAGACTAGAGCTAGAAAGAAAAGAAAAATTACTACAAGAACAAGAAGCCGCACTAGCACAAATTAAATATAAAGTAGTAGTCTTGGTAGACAAAGCCGCGGCACTATCCCCAATGAGAAGAGAGTTAGCTCAACAACGTGCAGAGCTAGATCAAGAACGTGCTCGGGATAGAGCAACTCCTATTAGAAAAAAATTAGAAGAAGCTGATGCTGAACTTAAGCGCCTAAAAAGCCAAATGGGTGGCGATGTTCTGGAAAAGATTCTGGATGAACGCGGTGATGATTCCGACGATAGATTAGCTGGTGGTGGTTTTGCAGGCGGTGGTTTTGAAGGCGGTGGCTTTGCAGGCGGTGGTTTTGAAGGCGGTGGCTTTGCAGGCGGTGGAGTAAATCTAGATGAAGTAGCTGCACTAAAACTAGATCTCGCTAGCTATTACAAAAAAATTAAAGACATTAATAAACGACTAGAAAAATTAGCAGAAGTGCTTAGTGACTGTGATCGTGTGCAAGCACTATTCAATGAGTCACTAAAACACATAGAAACCACAACAGAAACCATAGAAGAAATATTCGGAAAAAAGACTATTCGCAGAGACATTATCAGAAGGCTTATTCCTGATCGTGAAGTTGCTGAGGTTCTTATGCACATGCGTGAGGCATGCAGCATAGCCAATAAATACAAGCCAACGGCATTTGAAGGTGCAGTAAAGCAAGTCCGAGATGGATTAGAGACTGTTCTCAAAATGGTTGACGGTACTAAAGAAAAAATGGAAAAAGCCTCCCCAGAAGAAAGAGTAGTTATATTTAGTGACGCTTTTTTAAATATATACACTGAAATACCTAATAACGAAAAAATGACAATTGGCACAATAGATCATTTGCAGCTATCACTTGATTTAACACTAAATCTTGAAGCATCAATTCTTTCAACTAAAAAGTTGGGATTATACCCAGATTCTGACTTTCTTAGTATTGATCAAACCATAACAAGTGCTATTAGTAGCCTGCGCGAAAAGATAAAAGAGCAGGATAAAGCAGTGTTTGATGGCTATATGTCCATACTTGCTGAAGAACGAAAGTTGCTTGTGTCTGTAACAGACTTCTCTGTCATGCCACTAACTGTGCAATTGCTAAGAGACTATAGGGTTCTTTTCATGTTTAAAAGACCAGCAAAAAAAGACGAAGCAGATAATGAAAGAACAACCCCTTTTGCTTCTTTCGGCCGAATTTCAGATGAAATACGGTACCTGACAGAAAATCAAAAAAAAGCGCTTTTTGCTTCTTTGTACTATGTAGTTTTTAATTATGAAGATGTCTCTGGCAGCTATCTGAGAGACACTCTACTTTCAAACACGCCAATACAAGCAGTTGATATACATCCGCTGATTAAGCAATTAAAAGAAGCTTTAAAAACAAATTCTGCTGCAGAAAAATTTGTGACCATTGTTATGACTCAAAAGAGTCTTAGAGAGTTTTCGACAAAAGTGGATAGACTTATTAGTGGCGAAACATACAGAGAATCTGTCACTAATCGATTTGTAAACGCACTAATTGGTCTTGGGCAAAAACTCGATGGTATTAGTCAAGAAGGGATTGTTGAGTATTTAAAACCTGAAAGCTTAGCTGAAGAAAAAAGGACAAACGCAGGTCGTATTCTGGCTGAGCACGATTTTATTTCCACAGAAGCACTCAATCAGCAATTAGTTGCTAAACGAAAAGCGCATGATTCGTATGTGTCTAGCCTTGAACAATCTATTTTAGAAAAAGGCCAAAGAGAAGAAGAAGCACGTATTATAACTGCAAAATTAGAAGAAAGAACATTAGCAAAGTCAAATACACAAAGGGAAAAAAAAGAAAAAGATGATGAAATAGCTGCATTTGTTGCAACTGTAGCAGAGGGTGATAAAGAGCAACTTATAGAACTAGGCCAAAAGTATGAGCAACTTAATGAATTAGATAAAATGCTTCGAGAACATACTACGCTCTGCACTAGATTAGACAAAGAAAGTAAAAAACAAGCCGAACAAATTGCACGCTTAACAAAACAGATTGGCAGTCTTGCAGCTAATATTGCAGGTACAGGACCAGAGATTGCAAACTTAGCAGATGCACTAAGAAAGCTTGGCTTTGTCTCTGAGCTTGAGAGACTTTCAGCTGATATAGATGGAATTGCATCGCGCGGGCAGGAACTTTTTGACTTTAACAGAACCCTAGAAAGCTGCTTTGAATTGCTAACAGCATTGCAATCAAGCACTAAAAAACTAGTCGAAGCTGAAGAAGCCACAGTCACTGAAGGTACTTCTTCAGCAAGTATAGCTAAGACGGGCAGCATAACAGATAGGCTAGGACGCGAAGAAAAGAGAAAAATCGAAGATGTCTTGCGGAAAGCTAGCGGAACTGCAGATTCTGACTTAGCAGCTCAAAATGCAAAAAAACTCAAAGCTATGGCCCTAATTGCGGCTAAAGAAAAAAGAGAAGCTGATGCACAAGAAAAAAAGAAAGCCGATGAACTTGCAGCGGGAGCACTTACTGCAAAACCTCTTGCTCGGCCATTAGCATTTGCTGCACCAGTAGCTTCTTCCTCAGTTGTCGATGGTTTTAGAAATATAGTGAATGTGGCGAAAGCAAAATTAGCAACATTGACTGAAATTTCTGCTGAGGATCGCGAAGAAATAGAAGAATTAATAAGTAGAATAGAAGCAGACATAGCAAATGAAAAAATTACATTTACCGGAACAATAATCAAAAAACTTGAAAAAAATGCACTTTTGGCAGCTGTTGTGCTTCCACCTGCACCAGCGGTAGAACTTAGTGAGAAAGAAAAAGCAGCAAACGTAAAAAAAGAAGAAGCAAAAATAAAACTATTAAGTACAATTGAAGCTTTAACTCAACAATTAGAAGCAAAGAAGTCAGCAATTAGCGAAGATGAATATGCTGAGCTCAGCGCTACATTGGTAAGCACAAAAAAAATGATTAACGAGGGCAATGCAATGGCTCAAGTAGCTATAAGGGGACTAAAATCATCAATAGAATAAAATTCAACAGAATTAAAGTAGGCATGGATTGCCGCTATACGCCCTATTCCGCATGGGGTAATTATTCAAGAAAAGCACCAGTTTCTTACGATACAATTTCAATACGATTTAAGCCTAAAATAATTTCAACATCTTTGACGTTTTGTTACATTTTCTAATTCACATAAAATTCCAAAACTGGGCAAATTAGCTACATGTTTGCCTTGAAAAATATGTAGTCGCGCAATCAACCAGAATTGCCAAGAAAACACTATGGGCGCACCATAAAGAAAGTGACACTTACACCTGCATTTTTGTGATATTTGTTATTTTCTTTTAATTTTTTATATGCATTTTAATATTTTTTGTCATAATTTTTGCTTATAAAAGTGATTAACTATTGACATTTTCTGTATTTTTAACTATATCTGGCCTCAACAAAGAAGGGGAAATGCCCATGATAAGATTTTTATTAGCAATAATTGCGCTAAGTGCGCTTTGTGTAAATGCAGAAGAGTCTGCACAGACTGCAGAAGCCACTAAGTCAACTGAGGTAGCAACTGCACGTCCGGTTGAATTTTATGTGGGTGTTTCAGTGGGCCATGATCGCATGACGGCGAAGAGGACTGAACAAGTGGTGACAATAACAAATGTTCACCTGCCTTTTTCTACCAATAAAACTCAAACACGCAATGGAATGAATGGCAAAGTAATAGCTGGTTTTTTGTGGACTGTTCCTAATACAGCGTTTGTGTTGAGCCCGGAAATTTACATTGGTCAAGGTAGCTCATTGACATTGAAAGAATCTGCTCTTGATGAAGCCGCAAATGTAATGAAAACTTATAAAAGCACATTTAAACAATCTTTAGCTATAGGAGCTGTGTTGCGTGCAGGATTTTATTTAACTGGTGATAACAATTTTCTTTATGGATTGGTTGGAATAGACAGAAGCAAATTTGAAAATAAGTTTATGTTATCTTCGACTGATGTCGGGGGCCTGGCAATACCAACACTTATTGAAAAACGTAGTAAACATCTAAAAAGTTCTGTTTTTGGTGCAGGCTTCGAAAAAAAAATTAATTCATTTAAGGTAGGTATTGATTGTCGTTATGCGTCTTATTCTGCATGGAGCAATTATTCAAAAAAAGCATTGGTTTCCAGAGATATTCTCTCTATCAGTTTCAAACCTAAGATAGTCTCTACTTCTTTAACATTTTGCTATCTTTTTTAGCGATTCGTGAAATTTATATAGTTTGAGAACATTTTGCATGACATTATTACAGTCTAAGTTAGTCCACTTTTTTTATCTGTTTTTTTACAGTATCGCAGGACTTATGGGAGCAACCTCCCAATATTTTGAAATCACCGGAAGTGGTCCAGATAGATTTTTATCTATACAAAGTGCTTTTACAGCTTTGCAGTCAAAAAGGTCTGCAGACCAAATTGCAGCAGATCTTTTGGATTCAGCAATGCCTCGTAAGACCTATGCGCAGCAAGAAGCCCTAATCAATGCATATAACGAACGATTAAGAAAACGACAAGAAGAAAACCAAAAACTTTCTGCTCAAGGCTTGTCTCCTGTAAGGACGGGGGAGGATTACGCTAGTAAATTGTTAGCAAGAAAAGCTGCGGAGGCAGAAGCTGCCACTGCAGAAATGCAACAAAAACTTCAAGCAGATATGCAAAGACTTGAACAAGAGAGAGAAGAAGAACGACTAGCTTATCAAGAAAAATTACAAAGAGCTGAAGAAGAGAGACAAGCAGCAAAAGAAAAGGCCTCGCTATTCTCACCTATGAAAGCAAAGCTTGCAGCAGCTTCAACCGAAATTGAACGGCTAAAGTCACAACCCGTCGGTTTGGGAGGAGGATCTGCCAGGCCGATTGACCAACTTGTAGCTACGATAAGCCTAGCTAAAAACATAACTATTAAGGAAATGATTTTTAATGACGCTGCTTTTACAGTGGCCGTGCATATAAACCTTAATGGTCAAGATGTAACTTATCAGGTTGATGGTATGGATTCCGAGGAATACGATCGCTTGAAAATTTTCCTGGCCTTGTCAGCACGAATGCATTCTAAAACTTTCAACGCAGCATCTAGTGCAGTTGGTGACTTATTGACCGATATTCTTTCAAGTTCTGCACCCCAAGCTTATCACTTAAAGCAAACAGCACAACTTGCTGCCACTACAAGTAGGTTAGATGAATTTTTGAATTACCATATAGCTCTACAGCAAAAACTAACTGGCTTAGCTGCACTACCCCTTAGTAATTTTTTAGCTATTCGTTTTTTGAGCACAGATGCTGTTGAATTTACAAGATCTCAAGTTTTGGGTGAATTTAAGGCAATACACGATCAAATTCCACTGCAAGATGAACTAGCGCTTGGCAGTCAGGCATTAGATAAATTTTTAAAAAAAATTGCATCCTCTATAGAGCTACCTACAGAAATAGAATTCTCAACAAAAGAAATAGAAGATATTTTTAAGGAGCTTGGTCTTTTACTAGAAACGGATTCTGATGGAATTGTTATAGACAGTGAGTATTACAATCAATTACTAGAATTCAGCCAAAAATTTACGGCACTTAAAAAGGCCATGTTAAGTAAAAATAAGGAACTTTATGAAAGCGCCCCAGTCAAAGCGGTACTTAAAGCTATAGAAGACAGCATACTTGCTGCAGATCCTCAAGTACCAGCTACTTTTGCCAAAATATGTACAGACTTTAATGATTCAATGAATATTGGTATTGCATCCATAGGGTTGCAAAAAACACTTGGTGAATTACAGACTATAGCTGATCGTAGTTTTAACATGCCATTGCAAGATGCTGGCCTTGCAACAGCAGCATTAAAAACAGGAGGGGCTGACGTTGTTCCTATTCAAGCTGTTTTGTTTTTGCTTCAGACATTCGCTAAAGATCAGCTTG
>CALPGA020000038.1 GCA_943322985.2 Candidatus Finniella inopinata
AGACACCTTGTTGAAAATGCTTTTCTTCACCTTAAACGCTGGCGCGGCATTGCAACAAGATATGCGAAAAACACAAAATCCTTTCTTGCTGCAATTCATATTCGGTGCATCGCTCTTTGGGCTAATATCTCGTGACTACACTATCTAATATTGCCCTCATATTTTCAAAGCTTTGCTTAAAATTATCATTCAATAACGCTCTCTCTGCAGAGCTCCTCACATCAGAGCTTGCCTGCAATGCAAGCATTTCAAATGCTAAAACTATAGTTACTGCAAATAAATTTTCCTTAACACCTAAGTAGTATGCGCGAGCTGTAGCAGCTTCTTCTCTTGTCGCAATGCTGCGTAAAACAATTAACGGACTCTCCCCTAGGTTTTGCTTCATTATCTCAAATTCTTGCATTAATAATTTATCAACTTCTGAAGCTGGCGTATCGTTTTCAAGAACAAATTTTGCGTACTGTCCAAATTTTACGGCACTTAGCGCTCTTTGGTGAATTTGCTCTCGCAACTGATTTAAATTTTCATCACCTATTTCTGATGCAAAAAAATTTCCGCTAATAATGAATCCAATAATGATCAATATTTTAAGCATAAAAATTCACACAAATTTATTTAATCTATCTGC
This sequence comes from Candidatus Finniella inopinata, assembly GCA_943322985.2. Lineage (GTDB taxonomy): Bacteria > Pseudomonadota > Alphaproteobacteria > Paracaedibacterales > CAITNM01 > CAITNM01. The sequence continues at coordinate 629 of CALPGA020000038.1, forward strand.
ATTTTAGTTGTGAGGTATTAATAAAAAGTGAAAAATGCTCTCTCAAACATTCAGATTAAAATTTTTCCTAATTTTATCTGCTGGCCCCTAGACTAGAGAAGAATTTTTAGATATGTTTACTTTAGTGCCGGCTTAGCTCAGCTGGTAGAGCAACTGATTTGTAATCAGTAGGTCGCGGGTTCGACTCCTGCAGCCGGCACCAGCTCTACTAAAATCTCAAAGCGTTTTAATTTATACCTTTTTCAAAAAACAGGCTTTCAGCATAAATTGGCCCATGTCTGTCTTGCAATCAACTTCATGATCACCATCCACTAAACGAATGCTTTTCACTTTAGTGCCCATTTTAAGTGTAATGGATGACCCCTTTACCTTTAGGTCTTTGATAATCACGACAGCATCACCATCGGACAAAATGTTACCATTAGAATCTTTTATAGTCGGCTCAGCGTCTGTGTCTACAGTAGACTGCGTTACTGGCCACTCATGCCCACAATCAGCACAAACAAAATTATCATTATACTGATACGTATTGCCCATACCACATTGAGAGCAAGCTGGAATAATTATTGTCATCGTTTCCTCTAATTTTTTAAAATACTGTACAGAATCTCTAAATTCTCTCAGCAACAATCACGTAGTGTGGGTACCATAAATTTCTATGATAAGAACAATGATCAATTTTCCACCCTAATTTTTCTAATTGATTAAGCACCTTAGTAGCAGACCAAGGATAAACCCATTGCTTGGCAAGCACCAAGTCATGTAGTCGATTTAAAAATGATCCTATTGGTTTTTCAGAATTAATATCAGCCAAAATTAACCGAGTTCCTTTTTTAGTACGTTTTGTTATTTCTTCAAAAAAAGCTGTTTGTTTCTTCGGAAGAACATGGTGCAAAACGTCAATAGCAGTTACCAAAGTATATTTTGTAAGTGATGGCAAAGGCGTATCTTGAGTGATTTTAATAACCGTAGCTATATCTGCTGAATGCTCAAGCTTAGCAACATTAGCAATCAGCGTATCAGATATCTCACATCCATCAGCAACAGAAACGTCTGCCTGCTTTATTGCAAGGTGTAACAAAGCTCCTGACCCACAGCCAATATCAAACATGCAATCATTAGATCGTAAATACCTTAAAAGAAATGGTAAGGGACTGATCAAAGGACGACCAAGCATTTTTAGTTTGTCCACAAAAGTAAGCTTACTCGCAACGGGAAGTAAACTCTTCAAACAGCCCCATCGTGTGTAGTTATTTTTCTCCAAGTGACTATTCATTACGGTTTCTCAACAGCTTTCCAGCTTTGAGCATACTCAGCCCATTCAACCGTTGAAGCATTTTCGCCTATTTCTAATGCGTCACGCGTATCGATCATTACAGCAACTTCGTCAGTTTCTTTTCTTGCAAACTGAGAAGCTGTTGCAAACGCCCCTGGGTGCGGACCATGAGTAAATCCACATGGGTGAATTGTTGACATACCTGGATGAATATTATCACGGCTAAAAAACTGTCCACGGTGGTAAAAAATGAATTCATCATAATCATCGTTGTTATGATAGAACGGTACTTTTAATGCCCCTGGGTCACTTTCAATAGGACGCGGTGCAAATGTACAAACAACAAATCGATTAGCTACAAACGTTATATGCGCCGAAGGTGGCAAATGATAACGATGGCTCATCAACGGACGAATATCATCCACATTAATACGCACAGGTGCCAAATTGCCATGCCAACCCATTGCATCCAAAGGATTAAATGGATAGGTCACAACGCTCATCTGCCCAAGTCTTTTAATATGAACTTCCCATTCATGGTTAGCATCAACTTGTTGCGCTTTAAATTGATCATTAATTTTAGGCGTATCAAGCATCGCAGGGTCAAAAATAGCGTGAGGCCCTACAATACCTTTATCTGGCAACATGTAGCTGCTATCAGTTGCTTCAACCAACAATATATTTAATGGCTCAATAACATCTAACCGCCACATAGTAGAGCGTGGCAAGACAACATAATCACCAGTTTTAATCGTCATATGACCATAATCACAAAACAAATCAGCGCGCCCTTGATGAATAAACAAAAGCTGATCACCATCACCATTACGGGCCAAGTGCGTCATTGATTTAGAAACTTGCCACCATCGCAACTGTGTATGGCGATTATGCAAAAATAGATCTGTTTTAAATGGGCAATTTTTTTCTTGGTTCCACTTGTTAAGATCATACGCACGTGGCCGAAGTGGGCCTTCCCATTTTGTCCAAGCTGTTGGTGCAGATCGATGAATCATATGAGTACAAGGACCAAAAAAACCTTCTTTCCCAAGCTCACGCTCATAGGTTTTCGAACCATCTTCTTGGACTGGAAAATCAGCATGAGCCTGCCGACTACAAACACCTTCAACAATAGGAAATTCAATCCATTTACGCATATGTCTTTACCTTTATAATCTTGCCACGATCATAAGGGAAAGGGTTGCATAACAGCAAGCAAAAAGTAAAAAATGCAACACTCTGCACCTAAACATCCGCGTAATATTTTTCCTTATCCAAAAGTCCTTCAGAATGATCAACGCACAATGCCACGGTTGCATCACCGGTAATACTAATTGCTGTGCGCATCATATCAATAATACGATCTATCCCTGCTATTAAAGCAATACCTTCAATAGGAAGACCAACTGATGCCAGGACCATCGGCAACATAACAATGGTGCCCCCAGGAATACCTGCTCCGCCAATTGATCCTAAAGTTCCGGTCAATATTATGCATCCATAATCAGCTATTCCTAGTATTTTTCCAGTCGCTTGCGCAAAAAACAAAGCGCAAAGACTTATGTAAATAGCAATGCCATCCATGTTAATGGATGCTCCAAGCGGCAACACAAATGATGAGCTAATATTAGATACTCCAAGACGATTTTGACAAACCTTAATCGTTGTTGGCAAAGCTGCTTTTGTACTGCTTGTAGAAAATGCGAGCGTTTGGTATTCAAGGCTTTTCTTAAAAAATGGCAGAGGAGATAACTTAGTCCACACGAAAATAATAAACCCAAACACCAAATACTGCACACCAAACGCTAAGTAGGCACAACCGACTAACTTTAAAAGCTTTTCTAAAACTGCCATTCCTTGGGTGCCTACAATCCAGGCCGTCAAAGCGCATGCTGCCAATGGAGAAAGCTGAATAATCAAATGCACCATACGAAAAATCATAGATGACAATAACGTGAATATACTGCTCAAGCGTTTTGAGGCTTCGCTTTCCATTGTGTTAAGGGTAATTCCTGTAAATAATGCAAAGAAGACAACTTGTAATATAGTACCTTGTGCCATCGCGTCAATTGCATTTTCTGGCACAATGTTTAAGAGAGTATCAGCTATCTTAGCTAAACTTGCATCCGTATTTTTAAGTATTCCTTCACCACTAAAATTTAGAATAACGCCGCTTCCTGGTTCAAAAATAGTTCCAACAGTTAAACCAATAGTTATGGCAAATAAGGTTGTTAGCAAATAAGCAATAGAAGCTTTTATGCCAACTCGCCCTAATGCCTTAGAATCTTGAACACTTGTAATACCGCTAACGATTGCAAAAAATATTAACGGGACAATAATCATTTTTATAAGCCGAATGAATAAATCACCAAATGGCTTGATATAGACAACATCGTCTTTTAAGACCACGCCCAATATAATTCCCAGCACAAGACCAACAAGAACTTTTTTCCACAATTTCATCGACCGCAAAACCCCATACATAAATTTCGGCATAATAATTTATTTTTCACATGCATCAAAACCATCAAACGCGTAAGATGAAAGAAGCATAAAAAATTCCAATATATAAATTGAATTCTTCTTGGTTCCCATCTTCTGAAAGTATCGCAAATAGTTTACTTGCAACCTTTGCAAAAAATATACCTCATAAAGACTATCATGATTTACACGAATGGTCGATTAACCACATTCCTGAATTTTGGGATATGGTTTGGGATTTTTGCGGCGTCATTGGTGAAAAAGGCAAAAGAATTCTAGAGAACCCAACAAGCGTTGAAAAAGCTACTTTTTATCCTGAGGCACAACTAAACTTCGCTCAAAATTTATTAAAGCAGCGTGACGACCATATCGCTATAACTTTTGTTGGTGAAAACAAGGTCAAGCGCCAACTTACTTATCAAGAACTTTACTGGATTGTTGCTAAAATTGCTGACCACTTTAAACAGTGGGGCATAACCAAAGGTGACCGTGTTGCCGGCTACTTGCCAAACATGCCTGAAACAGTTGCTGCAATGTTGGCTGCTACATCTCATGGAGCCGTGTGGACCGCATGTTCACCTGATTTTGGCACGCAAGGAGTCATCGATCGTTTCAGTCAAATAGAACCAAAGGTACTAATTACTGTAGATGGGTATCACTACAACGGAAAAACCTTTTCGTGTCTTGAGCGTTTACCTGAAATTTTAGAACATTTACCAAGTGTCGAGCGTATAGTTGTTGTTTCATATTTAGGAATTGAACACTCATACTCGCGCTGGGATCAATTACTTTCAACAAGTGATGCCACCGAAATTACATTCACACCTGTCAATTTTAATGACCCTTTGTATATTCTGTATTCATCGGGCACAACTGGCATTCCAAAGTGCATTGTTCACGGCGTAGGTGGCACACTTTTAAAGCATTTATCGGAACACCAACTACAATGTAATATTAAGCCTGCTGATCGGGTGTTTTACTTTACAACATGCAGTTGGATGATGTGGCATTGGCTAGTATCAGCATTGGCATCACGCGCACACATAGTGCTTTTTGACGGTTCCCCAACTTATCCAACACCTACTTTTTTGTGGGACATTGCGCAAGAATTACAAATAAATTTCTTTGGCACATCAGCTAAGTACCTTAGCACGCTCCATAAACTAGAAGTTGATATAAGCAAAACACACAATCTGAAAGAATTGCGCACTATAGGCTCAACCGGCTCTCCACTAATGCCAGAAACATTTGATTATATTTGGAAAAACATCAAGCAAGATGTTCAAATTAGCAGTCTTTCTGGTGGCACCGATATTGTTTCTTGTTTTGTGATGGGCAACCCCATTAGCCCTGTTCAACGCGGAGAAATTCAGGGGCCAGCTTTAGGCATGGCCATAGATATATTTGATGAAAATGGAAATTCCATTTCAACAGAACCAGGTGAGTTGGTATGCACAAAACCATTTCCCTGCAGACCCATTGGCTTTTGGAAAGATGAACAAAACGAAAAATATCACAACGCGTATTATGAAAAATTCCCTAACTCTTGGCACCATGGTGACTTTTGCGAGTGGACAGAAAACCATGGACTAATTATTCATGGTCGTTCAGATACTACCCTTAACCCAGGCGGTGTACGCATTGGCACTGCGGAAATTTACCGTCAGTTAGAAAATATTGATGAAATAATCGAATGCTTAGCAGTTGGCCAGAAATGGCAAGACGACGAACGCATTATTTTATTTGTGATTATGAAAAAAGATGTAGAACTAACCACCGATTTAATCAATAAAATCAAGCAACACATTCGTCAGAATACCACGCCACGTCACGTACCTGCAAAAATTATTGCAATGTCTGATTTGCCTAGAACAAAAAATAACAAGCTTACTGAAACAACCGTTCGAGACATTATTCATGGCAAAGAAATAAAAAACAAAGAAGCGTTGCTAAATCCTGATTGTTTGGTATTTTTTACAAAAATAGCCGAGCTCCAAACCGATTAAGTTTTAATGTAGAAGGCCCCTACTCTTCTCCATGCGCCTTAGTGTAAGCAGATTTACCATCGAATACGTGTAGTTTCTCAATATGTGACCACATTGCCTTTGTACTAACTGCCGTAATAAGTTTTTGAATTTGGCTATCATCTAAAGGACCACTACCAACAAATCTAGCTGTTACCTGATCAGTCAAATCTAACACTGTGTTTTCAGTGGTTGGATAAATTTTCATGCCTCTACATGTTATAAGTTTTAACTTCACTGAAGCCTCGTTTGCTGCAGCCTCCATTAATTTGCCAAATTCACTAATAGGTTTAGTGTTTTCAAAAAATACATCCACCCCCTCAACAAAACGCTCTTTAACCTGAATTGGTGCTACCGGAATGTTTGAGTTATCAACATTAATTGCTTTATAAGCACGATCGTGAATGCCTTCATAGCGTTTTCCAAGGTTTTTAATGACAGATTCTGTAAACAACGTGGTTGAAGCACTTTTTGCATCGCCCACCACGTCACGAGTCAAAATTTTATCAACAGCACAAGTTACATATAGTGCATGCTCTATATCTAGTGCAGCTTTAAATTCTCCCAAATGACGAAGCATCATGACTGCAGACAAAATAACGGCCATGGGGTTAATATTATTTTTTCCCGCATATTTAGGCGCAGAACCGTGCACTGCTTCAAAAATACAGGCATTGTCGCCAATATTGGCACCAGGCGCAAAGCCAAGGCCGCCAACCAGTGCAGAAGATAAATCACTTAAAATATCTCCGTTCATATTAGTCGTGACAATTACTTCAAATTGTTCGGGTTTTTTCACTAACTGATGCGCGCAATTATCTACAATAATATGCTGCGCTTCAATATCAGGATATTCTTTTGATATATCTTCAAAAGTTCGTTTCAGCATGCCTTCGCTAAACTTCATGATGTTTGCTTTAGTAGCGCAATGTATGGTTTTACGATTTTGACTACGGGCAAATTCAAACCCTAAACGTACAATTTTTTCGCAACCTTTTCTGGAAATTAGTTTCAAGCACTGCGCCACATTTGGTGTTTGCATATGTTCAATGCCAGCATAAAGGTCTTCAACATTTTCACGCACAATAACTAAATCAATACCGCGACCACTATAAGGAGTAACCACTCCTGGAAACTCTTTCACTGGACGAATATTTCCATAGGTTTCAAACATTTTCCGCAATGTTACATTGGCACTTTTTTCACCAAATCCCACAGGCGTTGCAAGCGGTCCCTTTAGGGCAACCTTATTTCTGTTAATAGAATCAATTGTTTCTTGTGGAACACCAGTCGCCATACCTTTTTTAAAAACCTCAGCGCCCGCTTCACAAATTTCCCAATTAATTTTTACGTCAGTAGAATCAATAATTTGACGCGCTGATCTTGTTACCTCTGGGCCGATCCCATCTCCTGGAATCAAAGTTACGTTATAAGACATCATTGAACTTAATTAGATATTAGCTGGAACAAGCCTAGCATACAGACCGAAGAATATGAAAAGATCAATTTTGTAAACATCCAAATCGCATTTAATTAATTACCAAATAAACAATTTTTAAATTATTTTTAAGAACTATATTGACTAATTTTTGTGCTTTTGGCATATATGTGCGATGTATTGTATTAATGAATTAAACAAATGAATAATTTTATTTTTAAAAAACTTTTTAACGTTCTTGTTTCAACAATTTTTATTCTGCCAATTGATGCAAGTTTTGGCGATCAAGATCACTTTCCACCTGTACCAGGATCCCCCCAACCTGCTGTCGGCGGTCATGCTGCACCAGCGCCAGCCCCTCTGACAGATGCTCAAAAAGAATCTCTCTCAGTTGTTAGCACGTGCAACAGAAGAAATTAAAAGAATACATAAACATTTTGACAAAACAGAAATCCTTCCAGAAGGTCATCCAGATAATGAAAAAACTAAAATTATAGTTCATGGAACCCTCTGCAAAATTTCAGACTAGATAAGTGTTTTGGTTTATTTGAAGGATACGCGGAGACTTTGAGAGGGAATTGTTCAGATTTTAGGCAGATAGATCAGTACTAATTTATATGACTGCTTAATTTTTAAGCACTTCTTGTCGTGCTTTTGTGCATTAGACGCAACTCTCCTGTTTGC
>CALPGA020000039.1 GCA_943322985.2 Candidatus Finniella inopinata
CAAGCTGATCTTTAGCGAATGTCTGAAGCAAAAACAAAACAGCTTGAATAGGAACAACGTCAGCCCCTCCTGTTTTTAATGCTGCTGTTGCAAGGCCAGCATCTTGCAATGGCATGTTAAAACTACGATCAGCTATAGTCTGTAATTCATCACGTATTTTTTGCAGCCCTCTAGATTTTATCCCAATATTCATTGAATCATGAAAAGTTTCACATATTGACAAAAAATCAGCGGGAATTGCGGGATTTGCGGCAACGATACTTTCTTCTATAGCTTTAATCGCTGCTTGTACTTGTGGCTCTTTATACAAACCTTCATTTTTACTGAGCATGCTTTTTTTAACAGCTGTAACGTTTTTGCTAAATTCTAACAATTTAGAGAAGAATGGGCTGTTGATAACAATCTCGCCGCCATCTGTTTCTAGTAAAAGACCTAGCTCCTTAAAAATTTCTTCTATTTCTTCTTTTGAAAACTCTGCTTCTGTAGGTAATACGATTGAAGAATCAATTTTTTTAAGAAATTTGTCTAAAGCCTGACTACCAAGAGGCAGTGCTGTTGGGTCAGGTTGTATTACAGCTAGTATTGTCCGAAACTCTCTTGCAACTTGATGTCTTGCACCCTCAACAGCAGCAGGCGATAAAAAGCGAATTTTTAAGAAATTGCTTAAAGGCAATGCATTCCAACCCGTTAGTTTTTTATTCAAATCGCCATGGTATTTTAAATACCCTTCTAAGCGACTACTAGTGGAAGCTAATTGAGCAATTTGACTAAAGTGGTAATCTTGAGGTTGGGCACTTGAAAGAATATCGGTTATTAGATCACTCATGGCGCCAGATGCAGCGTTGAAAGCGGCAGAATGCATTTTTGCAAACATCGCGAGAAAAAGCTTTAAACGATTGTATTCCCCTTGATTTAGCCCAGTAACATTAAGATTGTGTAGTGTGCCATTAATAGTTACAGACACATCGACAGATTTTGCAGTATCATTAAAAGTCATTCCATCGACTTGTATATGTTCCGCCGTACTTATTGCTGCAACAAGCTCATTGACTTCAGCATTTTTGAAATCACCACCACCCCCAGCTAAGATGGCAGCCATGCTTGCATGATGAGTTGCTTTTGTGCGTTCTTGCGCTTCCCTATGTTGCAAAACAAGGGCATGTTTTTCTGCTTCTGCTTTATGCAGTATGTCTCTTTCTTTTTGTTCTGCTTCTCTTCTTGTTTTTTCTGTTAATTGTTCAGCATCTTCTCTTCTTCTTGCTTCTTCTTCTAGTAACAGCTTTGATGCTTGGCTTACTTCGAATTTGGAATTGTACCAGGCTTGGTATTCTCTTTCCAAATTTCTTTGATTATAGTCTCTTGGTCCTGCAGGAAGCACCGGGTATACCTCGTTAAATAAAGCCTCCCCATCTGCAGATCTACCAAAAAAATTTTTTATTTGTTCTATTCTAGCCGTCAACTCTTGAGGTGTTCGAGCTGCAGCCAAGCTGGGAAAAGATGATGGATTTGGTGGCGTAGCAGCGGCTAATTTAAAAATTAACAGCATCGTTAAAAACAACAACTTTTTAAACATACACTTGTTTCAAATTCTTTGTGAATATACTATCATTGTGGTGAAGAGTTATTAATTTTTCATTAAAGACAGAGAAAATATATGCTAAAATTACTTGTTTTTTTATTAATGCAAAAAATATTAGCAGAAGCACAGCCAAATGCAATCACCAGTTATGGCTTTTTAGGGGTATCTTTGAATCAATTTATACTTGATGGAAAAAGAAGTGACTCTGGAAAAGATACTACCGGTGGACCTCAAACAACCTTTATCAACGATAAGCATGTAAAAACTAGTAGCCCTTATGGAGAAATATTCACTGGGTATATATTTAGAATTGAAAATTTTGGCATAGGCCCAGAATTTTTTTACAATTATGGAAAACTTGAAAACAAGATCAGTAGTACTTATGTACATGCTGGTACAGCCACTACTGCCTTTGATGCTACTTATAAATTTACCAGCCAAATGGGAGCTAATTTAAAATTAGGGTATTTTTTAAATAGTTACTTCCTATACACTTTACTTGGCTTTCAACGTCAACAAATACAATTAAGAGCAAAAGCTCGACAGGTAGATGCTCTTGGCGACCTTCTGCAATTTGATTTCAAAGGTAAGAAAAAAAGCTTAAGTACTTTTAGTTATGGATTTGGTGCGCAAAAAGTAATTGGTGAAAATTATGCAGTAGGCATTGAATGTAGGCTCGCAGCTTTTCCTAGAAAGAATTTTTCTTGGACACTTGATGAACCGAATAACACAAACCTCACAAGCTCATTCAAATACCAACTACGCTCAGTAGCCTTAAAGGTTATGTACGTATTTTAAGGAAGTTAGTATCCGGATGATATTCACTGGACCCCGTGGTCAAGCCACGGGGAAACTAGTGTGTGGTAATGAGCATACAACCACTAAGTTTTTCCGCGACTTGATCGCGGAATCCTGTGCGTAATTTCAATATTCTATAAATAAGTGTGGATTGCTGCGCTGCGCTGCGCTGCGCTCGCAAAGACGACACAAACCGTCATGGCGAAGGTCACGACTGTGGCGATCCATAGTTAATGATACCCCAAGACATTGCTCATCTAGACCCCCGAACTTCGGCGCATATGCGCCTTGTCAGGGGTGACAAACTTTACCTTACGTCGTCCCTGCGAAAGACCGTAAGGTCTGGATGCGGGGATCTATTTTATTGAAGACGCCACAAGCCGTCATGGCGAAGGTCACGGCTGTGGCGATCCATAGTTAATGATACCCCAGACATTACTCATCTAGACCCCCGAACTTCGACGCATAAGCGCCTTGTCAGGGGTGACAAACTTTACCTTACGTCGTCCCTGCGAAAGACCGTAAGGTCTGGATACGGGGATCTATTTTATTGAATCCGGTATTAATTAATCGTCTTCCTTGCCACTTAGGCGGTTATCATCCAACAGCATTGTCGCTTGTTCTTTGACTTTGGGATTGGTGCTTTTTTGGGCGCGTTTGGCGCGGCTAACAGCCAGGCGTGCATCGCCCATGCGCATTGCCGCCTCAGCCTGGGCAAGGTCCGCTTGGCCTGCTTGATTTAGCTTGCGGTGGGCTCCAACCTTAAGCAGCCAGGCCATGACGTTATCGGGGTCATCTTGGGTGATGCGGTTTAATTGATCAAGGGCTTCTTGGGCATTGTCAGAGGAGCTTGTAAACAAAGCCTGGGCGCATAGCAGGCGAATTGATAAGGCATCGGGTGCTAGGCTAACCGCTTTTTTCAAATCTCGCACGGCATTAGCGCTATTACCCGACTCAAAGGCAAACTGACCGCGCATTTCGTAAAGATATGGATTATTGGGACTTTGTTCAATAAGATCGTTTAATTTGGTAAGGGCCTGGTCATATTGGCCTTTGCGTGCGCAAATAATAACCTTGGCAATCTTTGCGGCGGGGGTATCTTTGCGATAGTAGAAGCGCTCAACCTCTGATGGCTTGCTCAAATTTGCCATAAAAATAGCTTGAACCATTTGGAATTCCTGTTCCCATTCAGGCGGAATTGCGCCATGGTCAGGGGTTTTTTCGCGGTAGGCTTTAATGGCGTTGATACGGTCTTGGTCACTAGGGTGGGTTTGCAGATAGGGAATTTCACCGAAGGTATTCATTTTTTTAAATAGTTCGAAGGTTTCAATAAAGCCTTCGGTGCTAAGATCTGCTTCTTGCATCATGCGGAAGCCTGCTGCGTCTGCTTCTTTCTCGTGCGTTCGCGAAAAACTAGCGAATGTGCCCATAGCAGCGCCCTGCCCCAACATTGCACCACCTATAAGGGCTTCCATACCTCCACCTGCCAATGCTGCTGCACCACCTAATAGGGTACCTATGACAGAAGCAGCTGTTGCGCCTTTCATTTCGGTATTCATGCGGTGCATGTGCCCACCGGTAATATGCCCCAATTCGTGGGCAAGCACGGCGGCTAGCTGCTTCACATTTTTAAATTTAATGATAAGTCCGGTATGAATGAAGATTTTGGCTTCATCGGTTGCAAAGGCGTTAATGCTTTTATCAACAACGAAGTAGATTTTTGGTACAAACAAAAGCTTACTGGATTTGCACAAGCGCTCTAGAATGCCGTGGACTAATTTTTCTGCACGGGCATCAACAATAATGCTGTGTTGTTTGAATTCGGCGGAAATGTGGAGGTTAAGGCTTAAGAAAAAGACGAAAAGTTTGAAAAGCTTCACTTCAAGGTTTCTTCTGAGAAAATAGGATATGTTCTAGGGTACAAGTCTTTTTCATCGGGTTCAAGCTTTCCCCTGCGCCCGCAAGCAGACAGGAACAACATAGCGATGATAAGGAAAATGGTGGGTGATGAAGGGATTGAACCTCCGACCCTCTCGGTGTAAACGAGACGCTCTACCGCTGAGCTAATCACCCATTTAAAAAAGGCATGGCCAGTTGGGCCATGCCTCTTTGTAGCAAAAAGAAATTTATTTTTCAACTGCTTCTTTCAATTGCTTTCCTGGACGGAACTTTGGAAGACGCTTTGCTGGAATTTTAATTTTTTCGCCAGTACGAGGATTACGACCCTCAGTAGCTTTGCGATTTGCTGTTGCAAATGTACCGAAACCGATCAAACGAACATCGTCACCTTTTTTAAGAGACTTTGTAATTGTTTGAAAAGTTGCGTCAATTGCGCGCTCTGCATCTGCCTTAGTTAGACCTGATGCTTTTGCGACGTTTGTTACTAAATCACTTTTATTCACGAAACCCACTCCTAGACTAATTTAAGTTAATTACAGTTTTATGATAATGGCGGTTTTATTAGACGGTCAAGAGGCTTTATGCGTCTTTATTAGAAAAAATGCACATATCTGCAGCATTTTTACCACTTTTATTGTAAAAACAGCAAAATTTAACAGATTAGAAAGATTTTTAATTAATCTTTATTAAAAATCTAGCTCGCATACCCATACCAATAAATGGCCACAAAAAGGAACAACCAGACAACATCTACAAAATGCCAGTACCATGCAGCGGCTTCAAAACCCACGTGATGGTCTGGCTGAAATTCACGTTTCATATTACGTAATAAGCATATGAATAAAAAGATGGTACCAATTAAAACATGCGCCCCATGAAAGCCGGTTGCCATGTAAAAGTTCGATGGGTAAATGCCGTCTTTCAAACCAAAGGCAGCGTGGGCATATTCAACCCCTTGTACCACTGAAAAAATTAGCCCCAATGCCACGGTGATTGATAATGCTTTGGTGACCTTTGAAAATTGACCTTGCAACAATTCATGGTGCGCCCAGGTAAGGGTTGTGCCGGAAAGCAGCAAAATAAGCGTGTTCAAATAGGGCAAATGCATGGGGTCAAACGGGACAATGCCCTTTGGTGGCCACTGAAATGCGGCATGACTTGCCACGTTAAGGCTGGCATGAAAGTACCCCCAAAAGAAGGCTGCAAATAACATGACTTCTGATGCAATGAACAGCACCATGCCAATTTTCAAGCCTTTTTGCACGGCCGAGGTGTGCACACCTGCTGTGTTGCCTTCTTTTAAAACATCTAACCACCACCCCAAGAAGCACCCTGCAAGCAGTAGCAGCCCAACAATAAACACCCAATGGTCAATATGACGCATAAATAAAACCGCCCCAACAGCCACAACCAACACCGAAAGAGACGATGCTAACGGCCACGGACTTGGGTCAACCAGGTGGTAGGGATGGTTTTTGTGATTGCTCATACAATTGTGCACTTAAAGGTGTTGGCTAATTTTACCATATTTTAGTGATGTGGCAGTTATTAAAAATATTTAAATAAATACAATACAAAATTAAGACTTTTATTTTGTAAAATTTAATAAATATTTAATATTTTCTTGTAATGATGATTATTATTAATTATTTTTAGTACAAGGAAATACTCATGAAAAAAAATACCATATTTAAATACTGCGCATCCTTGGCTTTAGGGTTGGCGTTATCTTCTAACCTTTGCGCTAGCTACGATATAACAACCGTTGCAGGAACCGGAACCGCTGGGTTTTCAGGCGACGGTGGACCAGCTACTTCCGCTAAATTCAGTACTCCCGTTGGAACTTGTATCGATAGTATCGGTAACATTTATATAGCAGATTATGGCAATAATCGCATTCGAAAAGTTACTGCATCCACGGGAAATATTTCCACTATTGCAGGAACCGGAACCGCTGGGTTTTCAGGCGACGGTGGACCAGCTACTTCCGCCAATTTACGTAATCCAGTAGAGATTTGTGTGGATAGTACAGGCATTGTGTATTTTGCAGATACCAATAATTCTTGCATTCGAAAAATTGCTTTAGATGGGACCATCAGCACTATTGCAGGAATTGGGGGGGTACCTGGAACCTCAAGTAGTGGTGTGTCGGCTACTTCCACGGATTTACGTAATCCCTTTGGACTTTGCATCGATAGTGCAAATAATCTTTATATTGCAAATTCTTATAATTACATTATTCAGAAATTTACGGTAGGAGGCATCATCACTACCATTGCAGGTACTGGAACTTCCGGGTATTCAGGTGACGGTGGTCTTGCTACTTCTGCTAAAATAGGTTTCATTGCTTCTATTTGCGTAGATAGTTCCGGTAACATTTACGCTGCAGATCAGAGTAATAATCGTATTCGAAAATTTACGGTAGGTGGAAACATATCAACCATTGCAGGTACTGGAACCGCTGGGTTTTCAGGTGACGGTGGTCTTGCTACTGCTGCTAATTTGCGTGGTCCAAACGGGATATGCCTTGATAGTTTAGGCAATATTTATATTGCAGATGTTCAGAATTATCGTATTCGAAAATTTACGGTAGGTGGAAACATATCAACCATTGCTGGAACAGGAACTTCCGGGTATTCAGGTGACGGTGGTCTCGCTACTTCTGCTAAATTTGGTTATCAGTACGGTCTTGATATAGATAGCTCCGGTAATCTCTACTTGGGGGATTATTGGAACCAGCGTATTCGTAAATTACTTGCTAACGCTATGACTATGGAAGTTGATGGCGGTGATAGTGCAACTGTATCTGCACCAATTAGTGCAACGACCCTTCATAAAACTGGTAGTGGCACATCTGTGTTATCTGGTAATAATTCGACGTCTCTAACGCTTGCTATAGACGCAGGGCTTGTTCAAGTTAGTGCCACGAATAACATGGCGGAAGCTATCGCGTTTACTGGTGGAAGTTTAGAAGTCACATCAGGCACTGTTGCCGTTCCAACAGCTGCTATGAATGCCGCTGCTACCATTACAACAGATAGTGGTGCCGCTGTTTCTTCAATTGCAGCACCATCTGGCTCAGCTCTACTTACTTTAGCTGGATCTGGCGTGGTTACTGCTGGTGACATGAGTGCAAGCGCTACTCCACTTTCTATTCCAGGGGTTATGCATGTTGGCGCATCAAGCGCTAGCAAAATGCCTACAGGTGTTGCAACTGTTCCAAATGGTGGA
>CALPGA020000040.1 GCA_943322985.2 Candidatus Finniella inopinata
CGACAAGAAGTGCTTAAAAATTAAGCAGTCATATAAATTAGTACTGATCTATCTGCCTAAAATCTGAACAATTCCCTCTCAAAGTCTCCGCGTATCCTTCAAATAAACCAAAATACTTATCTAGTCTGAAATTTTGCAGAGGGTTCTTTATATTTAGGTTTTATTTTATTAATGGTGTGTCAGTTGCAAGGAGCATATTATCATCATGATGAAGAGGGTGAGGAACGAAGTCTGGTCAAAGTAGAGTGTTTTGAGAGTACAGATCATTTCAGCGGTAGCTCTTTGTTAGGATTCCGTGTGAAATCTGGCGTGAAAGTTTATAGTCTTCCTATTGCTCAGGAATATTTACACCTCAAAAATCGAGAACAAATAAAAGAATCTGTCCATTATATTTTAAGCGCGATCCTTTCTGATAGTTTACTCTCAGAAGAGATGAAATTTATGATTACCAAGTTACAATCGGATGAAAACCAGACGGAAGAAATTGTAACGTTTTTATATAGCAGATCACGAATAACCTCTATCCATAGCATTACTGATCATTTCGTGCCTGGTTGGGGTGAAGCTCACTAAAGCTACTTTTCTCCAACGCGAATTTTCTGTGGAAGCTTTATAGCCTCGCTAACTGCTTCCACATTTTCGCTAGCGGCTTTATTTTCCTGTTTTATACGTTCATATAATTCTTGGCGTAGAACAGATGAAGTGCTGGGGTATTCGAACCCAAGTTTTACAATGCGTCCATTAATTTCCAAGACCGTACAGACAATATCATCATTAATAATAATGGATTCGCCAACTTTGCGACTGAGACTCAGCATACCTACTCATTCTTATAAATTTAATTAAATGTTAAACAATTTTTTTTATTATACATAGTAGGAATTTGAAGATTTTTTGTATGAGTCTGTTTGACGATAAACTCTCATTGCTTCTTAACCACCGGCTTACTTGGCTGAGTGCTAGGTCGAGCCTTATGGCACAAAACATTGCGCATTCTGATATTAAAGGAGCAACGCGCAAAGAAATGCGTTCATTTGGACAGATTTTAAAGCGCCATGGAGCTATGCCAACCAAAGATGGTCCAACGGTCAGAACATTAAGGCTTGGTGCTGATGATTCTATTAATACAAAAACAGAAATTTCTAGAGAAATGGAAATGCTAGAGATGTCAAAAAATGTACTTGAACACGATGCAATTTTAAGTACGGTTAAAAACTTTCATCAACTGGTGAAAACAATTCTAAGCATGTCACAAGGAGGATAATTCCTATGACTTTTAATAAAGCACAATCTACTCTTACTCGCGCTTTATATGTTGCTACTTCAGGAATGGTTGTGCAAAACAAACGTATGCTGATAATTTCTGAAAATCTTGCGAATGCAGGAGTGAAAAATACTGTGGCTGGTGAAATGCCATATAGGCGCCGTATCCCTGCTTTTAAAACCTACTACGATAAGAAAATGAAAGCTGAATTAATTACCTTGGGGAAAATTCACCATGACAAAACACCTTTTCCTAAGGTGTATGCTCCTGATGATCCGGCAGCTGATAAAGATGGATTTGTGTACGAATCAAACGTTAAATCTATTCTTGAAATGGCTGATATGCGAGAAGCGTCCCGTGGCCATGAAGGTAATCTAAAAGTCTATGAACGTATACTGGCGATGCTGCAAAACACGATAAATCTTTTAAAGAACAACTAGCACTTGACCTTTCTGAGCTTCCCTCTCATATTTTATGAAGTTCAACTTGTTGAGTATTAATATTATGACAAAATTAAAAGGATCTAAAACCGAACAAAACCTTAAGGATGCGTTCGCAGGTGAATCACAAGCAAATCGCCGGTATTTATATTTTGCTCAAAAAGCAGATATTGAAGGCTACAATGATGTTGCTGCAGTATTTCGTTCAACTGCTGAAGGTGAAACTGGGCATGCGCATGGACATCTTGAGTTTTTAGAAGAAGTGGGTGACCCAGCTACTGGTCTTCCTATTGGCGCAACAACAGATAACCTAAAGGCTGCTATTGCTGGTGAAACCCACGAGTATACAGATATGTATCCTGGCATGGCTAAATCAGCACGCGAAGAAGGTTTTGACGAAATTGCTAATTGGTTTGAAACGTTGGCAAAAGCAGAAAAATCCCATGCAGGACGTTTCCAAAAAGCTTTAGACACAATGGCATAATATGACTAAATTGCAGCCCGTTCGAGGAACCCGTGATTTTCTAGGTGATTTTGCAAGGTGTATTCAGCACATTCAAGATACAACCTTTTTAACTGCTCGTCAGTTTGGGTTTGAACGCATTGATACTCCTATTTTTGAATATACTGGAGTTTTCAAACGGGCTGTAGGTGAAACTAGCGATATTGTTGGCAAAGAAATGTACACGTTTTCAGATCGTGGTGGCGAAGAAATCACTCTGCGGCCTGAAGGTACAGCACCTGTGGTACGGGCGCTGCTTTCTAATAGTCTTACGCAGCAGTTGCCATTAAAGTATTGCTACTACGGTCCCATGTTTCGATATGAGCGACCTCAACGTGGTAGATACAGGCAATTGCACCAGTTTGGTGTTGAATTTTTTGGGGTGGATAACCCTTGTGCCGATGTTGAAATGCTAGACTTAGCGCAACAAATTCTTGATCGATTGGAAATTAATGCAAGTTTGCATTTAAATACCATAGGAGATTCACAAAGCAGAGATGCTTATCGGGTTGCCTTAATTGAGTATTTTTCTAAATATCGAAGCGATCTTTCAGAAGATAGTCAGCAACGATTAGATAAAAATCCTATGCGTATTCTGGATTCTAAAGATTTAAACGATAAACGTATTGCAGAAGATGCGCCAAAAATTTCAGCACATTTAACGACTGCGGCTGCTCAATTTTTTGAAAAAGTACGTGAAGGCTTAGAAGTGCTTGGTATTAAGTATACGCTGGACCCTACCTTGGTGCGTGGCCTTGATTACTACACTCATACGGCATTTGAATTTAAAAGTAATGATCTGGGAGCTCAGGATGCTGTTTTGGGTGGTGGTAGATATGATGGTTTAGTGCAGCATATGGGTGGGCCATCAATTCCAGCTGTTGGTTGGGGCATGGGGGTTGATCGTATTGCTTTGCTTTTAGAAAACAGAGCATTTGCAAAACCAGTGCCGATTGTAATCATTGTGATCGGTGATTATTTTTCTAAAGCACTACAATTAGCAAAAGCTTTCAGAGAAAAAGGTAATGTCTGCGAAATACTTTATAAAACAAATCCAGGAAAAGCTTTTAAAGATGCCGATAAACTTGGCGCGCGCTTCGCTATTATCATTGGAGAAGAAGAAACCAAAACCAATACGGTTAAAGTTAAAGACTTAAGTCTATCGCAAGATCATCCACAAAAAGAACGCACCATGAAAAACAGTGAGGTGCTTGAAATGCTGTGTGCTGAACATGCGTGAATCTGTTATTGTTTCTGAAAAAGAAGTAATGTGTGATGGTTCGGTGGATGGTAAAACACTTGGGCATCCACGTGTTTATTTATCTATTCAAACAGATGATCGAATAGAATGCACTTATTGCGGGAAAGTGTTTGTGTATGACTGTTCCCAAAACTGATTTTTGTTGTCACTTAACAAACCGCACCACCATTGAAATACAGGGTAGTGACCGTGAAGCATTTCTGCAGGGAATTATTACTCAAGATATAAAACTCCTGGATCGTCAGTCCATTATTTACAGCTTAATGCTATCTCCTCAAGGAAAATTTCAATTTGATTTTTTTATAATTCGTACTGGTGATTCGTGGTTTATTGATATTGATGCAACGCGCGCTCATGCATTTGTACAGCGATTACAATTATTCAAATTACGTTCTGATGTTAGCATTAATATAAATACCGATTGGCAGATTGGAGTTAGCTCAGCTCAAGTTGAAGTTGAAAACTGTTTTTTTGATCCTCGCTTAAAGGAGCTTGGTTGCCGATTTTATGATAAGAAAATAGTTTCTGAGATGCCAAGTAATGTTTATGAAAACATGCGTATAAGCTTAGGCATTCCAGATGGGGCCCATGACATGGTTGTGGATAAATCAATTCCTTTAGAGTGGGGTATGGATGAGCTTAATGCCATTGCTTGGACCAAGGGTTGTTACATGGGGCAAGAACTGACAGCGCGTTCTCGTTATGTTGGGCAAATTCGTAAGCGTGCTTTTCCAATTAGTTTTAGCATTTCTGGTGAATATATCGTTGGCGAGAAGCTTATAGCTAATGGTCACGAGGTTGGAGAATTGCGTGCAACCAACGGCAATGTTGGGATTGCATTGCTGAAATTAGAAGCTCTGCCGTTTGAAATAGTGATAAATGGTCATTCCGTAAGGGTAAGTAAGTCTAGTTGGATGCAGTTACCTGAGTAGACCGCTTATTGCCCCCTTTATTGTTAAAATTTTATCATTTAAGCTTATACCAATATCTTTTAAAATTTTGGGTTCTATGTCTGATATACGGCGCAGTGCGTTTATTTCTATTTGTTTTATATGCATAATGTTAGGTGTGCTTGTAGCACTGTTTCCGCAGGCAAAATCTGCATTTGTAACCAATATTCCCTTGAATGGTACTATTTTAGCATTGTTTTTGTTTGGGGTTTTATACAATGCCTATTTGTTTTTCTTCCTAAGGCAAGAAGCTATATGGTTTTCATTTTTTGAAAAATCGCGTGACCATGAAACTAGCGCTCCAAAGCCAAGGGCGTTGAAACCCTTACAGCAGCTATTTCAGCAAACTCGACCATCAAGCTTTATGCTGCAGGCAACGTTTGGAAGTATTCAAAATCGGTTTGATGAGAGTAGGGACATTAATCGCTACATTACAGGGCTGCTTGTTTTTCTAGGGCTTCTGGGTACTTTTTGGGGATTATCCCATACGGTGACAGCAATTTCTGGCGTAATTTCTAGCATTGATTTGCAAGCGGGGGATATTCAAGATGCGTTTAAAACACTAAAAGACGGATTGCGGGCTCCTTTAGTTGGTATGGGAACTGCATTTAGTTCATCATTATTCGGATTGCTTGGATCACTGATTATTGGCTTTATTGATGTGCAATATAACAAGGGAATCCAAGGATTTTTCTATTATATTGAAGAGCGAATTCATTTTGGAAAACTTAGCATTGGAAGTGCTGAAGGACAGAATGCTGGGCAAACTTATTCACAGAGTGTCTTTGAACAGGCAGCAGAAAGTATGCAGCTTTTGGCTCAGCAGTTACAGCGTGGAGAAGAAAATCGTCAACAGTATATGCGTGGATTGACTGATCTTGCAGAAAAATTAAATATGCTGACTGACCAACAAAATCAGCAATTAGCAGCATTACAAAACGTTGCGCAGAGTCAATTTAATATGCAGCAACTGCTAAGTCGTCAGTCTGAAGTGGCAACAGATACTACTAAATATTGGCGTAGTTTAGATTCTCAGATGGTTAGAATCCAGGACGATATAACAACTGGGCGTCAACAACTAAGCCGCGAAGTGTGTGAAGAAATTCGCACAGTGGCTAGAATACTCGCGGCTCTAGGTGAAGGACGTGATGCGGCTTAGTTTAAGGGTGACAAGGGAACTCTATTACCACCTGGTTTTTTCTTTCTTGCTGGTGATTGTCCTGAGTTCTCTTTACCGGTTACGCTACGGTCTCTTTTTTCGGGTTGAGTAGATTGAGATACTTCATCGCTTGACTCGGCAATACTAATATCTTGAAATCCTTGTGTAACTGAAGATGTTGGTTTCTGCAATCTTCCCGAAGGACCTCTTTTGGCTGCGATTTTTTTTCTTACGAATAGTGTTGATTCTTCATCGCTAGATAAATTATCAGTTACGGCACTACTAATACTAACTCTGCGTGTTTGTTGCACAAGAGAAGAAGACGATGATGCGACTGAGTCTCTTGAATTGCTGTCATCAAAATCACCAAATGCTGATGCTAAAGAAGTTCTTTCGCTAGACAAGCTGTCTCTTTTAGATGGCAAGTCAAAATCTGGGAAAGCTAAAACTTCAGTGTCATCATCGCTATGGTCACTATCGCTAGTCAAATCATGAGCTGGTGCTTTTCGGGCCATGTGCTCAAAATATTCCCTTAATTTTGTTGATTTTTCTAATACACGTTCAGTTCCATTTGGGATTAGTGTAAGGTTCCCTCTGTATTCTTTTATAAACATCATGAAGTTAGAGGTTTCAGATGAAACGCTGTCTTCATTGTCTAATATGTGAGCTGCTGCTTTTGCTATTGCAATAAGAGCAGTTAGTTTATTTATATAATAAGCTTCAGATCCAGCTATAGCTCTATTAATAAGGGTTTCTCTTTCTGATTTATGGTATTCCTTAAATTTTCCTTTATGCTCGCTATGGCAAAGATAACATACTGTTTCTTGATTTTGATAAGCATGGTGAATTTCTAATACGCCGCTATGGCTTAGTGGGTTTTCCCCTACAAGCATTCTACGCACGTTATAATCACTATAAACAACTCCTCTATCAAGAGTTTGTGTGCCTTGTTGATATAACCCAAATCCTTTGTTTGGTTCTGTCATCCATTTTGGAATAAAATACGTATTACCGAAATGCGTGCTAACCACGTAGAAATCATCAACGTCGACTGAGCTTAAAAAGTCTGCAGGCCCTTTTGAAGTAAAATGGGCTGATGGATTGCCCTTAATATCTTCTAAGTGTGTTCCATTGGCGCCAGTATTTTCTGGCGTATAGTGCACGCCCTTGCGCTGAAAGTTTTGCACGAAAACAGGAAGTAATTTATCAAAACGTTTTTTTATATCATGAAGAACCCTCTGCAAAACCCCTGAAGCAAGTTTAATAAATGGGTGAAGGAGATTTAGGGATATGGTAAGTTTGACATAAGAAATTCAAGTATATCGTTTGATAATGACTTCATTTTTAGACCTGATCCGCCGCTCCCCAAAAGCGA
>CALPGA020000041.1 GCA_943322985.2 Candidatus Finniella inopinata
AGACACCTTGTTGAAAATGCTTTTCTTCACCTTAAACGCTGGCGCGGCATTGCAACAAGATATGCGAAAAACACAAAATCCTTTCTTGCTGCAATTCATATTCGGTGCATCGCTCTTTGGGCTAATATCTCGTGACTACACTATCTAATGTACTCAAATCTTCCCAACTGTCACTGTTATGATCAGTTCTATTAGCAGCAAAAATAGGGGTAATAATCAAAGAAACTAAACAGACTAAATGCAAGCATTTCATACGTATTCCTTTTCATCGCTCAGCAGTCCATATAAAAATTTTGAACTACTCAGCAATAAAATGAAAGGAGTTTATGCATTTTCGCCATTTAGCATGTAGTTATGGCTATTCTATTTCCTGAAAATTCCAACCACTTCTAAATGGGCAGCCCATAAAAACTGGTCTACTGGGTGCACAACTTCCAAGGTGTATCCGCCATTTTCCAAAACTTTTGCGTCTCTGGCAAATGTATGGGGATTACATGAAATATAAATAATCAACGGTACCTTGCTTAGGGCTAGCTGCTGTATTTGCTTTTCAGCACCGGCACGCGGAGGGTCAATCACCACCGTGCTATAATCATTTAACGCTTTTGTATTTAAAGGGTTTTCAAACAAATCTTGCACGTACGCAGACAATTGAAAGCCTTTGGCTGCCTCTGTTAGCACTTCTATAGCTTTGGGAGCGCCCTCAAACGCATCTACCGGGCCATAGTCAAGCAAAACGCCACTGAACGTGCCACGTCCACAAAATAAATCTAACAGTTTTGTTTGCTGGCCTGCCTTATCAAGGGTTTGAGTCACAATGTCTTGCATCCACCCCTGCGCCAGACTGCTCGCTTGTAAAAACGTCCAAGGGTCCACCGGTACTGTTAATTGACCAAATTTAGTTGTCATAGGCGCCACCTGCCATAATACGTCATAAACCTTGCGATGTCTGAATTGCAGCCTGTTCCAATTAGCTTGTTCGGCAATGGCGCTTAGGTGTGTGCGCTGATCTTCAGTTAGCTGATTTACCCCTTGAACTTCAATGGCAATGTCTACTAAGCCTTCTAGTTCTAAAATAAAAATTGTTGATTTTTGAAAGGGCTCAAGCAAATTTTCTAACGCTGTTCGTAAAAAGGGCAGGGCCTCTTGCAACGGTTGCGTTAAAACCGGGCATTCTTCCATATCAATAATTTGGTGGCTTTGCAGGCGGTGAAAACCCATGAAAAGCTTATCACCTTTTTTAACAGCTTCAAGGTTCGCCCTGCGCCGTTGAGCCGGTGGCACTACTTTAATAGGTTCAATAACATAAGGATTCAGGCCATTATCTAAAAATGCTTGAGTCAGCAACGCCGTTTTAAATTCTTTATAAAAGCCTTCACGAGCATGCTGCAGTATGCACCCACCACAAGCGGTAAAATGCTTACATGTAGCCGCTTGCCGTTCGCTAGATGGCTTAAGAACTTGCTTGAAATACGTATTTGTTCGTTTGGGATACTGCACCCGTTCAAATTCCACCTCTTCCCCAGGAAGGCAAAACGGCAGTTCTGTATCGCCACTACTGCTTATCACCTCAGCAAAGCAATTGTCCTTTAGGCGCAAAGCCTTTCCGGTTGCTTGGGTAATTATTGGCGGAGTTTGATTACGCATAAAACACTAATGTAGACATTGATTCTTAACTTCGCATGTTAAGTCTTTTTGTTTTTTTAATCTACGCAAAAGTGATAGCGCGATAGTGAGGAGAAATATTTTTCGCAATATTTACTATTTGTTCATTCATTACTCCTTACACTAAATATAGTTACTCAAATAGGTAATTTGGTAATGATTGATAAGGTTTTTGTACTTCTCACCTTATGGCCTTGCATATGGGCCTGTGGCGAACTGTCTGAAATTGAATCTTATCTGGGTGATATAGAATATTGCCTAAGGGAGTGGTCAGTATGCAAAATCTATACTCAACAAGAAATGGATTCATTACCGCAAGCTGCTGAGTTTGCAGGTCGTGAGTGTCTTATTGAACATATGAAAAGTATGAATTCCATATTAGACCGCTACGCTAATTTCAAACTTAAACGCGACGAGGGGATTGCCTTAAGCGCAAAAATCAAAACATTTTCCGACATAAACGCATTTCAAGAAGAATTTTTCACCTCAGAAGAAGTAGTTGAGGGCGACCCCAGCGCTACAATAGAAAGGTGCCTAAAATACTGTGGAATATTTTTAGCGAAGCGTCAGCTTATCTCTATGTTTAGTGGCGACAGAATCCGCGGAGAACCCTATTACAAAGCCACAACCGAACCTGTTTACCTTTATATGAAAAAATTAAAGGAAGACATTGAATATGATGGCGGCTGCATTGGCCGTTATAACGCAACTCTTGAGAAGCTGGAGCTTGAGGCCATGAAAAAGGTAACAGGTGCCAAAAAATCATGGTTGTGGTACCCTTGGTAAAAAAGTAAGGGTAATTCCAATGGAATATGTAATTTATGGTGTTGCTGCGCTGGTTGGTATTTATTTAATACGTTCAGTGCGCGTTGTGCCACAAGGGTATGAACACACAGTTGAACGTTTTGGGCGCTACATTCAAACCTTAAAGCCTGGTCTGAATCTAATTATCCCTTTCGTTGATGCGGTTGGATCTAAAATCAACATGATGGAATCGGTCTTACAAGTTCCATCGCAAGATATTATCACCAAAGACAACGCAGTCGTGAATGTTGACGGGGTGATTTTTTATCAAATTCTTGATGCAGCTAAAGCAGCGTATGAAGTAACAAACCTTCAAGTAGCTATTTTGAATTTAACTATGACCAACATTCGTACGGTTATGGGCTCAATGGATTTAGACGAATTATTGTCCTGCCGTGAAAAAATCAATGCGCGACTTTTAGAAGTCATTGATGGAGCCACAAGCCCCTGGGGAACAAAAGTGACCCGTATTGAAATTAAGGATATTAAGCCACCTAAGGACTTAGTTGATTCCATGGGACGCCAAATGAAGGCTGAACGTGAAAAGCGCGCTTCTATTTTAGAAGCAGAAGGCCAGCGTCAATCTGAAATTCTAAAAGCAGAAGGTGAAAAGCAAGCCGCTGTTTTACAAGCCGAAGGTAAGCTAGAAGCCGCACGCCGTGAAGCAGATGGTCGTGAACGTTTAGCAGAAGCAGAAGCAAACGCTACTATCGCAATGTCAAATGCTATCAAGACCAGTGGACCAATGCCATTACAATATTTCATTGCTGAACGCTACGTTCAAGCATTCAAAGACCTTGCATGTTCACCAAATCAGAAGGTGATTATGCTACCTTATGAAGCTACGAATATGCTAAGTTCAATTCAAGGAATTCGTGAGCTTTTAGACGCTACCGATTCAAACCCAAAATCAAAGAAAGCCTAACGGAGATAGTTTATGGATGCGATGTTTAATTTTTGTATGAATATGGCTGCTTGGCAGTGGATGAGCCTAGGCGTGGCTTTCTTAGCATTTGAGCTAATGTTCCCTGGCATATTCATGTTGTGGTTTGGTATTAGCGGTTTGCTTACCTCTGGCCTTGTGTACTTATTAGGTTTTTCAGGCGCTCCTGCCATTGTCATTTTCTTGGTGCTTGTTTTGGTAGTTAGCTTTTTTGGTTATAAGTTCCAAAATAAAGAACCTAAGTTTTTGGTCAATAACATGAAAAAAGCGATGATCAATAAAACAATCACCCTTCAAGAACCAATCACAAACGGACAAGCACGCGTAAAAATTGGTGATGGTCACTGGACAGTGACAGGGCCTGATCTCCCAACTGGTTCAAAAGTTAAGGTTGTGGAAGTTTCTGGAAACAGCTTAGTTGTTGAATTGGCGAAGTAATCTACCCAGCCATTTTCATGAAAAATTTGCCCCATAAACAACTAAGGGCATTGACCATATCATGAATCATTTCTTTGGTATGAAACGGCGTTACCGTTAGGCGCAGGCGCTCTTCCCCTCTGGGGACAGTTGGATAATTGATCGGTTGTACGTAAATACCAAAATCGTGTAAAAGTGCATCGGTAAAGTCTTTGCAGGCTTTGGCGTCACCAATAACCACTGGCACAATATGGCTTGGGGTATTGTGGTAATTCACTTGAGTTTTGGCCAAAAGGCTTTTTAACAAGTTAACATTAGCCCAAAGCTTCTCGCGCAGTTCATCAGCTTCTTGCAATACTTTGATTGAGGTTGTTGCAGCACTTGCCACCATTGGCGGAAGCGACGTCGTAAATATAAAACCTGAAGCCAAACTGCGCACGTAATCAACTAGCGATTTTGACCCAGTAATGTAGCCACCAATCACGCCATAAGCTTTTGCAAAATTTCCTTGAATAACATCAATGCGGTGGTGCTGATTAAGAGCATTCGCCAAACCAGCACCGCCCTTGCCATATATACCAACCGCGTGCACTTCATCTAAATAGGTTAGGGCGTTGTATTCTTTAGCCAAATCGCAAATAACTTCTATGGGGGCAAAATCTCCCTCCATTGAATATAAAGAAACAAAAGCAATTAGCTTCGGTTGTTCTTTGTCATATTGCTCTAGCTGTTGGCGAAGTTCGTCTAAATTATTGTGAGAAAAAACATGTTTGGGCACACGGCTATGGCTTATGCCTTGAATCATAGATGCATGAATTTTTTCATCGCAAAATGCCACACAATTAGGCAGGCCTTTAGCTAAGGTACACAGCGCAGCTTCATTGGCTACATAGCCTGATGTAAAAACGAGTCCTGCTTCTTTTTCGTGCAAGTCCGCAATGGTACGTTCAAGTTCCACGTGCAAATGTGCCGTGCCTGAAATATTGCGCGTTCCACCAGAACCAGCTCCGTATGCTTTAGTTGCTTGTACAGCTGCTTCAATAACGCTGGGGTGATGGCTCATGCCTAAATAATCATTGCTGCACCAAACAACCACCGGCTTGGGTCCATTGGCAGAATGCCACGTTGCAACAGGTGAATTATGGGCATGCCGCTCTAAATCAGCAAACACACGGTAGCGTCCCTCTGACTTTAAAACGTTAAGCTCTTGCTCAAAAAAATTATCGTAAGGCATCGGGGTAGTTTGCAGCTTTTTAATGGAAACATAAAGAGGAATTTATGCTATGACTATAATAAAAGTTTCAACTTATTTGGTTAAAGTGTACGCGCAAGCTGAAAATGTAGCGGTTTTTTCTGTTTCTGAGCTTTCCCAGCTTTTAAAGCGAGCGGTTGAATCGCAATTCGCGCAAGTGTGCGTGCGTGGTGAAATCTCTGGGTTTAAGTTGCACAGCTCTGGTCACGCATATTTTGCCCTGCGTGACGCTGACTGTGTGCTCGATGCCGTTATGTGGCGTGGAACAAAAACCACAGCCCCCCTTCAAGACGGGCTAGAGGTAATAGCAACTGGCAAGCTAACCACCTATGGCGGACGTTCTAAATACCAAATGGTTATTACCCACGTCGAAGCTGCAGGGCAGGGTGCCCTCCTTAAAATTTTGCAAGACCGAAAAATCAAATTGCAAAAAGAAGGTTTGTTTGACCGTAAGCGTGAACTGCCCAAATTCCCCAGCACTATTGGTGTAATCACTTCGCCAACGGGTGCGGTTATCCGTGATATTTTGCACAGAATTGGTGATCGCTTTCCTTGTCATGTATTGGTTTGGCCAGTATTGGTGCAGGGTCCGGGGTCATCTGATCAAATAACTGCAGCAATTAAAGGCTTTAATAATCTAGCGCAACGACCTGATGTGCTAATTGTGGCCCGTGGCGGTGGAAGCCTTGAAGATTTGTGGGCATTTAACGAAGAAAATGTTGTGCGTGCTGCAGCTTTTAGTGAAATTCCTATTATTTCCGCGGTTGGCCACGAAACCGACACAACCTTAATTGACTTTGCATCTGATAAACGCGCGCCAACGCCAACAGCTGCAGCGGAATTTGCTACGCCTGACCAGCAAAGCTTGAAATTATTCATTAGTGAGTCAGAAACCAGATTGCAACGTATTACATTGCAAACTCAAGAACGCTACAAGCTAATGCTGGAAAACCTAAGTCGCAGAATTCCTGATTTACCATCAATTGTACTTGAAAAAAACCAACGGCTAGATGAATGGTTTGAACGTTATGTGCGTTCCAGCGTGGTGTTTTTAGAACGTCAGCAGCACCTTTTAAACGCTATAAAAATTCCATCGGCCCTTAAAAATGTTGAACAGGCAGAACTACAACTAGAAAAAGCTATTCAGCCGTTAACAACTTCCTTTGCAACATCTTTTTCTGAAAAAGAACAAGCCCTGAAATGGCAAGCTATGCTGCTTAGCCAAAATTCCTATCAACGAACCTTAGAAAAAGGTTTCTGTTTAGTAGAGGGTGATAAGGGGGTTGTTAGATCTGCGCAGACCCTAAAAGCTATGAAAGAAGCGAACATTCACTTTGCTGATGGAAAAGTTCGCGTGCAGCCACTTAGATAGTGTAGTCACGAGATAAGAAAGAGTGATATGCTCTGCTAAAAAGATAGGAGAGAAAAGATGAAAGCGCACAGAAGACACGATATCTCAGACAAAGTATGGTTTTTGCTTGAGCCCCATTTACCAGGACGCAAAGGCGTATGG
>CALPGA020000042.1 GCA_943322985.2 Candidatus Finniella inopinata
ATGTTCGCTTTTGGGGAGCGGCGGATCAGGTCTAAAAATGAAGTCATTATCAAACGATATACTTGAATTTCTTATGTCAAACTTACCATATCCCTAAATCTCCTTCACCCATTTATTAAACTTGCTTCAGGGGTTTTGCAGAGGGTTCCAGAGATCATAGGCGGTGCTTTAGAAAACGAATGTGCCGAACTATTAAGTAATTTTTTTTAAAGAGCGACGGTAGTCAGGTCATGATTTTTCAGCTAATGCCAAGGGTATAAGGTCTCTATACGTGGGCCATTTTAAGAACTCAGGCTCATGAACGCTAAGTTCAAGCAACATTTCATCATCAGCCCTAGGTAGCTCTCCGTGCTCTTGATAAACGCTTCGTATATAATTGATCGTATTTTCAAAGGTTTGTTTCATCCAATGGTAGATAGCAGTTTGCTGATCTGTTGCTAGGCGATCAGATTCCATTATCGTCTTAAATATGGCTTCCTTTGCAACATTCCCTTTTTCAGTATTAGGAATGTAACGTAGTTTTTCTGACAGTTTTTCTATCTTTACTTTATTTCTATGAAAGCAAATTCCAAGTCCTACAAAAATTGGGTTGTTTTTCAGGTCAATGGCAACTTTATTAAGTAGGCCAGCAATACCTCGCCCTAGCTCTTCATCAACTGAATCTACAAGCAGTGTTTTACTTAAAAGCTCCCTGACTTTATGCACATTGGTTTTTGTATAATCAAAAGTCATATCAAGACCACTTATTTCATGCACGTAGTGTTGAAAAATTCCTGTTAAAAAATATTCTCCAAGTTGCATTGCTGTCCACGTGTCACCAGTGTCGTGAAATAAGTCAATATTTCCTCTCATTGTAGGCGAATGATACAACGAAGAACCAAAAGTTGCTTGCATGGTTTCATCATCTAATTTGGGAAGCTTTTCTTCACAAGAAGAAGCTGCACTCATTAGAAAATTTGAAAAATTACAAAAAATGAACAACCATGTGAAAATTGCTGTCATATCAAAAACCATGTTTTATTTGCAACTTAATAGTACTTACAGTTTGTAAAATTTTTGTTAACTTGCCAATTTGAACAAAAGTAAAATCATCAATATTTTGCAATTTGCTTCAGAACATACTATCTTATAAAGTAACTTTTTAATTTATCCTGATCTTTTTTGGGGAGCTTTACGAATGTCATTTAGATTTAGGCGTCGCGGAGATGTGAACGAACAATCACCTCAACAAGAGCCATTTTTTCAAAACGCAACAGGGCAACAACCTTATGTTGATAGTTCGGCTTACCCTCAAATGGGACAGCCTCAAGGTTTTGATCCACGCTTCAATAATGGGTTTGGTCCACAACCATATCCACAGCAGCCTTATGGCATGAACCCTGGCGTTCCTATGCCACCTCAAACACAGCCTTTTTTTAATGGCAATAACGAAAATTTTTATAATCCGCAGCAACAACCTATGTTGAATCCTGCTCCAAATCAACCCTATGGCATGATGCCTCCGCAAATGCATCCTCAGGCGCCAAACGCATATATGCATCCTGTGCAAGCAAGCCAGCTTGGCAATTATCAGAACTACCAACAACAAGCTCAGCAAACGCCACAAGGGCAACACCCTGGCTATGCTCAAGAAGATGTGCGGTCCTTATCATTTTGGCAGGAAACTCAGGCAAATGCTGGTTTCGAAGACCCAGAAAGTGACGCTGAAGCAAATTCACCTATTCGCTTACTAGTAGCAGTTGCGGGCGTTGCGTTGATTGCTGGTTTATCATGGTTTGCTTATAAATGGGCGAAATCTCCATCGTCTGATACACCGCCACTTATTCACGCTGATGCAGGTCCACATAAGGTTTCTCCCGATCATCGCGGTGGTCTAAACATTCCTTACCAAGACAAACTTATTTATGACCGCATTGGCGATAATGTGAACGAAGAACCAGTTGAAAGGCTTTTGCCACCACCTGAAATACCTTCGGACATGTCTCAGCAACCTATTGATCAGAATCAGCAAACAGTTCAACAACAACCGATGCAGACTGATGGACAACAACAAATGCAGCAGCCTATGCAACAGGGGCAAATGTCTCAGCAAGCTATTGCATCACAACAAATGAATACTCAGCCTCAACAGCAGCAACCAGCAGTTGTTACGACACTACCTGCTGCAACTCCAGCAACTGTTGCTGCGCAATCAACTGCTACAGAAATTGAGCCTGAAATCATTAAAAAACCAAAGCCAGAAGCAACCATTAAAGGTACTTACTTTGTGCAAATGGCAACGGTTAAATCTGAAGAAGCTGCTTTGCGAGAATGGAAACGTTTACAAGCAAAACATAATCTAAAGGGCATGAAGTCTCAAATTAAAGAATCTGAAACAACCGATGGCGACACAGTTTTCCGCCTGCTTATGGGGCCTTTTGAAGAAAAAGTAAAAGCCCAAAAATATGCAGTGAAAATGGATGGCACCAAAGTTGTGCAGATTACTGAGTAGATAATTTATGCGTTGTGCATCTTACTGTGCTGGTCACGCCTACGATATAGCCGAGGCTTTTCAAATCCTAAAGCCAAAAGCAGTGACTGCACAACTATATGATGAAGTCGTTTTTCTATCCATGGGTTCAGAGCACACTATGTGTATTTTTGCCTATGGTGCCGTTGTTTTTTGGGGCTACACAGTTGCTGAAGAACGCGCTGCTTTAAGTGAGTTGCTGCCTTTTTTAAAAACTCCCTTAGCCAAAATTCAAGAAGACACCTTTGTTTTTGAGTACGGCGTTGAAACGCTTATTGATGAAGAAGAAGATCGCATGATTCTTCAATCAGAAGATCCTTTATTAAAAATTTCACTATCGTATGGTTTATCCCAATCTGCAAAACTTGCAGCGTTTGAACATGAAATTGACATGACCATTCAACGCACTAGGCACATGCCAGCGGAACTCGCTGAAAAGGGAAAAATCAGCTTGTCACGTAAAAAAATATCCCAGCATATTGGCAAACTATTTAGTCAGAAAAACTCAATCAACCTTGAATCATTTGCGCTTGATACCCCAGAGTTTTTTTGGAAGCGCCCGCGTTATGAGCCCTTTTACCAACTTGCTGTTGAATTTTTAGACATTCAAGTCCGTCTGAACATTTTAAACAGCAAGCTCAACGTTGTGCATGAACTATACGAAATTTTAAGCAACGAACTTAAACATGCCCATTCTTCCTTTCTTGAGTGGGTGATCATCATTCTCATTATGGTCGAGGTCTTGATTTCAATCCTCAAAGACTTCCTTCGATGGATTTAGCCCAATTTAGCAACCCCATCATCCTTCTTACTTTTTTAATTGATGCCCTGTTCGGGCTTCTAGTAATTGTTCTGTTCAAAAAAATCTTCGCCAAGCAAAACACACACCTGCGTGCACCATTTTATATATGCGCATTCGCCATTGGCGTACTTTTATTTTTCTATCTTACCAGCACCACTACCATTGCCAACGTTTGGTTGAATTCCAATGTGCACACGCCGCTGCTTTATAAAATTGCCGGGGTTTGGGGTAATCATGAAGGTTCAATGTTATTGTTCTTCACGTTTTTAACCGCCTGGGCCACGCTTTTGCGCAATAACGAAGCTATTCGCTTGGCAGCATTTGTACTGCTGGCAGTTGGCGGATACGTTTATTTATGTGCAAACCCTTTTGCAATTTTAGCAATCAAAGCCGCAGCAGGGCAGGACCTGAACCCGGCGCTGCAAAACCCCTATTTAGCAATCCACCCCCCCATTTTATACGCGGGCCAAACCTTGTGTTTTGTGTTGTGGGTTTGGGCATGCGTTGCGCCTAATCATCCGCGTATTCCGTTTTACACTCGTGTGTGTTTTGGCTTAATTACATTGGGACTAATTTTAGGCGCTCGCTGGGCTTATGGCGAACTAGGGTGGGGCGGTTTTTGGTTTTGGGACCCGGTTGAAACGGTATCGCTATTCCCGTGGTTAGCTATTGCCGCGGCCGTACATACCACTAATGGCAGAACCTGTTTATTAATTGCTTTCCCCATGGTTATGCTGGGGTTAACGTTGGTGCGCTCTGGTGTGCTTGTGTCAGTTCACAGTTTCGGTTTTGACCCCTATAACGGTATTTGGTTAGGACTTTGCACCCTTGCGGTTAGTGCTATTTCTGTG
Organism: Candidatus Finniella inopinata; assembly: GCA_943322985.2. Classification (GTDB taxonomy): domain Bacteria; phylum Pseudomonadota; class Alphaproteobacteria; order Paracaedibacterales; family CAITNM01; genus CAITNM01. The sequence goes on from CALPGA020000042.1 coordinate 4,163, forward strand.
ATGATGTCATTCACTGGATCCAATGCGGAGCTGCGTCATCCAGAGCCCTGTAAGGGCGTAGGGATCCAGTCCTATAAATTCCGTTCACTTATTCCCATCGGTTTCTTGTGCATCCTTGCAGCCCTGTGCGCTCTGATCCTAGTCCCAGTCATGGCGAAAATCTTCCTAGCCCAAGACATCTCGATTGATGAAACTTTCTTCCATAACTACATCAATCCCTGCTTGTTGGGCCTGCTTGTTTTCACAAGCTTCGCGCCTTACATGAAAACCCACTGGTGGAGCCTGCTGTGCGCTGCCCTTTGCACCATCATTTGGTGTTTGACCGTGCACCCCCATTCCAACATGCTTGCCACCTGCGCCGCCCTTGTCGGTTTTTGGGTGGGTCTTAGCACCCTCAACCATGTAAAACAGATCTTTTCAAAGGGATTCGTCGCCGCACACCTTGGCGTAGGACTATGCATTTTAGGGGCCAGTCACGCTGAAATATTCACTGAAAAACAAGAATTCAGCATTGCAGATTTGCCACCAAAATTTGCGTCAAATTCCATTCAATACATATCCAAAACGGTAGATGAAACCCCGCAAGTTACCAAAGAAATTCTAACCTTTTCGGTAAATGGAAATCCACTTGCGCCAGAACGTCAGCATTTTCATATAAGCCGAGTGACCAAACATCAACCCGCCTGGGTAAGGGTAAACTTAGACCACATCCATGCCACCGCTTTTATTGATGGTTCCACTTGGAAAATTGAGTTGATGCACAAACCACTTATCAGCATATTCTGGCTAGGTTTACTGTTTGTGCTAATGGGCATTTTGGTAAGTATTAAAGGGTTTCATGCCGCAGCTTTTAAGCCAACATCTACTGAATAACGCTGACCAAATTCAAGATTGATTCTTTTTGCCCTTTTGTTAATGAAGAAAATAGGCCCATAGCATCACTTCTCAAAGATTAGAAACCTGAGGCAATCCATAAGCACTTTTTCTTATCGAATCTAAGTGAAAAATTTTTCATTTTAGACCTTGAATTATTTTCAAAACTCGCGTGACAATACAAAAATATAAATTATGAAAAGTCAGTTCGTTGATGCAGCAGAATAATACGGCTTTCTCACTTAAGAAAAATTTGGAGGGTAAGCATGGAAACTCAAGAGCTTATTAAATTGGTCGCTATCTGTGGTTTGGCGATCTTTCTCTTGAACCTTTCTCCAGCTATTGAGCGTAACAAAAAAAAATTGGTTAGGTTCAAGCGCATTAAAATGAAAAAGTATAAAGTGTGGAAAGGCCATCGCAAACGCGTGAGGTCCTAAAATCAATTTTGAATATTGCTGTTTTTTATAGTTTTAGTTTTTAAAATTATTTTCAATGTCTTTGATTGATAAGTAGAAATGAAAGCTAGATGAAGGCAGCTGCATAAATCCAAATTGTTGATAGAACATCTTTACAGATTCGTCTCTAGCATACACTACGACAGCAAAAATTTTGATAGTTTTTGCCGCTTTTAGGCTTTTTAGAAGAGCATGTTTGAGTAAGATTTTATCCAAACCTCTTCCGTGTGCATTTATATCAACAGCAAGTCTTGCTAAAAGCATTATAGGCTTATTACAATCTTGCAACCCAAGTGGCGCAGCAGCAACTATTCCATAGGCTAAAGTAAAATAACCAACAACTTTGTTATGCATAGAATTATTATGCATAAAATACGTTCGTGGTCCCATTTTTTGGTGATTGCTTAAGGCTTTTTTAGAGAGATAAGTGTTTAAAGAAACAGACTCACAATCAAACTGTTGAACCGAATGATTAGGTGTTAAAAGTATTGATTCAAACAGTGCTTTACCCATAGCGCTTACCCATCCAATAAGGTATCCTCGTTCATTAAATTCTTAAGTTCAACTAATGTGCGAGCTGGCTCGTCTATAGCTTTGCAAAACGTGTCCCACTGTTCAGGGGTTAAGAAAAAATGAGATTGTTCAGTAAGAACTTCCTCAGCAGCGCTGAATGCTCTTTCCAGTACAAATCCAGAAAGTGTCATGGTACGAAGCTTTGCTGCTTGCGATAGCAGATTCTTTTGTTCTGTTGATATACGCAACTGCAAAGTCGATTCTTTTGTTTTGTTTCGTGTCTTTTGCATTCTGTTGCCTAAAATTTTAACCCTATAAAAGATGACAGTACATCCTATTGGATAAACATGATAGAACCCTCTGCAAAACCCCTGAAGCAAGTTTAATAAATGGGTGAAGGAGATTTAGGGATATGGTAAGTTTGACATAAGAAATTCAAGTATATCGTTTGATAATGACTTCATTTTTAGACCTGATCC
>CALPGA020000043.1 GCA_943322985.2 Candidatus Finniella inopinata
CACGACAAGAAGTGCTTAAAAATTAAGCAGTCATATAAATTAGTACTGATCTATCTGCCTAAAATCTGAACAATTCCCTCTCAAAGTCTCCGCGTATCCTTCAAATAAACCAAAATACTTATCTAGTCTGAAATTTTGCAGAGGGTTCCATATATTATTGTTATAATATATATTATTTTTTATTTTAATGTGATTTTATAAAATATTTTATTTACTTATTGTTTAAAAGGGTCTATACGGAAAATACATGCAGATGGAATTAAGGCTTTGTTGTGAAATTTTCAGCGCTTAAATCAGAAATCTTTTTAATTTCTCTAGCCATTTTTTGCCAATGTTTTTCATACGCAGATTGGTATTTTATAAAAACCATATTTAATGTGGTTGACGTTGAACATGCTCATCTCGTTCTTGATAATTTTTTGCCATTTTGGTTTCTCATCTATTTTGTTGGAAAACTAATAGGTACGTATTGTTTTGGAAAATTGGCGCAGACATTTAGCTATTTCAAAATCATGCGTTTTATCTCGTTTATATATATAGCAGCTGTATTTTTGATTTTAATCGTTTTGGTAAGGGGGCAAGATTTTTATTCGTCCTATCAAACGCTTTATTGCGCTTGTTTCCTAACTTCACTACCTTTTTATGCTTTGTCAATTTTTTCTGCTATGTATTTTTTTGATAAGTATCCGCCGTCACAACATATTTTAATTGGAAGCAGTATTGTTTTTGCAATTCTCAGCTCGCGGTTTTTTATTTCGCTGCTTGATGAATGCAGTGTCATATGAACATATAAAATTTGCGTGTGTATTTGCAGCAATAATTACGTGTTTATCGTTATTTATTTATGCTTACGTTGAAAGGCACTCTGTGCAATTTTCGCCTTATGCCAGAACAATTCAAAAACCGTCTTCCCTTTCTTTTGTTCAAAAACGAAACTGCGCCTTTATAGCCGTTGGATGGAACTTAGGCTTTTCCTACCATTACTATTTTTTAGCGCCTTACATGAAAAATATTTATGTAATTAATGATTACACAATAGCTGGAACGTCTATCTGTCTTATCGCGCAGTTGTTTGGTTTATTACTAACAATTCCTGTGTATAAAAAATTTGGCGTTTTAAAAACCTTCACAGTTTCGCTTTGTTGCATGCTTGTTTTGGGGACGTTAATGCCCTTTATGGAGCTTATGAACGAATCATATTTGTTGTTGCAGTGTGTGTTAGGTTTTCTTTCTGCATGTGGCTTTGCGCCCATTTTAATGCTTTTGTACAGCTATTACCAAAATACCAAAAACTTATTTGCAACAACATTTTGGTTTGCTGTAGGGGCTACAATTTCAACGTTGATTTTTAGCATTATCCCTCTTTTCACAAATTCACTTGGCTTTTCATTTGGTGGAATGGTTGTATTCATTGTGTGTGTGTTACTTAGTCTTATTGGGGCAAACGCTATTCATTTGCAAAAAATTACTAAGATCAACACTAAATTAGCTGCATAAAATAATAATCCACTAAACTAATTGTTCGAAATCCTTAATTTTGCTAGGGTTTACACAGATAATTGAATTGAAAGAGCCATGGAATCGTTTTTAGCATTTGTGCAAGAGTGGGGATATATTGCTGTTTTCCTAGGGGCAATTGTAGAAGGTGAAACGATTATTCTAACCGCTTCTGCACTGGCTGCATTGGACTACCTTAATCTATATAAAATCATGGCTATTACTTTTTGCACAACGGTAGTGGTTGATCAGGGCTTGTTTATGGTGGGCAGACGCTATGGCCCAGCCTTTTTTGAACGTTTCCCAAAACTACGCCCAAGGGCCGATAAAGCATTCAGGCTTTTACACCGTTACGATAAATGGTTCATTTTATTATTCCGTTTCATTTATGGTATTCGCGTAATTAGCCCTATTGTTATTGGCGCTGCACACGTTGAACACAAACGCTTTGCTCCACTTAATGTGCTGTCAGCCTTAATCTGGACTGGTGTTAGTTGTTATAGCGGATACATGATGGGAGATGTATTAGAAAAGCTCCTAGAAAATCTAGAAGTGGCTAAGCATTACCTTATGTTAGGTGTTGGTGCGTTAGTTGTTATTGCTGTTGCATACTGGTGCTGGAAAAAACGCAAAAAGCGTTCTTAAAATTACATCACAACGCAGCAAGGCCCCCGTAGATCGAAGCTAAAAGAATTTTGTGCAAAGGGACTAAGGGCATCATTGTGTGCACTGAATGCTGTTAAAATAGCGGTCCAAGCTTCAAGTGTAGAAAATTGCGTTTTCAAATCTTGCGACATTTTTATAGGTCTACCGCAAAACCATATTATTTTAACGATAAATGACTAAATAGAATTTAGTGACCGTTATTTTTTTCTTAAAATGAAATAATATATTGCAATTTTATTGCTACTTAATTATATGTAAAATCTATTCAACAACAAAATAATAGGAACGACTATGAAACGCTTTAATTTTTTATTTCTAATCGCAACGTTTTTTATGAACGCTGGCTTTGCTGCAAGTATTGGTGCTAGTTCTTCAAGTGCATGTGCTAGTAGTGCATCTTCAGATGCTAGTAGTGATTTGAATGAATATGGTCTTAATCGTCCACAGCAAGATTTATATCTTGATGGCATGCGAGCATATATGGAAGGGATTAACAAAACGTGTCGTTATCCAGAAATGCATGAAAATGCAATGCATTTGCCGACTGATTTTTTTGAGCTAGCAAAGATGCCAGATCGCGACTATGTGGCTGTTACATATATAAAAAAGGACGTACAATTCTCAGCAGCGCTTGATTCATTGCTGACCGTACCTGCAGCAGGTAAGTATATTGTCGATTGCACTTTAGCAACTCATTTAGCGCGCTTACACGGTGTTAGGTCGGTTTTAGCAGACGATGCTTTGTTCAATAGAGTATGTAATATGCTTAGTGGCAATGCATCTGGCTCTGGCCATAATAAACTGGAATTAACGAATCTTATACCTACAGGTAGGAAGCACTTTTTTTCTTCGTTCTTTAGTGATGACGAGAGAAGTGCGTTAACACCAGGTGCGCTATGCTACATAAAGCAAAGTGAAGATTCTAGAGATTTTTCGTTTGATCAAGGTTTTATGTTTGGTGCAACTCCTGGAATAGAAGGCTTTCTAAAGTGGATCGGGGCCATCAATGTATATCATGGTAAACATCCATGGTCTAATTTTATGGGGCTGAATATGATTATGCTTGATGATACATCGTGTATATTTTTTGATCCAGATCGTACAGTATGTCCTCAAAGCGTAGCTGCTGATTTAGTTATTGAGGGTATGAATATAGATTTAACGCCATGGGAAATAAGCCAAAGAAGTATTGCTAGACATATAGTTCCTGCTTTTAATTCTATAAAATACAAAAACAAAGCAGAAGCGAATGCAAAAATGCTACGTAATGCTATTTATCTTCTGCCAAAATTTGATGAAGTATTTGCGTGTGTGCGTAGCATCGAAAAGGAATTTGTTGCTGATTTTGTAAGGTCGCGTAGAGAAACAGGAGGGTTAGAGATTTTAAAAGCATTAAAGGCTCTTACGCCTACGTCTGACAAGTACTACTCAATTTTGCAAGGAGCTATAAAAGATGCTGGTTCTGATGCAGACGTTGCTACTATAGTGGCTGCTCTACAATTAGCAGACATTACTGCTTAAATGTTTCTTTAGGCTTCACTTCTTTATTTGTGAAGGCTTAATCTTCGCCAAACTGTCATCCTGAGCCCTCGTCAGAGGGCGTCGGGATCCAGTGGGTAAAATCAGGATTTATAAAACTGGATTCTATGGTCAAGCCATAGAAAAACTTGGGGGGTGAGCGGACTCTCTCGCTAGTTTCCCTACGGCTTGATCGTAGGGTCCAGTGGATAATATCAATGAAAACCCTACACCCAAACCTTATACTGGTGCGTCGCCTCGCCTGATAAGAACAAATCAGTCAGTCCCCACACCAAGGCATCTAGCCGATCGGGGGATTTGGCCGATGCTTCCGGCACCCAAGTGCACAATTGGGTTTCCAAAGCGGGCAGGGTGCCAATATGTTTTACTTTGCCTTGTTCGTATAAACTTACAATAGGTTCTGCCCGAAGCGCCTTGCCCCGGGTTGCGCGCACGCCTTTGTAGCTTATGTGCGGGTCACAAGCCATTAGCAAATCTTTGACCATGTCTCCGCCTTTGTTAACCTCGGCTACGACTCGGTCGGCCTGGTATTGATGGTACAACGCCACGACTTTTTTCACCCATTCCGATGGTGCTGCTTTATAAGTAGCATCCTCCAACACATATGCTTGTTGGTTTGCATTTAGGCCTATGACTATAATGCCGGTTTCATCACTGGTTTCACTGTTGGTATCAGCCGGGTCAACTGCTACTACAATGCGCAGCCAGTCGTTATTGGGTGGGCGCTCGTAAACAATTTTATCGGGGGTCCAAAGTGCCCCTGCGGTTTCATCAATCATTTGCGCGTAAATTTCTTGCGCCTCTAGCTTGGTGCCAGCGAATTGCTTGTTCAAATTTTTGAGGAATCCCGCTGCCAAATTTGCAGCATTATCAAAGGTTGATCCGCGAGTGACCACGCATTCAGGGTCGCCCATTAGCTGAGTCAGCACTGGGTTGCGCCGGGGCGTTGTTGTAATTATGCATTTTGGGTGAGCACCCAAACGTAAGCAAAGGTTCAGTTGTTCCCAAAACTGCTCCGTTTTCTTGAATTTGGCCAGTTCATCTACCCAGGCACCATCAAACTGAGGGCCTCGTAGACGTTCATAATGGTCTGCCCCAAAAATTTGCACCTTGGCTCCATTGTGAAATTCAATAACGCCATCGCCCTTGCTGTATTTCTTAATCTGGTCAGGTGGCACAACGCTTAACAGTCCGCTTTCCCCTTCAACCATGACCATGCGCGCTTCAATACTTGTTTGGCCAATCAGGGCAATGCGTTTGTGACGGTTGGTTTTAATCCAACTCCACACGGTTTCAGCGCCAGTTCGGGTTTTGCCAAAGCCACGCCCCGCCAATATTAGCCAAGTGTTCCAGGGCTGATGGCTGGGTTCCTGTTGTTCTGGCCTCGCCTTATGCGCCCAGCTTTTGGCATGTATCTCTGCTTCTTTTTGCTGAAGTACTTCTTGTAAAAAATTTGTAAGAAAAGGCGCAAGTTCAAGCCAAAGGGCATTTAGCTCAAACGTCCATTTCAAGCTATGCAACATTTTGTGCCTATATTTTTAGGGTAATAACCTTATTTTACGCGGAACCCAAAAAAGCCCATCCAAAAAAGTTTGGCTAATTTACGTTTTTTTGTGATGAAGTGCGGATTGGGTTCTATGATAAATCCACAGGGTGTTTGCCCTGTGGATTTTTTCAAAGTTATTTACCAAGGGGTTCTCTGTTAGCAGTTGGTGCTAACAAGATAAGTATATTTTGACGGCATGTTTCTATAGGTTTATCAAATCCTTGAAACATACGATATGCTTCTTCCTCTTCTGTTATCTCACGTAATTGAAGTGCTTCATAAGCTTCATCTACAGCTTGTACTCTGGGATCAAGTCTTGCTAAGAAATATTGCACAGCCCTTTCATTCAGCATGCTTGTTGCTCTAATAAATGCGCCATCGATTATGTCTATGCGATCATCTTGATTTGGAATAAGTGACAAAAAACGATCAATGAAAATTTGAGCGTTATCTAAGAGAGTTTGATCAGCAGGCGCTGATGCAAATAATACAGCCGTTGCTAATGCGTGATTTAACCATTGTTGTGTAAGGCGAGCATCTGCTGGAATGGTTGAACTATTGAATAAATAAGTTAGAATGCCTAGTTCACTAGATTCCACTGCTACCATCAATTCTTCGCCAACGATTTGTTGATTTAATGTTCCGCTTGTGAAATGTCGATCCATTCTGCTTAAGAATTCTTGTTCTTTTGTCATCAATTCTGCTGCAGAACAAATAGCACCATTAACTAGTAAAGCCATTGCTAGAATTTTTATTATTTTCATAAATACATCTTTCTGTGATCGTTTGTGATACTTATATAGAACCCTCTGCAAAACCCCTGAAGCAAGTTTAATAAATGGGTGAAGGAGATTTAGGGATATGGTAAGTTTGACATAAGAAATTCAAGTATATCGTTTGATAATGACTTCATTTTTAGACCTGATCCGCCGCTCCCCAAAAGC
>CALPGA020000044.1 GCA_943322985.2 Candidatus Finniella inopinata
AGCCAATCACTCCCACTAGAAGTGGGAGTTTGAATATGAACCGCTCAAAGCGGATTGATGTTACCTTTTTACCTGTCAAACAGGTTTAGTTGGTCTGTTCGTTTATCGTCTGACTCTTGATTCTGGATGTAATTTCTTATCATTTTTTCATCTGCACCTACTGTACTGACAAAATATCCTCTAGCCCAAAATTTTTGACCCACAAAATTCTTCTGTCGATTATTTATAGTTTGCGCTACCCATATAGAGCTCTTGCCCTTCAAAAATCCCACTATATGTGAAACTGAATGTTTAGGCGGAATTGATATGAGCATGTGCACATGATCTATCATCAAGTACCCTTCTTCAATTACACACTCCTTCTGTTTTGCTAATCGATGAAATACATCTTTCAAATCCCTTCGGATTAAACCAAAAATAGCCTTCTTTCTGTATTTTGGTGTAAAAACTACGTGATATTTACATTCCCAAGAACTATGATTTAAATGGTTTGTGTTTGGCATTCTTCTAATTCCTTTCTTCCTTGTGCCTTGAGCAGCACTTCGAATCTAGGAAATCTTTAGTTTATGTCAAACACTTTGATTCCTCCGCTAGAAGCGGAGGTTTAGCATCTGGGATAATTACATCCATCACAATGCACAAACATCGTGAATAAAAGCTTAAGAAAACAAATTAGTTTCTGTGCCGCTATCCGTTTCGTCAATAAATGGTTAATGAATTCTGGAATTTTCAAAAAAAATTTAAGTAACTAAATCTTATTCCTTGACACTCTCTGTGTTTTTGCTAGATTAGCACTCATAAAGATTGAGTGCTAACAAGCCAATCTTGAATTGTAAAACTATATCAAACTAAGGAGAAAGCATATGAAGTTTCGCCCCTTGCATGACCGCGTAATGGTCAAACGCATTGAACAAGAAGCAAAAACTGCTGGCGGGATCATTATCCCAGACACAGTAAAAGAAAAGCCTATGGAAGGCGAAGTTGTAGCGGTTGGATCTGGTGCACGTAACGAGCAAGGAAGTGTTGTTGCTTTGGACGTAAAATCAGGCGATCGCGTGTTATTTGGTAAGTGGTCAGGCACTGAAATTAAGATTGATGGCCAAGACTACCTAGTGATGAAGGAATCTGACATCATGGGCATCATTGAAAAAGCTGCTTAACCTACTCAATTCATATATTTAAGGAGAATATAACATGGCTGCAAAAGAAGTACGCTTTAATACAGACGCTCGCGACAAAATGTTGCGCGGTGTTGATATCTTGGCCGATGCGGTAAAGGTAACACTTGGACCAAAAGGTCGTAACGTTGTAATTGAAAAATCTTATGGTGCTCCTCGCATCACTAAAGACGGTGTTTCAGTTGCTAAGGAAATTGAATTATCAGATCGCTTTGAAAACATGGGCGCTCAAATGTTGCGTGAAGTTGCTAGCAAAACCAGTGATTTAGCTGGTGATGGTACTACAACTGCAACTGTTTTGGCTCAGGCTATTGTTCGCGAAGGTGTTAAAGCCGTTGCTGCAGGCATGAACCCAATGGACGTTAAGCGTGGCGTTGATATGGCTGTTGAAGTAGTTATTGCAAACATAAAGAAAAATAGCCGTCCAGTTTCTACAAATGAAGAAATTGCACAAGTTGCTACCATTTCTGCAAACGGCGAACGTGAAATTGGTTTAATGCTTGCTGAAGCTGTACAAAAAGTTGGTAAAGAAGGCGTTATCACTATTGAAGAAGCAAAATCACTTCAAACTGAGCTTGATGTAGTTGAAGGTATGCAATTCGACCGTGGATACATTTCTCCATATTTTGTGACCAATTCTGAAAAAATGGTTTGTGAACTAGAGAATCCTTATATTCTTATTATTGAAAAGAAACTTTCAGGTCTGCAAGCAATGCTTCCAGTTCTAGAAACTGTTGTGCAATCAGGTCGTCCACTATTGATTATTGCGGAAGATGTTGAAGGCGAAGCGCTTGCAACATTGGTTGTAAACAAGCTACGTGGTGGTCTAAAGGTTGCTGCAGTGAAAGCTCCTGGTTTTGGTGATCGTCGCAAAGCAATGGTTGAAGATATTGCTATCCTAACTGGTGGTACTGTTGTTTCTGAAGATATGGGCATTAAGCTTGAAAATGTAGACATTTCAATGCTTGGTACAGCTAAAAAAGTTGTTATCAGCAAAGATGATACTGTTATCGTTGATGGCGTTGGTAGTAAAGACCAAATCCAAGCTCGTTGTGCACAAATTCGCGCGCAAGTTGCTGAAACAACTTCTGACTATGACCGTGAGAAATTGCAAGAACGCCTAGCTAAACTTAGCGGCGGTGTTGCTGTTATCCGTGTTGGTGGTGCTACTGAACTAGAAGTTAAAGAACGCAAAGACCGCGTTGAAGACGCTATGCACGCAACACGCGCAGCCATCGAAGAAGGAATTGTTCCTGGTGGCGGTGTAGCGTTACTTCGCAGCCTAAAAGCTATTGAAAACTTAAAGGGCGCTAACGGCGACCAAGAAGTTGGCATTCGCATTGTTCGCCAAGCAATAACAACTCCATGTCGTCAAATCGCTATTAACGCAGGTGCGGATGGGTCAATCGTTGTAGGTAAAATCCTTGACAATGATACTTTCTCATATGGTTTTGATGCACAAAGTGGTGAATATGTAGACATGATTAAGTCTGGTATTATTGACCCAACTAAAGTTGTTCGTACAGCACTTCAAGATGCGGCGTCAATTGCAAGCCTACTTATTACAACTGAAGCAATGATTGCGGAAAAGCCTGAAGCTAAATCTTCAGCTCCTGCAGGCATGCCAGGTGGTATGGGTGGCATGGGCGGTATGGGTGGAATGGATTATTAATCCACCTACTATATCATTCCCGTGAAAACGGGAATCCATCTTCTATTAAGCAGGCCTCAATTTGGGGCCTGTTTTTTTATTACATTTATCAAACCAATCATGCAGGTGATACTTCAAAATGAAAATACTTTTCTAAAAGTATCAGTAGCATTTCAGGTTTTGTTCCTTTTGAGAAAAAGTCATCCATCCCGGCGGTTGACGCATCTATCATTGATTGAGCATCAGTATCACCAGAGATAGAAAAAATAACAGGTTGCTTTATATTTTTCGCACGAATTGCCCGCGTAACTTGTAACCCATTCGTTTTTTTTTGCCCTAGCTCCATATCCATCAAAATTAAATCATATTGATCAATATTTTTTTCTAGAGCTTTCTCTCCGTCCTCTGCTTCATCAATATTTTTTTCAAGTATTCCAATGCCACAATTTTTCATAGCATTTGCCAAGACTCTTCGTGCTGAACGGGCGTCATCAACAATAAGCACTTTCATATTTGAAGATCTAATATTTTTTCTTTCAATAATCGATGATGTCACAGCGACAGGCGGTTCATCAAGCAAGACTGGTGCTGTAAACCAGAAAAGAGAACCACTATTTTCCCCGAAAGATATGCAACATATCTCCCCTTTAATCTCTTCTATCAATTTTTTACAAGTAGCCAAACCAGTTCCAGAACCAGTAAATACTTTTTCTTTACTGCCCCGAAATCCTTGCGTGAATAATTTTTTAAAATCATCTGATGATATCCCTACGCCGGAATCGATGATAATAAATTGCGCGTATGAAAGTCTACTGTCTATGCTATCAGCTATGGTTATGTGAAGCTTTACTTGGCGTGTTTCTGATTGGTTAGATGTATAGTGTACCGCGTTGTGTAGTAAATTAAAAAGAACTCGTCTAATTGCTAAGGCAGTGTTCTCATCCGTTACTATAAATTTTTCTAACTGTGCGCTTGGTTTATAGACAAATTCAACAGCATTCTGTTTCGCATAGTATGCGCTTAAATGAATGGTGTTTCCAACAATAGTGGAAATTTTTTTTAAAGAAAATGAGATGATGTGTTTTGAAAAATTTTAGGAATTAGGATGCTTAAAAATTCAAATCCCGCAGTTTGAATATTTTCTAGTTCTATTGATGGTTGTTCGGTAAATGAATCTGTTAAAAAAGTTAAGTGATGTCTAATATCATGCAAATATGAGCGTATTGATGGGTCTATATTTGCTCCAGAAGGAAAAATCGCATTAATTGCAGAATAAAGTGTCTCTGTGCACTCACTACCTGCTTTATAGTCTCTGGAATTAATTGCTTGATTCAGCTTACCCAAAGCATCTTTAGTTACCCTTTGGGTTTGAGAGATAAATAATTCGTCTGAAGCTGAATCTTCAGCTGACGCTGATGCACTTAAATAAGAACTAAGAGCAATAGTCAAAAAGAACAAGGCTGCACTTTTTAAGGAAATCATAATTTTAAAAATATTTAAACAAAGTTATAAACATTAACGCATTAAAACTAAAGTTACAAATTTAAAAATTTATTTGTTGTTATATTCTTAAAAAATAGATGAAATTTATCTAAAGAAATTTTTTTTACAAACGCAGCTAATCTTGGAAACAAAAACAAAGTGCTGATTGTTCCAAAGCATAACCCACCTATTAAGACCCCCGCTAGGGACTGGCGAATTTCGGCTCCTGGACCAGACGTTAGGCTTAAAGGGATACAACCTAGTACCATGGCAGCAGTAGTCATCATAATTGGTCTGAAGCGCTTATTAACGGATTGTTCGAAAGCTAAGCTCCAATCCTCATTCTCGCCATGGGCTTTGTTGGCAAATTCAACCAGTAAAATACCATGCTTACTAATTAAGCCTATAAGAGTGATTAAACCAATTTGAGAGAAAATATTTAAAGTCTGTCCACTTAGCCAGACCCATAATAATCCACCAAATGTTGCAAACGGCACCGTTAGCAAAATTAAGACAGGATCGAAAAAGCTTTCAAACTGAATACATAATATAGCGTATATAAACACCAATGCGGTTAGAAACAGCACGATCATACGTTCATGATTACTGGCGCTTACTGTGTCGCTATCTAGCCATCCAAAAGCTTCTTGGTTTACCAGCGTTCTTCTTAGTTTATTGATTACAGCATGCTTTTCTTTTTCCACATTTGTTTCAGGGTTCGCAGTCATTTTGACCAGCATCATGCGTTTTTGGTTTAAATGTAGTATGGGCTCTAGAATTTGTTCTTGGGTAATGGCGGCTACAGTGCCTAGGGAAAACAACTGGCCTTCATCGTTAGGAATAAATATTCTGTTCAGGTCTTGATCCAAAGACTCTGTATGTAGATTCACAGGGTATTTTTGATTATCTTTAAAGAAATTCAGATGTTTTTTGCCGCTCAAATAAATTTCAATATTCCCTAAAATGTCTTCCCGACTGAGTTTGAACTTTTGAGCTAAATACGGGTGAATTGTACATTTTTGGGCGGTTGTATTTTGGGTTTTATCAATATGCACCTTTGTAAATGCTTTGGTTTTTCTAATTACGCTCATCGCTTGCTCGCCTGATTCGTGCAGGTTTTTAAGTGAATCTGAGCTTACAATTGCCAGTTGAATGTCTGAAGCTTGGCTGTAATTAGGAACTGTTAACAAACTAGATTTTTGATCAAAGCGAGCGCTATGAAAGAATTGAAAGTAACGTCAAGCTTATCAACACGTAACGCAATCCTTCTATTTTCTTTGATTTTCCCGAAGAAAGCTTCAACTCTCCAACGCCATTTGTAAATTGAATTATCATAGAATCGATGTTCACGGCGATTCGATCTTGGAGGTATATCCGCCTTAATCTTAAGATCAGCCAAGGCTGTTCTGATTTTATCATCATCATACCCTTTATCTGCAACAAACCTTTTGATTCCCGTATTTTTTAGGTGAATTAACATGGGAATCACTGGATCAGAGTCATGAGTGTTTGCTCCCGTTAATTGAATGCTGATTGGCTTATCCTTAGCTAGAATCACATGTATCTTCGTGCCGTTACCCGCCACGTTCTTGCCAATGTTTTGCTGGCCTCTTTTTTTTTACGGCCCCCAACCCGTGGCGATGAACTTTAATGGTAGTTGAATCCATGAACACAATATCCAGTTCAATGATTTTGTTTTGTTTTAGCTCAAAAAAGATATTCCACAACAATCCATTCTCGCTCCACCGCTTGAAACGTGTGTATATGGTGTGCCAGGGACCATATTCTCTAGGGCAATCACGCCACGGCACGCTCACCCGCAACATTTTTAGCATTGCGCAAAAACATGTGTAGTGAGAAA
>CALPGA020000045.1 GCA_943322985.2 Candidatus Finniella inopinata
CAAGAAGTGCTTGAAAATTAAGCAGTCATATAAATTAGTACTGATCTATCTGCCTAAAATCTGAACAATTCCCTCTCAAAGTCTCCGCGTATCCTTCAAATAAACCAAAATACTTATCTAGTCTGAAATTTTGCAGAGGGTTCCTTAAGTGATTAATTGTTTTCACAATGTCATCTTTATATAAGTTTCTGTAATATTTATATAACGTGTCATGTTTTATTTTTCAATTTCAAAAAAAATTGCGATGCATGTCCCCCTATGATAAAATAGGAAATTCACGGAAATAAACGGATTCCTTATGGGGTCGCTATTGCGTTCAACCCCCTTTCAGCTTTTGCTTTGTATTCTTTTTGCCAGCATATTCGGTGAAATGCTGCCCCACGCATGGGTACGTGGCGCTTATACCTTAAGTTTATTTTTCATTGATTGTGTGCTGTTTTTTCTGCCCGTCATGATTTTTGCTTACATGTTTAATGCCCTTATTTCAGCCGATGAAAAAGGTCCCATTTTAGTGTTTTCACTGCTTGGGCTAATTTGCCTTTCCAATGCAGTGGCCTTGTGTTTTGCCTATGGCGTTGGCAGTGTGGTTATTCCCCACCTGGCGGTGCACGTTACTATGGCTGAGGCTTCGTCATCGGTACTTCCGTATTTTCGCATGCCTATAAAACACGGTTTGCGTTCAGACTTTGTGGCTTTGGCAGCGTTTGTATTGTCATTCATTTGCGTGAAAGCTAAGGGGCAAAAGTTTGTGGGCAGCTTCGTTGAACGCATTCGAAAACTGCAAGTCTCAATTGGTGTGTTCCTAAAAAAAGCCTTCTTGCCCATATTGCCCTTATACGTTTTGGGCTTCATGTTGAAAATGAACAGCGAAGACACGCTTACGTTTTTGTACACGAAATATTTGCCAATTTTTGCTCTTAATGTTGGGGTTAGTTTTTTGTATGTGCTGACTTTATATAAGGTGGTCAGTATTGGTTACAAGCCAATGAAGTCACTTATTTTCAATATGTTACCTGCGGGTATTACCGGCTTTTCTACCATGTCTGGAGCTGTCACTATGCCGGTAACCTTGGAATGCACTGAAAAGAATGCACGTCACCCAACCCTTGCGCGCATGGTTGTTCCAACGGCTTCAAACATGCACATGCTGGGTGATGACATTACCATTACCCTAACGGCGCTCACCCTATTGGTAGTCAGTGGCGTTCCTATACCAAGCTTTATTGAATTTATTCCTTATGTAATTGGTTTTTGCATAGCGAAATTAGCATGCGTTGGTATAGCCGGGGCCAGCTTATTGGTGGTGTTGCCAGTACTTAAAGAACATTTGGGGTTTTCATCGGAAATGGTTAGCCTTATCACCACTTTGTACGTGTTGCATGACCCCTTTGGGACATTTCACAACGTTATGGGCAATGGGGCTTTTGCACTGTTTGTTGAAAAGACTTTTGCAAAACTT
Organism: Candidatus Finniella inopinata; assembly: GCA_943322985.2. Classification (GTDB taxonomy): domain Bacteria; phylum Pseudomonadota; class Alphaproteobacteria; order Paracaedibacterales; family CAITNM01; genus CAITNM01. The sequence goes on from CALPGA020000045.1 coordinate 1,460, forward strand.
CGTTTGGTTGGTAGCAGACGATAGTGAAATTCCCCGCGACTCATGCCGCGGGGTGATGACAGAGCTTTTTACCTTTTATCGCGTTTTAGTGACGTTATTGGTAATTCTGGTTCCTTTTTTACCGCAATAATTTTAGAGGTTCCCCCGGGTTCCATGTAAGATGCAATAGCCGGAAGAGGTGCATGAGAACTGTAAAGCTCGAGTTTTCTTTTTGTTGCGATAACATACCCAGCACCAGCAGAATTAGCTGCGGGGTCTACAAGATCCGAGTTAGCTTCAAACGTAACTGGATGCGCGCCGCTCAAGCTAATACCATTTACATGACCTGGAAAAACAGTTGTTTCCTGTAGGGTCATTACAGCTTTTAAATAAGCTTCGCTGGCCGGCACTTTAGGGTGTCTTTGAATATCACATATTCTTGTCATGCTTGCTAATAAGTGAGAAAACCCAACCGCAGGCGATACAGGTGCTCCAATTAATATATCTCCACCATTTAACGGCAATACAACATTAATAAAAGGATCTGCAGACCCAGGCTCAATAATTAGCCTGCAGCCACCGGGAAGAGTGTCTTGAAACCAGAGTAATGGGCTTGTGGTTGGTCCTCTGGTAAGTAGAAAGTGGATGTTAGTATTCACAGCAGGTGTAGGCAAAGCATAAGTTGAAGGACTCTCTGCAGGGGCCTCTGGGCCAAAGCGTGTATTACCCACAACAAGGGTTGGAAAATCACTGGCATCTCCCATCAAATAAATGTCTTTGAGTGTGTTTGGAAGCTTAGGGGCATCTCCAGTACCTCTGTAGCTATTAGTAGGGATTGAATTGGGTTCAACTGGTGATGCCGTTTTTGTAAACGTTATATAAAGTGATTTGCATGTAGAGCTTGGCATCGTAAAACCTTCAAATCCTCCTGAGCTGCCAATTCGAATGCTATCGCTTCTTTCTTCAAGTCCTTCTAGCCCAGGAAAGTAACAAGTTGTTGCTTCAGTGTATGAGCTGATGGTAGCGATAAATCCCAGCATGTATTTAAATTGTTTAATCATCATAGAATCTCCTTAATGTTAAGTTGTTACCAAGCTCAGCAAGAACAAATTTGGAAATTCACCTAAGTAATATGACTTCTTGCGGAAAAGCAGTGCTTGAACATGAATTATCTGCGCGAGCAATGCTTAATAACATTAATAGTGAAAAAAAGTTAATATATAATTAAATATAAATAAATAATAAATAATTTATATTTAATTATTTTGTTAACTATCATCTAATATGGAGAGCTCCCCCATTTATGAATTTCACAAATGAGGGAGCAACTAAGGATTGTAGAAATAGATGTTATACTATTGGTAACTTAGGAGCAGCTGATGCCACTACAAGCTTAGATGTGCTTCCAGCAGTAAGAGTAGCGTTTACTTCTGGCAATACACCATGCTTACCGAAAAGTGTAAGTGTGGTACGTTCACCAACAACGTATCCAGCTTCCGCAGAGTTAGCAGCAGGATCAACAAGATCAGAAGGTTTGTAAAAAGTAACCGGGAATGCGCCAGCCAAACTAATTCCATTAACAGCATCATTGAAAGATGTAGCTTCTGCTAGTGTCATAACTGCTTTGTCGTGAGCGTCTTCTACCAATAATTTAGGATGCCTTTGAATTGGGCATGGTCCTGAACTTCCAGCTAACAAATCAGAAAAACCAGCTTCAGGAGCAACAGGAGCACCAATTACAATTTTACCGCCTGCTAGAGGCAATACAGTATTTATAAATGGATCTGCCGAACCTGGTTCAATTACTAATTTACATGCAGCCGGAAGTGGTCCTTGGAACCAAAGGAGAGGACTAACAGCAGGAGCGTGAGATAGCAAGAAATGAACAGTTGTTTTTTCTGCAGGTGTAGGTAAAGCATAAGCCGCAGGACGATAAGCAGGGCTATAGTAAGTATGAAGAGAGTTTCCTAAAACAAGGGTAGAAAAGTCCGTAGCATCGCCCATTATGTACACGTCTTTAATTGTAGAAGGAAGATGACGCAACATGCCAGTATCTGTATACGTACTAAAAGTAGGAACGTTATTCGGTTTTGCAGTTGTGCCTGATGCTACAAGTGTTATATAAAGCGCCTTAACACTTTTGCTAGGGTCGGTATATGCTGAAAAGCTTCCAGCGCTTCCAACGCGAATAATATCAATTCTAGACCCATCGGCCAGTTCAAATCCCGGAGTGTAAACAGTAGCTCCAAAGCATGAACTTATGGTCGCAGCTAGTCCTAACATTTGTTTAAATTGTTTAATCATAATAAAGTCTCCTTAATATTAAATTTTTATTTAAATCAACAAGAACAGCTTGAAATTCATTTGTCTTGCTATGCAGCAGAACGCGACCACGAACTTTTCATGAGTTGTCATGCTTATTAATATTTATAAGTAAAAATAGTTAATAAACATTTAACTAAATAGTATTAATTAGATATTTTTGTTTATAAATCGGATGAATTACTGTTTTATACTGTGTGATTGTTTAAATTGACTTGGGCTATTTGTGTAATAATTATTCGAATGAGCAAGGTATAGATTGGGTAATTGCAGAATGATGAAATGGTTGAGCCACTTTATATAGAACCCTCTGCAAAACCCCTGAAGCAAGTTTAATAAATGGGTGAAGGAGATTTAGGGATATGGTAAGTTTGACATAAGAAATTCAAGTATATCGTTTGATAATGACTTCATTTTTAGACCTGATCCGCCGCTCCCCAAAAGC
>CALPGA020000046.1 GCA_943322985.2 Candidatus Finniella inopinata
ACGAACCCATCCCGAACTCGACCGTGAAACCGCTCTGCGCCTATGATACTATCACTTAAGTGCTGGGAAAGTCGGTCCTCACCAAATCTCTTCGTACAGACAATACGCTTCTTTCAAACTAAATGCATCTCTCGGACTATCCTCGAAAATAATGAAATAACAAATACCATGGGGAATGCCCATGGTATTATGATTACGTGTTTTGTTTTATTGCTAGTATTAACCAGATTGCGTCTCTGAAGCTACATGAGCTGGTGCGGCAAGATCGACACCATTATTTCTAGCATCAGCAAAAGCAGCTAAGTTAGCCATTGAAGGAGTGCCATTAGGATTAGCTGCTAAAAAAGCTTCTAAGGTGGCTGCTAATTCTCTATCATAAGCATGTAGAGGTGGTGGGGCAGCTGCTGCTAACAAAGCTGCATTAGTATGCTCAGCTGTTTCAGCAACAGGGTCACCTTCGCTCATTGAAAAAATAGCGGTAGATGAAACTATTGCAATGCTTAATATTTTAATAGTGTCTTTCATTAAATGTCTTCCGATTGTGTTTAATTTGTTTCCACAACATATATAAACATTGTTTTTTATAATTACAATAGTTCAATCATATATAAATTGAGTATTTTGTCAGGTTCGTTGGTGAAATTATCATTTTATTTATGGCTGATACCATAGCGATATTCTAAAACTTCTTTGCAGATCATGCTATTTATGGCATAATCCCCTCAGTTATAACTTCTAACCGGCTCTTTTTATATATCCCGAGCCACTCTTCAGGAACACTTTACATGCAAGCCAACAAAGAAAATTTCTCAGATTTATTAAACGAATTCATGCAAGACAGCCGCACTTTCGAGGGCAAGGTTGTTAAAGGCACAATTATTACTATCTATAACGATATGGCAACAATTGACATTGGAATGAAATCCGAAGGTCGCGTTGCACTAAAAGAAATCACAGGCCGTGCAGGAATGCATGAAGCAAAAGTTGGTGATCGTATTGATGTGTATGTTGAGCGTTTAGAAGACCGTCATGGCGAAGCAATGCTAAGCGTTGAAAAGGCGCGTCGTGAAGCTTCCTGGAACATTTTAGAAGAAGCACTAGTTTCTGGTGGACATATAAATGGTGTAATTTTTGGACGCGTAAAAGGCGGTTTCGCTGTTGATCTAGATGGCGTTATTGCCTTCTTGCCAGGTAGCCAAGTTGATATTCGCCCAATTCGTGACCTAATGCCACTTATGAACATCGCACAACCATTCAAGATTTTGAAAATGGACAAGAGCCGTAGCAACATCGTTGTTTCACGACGCTCAGTTCTAGAAGAATCACGTGCAGAAGCACGCACAGAACTAGTAGCTAACCTTTCAGAAGGTCAAGTGGCAGCTGGTGTTGTGAAAAACATTACTGACTACGGTGCGTTTATTGACCTTGGTGGCGTGGATGGATTGCTGCATGTGACTGATATCTCATGGCGTCGTATTAACCATCCAAATGAAGTATTGAAAATTGGTGAAACAATTGACGTTCAAGTTATTCGTTATAACAAAGAAACTCAACGTATTTCATTGGGTATGAAGCAACTTGAATCAGATCCATGGCAAAATATTGACTTGCAATACAAGCCAGGTCAAAAAGTTACAGGTAAAGTTACAAACATTACGGATTACGGTGCATTCGTTGAATTACAACCCGCAATTGAAGGTCTAATTTACGTAACTGAAATGAGCTGGACGAAGAAAAACCTTCACCCAGGTAAAATTTTGACAGTTGGTCAAGAAGTTGAAGTTGTTGTGCTAGTTGTTGATTTGTCAAAGCGTCGTATTAGCCTTGGCTTAAAGCAATGCATGGACAACCCATGGCAGAAATTGGTTGAAGATCACCCACTTGGAAGCGTATTCGAAGGTGTGATTAAGAACGTAACTGAATTTGGTTTGTTCGTAGGAATTAATGACCAATTAGACGGTATGGTTCACATCAACGATATTGCTTGGGAAGAAACAACTGAAGAAACTCTAAAGCAGTTCACAAAAGGACAAATGCTAAAAGTTAAGGTTCTTGATATTGATCCTGAAAAAGAGCGTGTAAGCCTTGGTGTGAAGCAAGTTACTGGTGACCCATTGGCAGATGCATTTTCATCAATTAAAAAGGGCGACGTTGTAACCTGTTCAATTACTGCAATTGATGATCGCGGCATGGAAGTTTCGCTTGCAAATGGCCTAAGTGGATATATCAAAAAAGCTGATATCGCAAAAGATCGTTCAGAACAACGTACTGACCGTTTCGCTGTAGGTGAAAAAATTGATGCAAAAGTTGCTGCAGTTGAAAAATCATCTCGTAAGGTGAGCTTGTCAATTAAGTCTCGTGAAATGGATGAAGAAAAAGAAGCATTATCAACTTATGGTTCATCAGATAGCGGAGCTACTTTGGGCGACATTTTGGGTACAGCTTTAAGCAAAGCAAAGTCTAAAAAAGCTGCTGCAGAACCAGCAGAAGCTAAAGAAGCTGCGCCTGCTAAGCCGAAAAAAGTAACAAAGAAGAAGGCAGATGCTGAAGCAGCTGAATAAAGCTGAAGCATAAATCTATGTTGTAAAATGGGTGGGGAAAAGGTAGTCTTTTCCCCACATTCTTTAGGGAAAACGTATGAACTGGATCACGAATTTCGTAAAGCCTAAAATTCAGGCGTTAATAAACAAAAAAGAGGATGTGGCAGATAACCTGTGGACGAAATGTTCCGGGTGCGAGCACATGCTGTTTCATAGGGATTTAAAGGCAAACTTAGGTGTATGTCACCATTGTGACAACCACATGCGCATTTCAGTTAAGGAACGCTTACAGAATTTATTTGATAATGGAAATTACACATTACACGACGTTCCCAAAGCAATTCATGACCCACTGAAGTTTAAAGATTCAAAGCGCTATGCTGACCGCTTGAAAGAGTATCGTCATAAAACTGGTAATGAAGATTCTGTTTTGGTAGCTTTTGGGCAAATCAAGGGGCATAACATAGTTGTGTGCATTTTTGACTTTGAATTTATGGGTGGTTCAATGGGTATTTATGCTGGACAAGCAATGGTAACAGCAGCAGAGCTGGCTGTTAAAAGCCATAGCCCAATGCTGGCGATTACTGCTTCCGGTGGGGCGCGTATGCAAGAAGGTATTTTGTCATTAATGCAAATGCCAAGAACGACAATTGCCGTGCAAATGGTCAAGGAAGCGGGCTTACCCTACCTTACATTGCTAACTGACCCTACAACTGGCGGAGTGAGCGCTTCTTTTGCGATGCTTGGTGATATAAGCCTTGCTGAGCCAGGAGCGATTATTGGCTTTACAGGCGCACGCGTTATTGAAGAAACAATTCGTCAGAAATTACCAGAAGGGTTTCAACGTTCTGAATACCTGCGTGATCATGGCATGCTTGATATAGTAGTTAAGCGAAAAGACATTGCAGATACGCTGGGCACAATCCTGCACCACTTGTGTGGCAAGTTGAGATTTGTGCGTTAGCTGAGCAAACAGTAGACTAATTTGAATCGCAGTGTAACAGCTGCGATTTTTTAATGTTTATAAAGTAAAATAGTTCTTTAGTTGAAGAATTGTTTACGTGCTGCTATGTGTCTTTTTATATCTGTAAAATTTAAATGTAGAAATGAGATGTTTGTGAAAATAACTAAAAAATTTAACTATGTAGAACCCTCTGCAAAATTTCAGACTAGATAAGTATTTTGGTTTATTTGAAGGATACGCGGAGACTTTGAGAGGGAATTGTTCAGATTTTAGGCAGATAGATCAGTACTAATTTATATGACTGCTTAATTTTTAAGCACTTCTTGTCG
>CALPGA020000047.1 GCA_943322985.2 Candidatus Finniella inopinata
TCTCAATTTAAATAGTGCTAAATCCCCACAAAATGGTGGATATACAACGAAAAACTTGTAAATTGGGCATAGGCTTGCTATATGTAAAGTAAGGTAATGTCAGTCTGGTTGAGGTCTCTAGTGACACAAGACGTCCAAAATTTTACCACCGCTCGTCAACAAACTCGCCGTAAAGAATTATTTAACGGCCGAACTAAAATATTATTTGATGGCCCTGAACCAGGAACATTGGTTTTGTATTTCAAGGACAGCCTTGACCAAAAAGAAGATTTGCAAGCATCTAGTGCTCATGGGGCATTGAATAACCGTTTTTCTGAACTACTAATGCAACGTTTAAATCAAATTGGTGTTGAAACACATCTTATTAAACGCTTGAATATGCGAGAACAACTTGTTCGTTTGGCTGATCCAATGCCATTTCGTTTTCGTGTACACAATATTGCTATTGATTCCTTGGCTGAGCTTTTTAACCTAGAATCGGGCATGGTGATTAGCGAACCAATTATTGAGTTATATTTAAAAAATAAAGACGGCGTTCAGACAGTTATTGCTCCTCAACATGCTTACGCTCTAGGTTGGGTTCAAGAAGAAGAACTTGAAGTATTATTTAGTGCCATTCGTCGTATTAATGATTTTTTGCTTGGACAATTTTCCGCTTTAAATTTGCGATTAGCAAATTACTGTCTGGAATTTGGTCGTGTTTTTTCAGCTGACTTTTTTGAAGCGACAAAACTTATTTTAATTGATGCTTTTGGGTTGGACTCTTCATCGATTATCGATGCTGAATCTGGTGAAAGACTAGATTCTAGCATAGGGCTTGGAACCAATTGGACTGGCTGCACAGAAGTAGCTCGCCGGTTTGGATTGCTGGAGTATTTAAAAAAAGAAGAAACAATTCAGGAAGCCGCTTAATGCCAATTCTGCAATCTGATCTTGAAAATTGCCTATCAACAGCCTTTCCGAGTGGAAAAATTGTTGTTATCGATACGGCAGGAGACAATGATCATTACCAAGTGGAAATAACCTGCACAACCTTTGAAGGTCTTAGTCGTATACAGCAACACCAAAAAGTTTATGCTGCTCTTAAGGACTATGATATTCACGCTTTATCAATAAAAACAAATTATATTTCGGGAGAATTTCATGAGTGACGCACGTCAACAAATTGACGAATTAGTTAAAGGAAACGATGTTGTCGTATTCATGAAAGGAACAGCAGCTATGCCCATGTGCGGGTTCACAGCGACTGTTATTCAGATTCTTAACCAGCTAAGTATTCCATTTAAAGATGTTAACGTGCTCATTGACCCAACTCTTCGTCAGGGAGTTAAAGACTATACCAACTGGCCTACAATTCCTCAGCTATACGTAAAAGGTGAATTTATTGGTGGATGCGATATCGTTCGAGAAATGTTTCAAAATGGAGAGTTGCAAACACTTTTAAAACAAAAACAACTGTTAAGTGATGCATGAGAAATCCAGTTGGGCGCGTAATCTTAAAATCAAAAAAGAAGCGAACCCAGTCATCGCGTGATTGGCTTTTGCGCCAACTTAACGACCCTTTTGTGCGAAAAGCAAAGCAAGAAGGCTACCGTTCAAGAGCTGCTTTTAAATTCATAGAAATTGATGAAAAATATAAAATTTTAAAATCAGGACAAACTGTTATTGATTTGGGAGCAGCCCCTGGTGGTTGGACCCAGGTCATTGCCGATAAAGTTTCTCATAAAGGCAAAGTAATTGCCCTTGATCTACAAGACATTGATCCATTTAGTAACCCAAATGTATTGATCATCAAAGGTGACTTTGAAGACGAAGCCATTCAACAACAATTATCACAGCACATAGAGCTTGCCGACGTTATTGTGTCTGACATGGCAGCAGCAGCATGCGGCATTCCAGCCGTTGACCACATACGTATATTTAATCTTCTAGAGGCTTCTCTTAATTTCTCAATCAACCATTTAGCAAAAAATGGATCGTTTATCGCAAAAGTTTTAAGGGGTGGCACAGAAGGGGAATTGTTAAAACAGCTTAAAGTTCACTTCTCCAAAGTTGTCCACTTTAAACCTGACTCAAGTCGCCAAGACTCTGCCGAAATGTACGTTGTGGCAAAAGGCTTTAAGGGCAAGAAAACACCTCCTCAATAGTTGCATTAGCACACGAGAGCCATTATTGTGGTCACACTGACAATCATTAAACTTCACTAGTTCTTGGAATTTTTATTATGAAGGCCGAGCATATCCACAAAGTTAATCAGGTTGAACAAGCGTTAACCTTATTACGGAGGCATCTTTGACTGGGACACCGCTCAAAAAACTCTGCAAACATTTGATGAACAAGCTGAATCACCTACTTTGTGGGATGACCCTGCTACTGCTCAAAAAATCCTAAAAGAACGCGATACACTAAGGACAGCCTTAAAACGAGTCACCGATTTAAAACAAGACCTTGAAGATGCCGTAACATTAATTGAGTTAGCAGAAGCAGAGCAAGATATTTCCACAGAAGCAGAAGCAGAAAAAGAGCTAGACGTCTTATGCGCAAAAGCTCTTAAACTGCAGCTAGAAAGCCTGCTCTCAGGTGAAGCTGACTCTAGTAATGCTTTCATTGAAATCAACGCCGGCGCTGGTGGCACAGAAGCCCAGGATTGGGCAGAGATGCTAGCACGCATGTACACCCGCTGGGCTGACAGCAAAGGGTACAAACTTGAAATTTTAGACGAAAGCCCTGGGGAAGAAGCTGGCCTAAAATCAATTACCATCAAAGTTGATGGATTCAGATCATACGGATGGCTTAAAACTGAAAGTGGTGTGCACCGCTTAGTTCGTATTTCCCCTTTTGATTCAAATGCGCGTCGCCACACAAGTTTTGCTTCCGTATGGGTATACCCTGAAGTTGATGAAAATATTGATATTCAAATTGAAGAAAAAGATTTAAGAATTGATACCTACCGTGCTTCCGGTGCAGGTGGACAGCACGTTAACAAAACTGAAAGCGCCATTCGCATTACCCACCTGCCAACTAACATTGTGGTGCAATGTCAAAGCGACAGATCACAACACCGTAATCGCGCACAAGCCTATGCCATGCTGCGTGCTAGACTTTATGAACTTGAACTTCGTGAACGTGAAGCAAAAATGAGCGCTAGCAATAGCTCAAAAACTGACATCGGTTGGGGACACCAAATTCGTTCATACGTACTACAACCATACCAAATGGTAAAAGATACCAGAACAAGCGTAGAGCGCGGCAATGCCCAAGGTGTGCTTGATGGTGATATTGATGTGTTTCTAGAGGCAAGCCTAGCTCAGCGCATTGGCGAGAATTAGAACTACATTAACGAAATATTGGGACACTTAACTAAAGAACGATAAGATGGTATAATTTTTGTCATGGAGGGAATCATGACAGAATTAAATTGTAAAAAATGCACATCAACATTATACGTAAAATCAGGCCATGTTAGAGGATTACAGCGCTACAAATGTAAAGATTG